>NZ_JBCOIQ010000001.1:0-225688 GCF_040926185.1 Collinsella aerofaciens
AGGAGCATCGCGGTCCCCGCGCCGATTATCGAAAACACGGTCTGGATAAGGCGCCGGAATTTGGGCACGGGCGCCTTTGCCGCCGGGGTCCCGGGCCTTGTGGCGCCGAGCACGAGTATCGACGAGAGAAGGAAGGGGATGAAGGGAAGGAAAGACGGCGCCTGGGCAATGGCGTAGGGCAGGAAGGAGAGGAACGGCAGGTCGTTTGCGGAGGCCGGGATATCCGCGATGCCGGAGCTGCTCAGGGCACGGCAATACGCGAGGTCTGCGTCATTGGTCTCCTGGTCCCCCACGATGGACCCGGATTGGAAGCCCTCGTCCATGAGCGCGTAGTAGCTCTCGGCAGAATCGAGAAAGGCGGCGTCGGTTTGAGCGGCGAGGGCGGCGTTCGCGTATCTTGCAAGCTCCGCGTCATTTTGCTGCTCTGGAGATAGGTCTGTGCCGCTGGCCTGGGGCGCGCGCGTATTGAATGCGTCGACAAAGCTCTGCATGCCCTGTTTCATAAAGAAGGGCCCGTAGATGGGTGAATTGAACGCAATGGGGACGGAGAAGGCTGCGGCGAGAACGAGCGTAGAGATCCATACGGCCTTGTCTCTTAGGATTAGTTTGAGAAGAAGTCGACAGTACATTTGGAAGCACCTACGTTCCTCAAAGCATCGTTAGATTAATAATGACAGACCGAATGAAGATGCGTGCGATGGGGGCGAGGCGAATGGCTGAGCGGTATCGATACGCGGGTTCAACGGCATCACATTGACCACATAGATTTTTAACTTGCATTTCTACCCGCCTTTTTCGTAGAGTCGCCGATACGTGCTTAGCGCACCCTCGGCGCGTCCGGCAGGCTTTGCGAAATGGGATCCAGGAGACTTCGGCGCAGCATCATCTTGCGGAATGCTTCTAATGAGCCTCCCATCCTTCAAAAACAGAATCTCATCGCACAGCCTATCGACCGAATCCAAGATGTGGGATGACATGATGATGCACGTACCAGAATCGGCCAGCTTCCTGAGGATCTCTGAATGCAAGCCCACCCTGCTGGGGTCGAGCGCGTTCATGGGCTCATCTAATAGAAGGTACCGCGCACCCGTCGCATACGCAATCGCCAGGGTAAGCTGCTGCTTCATGCCCTGGCTCAGAGTGCGGATCCTCATCTTCGCGAACTCGCCTATCTGCGTTTGTTCCACTATCTCTTCGATATCGCGAGCATGCGGCCACATATCGCAAACCATCTTGAGGTGATCTTCCGCACGCAATCCGGGATACAGCAGCGTCCCCTCACCAGGTGCATAGAAGATCATAGAACGGACCTCTCTCGCACCCGTACCCTGCACCTCATCCAGAACGATGCTCCCGTCCACGCGAGGACCCGGCAAACCTGCCATCGCACGCAGCAACGTCGTCTTTCCATGCCCGTTCGGAGCGACGAGACCGTAGACCGTACCCGGGGCAAACTCAGCGTCCACCGAATCTACGAGCACCTTCTTTCCATAAGAGATCGTCAGCGTTTGAAGGTCAATCATCGAGATCATCCCCTTTCGATCTTCGGAACACCCAGGCGCACCAACAACGGAGATACGGCGCCCAAGACCACCAGCAGAGCGCCCGATGCGCCGACGACCTCTCCAAAAGGCATCGCGTTCGTCCCTCGCCCAAGGAACCCAATCGTCCCCACCTGGGAAGCGGGATCAAACGAGGCGAATGGAGCCAGCAGCGCGGCGCCCATGCCCGCGCTTTCAACATGAGCGCTCAACGAACCCAACACCAAGAGAACCGCGCAAACCACTCCGGTGACAACGGGGCTGCGGCTAATCGCTGCTGTCAACGCAGCGACGACGGAAATCACGCCGTATGCCATGACCAGCAACGGAACGCTACGCAACACCGCCTCCCCCACCATGGACGTTGTCGAAGCTCCCGCCCGAATGAGAGCGACGGGATACTCCGATCCACCCGCACCGTTCTTAATCAAGGACACAACCGCAGCGGGAACCATCGACACCAAAAGCAGCGCCAAGCCAAGCAGGAGAGACAGCGCAACAGCCGTCAGAAAACGCACATGCGCTGTTGCGGGGACTTGGAAAACCAGAAGGGAACGGCACCGCAGGTAGGTGCACGCAAGCGATGTGACAACCACGGGCAACAGCCAAAACAAGGAAGGAAGCGCTGCCTGGAGATAGGAAAGGAGGATTAATGGGGGCATCTTCGTACTTAACTCGTAAACCTTGGGGTCCGGCAAGCTCGCGATCGACTCGAGCAGAAGGGCGCGCGCCTCCGCACGAGAAGGAGTCTCCGGCTCGATTCCGATCGATTGCAGGAGAGTCGCATCTGCCGCGCCCAGCTCACCTCGAGCGCGCTCGTACGTCGCAAGGCTTCGAAACCCCTCCGCAGGCATAGGCGCGTACACGAAGCCCGAAAGAGCATCCCGCATGTCTTCCAGGGCCGCTTTGCCCTCGACGTCCATATTCGCAGCGTTCTGCTCTAGATACCGATCTATTGAACGGAGCTCCCCATCCCTATACCGAACAGCGGAAACGTTATCAGCGTCAGGAAACATCTCGACCAGAGCCGGGGCCAGCATCGTCGTCGACATTGCAATCGCGCATACGGCGAGGGCAGGAGAATGCAGGAGCAGTTTCCCCATCGTTCTTACGTATGCAACGGCGGAGGCACAAGCGCTCGAACGAGTTGCCGCTCTCGATGCGGTGAAGGAACCTCTCTCAAGACAAATCGGGGGCATCGGGCGCGCGCAGCCGCTCTTTCCAGCAACGCAAAGCAGGCTAATTGCCAGCACCTCGATCCCGATTGCGCATACGAGGGTAATCGCGCCACGCTCGAAGCAAAGTCCGGGCAGATTCACTATCTGCGTTGTCGGGTACGGGCTATAGGCGCCGACGGTCAACTCGGTGTTCGCATACGAAAGGGGATTCAACAGGGCGAACTCACGTAAAGCGATGGATCTTCCGTAATACCCGGGAACCATCGTCACCCCCATCAGGGCACATACGAACACGATTCCAAGCGTAGGGTTATTGGCAATCTTCACGGCAAGGTGAACGACAAGCGAGATGAACGCTGCCACCAAGAATTGCAAGATGGCCGTCTGCGCGAACACCAGCCAAGCCGGTTTGATAACCGGAGTCGCATATTGAATGTAGCCTATCGGATAGAACGGCGAGCCCGGGCCATTCTTCACAAGCGCGGCGATTATCCCTGGAAGATTGATGGCGAGGACGGCAAGCATTGCAAAAACACTCGCCCATACGCTCGATGCAACAAGTCTACCCAGCTCGCCCATCGGTGCCTGAATGATGAGCTTTTCACGTTTGTTAAGACGCGCGGCAAGGAACGAGACGGCAACGGCCGTTGCGACCCATAGCAAGTACTCCTTCGATCCGTCATAATAGGTGTACTCTCCATCCGATACCTGCAGAAACGGAAGTAGGGGAGAGAGCGGTGCCAAGATAAGACGTCCCGCGGCAAGAGGGTACAGAAGCGCGGGCATGCTTGATGAAGAGGTATAGACACCGTCCTCCCCCGCATTCACAAGCGCATCCGCATAGGATGCTGACAATTCCTGCTCAACACGGGTTATTCCCGACTCGAGGTATTCGACCCGTCCGTCGATGCCAGCCGCGCTCCTGAAGACGGGCAGAGCACAAAGAACCATCAACGCAACAACGACAACACAGAGCGACCTGGAGGAGAGAAGCGACCTAAAGATCGCCTTCGAGATTTTGAGCATACGTATCACCAGCTCGTTTCAACACGATTCAGCCCGATGCGCGGGGTTTCAGTTGCAGCATGCTGTGATTACTTGCCGGCAAAGTCAATTTAACATAAACTGTTAAAAAGTAACCTGAGTTTTTTAAATTCTTCGGAGGTTATTATGAGTTCCGACAATCGCACTCCCCGGCTTCATTCCTTCCGCATCGCATGTGCGATAGCCTCTGCGACCCTTTGCGCCACCGCCATCGCACAAGTGGCGTTCTCCTTAAAGCCAGCAATCGAAGTGCTCGACAACCCTGTAATTGCAGACTCCCCCGTGTATCCAGCCCTTGCGATCTCGACATTGGTCCCTGCCGTCATCGGTATCGCTACGACCATCCTCAGCGCCGTTCTCGTGTGGACGATCAAGAGCGGAGACCCCTTCAAGAAAGGGTCTGCGACATGCTTGAAGGTGCTCGGCATTCTCTTCGTTGTTCAAGCTGCCACCAGCCTCTACGCCGGCTCACTCAAAACCTCCGTTTCGATGTTTGGCGGCGAGGGGGCCGTCGGCGCCCAAGAGATCGCTTCATCATTCGATTGGACCTCTCTGGTTCTCGGCATCGTCCTGTTCATGCTTTCCCAGCTCTTCTTGTACGCCCGAGAGCTGTACCTCGACTCCGACGAGATTGCGTAAGGAAACGCCATGCCCGTAATTGTTCGCCTCGACAAGATCATGGCCGAGCGAAAGATTTCCTCGAACGAACTTGCCGAAAGGATTGGAACCACGCCCGTGAACCTGTCCCGTATTAAAAAAGGGCATATTCGCGGCATTCGCTTCAACACACTCGAGCAGCTATGCCTCGCCCTTCGTTGCCAACCCGGAGACCTTCTCGAAGTCATGAGCGAAGAGGATGCCCGAAAGGAGTTCGGACTCGATTGGTCCGCCGAGGATTAGAGGGCGGTCGTACTCGCCCTGCACACGGGGATGCGAATCGGCGAGGTCTGCGGCCTTCGGTGGTGCGATGTGGATTTCGAGACGGGCCTGATCTCGATCAGACACTCGGTGGCGTACGCGAAGGGAATGGGTTCGTTCATCAAGGACACCAAGACCCATGACGCCAGGGGTATCCCCATCGACCCGGTCGGCCTACTCCCCTTCCTGAAGGAGACCCACGAGATCGACTGCGGAAAGCTGCGCTTGCGCGGCCTTACCGGGGCGGTCGAGATCGGGGACTGCTACATCCTGTCGGAGCCGGGCGCGACCTTCGCGACGACAAGCTATATCCGCAGGGCGTTCAAGACGTTCTCGGAGACCAACGGCCTCATGGGCACCAACGACGAGCTGATCACGTTCCACGGCCTTCGCCACACGTTCGCAACGCAGTGGATCCGCCAAGGCGGCGATATCAAGGCGTTCCAATCGATCCTCGGCCACAAGGACGCCATGGCGACGCTCAACGTCTACGCCGACATCGAGCCCATCTCCAAAATCCATAACATGCTGCGCGCCACGCCGTGCCTTTGGCGCGGGCACCTCGGGCCGAGGGTCGATCCGGGTCCCATGTTCCAACAGAGGATCCAGGAGTCCATCGAGACGCTCCAGGCGTTCGGCTACGGCATCACCGAGCCGGACGACCGAAATATCGCCATACGCGACGTGAAGACGAACAGTTGGCTCTAGCTCACCGAGTACGCGGCAGTGCTGGGCCCATCCCAACTGAGGTCACGGTGGTCCGATAGGGGCGCCGCCCGCGGCATGCGCCGCGGAGCGGTATCCCCTACCGAAGGGCGGGGATGCCCTCCGCTTCCAGTTCGGAATCAGCCGTCGGAGGCGTTCGGCTGACTGCGGGAACGGCCTGTCCGCTCAATGTGTTCGGCTGAGATCGGAAATCAACCCAACACGAGCCGGACACGCGCCAGACGGCTCTTCCCCGTACGGCCTTCCCCCTTACGCTCATGTTGCAGGCATGTAACGCCGCAGCGAGCGCGCCTTTTTTGCGCCAGACAGGTACAATGATGAACACTGTACCGTAGCGGAGCGCCCCGCGCGCGCCGCAATCACGCGAAAGGGTTTCCCATGGCCGAGATCTCGTCCTCCCGTATCGTCATCACCGTCCTTGGCAAGAACCGCCCCGGCATCGTCGCCGGCGTCACCCGTGTCCTAGGCGAGGCCAACGTCGACATCCGCGACATCACGCAGTCCATTATCGAGGACATCTTCACCATGACCATGCTGGCCGATACCGCCGAGTCCAAGCTCGACTTCGCCGAGCTGCAGAAGGCGCTGGCCGAGGCCGGCGAGCTTTCGGGCGTCAACGTGTCCATCCAGCGCGAGGACGTCTTCAACTTTATGTACCGCCTGTAGCGAGCAAGCCGCTGGGGATAGCCTGACGCGCGCATGCCCATGCAAGTCACCCCGATGCGGCCCGGAGAGGAGCGCGCATGGCCTACGACGCCAAGAAAATCTATTACCGCTTCGACGACCACCTGAGCCGCCTGGTCTTGGATTACGAAGCGAGCCGCCAGATTTCGCCCGAAAGCGAAAATCTCTACTATGGCCTGCCGACTGACCCTTATGACGAGGGCCTATTTGTTGAGCACAATGTCAAGCGCGGCCTGCGCAATGCCGACGGCTCGGGCGTGGTCGCGGGCCTCACTCGTATCTCGGATGCGCACGGCTACAACAAGGTCGACGGAAAGGTCGTGCCCGACCAGGGCAAGCTCACGCTTCGCGGCTACAGCATCGAGGATCTGGTCAACAATGCCCAGGCCGAAAATCGCTACGGCTACGAAGAAGTCGCCTATCTGCTTATCACGGGTTCGCTACCCAACAAGGAAGAGCTCGGCGGCTTCTGCGAGCGCCTAGGTGCCTTTAGACATCTGAGCGACGAGTACGTTAAAGAGTTCCCTATGACCACGGTGTCGTCGAGCATCATGAACGTGCTCCAGCGCGCCGTGCTGCTGCTCTACGCCTTCGATGCCGAACCAGACGTGATCACGCCCGAGCACGAAATCGACGTCGCCATTTCCATGCTCGCACGTCTCCCGCGCATCGCCGCCTTCGCACACATGGCCTCGATCGCCAAGCTTCGCGGCTCCGAGGTGCACGTGCCGCACCCCACGCCCGGTCTCTCCACCGCCGAGACCATCCTACAGGTCCTGCGCGGCGGCATGGCGTTCACCCACGATGAGGCGATGCTGCTCGACGTTATGCTCATGCTGCATGCCGAGCACGGCGGCGGCAACAACTCCACCTTCGCTTGCCGCGTGCTGTCGTCTTCGGCCACCGACCCGTATTCCGCCTACGCCGCGGCTATCGGCTCGCTCAAGGGCCCGCGCCACGGCGGCGCCAACGCCAAGGTCGTGTCCATGCACGAGGACATCCGTGCGCATGTCTCCAATTGGGAGGACGAGGACGAGGTCGCAGCCTACCTGGGCAAGATTCTCGACAAGCAGGCCTTCGACGGCACGGGTCTCATCTACGGTATGGGCCACGCCGTCTACACGCTGAGCGACCCGCGCGCCGAGGTGTGCCGCCGTTATGCGCGCACGCTTGCCGCCAAGAAGGACCTGGGCGAGGAGTTCGCGCTCATCGAGCGCATCGAGCGCCTGGCACCGCAAGTGATGCGCGATCACGGCATGACCAAGCCCATCTGCGCCAACATCGACCTGTACACGGGCTTTATCTACAAGATGCTCGGCGTGCCCGAGACGCTCTTTACGCCGCTGTTCGCCGTCGCCCGCATGGCCGGCTGGTCGGCGCACCGCATGGAAGAGCTCTTCTGCGCGCACCGCATCATCCGTCCCGCGTATCGCCCGGTTATCGAGCCGCTGGAGTATAAGCCGCTCGCCGATCGCTAGGACGCGGACCGTTATAGAACCCGAGCGTGGCCAGGGCATCACCGCCCTCGGCCACGCTTTTTATGCCAGTAGAAAGGGCTGCATCAAATGATTGTATTTTCCGATATGGATGGAACACTGCTGACGAGCGATAAGCAGATGAGCGACGCCACCTGGGCGATGCTCGACGAGCTTGCGCGCCGCGGTATTGAGTTTGTGCCCTGCACGGGGCGCCCGCTGTCGGGCATCTTTGAGCCCATCCTCGCCCACCCCGCCGTACACTACGCGGTCTGCGCCAACGGTGCCAGCGTCTGGCAGCTCGACGCCGGTACGCCCACCGACACCTCACGTGCTACGCACATTTTGAGCCGACCGCTCGACCGCGCCATCGCCCACCGCGTCCATAGCATTGCTGCCGGCCATGATGTGACCTTCGATATCTTCGCGGACGGGCAGTGCTTCCTCCCCCGCTCGCTCTACGCGCGCCTGGACGAATTCTGCGGCGGCGACCCCCACATCGCGGCTTCGCTCAAGCGTACGCGAACACCGATCGACATGGATATCGACAGCAAGATCGACGAGGTCGAGACGCTCGAACGCATCGCCATGTACTGGCACGACCCGGCCGATCGCGACGCCATCGCGGCGGAGCTCGAAACGCTCGGAGGCATTGAGGTCACGCGTTCGTACGCCATGAATATCGAGGTCATGGGCGAGGGCGCCACCAAGGGAACGGCATTGGCTTGGCTATGCGGGCATCTGGGCGAGTCTCTCGCCGACGCCTGGGCCTTCGGCGACAACATCAACGACATCCCCATGCTGCAGGCAGCGGGCCATGGCATGGCCATGATCAACGCCGAGCCCGAGGATCGCGAGGCCGCCGACGCCATCACCGAGTTCGACAACGACCACGACGGTGTCGCCCGCACCATCATGGCCGCCCTCGCCTAGTCATCGACTAGTCATTGGGGACATTCTTAAACGACTAGTCACTGGGGACACTCTTCGCAAAAAGCTGCAAGGACTGTCCCCCACTGCCGGCAGAGACGATATGAGCAGGACATAAAAACATTGAGAGCCCCTGCTGCATGAAAGACCGCGGATTAGGCCGACAATGGTGAGTGTCTAATTCAGCCGCGGCGGCCACGCCGCATTCATGGAAGGGGCTCCCATGCTCGATACTACCACCTTCATCGGCCTCGACGTCCACGCCCGCTCGATAAAGGCCGTCTCCCTCGACGTCATGACCGGGGAGGTACGTGCCGCGACCTTCGGCTACGACGCCGGCGCCGTCGCGGAGTGGGTCCGTTCCATGGACCCCAGGGCCAGGTGCGTGTACGAGTCCGGGGTCACGGGCTTCGACCTGCAGAAGAGGCTCTCCGGCCTCGGGGTCGACTGCGTGGTCGGCGCCGTCTCGAAGATGATCAAGCCCAGCGCGGACAGGCGCAGGAAGAACGACCGCAACGACGCCGAGTTCCTCGCCCGCATGCTGTCGGTCGGCAACGTGGTCGAGGTGTGGGTCCCCGACGACGAGTGCGAGGCCGCCCGCGACCTGACCAGGGCGCTCGAGGACGCGAGGGACGACCTCTCGCGCTCGAAGCAGCGGCTCTCCAAGTTCCTGCTCAGGCACGGGCTCGTCTTCGACGAGAGGACGCCCACCGGCCGCAGGAAGGGCAACTGGACCCGGGCGCACTGGTCCTGGATCGAGTCGATTAGGTTCGCGGAGGGGGCCGACAACGACGTGCTCGCCTACTACGTCGACGCGGTCAGGCGGGCGGCGGAGGAGAAGGCGAGGCTCGAGGGGCTCGTCGAGGCCGAGGCCCGCAAGCCCAGGTGGAGGAGGAGGGTCGACTCCCTGCGCTGCCTCAAGGGCGTCGACACCGCGACGGCCGCCGACCTCGTGTTCGAGGCCGGCGAGTTCTCGAGGTTCAGGAACGCCCGGTCGTTCGCCGCAGGGGTCGGCCTGACGCCCTCCGAGCACTCCAGCGGGGAGAGCGACCGCAGGGGCGCGATCACCAAGGCGGGCAACAAACACCTGAGGAAGGCGCTGGTCGAGGCCGCGTGGCACTACCTGACGTGCTCGGGGCGGCCGAAGGACCTCGCCAGGGGCCAGGCCCCGGACCGGGTCGCCCGCAGGCATGCCGCCAAGGGCGTGCGGAGGCTGGTCGAGAGGCGGGAGGCGCTGCTCGCGCGCGGGGTCCACAACAACAAGGCGAACGTGGCCACGGCGCGCGAGCTCGCCTGCTGGGTGTGGGCGGTCGGCCTCATGGCCGAGGAGGCGTAGGGGGCCGGTCCCCCGCACATAAGCCGATCACCCCGGAAGCGGTTCGATCCGAAGCCGTTGAGGCGAACCTCAGGTCCCTTTTCTGCGAGCGCCCAGGGCGCCACACGCGTGCACAGACTGTCGGTTCGACGAAGAAGCCTCAGCCGTAGCAACGGATTGCCCAGCGAGAGATCGCCACGGGCGGATATTAAACTGCAAAGACGAGCGTCGGGAAGACACGCCGAGGTCGCCGCGGACGGGTTGATATAGGGAGAGGGCCTGACCCCATATCGTTGGGGCCAGGCCCGATTTTGCCTCTTGACAATGTCCTGCTCATATTAAAAGGAACGTCCCCATCTGCCGGATTAGGAGAGACTCTCCAGCACGCGACGGAGCTCATGCTGAACGGCGTGGTCGCGGTTGCAGCCTACGACGCGATCGGCCACCGCCTTGAGCGCGGGGCGCGCATTTTCCATCGCGCAGCCCGTGCCGACAAAGCGAATGATCTCGTAGTCGTTCATCGAGTCGCCAAACGCCATGACCTCGTCGCGTTCGACGCCATAGTGCTCCATGAGCTGCTCGATTCCCGAGGCCTTCGACACACCAGGCTGCATGGCATCGATCCATGCGTTTCCAGAAGGCGCAAAGGTAAAAAGCTGGCCAAGCTCGCGCTGCAGTACGTAGGCACTGTCCATAACGGCACAGTCATCGCAAAAGATACTCGCCTTGATGATATTTACGCTGGGATCGGGCAGCTCCCAAATGCGCTCGGCATTGGGAAGGTCCTTATCGACCTCACGCACGAACTTGCACTCGTCATCGAGCAAGAAGGACTTGGTTCGGTCAAAGAGCGCAAGATGCAGATTGGGAAACGTCCTGACGGCTTGGGCGAGCCTTCGAATCGCCAGGTGCGAATACACCTCACGGTCTACCATCTTACCGTCGGCGTAGACTTGGGCGCCGTTAGCGGCAACAAAGTCCATCTTGTCGCGAACGGGCGCAAAGAACTCACACAGGCGATCGTAGCGACGACCTGACGATGCGGCGAAATGCACGCCATGCTCGTGTAGCGCCAGAATCAATTCGTAGGTCTCGGGAGGCACCTGGCCGTTTTCGTCAAGCAGTGTGCCGTCCATATCGGATGCAATCAGTTTAAACATAGAAAAGCTCCCTTCGGGCTTGTTGGAATCGAACGTGTATCCGATTCCAACGTACCCAAAGGGAGCTCAAATAAGACTCCGCGGGCGCAAACGTTTCAAGGACCTGGCAAATAGCTCACACATGCCAGAGGTCCTACGGTCGCGGCGTCAGGCAGCCCGCCAAAGAGTGTCCCCGACGACTAGTCGTTTAAGAACGTCCCCGATGACTAGTCGGCATAGGTGAAGGTTGTAACGTCGAACATGCCCTCGGGGCGGATGCGGAGCGTCGGGATGACCGGCAGGGGCAGGAAGATAATGCCCATGATGGGGTCGAGCGGCGGCTCAATACCCATGGCGCGCGCCTTGACCATAAAGTCGTCGTGCTGCGCGGCAACGTCCTCGGCCGTGCCCTCGCTCATAAGGCCACCGAGCGCCAGCGGAATGCGCGCCACGACCTCGCCGTTGCGCACCAGCACGTGGCCGCCCTGGCCCACGGCCTCGACGGCAGCCATCATATCCGCCGCATTGTCGCCCACCACGCACACGTTGTGCGAGTCGTGGCCGATCGTGGAGGCAATGGCACCACCGGTGATGGTGAAACCGCGCACCCAGCCGCGACCGATATGCTTGCCGACCAGGCCCAGGCCAGCGGGGCCGTCGCCATCGGCGCCCTCGGCCTGCAGCGACACGCCGCGGCCGTGACGCTCGATCAGCATAATGCGGCGCAGACCCTCGGCACTCTCGGGGCGAGCCACGCCCGTGATGGCCTTACCCGGTACCACGTCAATCACGGCCTCGCCCGGCTTAAAGGCATAGTCGAATACGTCGAGCGAAAGCTTCGGCAGCTTAACGGAGGCGCGCAGCTCATCGGCAAGGGCTGCAACCTCGGCCATCTCGGGTGCAATCTCGCCCACAAAGGTGCCATCCTGCGCCACCAGGGCACCGGCGGCATAAACACGATGCGGAGCCGTGGCAAACGTCAGGTCATCGAGCAGCAGCAGATCGGCGCGTTTGCCCGGGGCGATTGCGCCGCGGAGCTCGTGCGGGTCGCGGCAGCCGTGGTCCAGGCCAAATGCCTCAGCCGTGGAAAGGGACGCCATGGAGATAGCGACCACCGGGTCGACGCCGGCCTCGATGGCCACGCGGCAGGCGTTGTCGATCATGCCGGTCGAAAGCGCATCGGAGGGAGCGCGGTCGTCGGTCGCAAAGCAGCAGCGGCGGGCGCGCGCGGGATTCTCCAGCAGCATCGGCGATAGATTGGCCAGGTCATGGCTGCACGTACCTTCACGCAGCATCACATACATGCCGCGAGATAGCTTGTCGAGTGCCTCCTCGGGAATCGTCGACTCGTGGTCGGCGATAATGCCCGCTGCGGCATAGGCATTGAGGTCCTTACCGGCAACGAGCGGCGCGTGGCCGTCAACCTGCTTGGACGGCGTCTGGTTGGCAGCATCGATGCGAGCACAGGTCTCGGGGTCGGCCATAAAGACGCCCGGCAGGTTCATCATTTCGCCCAGACCAAAGACATCGCCTGGATGCTCGGCAAAAAACGCCTGCATATCGGCAGCCGAAATAACGGCACCGGCCTGCTCGTCGGGCAGCGCGGGCACGCACGAAGGCATCATGTACTTGATGGAGATGGGCGCGCGGCGACCGTCCTCGATCATAAAGCGCAAGCCGTCGAGACCGGCAACATTGGCAATCTCGTGGCTGTCGGCAATGGCGGTGGTAGTACCGCGCGTCGCGGCCATGCGAGCATACTCGGCGGGACGGATGTTCGAAGACTCGATATGCAAATGCCCGTCAATAAAACCGGGAGCGAGATAGCGACCCTGGCAGTCGATGACCTCGGTTGCCTCGTAGGTGCCAGCGGCATCGTCGCGACCATCGTAGAGCACGCCGACGATCACACCGTCCTTGACGGCAACGCTACCGGGCGCCACACGCTGGCCATACACGTCGACGATCTGCGCATTGGTAAACAGCGTGTCGACGGGCACGCGGCCCTCGGCGGCCTCGATCACAGTCCTCATGACCTCAACGGACATACATACTCCTTTAACCGTAGAAAAAAGCTGCGGAGCGGACAAGCCTTCACCGCAGCATGCTCATAGCCATTGTATGCCCAAACGATGGGTCAACAATACGCCTCTCCGCTTAACGGCACACGCCGCTTAGCGCAATGGGAGCAGGTTGCTTTGCGCCAATGACAAGGAGCGTCCCTAGATGCCGGCACAAAAGGAACGTCCCCAAGTGCCGACCAGCGAGAGATTTTCCACGCTCAACTTAAAAGGCCGCAGCCGGAATCGTTCCGGCTGCGGCCTTGTTGCACTTGTGAGGTCAACTCGCTCGTTAGACCAGCTTGAAGCCCTTGCGCTTGCCCACAGAGAGGGTGTCGCCCAGTTTGAGGGCGCTCGGATCGATGTTGTAGCTCTTGGGAGCCACAGCCTTGCCGTTGATCTTGACGCCGCCGCCGTCGATGTCGCGGCGGGCCTGACCGGCGCTGGCCGAAAGGCCCAGGTCCTTGAGCAGGCCGGCGAGGTAAATCTGGCCCTCGTCGTTGACGGTCAGCTCAACGTGCTTCTCGGGGAAGTCGGCAAGCTGGCCCTCCTTGAACACACGGTCGAACTCGGCCTGGGCCTCGTCGCCGGCGCCGGCGCCGTGGTAGGTATCGCACAGGTCGCGGCCCAGAGCGCGCTTGAGCTCGTAGGGGTCGGCAGAACCGTCGGCCAGGGCGGCGTCGATCTTGTCGACCTCGGCCGGGGCGAACGAGCTGGCCAGACGATAGTACTTGCCGATCATCTCGTCGGGGATGGACATGGTCTTGCCGAACATATCCTTGGGAGCGTCGGTCAGGCCGATGTAGTTGCCATAGGACTTGGACATCTTGCGCACGCCGTCGGTGCCCTCGAGCAGCGGCATGGTGAGCGCGATCTGCGGCTCCATGCCCATCTTCTCCATGAGCTCGCGACCAGCGAGCAGGTTGAAGAGCTGGTCGGTGCCGCCCATCTCCACGTCGGCCTTGATCTGAACGGAGTCGAAGGCCTGCATCACGGGATACAGGAACTCATGCAGGGCGATCGGCGTCTGAGACTGGTAGCGCTTGGTAAAGTCATCGCGCTCAAGAATGCGGGCGACGGTGAACTTGGAGCACACCTGAAGCAGGCCGGCCAGATCCATCGAAAGGATCCAGTCGCCGTTGTGCACGATGGTGGTCTTCTCGGGATCCAGGATCTTCATGGCCTGGCTCACATAGGTCTCGGCATTGGCCTCAATCTGCTCCTGCGAAAGCTGCGGACGGGTGGAATTCTTGCCCGAAGGGTCGCCAATCAGCGCGGTACCGTTGCCGATGATGAGGGTGACGTTGTGGCCCAGGTCCTGGAACTGACGCATCTTGCGCAGCGGCACAGCGTGGCCCAGGTGCAGGTCGGGGCTGGTGGGGTCGACGCCGAGCTTGATGTTGAGGGGCTCGCCCTTCTCAAGCTTCTTGCGAAGGTCGGCCTCGGGAACGATCTGCGCGGCGCCCGAGGTGATGATACGCATTTGCTCGTCAACAGACAGCATTGGGTATCCTCCTTTTGCTATAGCACCCTCGCCGAAAACGGCGGTGCTGGAAGTCCATAAACTCTCTTATGATAACAAACTGACGCGACGCGGCACTTACGACAGGAAAATCCTCGTCCTGCCGCATGCGTCAATGGCAACTGGCAGACGTGTACCGTCACGCTCGACCAGATAGCGTACCTGCCGACGACGCAAGCAGTCGCGGCAACGGACCTGTCCCGTCGCATCGGTGGCGCAGACGCCCTCGGCGGTCAGCAGGCAGTGCTCGCACACCATAAGCTCGGGACGGTCGGCGTCGACCGGACCCAAGACGTCGGGCTCAGCAGCCAGTTCGGCAATACGCTCCGCATCATTGCCGAGCAACTCGGCCGGCAAGTACACCCGCCCCGCACCAAGTCCGCGCAGCCAGGTAAGCGTGGCCCGATTCGCGCAGAACACCGGCGCCGCCACGTCAAACGTCACGCCCAGCTCGCGAGCGATCACCACCTGTCCTAGGTTGCGGCAGACGACGCGCCCGGCACGCTGCATCAGTGAGCAGGTCCGGTCAGCGTCACCCGTGCGGCACACCTCGTCAAGCACCACAACGGCGTCGGACAAATCGAGTTCTCCGCGCGGGTCGGCATCCATCAGCTGCCAAGCAAAAACCATGCGAGTGGGAACCGCGCACTCCACCAACTCCGTCGACGCACCGCCATCCACCGCAACGTCCTCAAAGGGCAGTGCCTCAACGGCACGTGCAACGGGCGCAATCGCATCCGCCTCGGCCCGCATGCGCTCCAACACCGCCGCCGTCTGATCCAACACGCCGGCGCTGCGAATCAGGTATACCTCGCAGCCCGTGTCCACCTTACGCTTGCAATGCACGACGACGCGCTTCCCCGCTGCGGCATCCACCGGGCAGGGCACCTGCGGCCAGCGCTTAGGCACATCGGGACGCGCGTCGACACCCGGATAAAACCGAATCTCGAGCGTGTCACCCGCCGCCACGGCAGCGTCGAGCTCAACGGTCACCTCTTCGTGGCCCACAGCGACCAAGCGCCCCACGCGCACGCCCTGGTTAATCGCACGCTCAAAGCTCATCAGCTCGGCACCCGAACGCCCTCGCAGGTACGCATCGGTAAACCCACGGTTAAACGACCTTCCCAGCTCGCGCTCAAGCTCTTCCACGGTACCGGGGTCCCACGCGCCGTCGCGCAGCATATCGAGCGCCCGGCGCCAAACCCGCACCACGTTGAATACGTAATCGGGGTTCTTCATGCGCCCCTCGATCTTGAGCGACGCAACGCCGGCATCTACAAGCTCGGGCAGATGCGCAATACCCAGATAGTCATGCGGACACAGCAGACGATCTCCCTCGACGGCGACAACGCTCTGTCCCGCCTCGTCCACTAGGTCGTACGCCAGACGGCACGGCTGCGTGCAGTCGCCGCGCATCGCCGAGCGCCCACGCCGCAGGGCCGAGAACTCGCACGCCCCCGAATAGCCGATGCAAATCGCACCGTGGCAGAATACCTCGATGGGCACGCCCGTGGCACATAGCGCCGCAATCTCGTCGACCGTCAGCTCGCGTGCCGTCGTCACGCGCTCGACCCCAAGCTCATCGGCGGCAAGCCGCACGGCGCTCTCGCTATGAGCGCCCGCCTGCGTGGACAGGTGAATCTCGACCCCGGGAATCGCCGCGCGCAGCGCGCAGGCCAACCCGGCATCGGCGACAATCAGAGCATCGGCGCCCAACTCCAGTGCATGAGCTCCCAACGCCACCGCGTCGGACAACTCATCGTCAAACACGAACACGTTGAGCGTTACGTACACACGCACGCCATGGGCATGCGCCACGGCGCAGCCGCGCGCAAACTCGTCATCCGTAAAGCCATGGGCGCTCACACGGGCGTTAAAGCCGCCCAACCCCGCATAGATGGCATCGGCACCCGCGGCGATGGCCGCAAGCATCTGGTCGAGTCCGCCCGCCGGCGCCAGCAGCTCGGGCAGCGCCGCACCGGCAGCATCCAATCCAGTCTCGTATTGTCCGCTCGGCCCCATCGTCCGAATCGCCATCGACAAACTCCTTACCAAGGTATGCATTCACTCTGAAAAATGCCGTCTTCCAGCATACACGAGGCCTCGCGCGCCCCGTTTGGTTTATCGTGTAATAACTTATGTCCATCCTGCCCCGACGGCACATCCACCGTCCGGCACGACATACCTGGAGGTCAATATATGGGTCCTCGCCAACGACAGGGACGCAGCCGTTCAAAGACGCATGCTCTGCCCATAATCCTGCTCTCGTTTTTGGGCTTTTTGCTTATCGCGGGCGTGGCGTTTGGCATCGGCATGGTCGGCAACGTCAACCGCTGGCTGTCCGATCTGCCCGACTACACCGACGCCAACGCGTATCTGGTGAGCGAGCCCACCGAGATCGTCGACTGCAACGGCAACAAGATCGCGAGCTTCTACACGCAATACCGCAAGTCCATCACCAAGGACGAGGTCTCCCCCTACGTGCTGCAAGGCACCGTTGACGTCGAGGACGAGCGCTTCTACGAGCACGGCGGCATCGACCTGTGGGGTATCGCGCGTGCTGCGGTGGCAACCCTCGGCGGCGGGCACGAAGGCGCCTCGACTATCACCCAGCAGCTTGTGCGCAACACCATCCTGCAGGAGGAGCAGTTCGACTCGACCATTGAGCGTAAGGTGCGCGAGGCCTACATCGCCATCAAGATGGAGGACATGTACTCCAAAGACGAGATCCTCATGATGTACCTCAACACCATCTATTACGGCCACGGCGCCTACGGCATCGAGGCCGCAGCCGAGACCTATCTGTCCAAGAGCGCCGCCGACCTCACCCTCAGCGAGGCCGCGCTGCTCATCGGCCTTCCCAACTCGCCTTCGCAGTACGACCCCACGGTCAATCCCGATCTGGCACTCTCTCGCCGCAACAAGGTTCTCGACAACATGCTGCGCCTGGGCCACATCACCCAGGAGGAGCACGATGCCGCACAGGCCGAGCCCATCACCCTCAATGTGACCGAAATCTCGGGCAGCGGCCTCGACGTTTACTCGCAGCCCTACTTTGTCTCCTACGTCAAGCAGCTGCTGGAGCAGGAGTTCTCGACCGACGTGCTCTTTAAGGGCGGCCTGACCGTCAAGACCACCATCGACCCCACGATGCAGCAGGTGGCAGAGAATGCCGTCCGCGAGCAGCTCGACACGCTCTCGCTTGACGGCCTGGACATGGGCATGGTCGTCGTCGACCCCAAGACCGGCTACATCAAGTGCATGGTGGGCGGCTACGACTACAACGCCGACGAGAACCACGTAAACCATGCCACGGCCAAGCGTCCCGTCGGCTCCACCTTTAAGGCCTTTACGCTGGCAACTGCCATCCAAAACGGCATGAACCCCAACGTCACCCTCAACTGCAACTCGCCGCTCAAGGCCAAGGGCACCACGACCGAGGTCCAAAATTACGCCAACCAGAGCTATGGCAACATCACGCTTAAGCAGGCGACGGCATACTCCTCCAACACCGGCTACATCCAGGTGGCGGAAGCCGTCGGTAACAGCAAGATCATCTCGCTCGTCAAAAAGCTCGGCATCGACCCCGCCAAGGACAACATCGAGGACGTTCCCGTCATGACCCTCGGCACCGGCTCGATCTCGCCGCTCGAGATGGCCGCCGCCTACGCGACGTTTGCCAACGGCGGCTACTATCGCCAGCCGATCGCCATCACCGAGATTGACTCTCGTACCGGTTCGGTGCTGTACCAGCACACCGACAATCCCTCACAGGTGCTTACCGAGGGCGAGGCCGCCGCGGTCACCGATGTTCTGTCCGGCGTCATGAAGGGCAGCGGTACGGGTGCTGCCGGCGCCCTGAGCGTCAACCAGCCCTATGCCGGCAAGACGGGCACCACCGACAACACCACCAACCTGTGGTTCTGCGGCTATACCCCGCAGCTGGCGTGCGCCCTGTGGACCGGCTATTCCGCGGGCGAGATCCCCATCCAAAAGTACGGCACGGACCTGCTGGGCGACAGCACCAACCTGCCTGTCTTTAAGCGGTTTATGAACACCGTTCTGACCGGTACCGAGCGCGAGGAGTTTGCGACCGGAACGGCGCCCACCTACAAGAACAACAGCGTCTGGAAGTTCTACGGCACCAATAACACCAAGAAGTCGGAGAACGACGACAAGGACAAGGACGAAGAGGAAGAGGAAACCACCACAACGACTACCACGACGACCACGACCACCGAGACCACGGGCGGCGACACCACCGGCGGCACCGGTACGACCGGTGGCTCGACGGGCGGCTCCACTGGTGGTTCGACCGGCGGCGATGGCGGCACGCCTACGCCTACGCCTACGCCTACGCCCACTCCCGACCCCTCGCCCACGCCTGACGATACGGTCGGCTAAGAAATACGCGACTAAAGCCAACAAGGCCCCGAGCAGCTTATTGAACTGCTCGGGGCCTTTTAGTTTGAAGCGACCTGGTGGGCGGTCTTTATACCGGCAAACAAAAAAGGGGTACCGACCAACGTCGATACCCCTTACAAGCCACTATGTAAGCGCACACAATGCCGAGCGCACGACCCGCACGCCTACTTGCGAGAATTGCTCAGCTTATTGATCAGCGCCTCGAGACGCTCGCCGTCCTCGGCCGTCTGGGCAATAACCAAAATCGTATCGTTGCCGGCAAGCGAGCCAAGTACATCGGGCAACTCTGCCGCATCAACGGCGGCGGCGATGCCGGAAGCCGTGCCAGGCTGAGCCTTGATCATAACCAGATTATCGGTACGCAGAACGCCCGTTACGAGCTCGGAAACCATACGCTGCAGGTGCAAGTCCTCTGCCAGAACATAGATGCCCTCAGGGAGCTTACGCAGCCCCATGTCGGCAATATCGCGAGAGACAGTCGCCTGCGTGCAATCAAAGCCCATAGCACGGAGCTCATCAACCAGCACGCGCTGCGTGCGGACATCCTTATTGCGCACAATATCTCTAATGGCATCCTGGCGCCCATTGCGTTTTTTAGCCATACAAACCCTCTCTCCAAAAGATGGCGGAGACAATCAATCAGTGATTGAATAGCTTAACGCTATTTGAAGGCTTTTGTGTATAAGAACGCATTTCGAAACAATTCTATGCAAGTTTGTTTCGTAATGAGCCGTTTAGGCGGTTTTTGCGCCCGTCCGGTTAAGAAAAGCTGCCAGATGCGTACACATCACGCAGCGCGCGGGCTTAGCGCTGGCGATCGGCCCAAACAACAGACCCAGTCCCCGATGGTTGTCCTTGAGCGCGGCGACCATCTGACGGGTTCGAGGCGCCTCGAGCATATCACGCATGCGGGCGGAACGCTCGATTGACGACACTCCATGCGGGCTCAGACACAAATTCTCGATGCAGGCAACCAGTCCGACAAAGTAGAACTTTTGGCTTGCCAGCTTGAGCCGACCACCGCTATCTGCTTCCGAGAGTGAGTCCGCAAGCTCGTCGAGCGCTCGGGTGTCATCGGATACCTTGGCATACATGGTGGGATCAAAGGCATCTGTAAGCTTAGGCGCTACCGCGTGGAAACAAGCGTCGCCGCATCCGGAGACACGCTGCGCCTGCGAGAGCGCGCATGCCATAAACCCAACTGTACGAAACGCCTTGTCGCACAAAAGGCATGCCTCAAACAGCGGACGGCTATACATCACGCCAGAGACTTGAGCAACCAAGCCGCCTAAAATCAACTGAGGCAGCCCGGCCACCATCGAAGATTTGCTATCAATGGAAATATGAGTAGCATCCAAGACGCGCGAATGGCGCTCTCGATGTGCATCATAGCGGTCGAGCGACACCGTGGGGAACACTATGTCTGCCGCAGTATCGCACGCGATATCGACCATCTTGGAAAGGGATTGCGGAGCAAACCACTCATCGGCGTTCATGGCGATGATTTGAGAGCCGCGCGAGGCAGCAAAACCGGCACGAAGACACGCGCCGCGCGTCGCGTCCTCGACGTCAATCAAATCAATATGGATGTCCCTGTCGGCAGCAACTTGAAGCGAATGGCGCACACCGGGCGCAGTATCGCGACAGACAACGACAATCTGCAAATCGTAGAGGTCTTGGTTCTGGATACTCTCGAGCGCACGCATCGCATAGCTGGGCGAACCTTCTACCACAAGGATCACCGAAAGTCGCGGATGCGAGCCACGTCGAACCAAATTATCCGTCCTCTCGACAGCAGTGAATCAAACCGTGGTTCATGGTACACCCCGGCAATAAAAGCAATGAGACACCGGTTGCATTGCACGCCAAGAACAGATGTTGCACACGCGCAGCCCACAGATGACAGGTGTCGACGCACGACACGTCGAGCCCTCCCCTAGTCGAGCACGACAAGCTCGGCGGGATCGTAATCCACGCCCATAAACGTAAGGCCGCAGGCAGGAGCCGTGGGGCCCGCAGCGGTGCGGTCGCAAGCATCGATAACCTCGCGCATCCACTCGGGTTCACGGCGATGCATGCCAATCTCGACGAGCGTGCCCACAATGGTGCGCACCATCGAATGCAAAAATGCGTTGCCCTCGATGGTGAGCGTCAGGATGTCCTCGCCAAACGCAACCTCATGGCCAAATTCGGCACGCATCACGCAGCGATGTGTGGGCTTGCCAACGGCCGAAGCAACCTTGCAAAAGCTTTTAAAGTCCTGCTCGCCCAGCAGCGCAGGGCAGGCAGCAGACATAGCCTCAACATCCAAGGGATAGCGATGCCACCACACGGCACCGCGGGACAGCACGGGGCGCGCATCTCGATCGGCAATACGGTACGTATACGTACGGGAACGCGCGTCAAAACGCGCAGAAAAGCCTTTACGGGCCTTGTAGACCTCGTTAATGGCGATATCTTTGGGCAGCAGGGCATCCATAGCCCGCAGCCACCTACGGCGCGTACAAGCGAGCTCATCGTCCGTTACGGGCACGCTGATGTACTGAGCCACGGCATGCACGCCGGCATCGGTACGCCCCGCGCACGTCAGATCGATCGGGCGGCGAAGCAGCGTCTCGATGGCTCGACGTAGCTCACCCGCAACCGTCGTCTGTCCCGGCTGCTCGGCAAATCCGCTATACGACGAGCCATCATAGGCCACGCGAAATACGAGTGTGGCGTCAAGCTCGGAAATCGAATTGAAATCAGACGGCACAGTCATGGGCGCTCCCAACAAACAAGCAACGGTATCGCGACAAAAAAAGAGGGGTACGCGAACGTACCCCTCGAATATAGCCTATGCAGACGGAATGTCTACTCAGCGCTCTCCTCGGCAGCAGTCTCCTCGACAGCCTCGACCTTCTTGGGAGCAGCGGCCTTCTTGGGGGCCGGAGCAGCCTTCTTGGCCTTAGGCGTGCAAGGCTCGGTGACGAGCTCCATGATAACGATGGGAGCGTTGTCGCCCTTACGGTTACCGAGCTTCATGATGCGGGTATAACCGCCGTTGCGGTCCTGCCACATGCCCTGAGCAGCCTTGTCGAAAATCTCGGCAACGAGCTGCTTATCGCCGAGCTTGGCGATAGCCAGACGACGAGAGTGCAGGTCGCCCTTCTTGGCCCAAGTGATGATCGGGTCGACAACCGAACGCAGCGCCTTAGCGCGGGTCTCGGTGGTCTTGATGCGGTCGTTCTCGAAGAGGGCCTTAGCAAGGCTCTTCTTCATGGCCTTGGTGTGGCTCGCATCGGTGCCGAGCTTCAGGCCCTTCTTAACGTTGTGACGCATGGTCTAGTTTCTCCTCAAATATGCGAAGCATTAAGCCTTCAGGCTCAGGCCCATGGACTCAAGCTTGTCCTTCACTTCCTCGATCGACTTAACACCGAAGTTACGGATGTTGAGCAGATCGTTCTCCGAGAACTCAACGAGCTGACGGACCGAGTGAATGCTGGCGCGCTTAAGGCAGTTGTAGGAACGGACAGAAAGGTCCAGATCCTCAATCTGCTTGTCCAGCTCGGCGTTGTCGTTGGTGACCTCGGGAGCGAAGATCGAAGCCTCCTCCTCGACCTCGGGGGTCTCGGCAAGGTTCATAAAGGCGGCCATATGCTGGTTGATGATATTGGCAGCCTGGACCACGGCGTCGCGCGGGGCGATGGAGCCGTTGGTCTCGATCTCGAGGACAAGGCGGTCGTAGTCGGTGTGCTGACCGACACGGCAAGCCTCAACGAGCTTGGCGCAACGGGAAACCGGCGAGTACAGCGAGTCGACGTGGATCACACCGATGGGATCGTTGTCGCGCTTGTTGGCCTCGCCAGAAACATAGCCGCGGCCATAGCCGATGCGCATGCTCATGGTGAGATGGCCACCCTCGGTGAGCGTAGCAATGTGCTGCTCGGGGTTGACCAGCTCAAACTCGGACGGAATAAAGAAGTCCGCACCGGTGACCTCGCAGGGGCCGTCAACCGAGATGGTGGCGGTCGCCTCGTCGGTCGTGCCGAGAGCCCTGAAGACAAGACCCTTGACATTCAGGACGATGTCGGTGACATCCTCGACCATGTTAGGGATGGTCATGAACTCGTGCTGCGCACCATCGATCTGAATAGCCTCGACGGCGGCACCCTCGAGCGAGGACAGAAGAACGCGACGAAGGGAGTTACCCAGCGTATCGCCGTAGCCACGCTCGAGCGGCTCGACGGAGACACGAGCAGACGTCTCGTTGATCTCTTCGACCTGAACCTGAGGCCTAATGAATTCTGACATGTATTACCTCCAGCCTCAGCAGCCCGGATGGACTACTTAGAGTAGAGCTCGACGATGAGCTGCTCGTTGATATCACCGCTGATCTGCTCACGCGTCGGCAGAGCGAGCACGTTACCAGACAGCTTCTCGATATCGACCTCGAGCCAGCCAGGGACCTCAAAGCGCTCGGAGGAAATCAGAGCCTCCTTGATGGGGAGGAGGTCACGGAACTTCTCGCCGACAGCGACGACGTCGCCGGCCTTGACGCGGTAGGACGGGATGTCCACGCGCTTGCCGTTCACGGTAAAGTGACCGTGACGGACGGACTGACGAGCCTCTTTGCGGGTGCGGGCGAAGCCAAGACGGAAGACAACGTTGTCGAGGCGAGACTCAAGGATGATCATGAGGTTCTCACCGGTGACGCCGTTCATCTTACGGGCCTTGTTGAAGTAGCCGTGGAACTGCTTCTCCAGAACGCCATAAATAAACTTGACCTTCTGCTTCTCGCGCAGCTGCATGCCGTACTCAGATTCCTTGCGACGGCGCTTGGGCTGACGGATAGATTCCTTCTTGCTGCTGTAACCGAGCTCAGCGGGATCGATCCCGAGCTGACGGCAGCGCTTAAGAACAGGAGTCCTGTCGATTGCCATATTGATACGATCCTTTCAGTTACACGCGGCGACGCTTCTTGGGGCGGCAGCCGTTGTGCGGAATGGGGGTCTTGTCCTGGATGCTCGAGACCTCGAGGCCAGCAGCCTGGAGGGAGCGGATGGCGGTCTCACGACCGGAGCCGGGGCCCTTGACGAAGACGGAAACCTTCTTCATACCGTGCTCCATGGCCTGCTTGGCAGCAGCCTCGGCAGCCATCTGGGCAGCGAACGGCGTGGACTTACGGGAGCCCTTGAAGCCCACCTGGCCAGCCGACTTCCAGGAAATGACGTTGCCCTGGGGATCGGTGATCGAAACGATCGTGTTGTTGAACGTAGAACGAATGTGAGCCTGGCCCACGGAAATGTTCTTACGGTCCGCGCGCTTCAGACGGGCAGCGCGAACGTTCTTCTTAGCAGTAGCCATCTATCTAGCGCTCCTTATTTCTTCTTCTTAGCACCGATCTGACGCTTCGGGCCCTTGCGGGTACGAGCGTTAGTGTGGGTGCGCTGGCCGCGGACCGGGAGGCCCTTGCGGTGACGAAGGCCGCGGTTGCAGCCGATGTCCATAAGGCGCTTGACGTTCTGGTTGCGCTCACGGCGGAGGTCGCCCTCAACCATGATCTGGTTCTTGTCGATATAATCGCGGATGGCGTTAACCTCATCCTCGGTGAGGTCCTTAACGCGCGTATCCACGTTAACGTTGCACTCGACGCAAATCTTCGTCGCAGTGGTGCGGCCGATGCCGTAAATGTAGGTCAGACCGATCTCAACGCGCTTCTCACGCGGGAGGTCGACACCATTAATACGGGCCAACGTAGTCTCCTCTCTTAACCCTGACGCTGCTTATGACGGGGGTTCTCGCAAATGACGAGGACCTTGCCATGGCGCCTAATGATTTTGCACTTATCGCACATCTTCTTGACCGAAGGACGTACCTTCATCGTTCTTCCTTTCGGTAGCGCTCAAACTACTTCCCTACTATCTACTCGCCCAGCCGCAGGCGTTTAAAACTATGGCTGGTCTTCACACACAATCCGACCGTAGGTTGAGCTAAGCCTGCAGTCGGAAATAGAGTGCGTGTATGCGTGCCGCTATTTGTAGCGATAGGTGATGCGGCCGCGGGTCAGGTCGTACGGGGAAAGCTCCACGACAACCCTGTCACCGGGGAGAATACGGATGTAATTCATTCGGATCTTGCCAGAAATGTTGCACAGAACCGAATGACCGTTCTCGAGCTCGACCTTAAACATGGCGTTGGGCAACGGTTCCTTCACCGTACCCTCGAGCTCAATTGCGTCTTCCTTCTTCACAAGCAATCATCTTTCTCTAGAAAACGACAGCGATTGAGTATTCTACAATACGCGCGCACGTATCGTAATATCTTCGTAATGGCTCCACAACTAAGTGAAACTTGTTACTTTTTGAAATGTAAAACAAAGCCGTTTCCTGATGCCCAAGATCGCCTTGAAATGAGAAGGCATAGACCTTGGGTCATGCCTTCGAAATTGAAAGGCGAGGTTGGGCATCAGGGGGCGGCGACTTTTACATTTCGCCGCCTTGCAAGGAGCACCAAGCGCCTTGCGCGTCGGTGGTGAGAATCACCGGGCCGTCATCGGTGATGGCGACGGTGTTCTCGTAGTGCGCGGCGGGCAGGTGGTCGTTGGTCGTGACGATCCAACCATCGGAGCCCGTGCTCACATGATTGGATCCCATCGTGACCATCGGCTCGATGGCAATGACCATACCGGCCTGGAGACGAACGCCCCTCCCTTTCTTTCCGTAATTCGGAACATTGGGGTCCTCGTGCATCACATGGCCAATACCGTGCCCCACATAATCGCGAAGCACGCCATAGCCGTGAGACTCGGCGAGGGACTGTACGGCATAACCAATGTCCCCAATATGGTTACCGGGAACAGCCTGCTCGATGGCAGCCTTAAGGCAATCGCGCGTAACCTCGCACAGGGCCTTGGCCTCGGGCGTAGGGGTACCAACGAAAAACGTCCAAGCGTTATCGCCGTCCCAACCGTCGACAACGGCACCCGTATCGATGGAGATGATATCGCCATCGCGCAGAATCATGTCGGGATTGGGAATACCGTGGACCACGGCATCGTTAATCGATGCGCAAATGGTACCGGGGAAACCGCCGTAACCCTTAAAGGCCGGGGTGCCACCATGCATGCGGATAATCTGCTCCGCAAGCTGATCGAGCTCAAAGGTCGAAACACCAGGGCGAACCATGGCTCCAACGTGGCGGAGCGCCATCTTAGATAGCGCTCCTGCCTTCTTCATCTGCTCGATTTGCGTTGCAGACTTAATCTTGATCATAGACCGAGAGCCTCTTTGACATCCCCGTACACGGTCTCGCGAGCCTGGTCACCATTGACCGACTTAAGCAGACCCTGGCCACGATAGTAGTCGACGAGCGGGCTCGTGGACTTCTCGTAGACGTCGAGACGGTTCTTGATGGTCTCGGGCTTGTCGTCGTCGCGCTGATACATCTCGCCATCACACTTGGGGCAGGTAGCATCGGCAGCGGTGCCGGTGTAACCGCAGGCGCGGCAGGTGCGACGCGAAGACAGACGGTCGATGATGACCTCGGGGGCCACGTCGACCAGAAGGGCGCAGTCAATCTCGCGACCCATGGCGGAGAGCTCGGAATCGAGCGTCACAGCCTGGGCGGTGTTGCGCGGGAAGCCATCGAGGATGAAGCCCTGCTGGGCGTCATCGGCGGCAAGGCGCTCCTTGACAAGGTCGATAACGAGCTGGTCGGGAACGAGCTCGCCGGCGTCCATGTACTTCTTAGCCTGAATACCAAGCTCAGTGCCACCCTTGACGGCAGCACGCAGCAGGTCGCCCGTGGAAATGTGAGCGACGCCGAACTCGGCGACGAGCTCCTGTGCGACGGTGCCCTTACCGGCACCCGGAGCTCCGAGCAATACGAGGTTCATGAGCAATCCTCCTCTAGCCTATTTAAAGAATCCATCGTAATCATACATCTTGATCTGGCCTTCGAGCTTATCGACCGTGTCGAGCACGACGCCGACCATGATGAGGATGGACGTGCCGCCAAATGCCTGGATCAGCTGGTTACCCGTAAAGGAGAAAATGATCGAAGGCACGATGGCGATAAGCGCCAAAAAGACAGCGCTGGGAAGCGTAATCTTGTTGAGCGCGTTCTTGATGTAGGCCGCGGTAGCCCTACCCGGACGGACGCCCGGAATAAAGCCGCCCTGCTTCTTAAGGTTGTCGGCCGTGTCATCGGGGTTGAACACCATGGAGGTGTAGAAGTACGCGAAGAACACGATGAGGACAACGTTAAGCACCCAGTTGAGCCAACCGGTCGAGAGCGCGGAGGCAACTGCCTGAATCCAGCCGATGCCGGGGAAGAACACAGCAATCTGGGCCGGGAAGTACAGCAACGCCGAAGCGAAGATGATCGGCACGACGCCCGCGGTGTTGACCTTGATGGGCAGGTAGGTGGTCTGGCCACCCATCATGCGACGGCCCACGACGCGCTTGGCGTAGGAGACCGGGATGCGGCGCTGGCCGCGCTCAAGGAAAACGATCAGCGGGATGACCAGCAGGATGATGGCGCAGATGATCACCATGGTGATGATGCCACCGGCGTTACCCTCGGTGCTGGAGAAGATCGCCTGCGGAAGACCGGCCATGATGTTCGCGAAGATGATCAGCGACATGCCATTGCCGATACCGCGCTGGGTGATGAGCTCACCAATCCACATGATCAGCATGGCGCCCGCGGTGAGCGTACCGACGATCATGAGGTCAAAGATGATCTCGGGAGCGCCGGCACCGTTGAAGCTAATGCCGAAGCTCTTAAAGAGGAAGAGGTAACCCACGGAGTTGAGGATAGCCAGAGCCAAGGTGAGGTAACGCGAATACTGCGTAATCTTGGTCTGACCGACCTCGCCCTCGCGGGCAAGCTCATGCAGGGAAGGCACGACGGCCTGGAGCATCTGGAGGATAATCGAGCTCGTGATGTACGGCATGATGCCCAAAGAGAACACCGAGACATAGCTCAACGCGCCACCAGAGAAAAGATTCAGGAGGGCCATAGCACCTGCGGCGACCGAGTTGCTCCCGGTCGAGAAAAGGCCCAGCATCCCGTGGAAGGGAATGCCGGGCACAGGAACGTGCGCACCAATGCGGTACACGACGAGCATAGCTATGGTAAAAAGAATCTTTTCGCGCAGTTCTTTGATGCGGAAAGCATTCTTAAGACCATTTAGCACGGCAGCTCGACCTTTCCGCCGGCGGCCTCGATCTTGGCCTGCGCAGAAGCGCTGACCTTGTCGACCTTGACCGTGAACTTCTTGGTGAGCTCACCATTGCCGAGCACCTTGACGGGCTCGAACTCGCTCTTGGTGATGCGAGCGGCCTTAAGAGCGGCACCGTCGATTACAGCGCCGTCCTCGAACTTACGCTCGAGACGCTCAACGTTGACAGCGGTGTACTCGATACGACGGGGGTTGCGGAAGCCCGGAAGCTTGGGCAGGCGCATAGCCAGCGGAGTCTGGCCACCCTCGAAGCCGGCACCCTTGGTGCCACCAGAGCGGGAGCCCTGGCCCTTCTGGCCGCGGCCAGAAGTGGTGCCGTGACCCGAAGAATTGCCACGGCCGACGCGCTTGCGGTTCTTGGTGGAACCGGGCGCGGGAGTAAGATCGTGAAGCTGCATTTGCTACTCCTCTACAATCTCGACAAGGTGCTTGACCTTGAAGATCATGCCGCGGACGGACTCGTTGTCAGCAATCTCGCGAACCTCGCGGATCCTGTGGAGACCGAGGGCACGGACAGTACGGACCTGGTCCTGCTTGCAACCGTTGGTGCTGCGGACCTGCTTGATCTTGATGGTGTCAGCCATGCTTAGTTCTCCTTACCGACGAACATCTCGGAGACCGTCAGGCCACGGCGAGCCGCGACGTCCTCAGGGCTGGAGAGCTCCTTGAGGCCCTCGACGGCAGCCTTGATGATGTTAAGGCCGTTGTCGGTACCGAGGGACTTGGACAGGACGTTCTTGATGCCAGCAAGCTCAAAGAGGGGACGCACAGCGCCGCCGGCGATAACGCCGGTACCCTCGACAGCGGGCTTGATGATGATGCGGCCGGCACCAAAGTGACCGAGAACCTCGTGCGGGATGGTGCCCTGATCGGTCACCGGCACGTGGAACATGTTCTTCTTGGCATCGAGAGACGCCTTGGAGATGGCCAGGGGCACCTCAGCGGACTTGCCCATGCCAACGCCGACGTTGCCCTTGCCGTCGCCAACGACGACGAGAGCGACGAGGCTCATGCGACGACCACCCTTGACGGTCTTCGACACGCGGTTGATGTAAACGACGCGCTCCTCGAACTCGGAGGCCTCGCGCTGCTGCTTCTGATTACGAGCCATGTGCTACATACCTCCTAGAACTCGAGACCGGCGGCACGAGCACCGTCGGCGAGGGCCTTGACGCGGCCATGGTAGATACGGCCACCGCGATCGAAGGCGACCTTGGTGATGCCGGCCTCGATGGCGCGCTTGCCAACGAGCTGACCGACCTTCTCCGCAGCCTCCTTGTTCGAGGTGTGGGTGCCCTTAAACTCGGCCTCGAGGGTCGAGGCAGAGACGAGCGTCAGGCTGGAGCCCTTGCTGTCGTCGATGATCTGGGCATAGATGTTGGCGTTAGTACGGGTCACGCGAAGACGCGGACGCTCGGAGGTACCCGAGACCTTGCCGCGAACACGACGCTGACGACGCTTGAGGCCTTCCAGCTTCGCCTTATGCTTGTTCATACGTAAACTCCTAAAAAGGTTGATCTTGCCAGCACCTGACGGGGTGCTGGTCTTATGCGAGTGAGTCGGTTACGACTACTTGGCGGCCTTACCCAGCTTGCGGCGGATGTGCTCGCCAACATAGTGGATACCCTTGCCCTTGTAAGGCTCGGGAGGACGATGACCGCGGATCTCAGCGGCGATCTGACCGACCTGCTGCTTGTTGATACCCTTGACGTTCACGTGGGTGTTGTCGGGAACCTCGAAGGTGATGCCCTCGGGAGCCTCGACGATCACGGGGTGCGAGAAGCCCAGGGAGAACTCGAGGTTCTTGCCCTTCTGCTGCACGCGGTAACCGACGCCGGCGAGCTCGAGCTTCTTCTCGAAGCCCTCGGAAACGCCAACAACCATGTTGTGGATGAGGGCGCGGGTGAGGCCGTGGCGGGCACGGGTCTCACGCTCGTCGTCGGGACGGGAAACGGTGAGGACGTTGTCCTCGACGTTGATAGCGAGCTTCTCAAAGACATCGAGCTCGAGCTGGCCCTTGGGGCCCTTGACGACAACGTTGTTGCCGTTGACTGCCACTTCGACTCCGGCGGGAATCTGGACAGGCTTATTACCGATACGAGACACGGTGATCTCCTTTCCTTCTACCTACCGAGCGAATTACCAGACGTAAGCGATGATCTCGCCGCCGACGTTGTGCTTGCGAGCATCGCGGTCGGTCATGACGCCATGGCTGGTGGAAATAATGGCGGTACCAAGGCCACCGCGGACGCGGGGCATGTCGGCAACGCCGGTGTACTTACGCAGGCCCGGCTTGGAAATGCGGCGGATGCCGTTGATGACCTTAGCCTTCTTGGGACCATACTTAAGCGTGATGTGCAGAGTCTTCTGGGGAACGGTGTCCTCGACATCGTAGCCCTCGATGTAGCCCTCCTCGTGCAGAACACGAGCGATCTCGACGAGCTTCTTGCTGCTCGGCATGGAGACCGTGGCCTTGTTCACAGAGTTAGCGTTACGGATGCGCGTAAGCATATCTGCGATCGGGTCTGTAAGGTTCATACAGATTCTCCTTCGTTCTTGATGAACACGTGCTCTTGGTTCTTCGCCGCCCTTAACGGCAAAGCCTAACTAGCGCGTTTTCCCTGTTCCAAACGGATGCTTGAAACGCTGGTAGTGACTTACCAGCTGGCCTTCTTAACGCCGGGAAGCTCGCCCTTGAGTGCAAGCTCACGGAAGCAGACACGGCACAGGCCGAACTTGCGGTACACAGAGTGCGGACGGCCGCAGCGCTGGCAGCGCGTGTACTCACGAGTAGAGAACTTCTGCTTGCGATTGCACTTGACGATCATCGATGTCTTAGCCACTTATATCCTCCTCACATAGAGTATTGTTCGCCCCAAACGCCGCCCCCTTGTGGGAACGGCGCTTATAGGGCAGGTGAACCTATTTCTTGAACGGGAAACCGAAGGCGTCCAGAAGGGCCTTGGCCTCCTCATCGGTGTTGGCGGTGGTCACGAAAGTGATGTCCATACCACGCTGGTGATCGACGGAGTCAAAGTCGATCTCGGGGAAGATGAGCTGCTCGGTGACGCCCATGGAGAAGTTACCACGGCCGTCGAAGCTCTTGGCGGAGATACCGCGGAAGTCGCGGATACGGGGGATCGCGACGGAGGTCAGACGATCGAAGAACTCCCACATACGGTCGCCACGCAGGGTAACCTTGCAGCCGATCGGCATACCAGCGCGCAGGCGGAAGGTAGCGATGGACTTGCGGGCACGGGTGATCATCGGCTGCTGGCCGGTGATGGCGCGCAGGTCGCGCACGGCACCGTCGATGGCCTTGGAATCGGTAGCGGCCTCGCCGACACCCATGTTCACGACGATCTTCTCAAACTTGGGGATCATCATGACGTTCTCGTACTGGAACTTGTCCTGAAGCTGCTGCTTGACCTCGTTGTTGTACTTGGTCTTCAGACGCGGCACATACTTCTCTTCTGCCATTGTTCACTCCTTCTTGGGGTTTTAAGCACGGGGCGTGGCCACGATGGGTTGTCCTCGTGCCTCCTGGCTGCATCCGCGCCGCTCATGGCATTTCGCGGTTTGGACTCGACGCAGCAGGAGCCGACAAAACAATCGGTACTATACGCGCATTGGGTGCGCATTTCCAGAAAAACCTCGTCTGCCTGCACAACTCCACAACTCCCCCGCACAAATGGGTCCCAAAAAGCAGTTGCGGTGAAATAGGGACTGTTTGGCAACCTAACAGGCTTAAACAATCCGTATTTCACCGCAGCTTATTGGTGGGGATGCGATTAGCGCTTGCGGGGGACGAGTTTGGTGCGGCGCAGGTGGATCATCTCGGCGGCGATGGAGATGGCGATCTCCTCGGGATCCTCGGCCTCGATGGCGACACCGATCGGCAGGTGCAGCTCGTCGATCTGGTCCTGTGTAAAGCCCTCCTGCTCCAGGCGGGCGCGCACAAAGGCCGTCTTGCGGCGCGAGCCCAGGCAGCCCAGGTAGGCAGGCTTGGCGCGCATGGCCTGAATCACCACGTCGATATCGGACTTGTGACCTGCTGTAGCGACCACCACCAGATCGCGCGGACCGATGGGGCACTGCTTGCTCAGGTTCTTGTAATCGACCAGGCGACGGTCGTAGACACCGGGCACCCATTCGGGTGTCAACGTGCCGGGGCGATCGTCGCACGCTACAACGGCAAAGCCCGCCGCCGTGAGCACCCGCGCCGTCGCGGCGCCCACGTGGCCGCAGCCAAAGATATAGGTCAGGCCCTCGGGGCAGAGCGTCTCGATGTGCGCCGGGGGAATCTCGGAGGCGGCGTTGGTGTAGGTGACCTTACTCCCCTCCTCCACCAGCGAAAGCCCGGGGCAGCCCGCAATGGTGCGGCGCGATTCCTTGCCATGGTACTCGGCCACATCGCCCTCGAGTGCGCTCGCGATAAACGGCTCAAAGTCGATGACGAAGTCGCCGATGCGCCGATAGGCCAAGACGTTGGCTATTTCTTGGAACAACGATGCCTGAGTCGCATCCAGATGCAGGTAGCACAGGCAGATGGCTCCGCCGCAGATCATGCCGGTATCGGAGTTCTCGCCGCCCATGGTGTAGCGGACCAGACGCGACTGTCCCGCGCTCAGGAGCTCGCGCGCCTCGTCCAGCGCAAAGAGCTCGATCTTGCCGCCGCCGATGGTACCCGCTTGGCTGTCATCGGCAAAGACGGCCATCCAGGCGCCCACGCCGCGCGGCGATGACCCTGCCGTGCCGGCCACGACCACCAGCTCGCACGTCTCGCCAGCACGCAGAGCGCCAAGCGCAGCATTCACCACATCGAGCTTTTCCATTGCCGCCTTCTATCCTCTAAAGACATCGGTGAGCATAGCGAGTGCCTCGAGCACGCCGCCGCCGACCGACGTCGCTTTGTCCGAAATGTAGTTGATATAGCTGGCATCGCCGCGCGGATCGACATCGGCGCATTTAAAGCCCTCGGTCACCTGCACGCCGTTCGCCAAAAGCCCGCGCAGACAGCCATCGATCTGCGTGCGCATGGGCATATCTCCCGCGTAGCCAATCACGTTTCCGGCACTCACGATGTCGCCGATTGCGCGGTCGGACCGAAACACGCCGGCGGCGGGGCTGTGAATAACGCGCTCTTTGCCATAGCCGGCGATAATGCCTGGCACGCCCGTGTTGGGCTGGGGCGAACCCTGGGTGATGACGCGGCCGAGAAAATGCCCGCGCATGGTCTCGACCACGGCGTCACAGTCAACCGGCGCGGTAAAGCCCGGCCCCACGGCGATGACGGCAGGCGCCATGTCGCGCGTGGTGCTCAGGTTGCGCTTGGCCAAAATCGCGTCGACCACAGCCGCGGGTTTCAGCTCGCCGAGCATCTTGGCCTGGGGGTCCACCACAACGGCGACGTCTCCAGCCTCGGTAATCGCAAGCGCCTCTGCCGGCGTCTGTGCCAAGCGAGCGCGAATGCCTTCGACCTCGACCTCGCCCAGGCGAATGGCCTCGCAAAAACTGATTGTGCGGCGGATGCACGTGGGAACCGCGATATCGGCCATAACGACCGACACGCCGGCGCGAACCAAGCGAGCGGCGACGCCCGTGGCGATATCGCCAGCGCCGCGAACATAAACGAGCATTCCCGGGGCACCTCCCTGTGCTACGGTTTGAGCAGAGCAAAAGCGGTTCGACCGCTACTCTGATGATTATTTATTATCACAGTATTATACGGCGGTGAACAGATGGAAACGACGAGCGGAAACCTTGCCTCCGCGCTCAAGATCGAGCCGGGCATTACCGCAATTATCGGCAGTGGCGGCAAGTCGACATTGCTGAAGACGCTCGGCCTTGAGCTCATGCGCGCCGGCGGCAGGGTGCTCCTCTGCACCACCACGCACATGTTTCCCGTCGCCGGCGTGCCATGGGACGGGTCGAGCCGTCGCCTGGACGCCGCGCCTTGGAAGCCGGGGACCCTGCATGTTCCCGGCTGCACCTGCGAGGCATGCGCGGGACTTGCCCGCGGAAGCATCTGCCAGGCAGGTGTTTTGGACCCGGAGACAGGTAAGCTCTCCTCCCCTGCCGAGCCGCTCGACGAGCTGGCGCGGCGCTTTGACTATGTATTGGCCGAGGCAGATGGCAGCAAGCGACTCCCGCTCAAGGCGCATGCCGCCTGGGAGCCGGTGATTCCCTCTGGCACGGCCAACATCGTCTGGATCGCCGGCGCCTCAGGGCTCGGCAAGCCCATCAACGAAGCCGTCCACCGCCCCGAGCTCTTTTGCGAGCGTTGCGGCTGCGAGCCTACCGACATCGCCACACCCGAGCGCGTCGCCATGGTGCTCAATGCCGAGATGCAGGCGCTGAAACTCAGCACCGCACGCGTCATGCTCAACCAAGTCGACACGCTCAGCGACCCCACGATGGCCGACCGCTTCGAGGCAGCTCTCGACCGCCCCGTCGTCGCCAGCAGCCTCAAGTAGCCGGCCCCATCTCCTCAGTTGCGGTGAAATACGGACTGTTTGGCCGCCCGACGGCCGCAAACAGTCCGTATTTCACCGCAACTGAGGAGGGGACACGGCATCTTTGCTGCTAGCGGGGCACGTAGCGGCCGGGCTGGGCTCCGGTGGGCTCGCCATCGCGTGCCGCCAGCACGCCGTTCACAAACACGGCCTTGGCGCGGCCATGCGCCTCAAAGCCCTCGAGCGGCGTGTAGTCCACGGCCTGATGCTGCGTCGCCGCGCTAATGGTCCAGCGCGCCTTTGGATCCCACACGCACACGTCGGCATCGGCACCCTCGGCAAGACAGCCCTTGCGCGGATACATGCCAAAGACGCGCGCCGGGTTCTCACTCATCAAGCGGCACAAATCCTCGGGACCCAGCTGTCCCTCAAAGCTCGTAGCGATCGAGACGGGGCGATGCTCCACACCGGGCCCGCCGTTGGGAATCGCGCGGAAATCGTCGCGCCCGCGGTCCTTTTGCCCGTGCAGGTTAAAGCTGCAGTGGTCGGTTGCAATCGTATCGATCTCGCCGGCCACAAGCGCCTCGCGCAACGCGGCACGGTCACCGGCATGGCGCAGCGGCGGACTCATCACATACTTGGCGCCGGCAAAGCCGTCCTTTCCCTGCTCCAGATAGCAGGTATCATCGAGCATCAGATACTGAGGGCAGGTCTCGACATAGATGTTCTTCTGCCCGCGCGCTTTGGCAGCGCGAATGGCCTCGAGCCCCAGCTTGGTCGAAAGGTGCACCACGTTGACCGGAGCGTCCCCGGCCAAGTGTGCCAGATACAGTAGGCGGCTCACGGCCTCGGCCTCACACACGTCCGGACGGCTGAGCGCATGCCCCTCGGGCCCATGAATCCCCTGCTCGTACACGCGCTTCTGCAGTTCATTCACCAACGTGCCGTTCTCGCAATGCACGCACAGGATACCGCCCACGCGCTTGAGCTCCTCCAACACCTCGAGCGTCTCGGCATCGTCCAAGCGCAGGTGGTCATAGGCAAAGTAGGTCTTGAACGACGATACGCCCGCCTCGCGCATGGCCGAAAGGTCGGCGCAGTTGCGCTCGTTCCACTCGGCGAGTGCCATATGAAAGGCGTAGTTGGCCGTGCAGGTTCCGTCGGCGCGGCGATGCCACTCGGCCAAGGCATCGGGCATGGTCACGCCGCGATCGGCCGTCGCGTAGTCCACGATGGTCGTCGTGCCGCCGCAGGCAGCCGCGCGCGTGCCGGTCTCAAAGCTATCGGCTGTCCAATCCATGCCGGTCCAGCACTGCATGTGCGTGTGGCCGTCGATAAAGCCGGGAAACACCCAGCAGCCCGCGGCGTCCTCGACGGTATCGCCCTCGGCCGGCTCAATCGCCGCGGCAATCCGCACGATCTTATCGCCATCCATGGCAAGATCGGCACGGCGAAGCCCCTGTGGCGTCACGAGCGCGCCGTTTTTTATGATGATCATAATTGCTCCTTATTGATTGATGCTGTTGGCCACGCGATCAAAATACGAGCAGGCGGCGATATGCTCCGTTATGCGTTGCTGTCCCTTGGCGGTATCGACGTCCCACAGCTCGTAGGCACGCGCCTCGACCAGCACCACGTCGGTACGGTCCTTGAGGATCGAACCGCCGCCGTCCTTGCCCTCAAGACACATAAGTGCATCGAGCAGTTCCGCCGGAAAGAGCACCGGGCTCGAAGGCTCACCGTTGCACGCAAGACGCACCGGATGTTTGCGGCCACACTCGTCAAACGCACGAACCATAGCCTCAAATGAACCCGAACTCACGAGCGGCTGGTCGCCCGGCAAAAAGAGGCAACCTTTCCAGTTGCGTTCGACTCCCCATGAAAGGCCCGCACGGACGCTTTCGCTGCGCAGCTCGCCGTCGTGCAGCACGCACGGGCAATGCTTGTCCTCGCAAATCTGAGCGACCTCGGGCCAACGCGTCGAAACCACGACGTCAAAGCCCCGGGGAACCGAATCGATGGTCCGGGCAATCAGCGGCTCGCCATAGATATCGGCAAGCATCTTGTTGGAGCCAAACCGCTTGCCCTCGCCCGAGGCCATAATCACGCAACCGAGTTTCATCTCCGCAAACCTCCCCTGGCCACCTTGGACACCATAGTTGCTATACCCACCATACCAAGCTCGCACTCCGTCAGAACAGGCATGCGCTCGTTTTCCAGCGAACGCCCCTTGGCTCTCCATAGCACAAAGGAGGGCACCCCGCGACGCAGGGCACCCTCCTCAATGGTGCAGATATGCCTACTCAGCGTCGCCGGTAAACGTGGTACCGGTCTTGCCAGCAAGGCCATCGCGCGCCTTCTCGAGCAGCGTGATGAGCGCCGTGCGGCCCGGCTTGCTCTCGGCAAATGTCGAGGCTGCCTGGACCTTGGGCAGCATGGAGCCGCGACCGAACTCGTTGGCCTCGGACAGACGCTTTACGTCAGCCGCGGTCAGCGTGTCGAGCCACTGCTCGTGGTCGGTGCCAAAGCCAATGGCAACCTTCTCCACGGCCGTCAGGATGATCAGGGCATCGGCATCGAGCTGTTCGGCGAGCTTCTCGGCCGCAAAGTCCTTATCGATGACGGCGGCAGCGCCCTTAAGGTGGTTGCCCTGGGCCTTGGTGACGGGAATGCCACCGCCGCCGCAGGAGATCACCACATGGTTGGACTCGACGAGCGACTTAATGGTGTCGAGCTCGACGATGTTCACGGGCTTGGGCGAGGCAACCACGCGACGGAAGCCCTGCTTCTCGTCGTGGATGAACTGATAGCCGCGATCGGCCTCCAGCTCCTTGGCCTCGGCCTCGCTCATCCACGGACCGATCGGCTTGACCGGGTCGGCAAAGGCCGGATCGTCCGCCGCAACCTCGACCTGGGTGAGCACGGTGGCGACACCCTTGTCGATATTGCGGTCGAGCATTTCCTCGCGCAGCGCATTTTGCAGGTCATAGCCAATGTAGCCCTGGCTCATGGCGCCGCAAACGGACAAGGGGCAGGGAACGTACTTCTGAGGATTAGAGCGCGTGAGCTCAGCCATCGCGTTGGCGATCATGCCCACCTGGGGACCGTTGCCATGCACGACGACGACCTCGTTGCCCTCCTCGATCAGGTCGACGATAGCCTTGGAAGTCGTCTTGACGGCCTCCATCTGCTCGGGAAGGTTGGCGCCGAGGGCGTTTCCGCCCAGGGCGACAACGATACGCTTAGCCATTTCTCAGCCCGGCTTTAGGCCTGGAGCCAACGGGCGGTGTTGCGCTCGTCGAGGGCCTTGAGGGTAGCGGCGGGATCGGCAACCTTCTGCAGGAACATCATGGCAGCGATGGCGTACGGCTTGTAGCTGGCCTCCTTGTACATGCCCACGCGGTGCATGTCGAAGACGTCGGCGTTGACCTCGCCGTGCTCGCAGGAGACACCGGAGATGTCGGCGGGCAGCGGGTGCATAAAGATGGTGTCCTGGCCGTTGGCAGTCTTCTCCATGAGCTCGGTCGTGGAGCACCAGTCCTGATGGGTAGCGTTCTGGGCGAGCAGCTCCTTCTCGAGCGCTGCGATGCCGGCGTCGTCGCCCTCAGCGTACAGGTTGGTACGCTTCTCCATGGCGGCAAACGGAGCCCAGCTCTTGGGGATCACGATGTCGGCGCCCTCGAAGGCCTCGGCCATGGTGTTGACCTGCTTAAAGGTGGTGCCGGACTCGGCGGCGTAGCCCTTGGCGCGCTCGACGACCTCGGGCATGAGGTCGTAGCCCTCGGGGTGGGCCAGGGTGACGTCCATGCCAAAACGGGGCAGCAGGCTGATCAGCGACTGCGGGCAGGACAGCGGCTTGCCGTAAGAGGGCGAATAGGCCCAGGTGACGGCAACCTTCTTGCCCTTGAGGTTCTCGAGGCCGCCAAACTCGTTGATGAGGTAGAGCATGTCGGCAGAGGACTGCGTGGGGTGATCGGAGTCGGACTGCAGGGAAATGAGCGTGGGACGGTGATCCAGAACGCCGTCCTCGTAAGCCTGCTGGACAGACTCGGAGACCTCGGCCATGTAGGCGTCGCCCTTGCCGATGTACATGTCGTCGCGGATGCCGATGACGTCGGCCATGAAGGAGATCATGGTAGCGGTCTCGCGGACGGTCTCGCCGTGAGCGATCTGGGACTTCTTCTCGTCCAGGTCCTGCAGCTCAAGGCCGAGCAGGTTGGCGGCCTTAGAGAAGGAGAAGCGCGTACGGGTGGAGTTATCGCGGAACAGGGAGACGGCCAGGCCCGAGTCGAAGATCTTGGACGAGACGTTGTTCTCGCGCAGCTCGCGCAGGGCGTCGGCGACGATGTAGAGAGCCTTGAGCTCATCGGTGGTCTTATCCCAGGTGTGCAGGAAGTCGCTGCCGTACATACCCTTAAAATCGAGGCCGTTCAGCTGCTCGACGAGCTCGGTAAACTTGGCGTCCATGTAAATGTCCTTTCTAAAGGTGAAACGATCGCAATGAGTAGATGTGCTCCGGCATGCGCGTGTGGCTAGAACATGCAGAGCGCTATGACGAGGACCCGCTACCGTTGAGGAAGCATGGGAGATAACGACCGCGGGCCCCAAGTCAACAGGGAGCGCCGGGGACACGAGCGGCCCCCGGCTCAACAAAATCGAGGAATGGGACTAATCGATCTTGTTGTTGGTCAGACCGGCGCGGAACACGGTGGCGTCGCCATCGGCCTGGCTCGGATCGTAGAGGTTCAGGGCAGCCACGTACATGGCGGCAGCGGTGACCAGGTCATCCTTGTAGGTGACCTCGTTGGGGGCGTGAGCCTGAGACTCGGCACCCGGGCCAAAGCCCACGCAGGGGATGCCGTAACGGCCCTGGATGGAGACGCAGTTCGTGGAGAAGGTCCACTTGTCGCACAGCGGGCGACCGGTGCGCTTGTCCATGCTGGGCTCGCAGCCGATGCGCTCGTCACCAAACATGGCCTTGTGGGCGTCGACGAGGGCCTTGACGTGCGGAGCGGTCTCCTTGTTGATCCACGTGGGGAAGTAAGCCTCGGTCTCGTAGACCTCGCCGGTCCAGGACGGACGGTCGTACATGTACATGGAGACCTTCACGTCGTCACCGTACTTCTTGGCTGCCGGCAGGTTGCGGATCTCGTCCAGGCAGGACTCCCAGGTCTCACCGGCGGTCATACGACGGTCGATGGAGATGGCGCAGGAGTCGGCCACGGCGCAGCGGCTGGGGCTGGTGTAGAAGATCTGGCTGACGGTGCAGGTGCCGCGGCCCAGGAAGCGGGCATCCTCGAAGTGCTCGGGATTGTACTTGGGGTCGAGCATCTTGACGAGACCCTTGATGTCGGTCGACTCGTCGCAGCCGTTGTTGTTGAGGGCGCGGACGTCGGCGATGATGTCGGCCATCTTGTAGATGGCGTTGTCGCCGCGGTCGGGAGCGGAGCCGTGGCAGGAGGTACCGTGAACGTCGACGCGGATCTCCATGCGGCCGCGGTGACCGCGATAGATGCCGCCGTCGGTGGGTTCGGTGGAAATGACGAACTCGGGCTTAATGCCATCCTTGTTGTAGATGTACTGCCAGCACATGCCGTCGCAGTCCTCTTCCTGGACGGTGCCGACGACCATGATCTTGTAGCCCTCGGGGATGAGGCCCATGTCCTTCATCATCTTGGCAGCGTAGGTAGCAGAAGCCATGCCGCCCTCCTGGTCGGAGCCGCCGCGGCCGTAGATGATCTCGTCGGTCTCGTAGCCCTCATAGGGATCGGCATCCCAGTTCTCGATGTTGCCGATGCCGACGGTGTCGATGTGGGAGTCGATGGCGATGATCTTGTCGCCCTCGCCCATAAAGCCCATGACGTTGCCCAGGCCATCGACCTTGACCTCGTCATAGCCAAGGTTCTCCATCTCGGCCTTGATGCAGGCGACAACCTCACCCTCCTCGCAAGACTCAGAGGGATGGGAGATCATAGCGCGCAGGAAGCGAGTCATATCAGCACGATGGGACTCAGCAGCAGCCTTGATAGCGTCGAAATCGAGTTCTTTAGCCATTGTTCATAACCTTTCAAACGAAGGAATCTACCTGTGAGGTGGCGGAGCGATACCTATTTACTCCGCCCCAACGATTAGCAAGTGGGATATTCGCCTTCCCAAACAATGCGGCGATACTGGTCGGGATCGGTGTCGCCCTCGGTGGAGAAGCAGAGCACGGAGCTCGTCTTGTCCAGGCCGATGAGTTCCTTGAGCTCGGCGTACTCGGGATCGAGCATGAGGGTCTCGACCAGGCCGGTGGTCACAGCGCCGGACTCGCCGGAGATGACGCGCGGGTCGCCCTTCTCGGGAGCGCCCAGGGTGCGCATGCCGCGAGCGGTGACCCAGTCGGGGCAGGACACGAAGGCGGTGACGTGGTTGCGCAGGATATCCCAGCCCAGAATGTTGGGCTCGCCGCAGCACAGACCGGCCATGATGGAGGGCATGTCGCCGTCCACGATGCGCGGATCGCCGTCGCCGGCGGCAGCGCCCTTGTACAGACAGGCGGCAGGCGCGCACTCAGCCACGACGAAGGTGGGCGGGTTATCGGGATACAGGTTGGTGAAGTAGCCCACCACGGCGCCGGCGAGCGAACCCACGCCAGCCTGGACAAACACGTGCGTCGGGCGGTTGATGGCCATCTCGCGCAGCTGCTCGGCAGCCTCGGAAGCCATGGTGCCGTAACCCTCCATGATCCAGGACGGGATCTTCTCGTAGCCCTCCCAGGCGGTGTCCTGAACGATGACGCCGCGCTCGCAGGCGTCGGCCTCGGCAGCGGCCATGCGCACGCACTCGTCGTAGTTGACCTCTTCGATGGTCACCGTTGCGCCCTCGGCGGCGATGTTATCGAAGCGGGGCTTAGTGGAACCCTTGGGCATGTGAACGACGGCCTTCTGGCCCAGCTTGTTGGCAGCCCATGCCACGCCGCGGCCATGGTTGCCGTCGGTGGCGGTAAAGAAGGTGGCCTGGCCAAAGTCCTTGGCAAGTTGATCGGAGGTCAGGTAATCGAAGGTGCACTCGGCAACGTCCTTGCCGGTCTCGTCGGCAATGTAGTTGGCCATGGCAAACGAACCGCCCAGAACCTTAAAGGCGTTGAGGCCAAAGCGATAGCTCTCGTCCTTAACGCACAGGTTGGACAGGCCCAGGCGCGCAGCCTGGCCGTCCAGGCGGGCAAGCGGAGTGACGGTATATTGGGGGAACGACTGGTGGAAGGCGCGGGCCTTCTTCACGTGGTCGAGGCTCATGATTCCCAAGTGCTTGTCATCGCTCTTGGGCATCGTGTTGCTCGCCCACTGGATCTTATCGGCCATACGGTGAACTCCTTAAGTCCTCTCTTGCCGGCCCCCGCATACGCGTTTCAGCCCATTCCCATTCATGCGACTGAACTTTTATGTGGATGCCAAACAAAAAGTTTGTTAGTAATGTTCTATCACACTTTTTGATTGGTATACCTAACGAATTGTTTGTTGCCGCAATCGGTACTTTTTCGCCGCCGAACGGTCATGAATTGCCTTGTTGATGGATTTGTTTGCGGTCATGTGTGGTTTATGGCAAAGTGTGCCCAAACTAATTTTTAGGAAGGTACCTATGACCCCCGCACAGATTGAGTTCTATAAGCGCCTTGCACACGGCCTGGCACTCCAATTTGGCCCCAACTGTGAAGTCGTCGTCCACGACCTGGAGACCGAGGACGTGGACCACTCCATCGTAGTGATCGAAAACGGCCACGTCAGCGGGCGCAAACTGGGTGACGGCCCCAGCCATATCGTGTTTGAGTCCATGCACGAGGGCGCCACCGACGTACACGACCGCGAGCCGTACCTCACTAAAACCACCGACGGTAAGCTGCTCAAATCGTCGACGATCTTTATCCGCAACGACGAGGGCAAGCCCGTCGGCATTTTGGGCATCAACTTTGACATTACGCTTATGAAGGCATTTGAGCGCTCGCTCGACGCTTTTACCGGCACCGGCGGCACGGGCTATACCGAGCCCGAGCCCATTACCAAGAACATCGGCGACCTGCTCGAGGACCTGCTGCACGAGTGCGAGCAGTTTGTGGGCAAGCCCGCGGCGCTCATGACCAAAGACGAGCGCATTCGTGCCATTGGCTACCTCGACCGTCGCGGTGCCTTCCTCATTTCCAAGTCGAGTGAGCGCGCCTGCGAGTTCTTTGGCATCTCCAAGTACAGCTTCTATAGCTACCTCAATGAGGCCAAGGCGGCGGCCGGCGACAAGTAGGCACTCGCCTGGATTGCCCCTCCCTTTTTGGGCGCGAGTTCTGGAAAGCACGAATCCGAGACCGAGCCGCTTGGGAAGTTCCATATAATCGATGTCATTAGTATTTCGAAAGGATGGGACAGAATGGCGTTGAGCAAGGCATCATGCACCGGTCGCGGATTGATTCCGGCAATTGGTGGACATGTGCACCGCATGTTCGATGAGGGTGAAGACGACCTGTTTTCGCTGAGCCTTGACGACGTGATGGATGATCGCCCGTGGACCGCCGACGAACTCATGGGCGGCGGCGGGGCTCGCCCGTCAAGCCCCAATCCCGCACTTGCGCCTGAGCCCGTATCTGCGCCGACTCCTGCGCAGTCGCCTGTTTCGACGCCCGCGCCTACGCCCGCACCCACTTCGGCGCCCACGCCCGCTCCCCGCCCCGCAAGCGACCCGTCCGAGACGGCGGCATTTCTCGCAGCAGCGACGCAGGGCAAATCGGCCGACAGCACCGTTATGTACAGCGCCCAGCAGTTGCCTGTTCCTGCGGCACGCAAGCCTCCGGTCGCAAGGCTCGATGAGCCCGTTGCCCATCAGGTTGCCTACGATTCCTGGGCTGCAACCGATCTGGATGAGACCTCTACCGGCATGCCGGCGCTCGATGTTCCAGTTAACCCGCTTTTTGCCGCCAACACGAGCGCCGCGGACTATGAGGGCGGTGCGGCATATTCCGGTTATTCCGATGGCTATGCTGGCACCGGTCGCATCGAGACCGAGGATTATGGCACCGCATCGAGCGATTATCTCAACGATCCGTACGCCGCCACGCCTGCACCGGAATATGACCCGGAGGCCGCGTCCGCGCCGGCGTATACCAAAAGCACGGGCGAAGAGCGCTTCGCCGATTATTACGCCGAGGAAAAGGCGCTGCGTTTCTCGGAATTTCCGCAGGCAGTCAAGGTTGCCTTTATCGCCATTATCATTGCCCTGCTCGGTGTCATTGCGTTTGAGGGGTTCCAGCTGTTCCGCGGCCCCACCCAAGCGGAGTCGGAGACCCAGCAAAAAGAGGACGACAACCAGTACCTGGACATCAACACCCTCAAGGGCGACCCCAACGACGAGGACGACGAGTAGCGAGGGCTGAAGGCGACCACAGGATCCCGCATCCAGCACCGACTTCTAAGTGCTGTTTTGTCATCCAGCCACACTTTTCCGAAGTTTTAAGGTGCCTATCTCGACACTTTTCCGTACTTTTACACGGCTGATTTCGACACTTTTCCGGATGGAAGCCGAATAATCACTTGGGAAACCAACGCCATCCGCGCGTCATTTCGCGGATGGCGCTTGATTTCTGTCCGTACACGTTGATAGACCCCATCGTGCCCGCAAGGAGCGGGCGCGTTTTATCCAGAGTCGGGGTAGAGAGTTGGCTCCACGATCCCGACGCCAACCGGCCAAGAGGCACGGTGGCCCTGCCAATATCGATGAAAGGAGTCCGTATGGACAATTTCTCCGTGCGCAGTGAGCGCAACTTCCACAACCTGGCAGCCAAGCCAAAACGAATGCATCTTCTGGACAAGCCGAACGGCTATGCCTCGGCCATGGTCAAGAGCAGTCTCCCCCACCAGATGCGCTTTACCGTGCAGGCGCTCGAGAAAGAGCTCTACACCGCCGGCGACCCGCACGTACTGCAGATCAAGCTGCTTGGAGACGACTCGCGCGAGCTGTCTAGCTGGAAGCTGTTTGCCGACGGCACGTGCGTCGCAAGCGGTTCGGGTGACTTTGCCCGCGAGTGCTTCTGCGAGGGAGCTGAGGTGTTTCTGGACCTGTGTCGCGACGCCGTCGAGACTGCCGAGCTGTGCCAGTGGAGCGAGAGGGAGTACGAGCTGTTGGGTGCCGCGCGCGGGATTGCGGGGGGGGGTGTAGGAACAGAAGCCTCATGACGGTGGCCTCAGCTGGAATGACGTATCGCTCGATAAATGATCTCAACAACGTAGCCGATGCGCCGCATTTCACCTCAAAGGCATTGAGCGATCAGGAGGCGTCCAGCATTTCTTTGATATCCCCAATTGATTGTTCCGAGAAAGTCTCTTCATGTCCTTATAATCGCCCTTACGAGAAACGTGGACGAGACAGGCGTCCATATGCCGTCTCTAAACTAACGAGCCGTTCGCGGAAAGAACATCTGGCTAGCATGGGCCAAAGATATACTGGTATCGCTGCAACAATTATGGAAGATCGGCACCACCAATGACCTCCTTGAAATTCTCCAGGCGCTTCGCGCTTAGCCTGCTCGCCTCGCTGTCCGCCACCGTAGCGCTTGCTTTGCCCTCAACCGCCCTAGCCGCGTCGGACCCGAACCCGCCCAGCATCTCCAACGTGACGATATCCGCGACGACAGTCACGGCCGGCTCCACGCTGCATGTCGGCTATAGCGTCGATGACCCTGACGGGGTACGGTCCGTCACGCCCATAGTCGAAGTCCTTGTCGAAAACGATACCGGAGACCATGGAATCAGTTCCCGTCTCGCCTTCTCGTCGACCGGCAACACGACCGCGGGCTTCGATATCTCCACCTCCCCGAGCGACCGGCCCTGCAGGTACCGGATCATCGGCCTCGGCGTGACCGATAGTCTTGGATGGGTTACCGATGTCTACGACACGACGTATGCCGAGGAGAAGGGGCTCGACTGTCCGACCTTCACCACCGACCCCCTCGAGTATGAGGTGACCGAGGGACCCGAGGACCAAAACCCGCCGACCGTGTCCTCCGTGTCGCTCTCGAGCAGGGAGGTCGCAACCGGTGCCGACCTCCACATCTCTTGGACCGTCTCCGATGCCGACGGCGTTCGCTCCGTTTCCCCCATACTGCGGCAGGGCTGGGAGAATTCGGACGACGGCTGCTCTGTTTCGTCAGCCTATTATCACGGAGGCTCGTCTATCGACGGGTTTGACCTCACATTCGACAGCAATAGGATCGGAAGGCACAGGCTGATCGGCCTTTCGGTCACCGATGGCCTAGGGTTCGAGACCGATGTGTACGAGAGTTCCTACGCCAGGGCCAACGGCATTTCGGGCGCGACTTTCTCGGTTGGCGACCCGAGCGAGCTGTGCTTCGAGGTGACCGGCAGCGCGATCGACCGGAACCCGCCCACGGTCTCGAACGTTTCCATCTCCGCGAAGAGGGTCCCCGTCGGCGGGATCCTCCGTATCTATTGCAATGTAGGCGACGCGGACGGCGTAAAGTCTGTCTCCCCGATCCTCGGCGACCCCGGCTATGTCGAGGACCCGAACTCTTTAAAGACCCGCAAAACGTTGAGCTGCAGCTACGATGCGGCAAGGGGCTATATCGAAATCGAGTTCCCCACGTCGCTCTCGATGGGCTCGTTTGAAATCCAAGCCCTCGCGGTCCTCGACAAGACGGGCCACGAGACCTTCGTCTACAGCTCCGCCTACGCCGAGCGTAACGGCAAGACCGGCGTTCAGACCTTTGATGTCGACGACGCGGGGGACGTCACCTTCGACGTGACCGCTCCGCTGTATGCCGCCACCAAGGGCGACGGGCAGGCGTATGCAAAGGACGGCGAGGCCGGTCTGACCTTCCGCTTCAGCGGTCCTCTCGATGAGTTCACGCGTCTCCTCGTGGACGGAACTGAGGTCTCCGCCGAGAACTACACCGCAACCAGGGGCAGCACGATTATCGAGCTCAGGCCGTCCTACCTGGACACGCTCGCCGGCGGCGGACACACCGTCACGGCCGTCTGGAAGGACGGGACGGCGACCGATGCGTCCTTCACCGTGGAGGGGAAGGCCCAAGGGGAGCAGGCGGGCGGAAAGACCGACGTAGATTCACCCGGCGACAACAAAAGTGATCCTGCCACTCCTGAAAAGGACGCCGACGAGGCGGCTACAAAAAAGTCGGGACGCACGACAGCCGATGAACCAAAGCTCGCTGCAACCGGCGACTCCACTTGGATGGCCAGCATCGCATTGGCCATGGCGGCCACGGCCTGCTTCACGGCAGCGAGAAGGCTTGAGCCCAAGCAGCATAGGCACGAACAGTAGCTCAAAGCGAACTCAACTGGGAAGGGCAGATGGATAGCCGTCCTTCTCTTATAATCAACCCAATCCGCTGAAATGCAATCAGTTAACGAGTTTCGCCAGACGCTCGGCCTCTACCCCGCTCTAGCAAGCCACCAGGCGATGAGATAATGCCCACGACTATCAACGTAAGCAAGGAGCGCGCTATGGCAGACAACGAGACCAAACCCTCGGCGAACGACGGCCGAGAGGAGCTCGTGGCAAAACAGCTCGCATCGACCAAAATCCACCTCGCGCTCACTCAGAAGCGGGTGGACGTCTCCGGCGCCATCAAGCTACCGCTCGAGCGAATTCCCCAACTCGGCGTGGCGTTCGCCTCGCTCCCCTCGATGTTTCGCACCGTCACCAACACGGTGAGCGTGCCCACGCTGCTCCAGGCGACTGACAAATATGGTAACCCGCTCGATCCGTCGAAACTCAACACGTTCAAGGACGGCAGCGGTCTCACAGGGGGCTACCGCGACGCCGCCAAGGGCCCTGGGCAGGCGCGCTTCCACGTAGTCGAGGGCGACATCGCCACGAGCGTCACGCAGGTGCCTTACGATCCAACATCGCTATTCATGGCAGCCGCAATCGCGCAGATAAACCAAAAGCTCGACTCCATCCAGGAGTCCGTCGACGAAATGTTCGAGTACATGCGTCAGCGCGACAAGGCCAACATGCGTGGCAACCTCAAGACGCTCGCAGACATCCTCAACGGTTACGGCCTCAACTACGGCAACGCCACCTACATGGCAAACGCCCATATGAAGGTGCTCGACATCAAGCAGTCGTCCGCGCAGGACATGGAACTCTTCCGCTCGCAGGCACAGGCGGATCTGAAAAAGAAAGGGTTCATCGAGGTGCGAGACGGCTTGGGCAGACGCCTCGACAAGGTGCTCGACTACCTCAAAGACTGCCAGCTCGCCACCTACATCCACGCGTTCTCGCTGTTCCTCGAACCCATGCTCGCCCAGAACTTCGAGCCCGCAAAGCTCGCGGACGCCACTGCGAAGATCGAGGCTGATTCGATCGCGTACCGCGAGCTCTACACCGACTGCTACAACGCACTCGAAGCGGGGCTGTCGACACCGTCGATGCGGCACTGCTGGGCGGTATCGCGTCCGCGGGCAAATTGCTCGGTCACGCCATCGCAAAGACCCCCGTGGGCGACCATACACTCATCGACGAGGCGCTCGAAGGCGCAGGAGAGAGCATCGGAAAGTTCAACGACAAGCAATCCGAGAAACTCCTCGAAAAGCTCCATCAGGCAAAGACGCCCGACGTCACGCCGTTCAAGCAGAGCGTAAAGGAGATCGACACCCTCTACAACCGCCCCGCGCAGATCGCCGTGGACGCCGAGAACGTCTACATCTTGCCTGCCAAGCAGCAGGAAGAGTAACGATACGCGACAGGCACGCGCCATGCAGACAACTAACGCCCCTACCTTCCCGCCGCCTTCAGCTTCAGCAGCAGGTCGCCCAGCTCGGGGCACTTGCTAGAGAGGCGTGTCTGGGCCCGCTCGCCCATCCCCCAACGTTGGCGGACTTCTTGGGCGCGCGGACTCACGTGATAGTCCCCGTCCATCACCTGCTTGAGCAGCTTGGCGGTCACGCGCGCATCGGCTAGGGCGCTGTGGGCATGGCCCGTCGACTCGTCAAACTCGATGCCGAACCACGTTGCCGCGTCGCCCAACGAGACGCGCCCGTGGCTGCCAACGTCCATGATCGAGGTGTAAAACGCCTGCAGGTCGGCCCAGTCCGTAGGAAATGTGGAAAGGTCGATGTGCTTTGCCTGGCACTCGGTCAAAAGCTGCCGACGGTCCGCACCGCTCCAACAGACCACCTGGGCGGAGTAGCGACCGATCCAATCGCTGAGCCTTTTTATCACCATGTAGAGCGGATCGGCCATCGCGGTGTCCACGGCCGATATCCCCGTGAGCTCGCGGACGGGATACGCAACGCCTTCGGTAAATTCCGTCTGCACAAACTGCGAGAACTCGCCCATAACGTTGCCGTGGTAATCGAGCTTAACGGCGCCGACCTCGATAATCTCATTGCGCAGCCCACGGCGCTGGCGCTGCTTTGGCACCGGCGCAAACTCAAAGTCCAGCACAATCTGGCGCGCAAAGTTCGTCGTATCGATAGCCGAGATACACGGCGTCTTTTCAGCTGACACGGTTAGGGCCTTTCTCCGTTGCTTGCCGCTTGTTACATAAGCGGCTACATTGCCGTAAGGATAGGTGGCCGCGCGGACATGAAAGCTGGGCGCAATACCATGCGCTAATCACACGCCATGCAGACGGCCCCAAGAGAGTCGCCCGCTCTATTCAAATGGATGAAAAGATTTAGGCCCGGTGACTTGAATCAGCGGTCATCCCGGGCCCATCAATATGCAGTGTACCTACAGAGGGCTGGTTAATCAAACGGGCTTTCGGTGACGAAGACCTGCGCGTCTAGCCCCAATCGCCCAGCGCCGTCTTCTGCCGCCCTTACGAAAGGCTGCTATTCGAGGGAATCACGTTGCTGTTATTATCGAACATATATTCGTATTTATGACCGCGCTTTGATTGAATGGCAGTTGTTGACGGCAGTTCCATGTGCCGGGCAGCGCCCTCCATGCGACGGGAGGTGATGCCCATGACCGATCTGATTGATTTCGTGAAGCTCCTGACCGCTTTGGTCTCGCTCCTCACGGCGCTTATCGGACTTTCCGAGGCACTTAAGCAGCGTACGAAGCAAAAGAAGAGGGGTCGACGCCGTTAAGGCATTGACCCCTTAATCGAAGTAACGGCGCTGCCCAGCTATCCACAACTTGGGCTGCCGTCGACCTTACTCTACCCACGGACATTGAGTTTAACAAATGGTTTTTTCGGTAGCGAAGCCTCGGTCCCTCAGCCGCTCAGCACCTGCTTCCTACTCCAGCCACCATTCCATATCCACGGAGCACTCGACCTCGATAGGCTCTGGCTCCAGCACCGTCTCCTCGGAGCCTCCGGACGCCCCATCGGGAGCACACGCGGCAACACAGTATGTTCGACCATAGCCCGCCGCCCGACTGTTATACGAGATATGCTTGACGCCGCCCAGCATAGACTCCGCCGCAACGGCAAGTGCCTGCGCGTTGCCGCGAGCACGTTCAACCGCACGGGCAATCAGGGCGTCTTCCGCCGCGCGCTGATCCGCCAACTCAAATCGAATGCTCATGTCGGCATGTGACTCGCAGGTATTGAGTGCGGTCCACACAGCAGCAAAGTCAGTCGAATCGACAGGCGCGGCAACCGTACCGTACGCATAGTAGTTGTAGCCCACAATCGTCGCCTTCTTGCGCGTCATCTGCGCATAACAAGTGTACCGACAGCATGTTAATTCGCTATCCAAACCAAAGGGCGCCAGCGCGGCGGCTACGCGGGCGCGATCGGTGTTGTAATCCTCCAGGCACGATTCCTTGGTGGTGCGGCGACCACCAAAGCCAATGCTAAAGATCACGCGGTCGGGCATAACCTCGTCCTCTATCTCGGCGCCAACGCTCACGTAACCGGTCTTATCCGTTGCCATGACATCCGTCCTTTCCACGAATGGCTACGTTGCGGTAAGCGTAGCCACCCGTGCGGACACAAAAATGGGATGCTGTGCCACGCGCGCCAGGCACGCGCCATGCAGATGGCCCCAAGAGAGTCGCCCGCTCTATTCAAATGGATGAAAAAGATTGAGGCCCGGTGACTTGAATCAGAGGTCATCCCGGGCCCATCAGAGCTCGTAGAGCTCTTGGTTGCTTTGGTCTCGCTCTTCACGGCGCTTATCGAACTTTCCGAGGCACTCAAGCAGCATTCGAAGCATAACAAGTCGCTGCCATTAAGGCACCGACCTCTTGACCAAGCAACGGCGTTTCCCAGCTCTCCAGAACTTGGGCTGCCGTCAACTTTATTCTATCCGCGAGCATCTGGTTTACCAAATGGATTTTCGGTAAAGGAAGCACGGCACGCCCGCAAAACCACTACGCCCCAAGTGCCGCCATGGGAATCACCGCCACGCCGTCGTCGCGTGTGTAGGCAATGCTCCCCTTTCCAACCACGACCGCCAAAAACGCCGGCGCGGCATTCTGGGCGGCAGGATTGGAGAGCACTTTCCTCTCCAGCGCCTTGAGATTTCTCGCTCCATCGTCTGCTTTCGCATCACTCAGCTTGACCTCGATGGCTCCCCAGCGCCCGTCGTGCTCAACGATCAGATCGACCTCAAGGCCCTTCTCATCTCGGAAATAATGGACACTGTTGTCGACACCGCCGTAGGTGGAAAGGAACACGCGCACGTCGCGCAGGACGAGATTCTCAAAGAGCATCCCCAGCGTTTGCATATCGCCAAGCAGCCGCTCAGGGGTAGCCCCCAGCAACGCCGCCGCAAGTGACGGGTCACAGAAGTAGCGCTTGGGGCGCACGCGAACGCGGGCCTTCGAGCGCATGGGCGGCTCCCATCCGCACAGGTCCTCGGTCAGCTTGAGCCTGTTGAAGAGGTCCAAGTACGCAGCGATGGTCCTCTCGTCGGGGCCCGCCTCACCGTACGAGGCGTCCTTTACGAGCGTCTTGTACGTGACAGCCTGGCTCTCGTTCATGGCAAGAGCTCGCAAAAGGCCGTGTGCAAGCTCGGGCGACATGCCCTCGTCCAGCACGTTGACGTCGAGCACCGAGTGCACGTACTGGCTTGCCGTCTCTCGCGCAAGATCTTCCGAAAGCCCAAGATTTGCAGGCCAACCGCCCCTGCAGCACCAGCGGGCGACGTCATCCACCGTGCTCTCGCGACGCTGAGGGGCAAAATCCTCGCCCTTAAAGAGGCTTGCCAGTGACACGAGCGGCTCGCCGTCGCCCGACTCACACAGGGCCATGGGGCGCATTGACAGACGGGCGATCCTACCCGTGCCGGAATGACGAACATGGCTGCGCTCCTCGCTTTTGAGCGCGGTCGAGCCCGTGAGCAAAAGTGTCCCCCGTTCGTTGCCGCTCGCGTCCACGAAACGCCGGGCGGCATCCCAAACCTCGGGCACCTCCTGCCATTCATCGACCAGGTGTGGCGCATCGCCGATGAGCGCCAGGCTTGGGTCGACCTCTGCCGCCGCACGCTGCGCAGGCTCATCGAGCCTGGAGACGCTCGCCGAGCGAGAGAGCGCCGTCCAGGTCTTGCCGCACCATTTGGGGCCGTTGATCTCCACACAGCCAAACGCCCGCATAAGGGTGTCGAGGCGCTCCTCTATGAGCCGGGGCCTATATCCCTTTTGGGTCAATCTCTTTGGTGCATCCATAGACGGCCGTCCCTCTCTATCACGCGATATGCGAAATTACGCCATTCTCAATGCTGATTTTACGCTACTTTCAATGTAGTTTTTACGCCATGACAGATGTAGTTTTTACGCCATTTTCATTGAAGGTTTTACGCTTGGCATCCTTAGCGCGACGCTCGCTCAACCCCTGACCACCGGATTGCCCGAATTCCGGGATGCTGTCTCCGCTCCAAACAAAAGGCCCCAGCTCGCGATGGAGCTGGGGCCAAAGGCGCAGCGTATGTAGTTGATGCTGAGCGCGAACAGCCCGTCAGCAATGGCCGTGCGCGTCCTACCCTACCCGCGGTGACGGGCGCGGCTGTACGGCGTATCCACCATGGGCAGATCTGGACGCAGTTTGCCGTCAAACGCGCGGTAGGCATTCTGCACGGCGGGCGCCGTGGGGATCGTGGCGATCTCGCCGATGCCCTTGCCGCCGTATGCCACGGGCAGCAGCTCGTCCTTCTCCACGTAAATGGCGTGGATATCCGGAATCTCGGGCGCACGGAACAGTCCGAGCGTACCGTACCTTGCCTGGGGCACGCAGTCCTTGAGCGGCCAGTCCTCGGTAAGCGCATAGCCCATACCCATGAGCACGCCGCCTTCGATCTGACCCTGGATGGAGATGGGATTGACCACCTTGCCGGAATCGTGCGCGGCATAGACCTCGCTCACGCGGCCGTCATCATCCAGAATGACCACATGCGTGGCAAAACCGTAGCAGATGTGGCTCTTGGGATTGGGAACGTCGGCGCCCAGCTTGTCGGTCGGCTCCAGATACACGTAGCCAAACTCGCATCCCTCGAGCGCCTTGATGGCGGTCGCGGGATCCTGAGGATGCATGCCCTGGCCGGCGACGAGTTCCTGCGCGCGCAGCTGATATGCGCGACCGTCGTCGTACTCAATCTTGGCACCGTCACCATGCGCGCTCACGGGAGCATCGGGTGCGGGCTTGCCGGCCTCGATGCCAACCATGGCATCGCGCAGCAGGAAGGCGGCACCGCGTACGGCCTCGCCGGTCACGACCGTCTGACGCGAGCCAGACGTGGTGCCGGAGTCGGGAGCGTTCTCGGTGGAACACTCGCCGTTGGCGATGCAGCGAAGCGGCAGACCGCAGGCCTCGGCAACGTCTTGCAAAAAGACGGTGTTGCAGCCCTGGCCGATGTCGGACGTGGCGGCATAGACCACGGCCACGCCGTTCTCGATGCGAATCTTGCAGCGGCCGGCATCGGGCAGGCCCACGCCCACGCCGGCGTTCTTCATGGCGCAGGCGATACCGGCATGTCCGGGATGCGCGTAGTAGGCATCCTTGACCTCGAGCAGCGTCTCCTTAAGCGCCGTGGAGCAATCGGCAATCTGGCCGTTGGGCAGAACCTCGCCCGGCTCGATGGCGTTTCGGTAACGAATCTCCCACGGATCCAGGCCGACCTTCTCTGCCAGCAAGTCGATCAGGCTCTCGAGCGCAAACTCGGACTGGCAAACGCCAAAGCCTCGGTACGCACCCGCGGGCGGGTTGTTGGTGTAGTAGCCAAAGCCGCGGATGTCGGTGTTCTGGTACTTGTAGGGGCCGACGGCATGCGTACAGGCGCGTTCGAGCACCGGGCCGCACAGCGACGCGTAGGCACCGGTGTCAAAGTTGATCTCGCAGTCCAGGCCGGTAAAGTTGCCCTCGGCGTCGCAGCCCAGCGTAAAGGTGCCGTCCATGGCATGACGCTTGGGATGGAAGGCAAGCGACTCGGCACGCGTGAGCTTACACTTCACAGGACGCTGGAACTTATATGCGGCGAGCGCGGCCAAGTGCTGGATGGACACGTCCTCCTTGCCGCCAAAGCCGCCACCCACGAGCATGGTCTCGACGACCACGCGCTCGGGCTCGCTATCCCAGCCAAACATGTGGGCACACTCTTTGCGCGTGTCGTAGGCGCCCTGGTCGGTCGACTGCACCTTGACGCCATTCTTGTACGGGAAGGCAACGGCGCACTCGGGCTCCAAGAAGGCATGCTCGGTAAAGGGCGTGGTAAAGCGCTGCGTCACGGTAAACGCGCTCTCTGCCAGCGCCTTGGCGGCGTCACCGCGCGTCACGTGACGGCTCTGGCACACGTTGTCCTTGAGCTCCACCGTGTTGCCAAAGGCAAAGAAGCTGTCGTGCAGGCGCGGGGCGTCGGCAGACCTGGCCTCGGCGATGTTGCGCACGGGCTCCAGCGGCTCGTAATCGATCTTTACGAGCTTCTTGGCCTTCTCGAGCGTCGCCTCGTCCTCGGCAACCACCAGCACGATGGCATCGCCCACGCAGCGGGTGATGTCGCCCTGGGCGATCATGACGTCCCAGTCCTGGATAAGGTGGCCGACCTGGTTGACCGGCACGTCCTCGGCGCGCAGGATGCCCACCACGCCGGGCAGGGCCTCGGCCTTGGAAGTATCGATGGAGAGCACACGGGCGCGCGGGTACTTGGAGCGCACGGCGCTGGCATAGGTCAGACCCGGCTGATCGAGCTCGTCGATGTCGTCGGGATACTTGCCCTCGCCGAGCACCTTCTTGCGCACGTCGATGCGGAAGGCGCGCTTGCCCACGCCGTAGTCGTCGCCGCGCTCCAAATTCTCGTCGATCTGCTTTTCGCCACGGAGCACCGCAGCTGCCAGCGAAATGCCCTCGATAATCTTTTTGTAGCCGGTGCAGCGGCAGACATTGCCACGGATGGCGTACTTGATCTGCTCCTCGGTGGGCTCGGGGTCCTCGGCGATCAGCGCTGCACCCGCCATGACCATGCCGGGGATGCAAAAACCGCACTGCACGGCGCCCACAGCGCCAAAGGCGTACACAAAGGCCTCGCGCACGTCCTCGGGCAGGCCCTCGACGGTCACGATGTTACGGCCGGCGGCAAGAGCAGTGGTCAGTACGCACGCCTTGACGGCCGCACCGTCCACATGGATGGTGCAGGTGCCGCAGGCGCCCTCGGAGCAGCCGTCCTTGGCGGAGTGAATGTGCAGGTCGTCGCGCAGATAGCGCAGCAGTGGTTTATTCTCCGTCGTCGTGTGCTCGACACCGTTAACGGTAAAAGTGAATTCCTGTGCCATGGTGATTCCCTTCTACACGCCGGCGGCGATGCCGGTGCGGTCGTGGATGGCGCCATGCGGGCAGACGACGGCGCACATGCCGCACGACAGGCAGTCCACGCCGTCGATATGGGCGCAGTTGTCCTCGATGCGGATAGCGCCGGCAGGGCACTTTTTGGCGCACATACCGCAACCGATACAGCTCGTGTCGCAGACCTTGCGCGCAATGGCACCCTTATCGGTGTTGTTGCAGCGCACCAGAATGTTCTGGTAGCCGGGGACGAAGGCAATCACGCGCTGCGGGCACGCCACGCCGCACAGGCCACAGCCCGTGCACTTGGAGCGGTCCACGCGGGCGATGCCATCGACCAGCGCAATGGCGCCGTGGGGGCAGGCCGTGACGCAGGCGCCACAGCCAATGCAGCCTTCGCTGCAGCGGGCATCGCCGCCTGCGGAGGCGCAACCGCTTCCGCAGGCAACGTAGGCCACGTTATGTTGAATGGATTTGGCCATAAGAGACTCGCCTATTTCTTAAGAAGGTACGAATAGTTGTCGCGCACAGCCCTGATGGTCAGGCGGACGGCCTCGGGAAGACCGGTGTTGACGGCATCGACCGAGACGGTGCGGACCGTGCCGGCGACGCGAACCTTAAAGTGGTCCTCGTCCACGGCCAGGAAGCCCTCGTTCTCGGAGTTCTCCATGTCCTCCTCGCTCCAGAACAGGGTGAGCTTGTCCTTGTAGGGACGACCCTCCTGGTAAGGGCAGAACACGGCGCAGTTGCCGCACTCGTTGCACATGCCGTCGACATGGACGACCTGATGCTTGGCCAGGCCCGGCACCTTAATTGCCACGTTGGCGCGGTTGGGGCACACGTCGCAGCAGACCTCGCACACCGAGCCGCAGCCCAGGCAGCGGGTCTTGGTGCAGTTGCGCTTGTCGCGGCACAGCGACCCCTTGCGCTCGTAGCAGGTGTCCTCGCGGCCGGCCTGAGCATTCTGGTCGGCGTACTTGTTAAAGTCCACGCCGGCGATGGCACGGGCAACCTCGGCGGCATCGGCGATGGCCTCGACCACGGTGGCAGGACCGCGACGGCAGTCGCCCGCAGCCCAGACGCCCTCGACGCCGGTGGAGGTGGCGGCAAGGCGGCCGCGACGGTCGTGCTCGACGCCCGCGGCATCGTACAGGCTGGCGTCGATGCCCTCGCCCACGGCGCAGATCACCGTGGTGGCGGGAAGCTCGACGGTCTCGCCCGTGGCGACGGGGCTGCGACGGCCGCTTGCATCCGGCTCGCCAAGCTCCATAACATCGCAGGTCAGCACGGCGCCGTTGAACGCCTTGGGCGCCAGCAACTCGCAGAACTCAACGCCGTCGGTAAGAGCAAGATCGAGCTCTTCCTCGTCAGCGGGCATCTGCTTCTTGGTGCGGCGATACACCAGGCGCACGTTCTTCACGCCAGCCAGACGCTTGGCCACGCGGGCCGCGTCCATGGCGGTGTTACCGGCGCCAATGACCACGACGTCCTCGCCCAGCTCGAGTTTCTCGCCCTTCTTGGCGGCCTCGAGGAACTCCAGCACGTCGAGCTCGGCACCCTCGCCTAGGCCCGCAGAGCCGGGCATCCAGGCACCGGTGGCCACGACCACGTCGGTAAAGCCCTGGGCCTTGAGCTCGTCAATGGAATCAACGCGAGCGTTGAGCTGCACCTTGGCGCCAAAGGCCAGGCAGAGCTCGGCATCGTGGGAGATATCGTCGCTCGCGATGCGGAACTCGGGAATCACGTGACGGACCACGCCACCGAGCGAATCGCGGGCCTCAAAGATGGTGACGGGCACGCCGGCGCGCGTCAGGAAGAATGCCGTCGCCAGGCCGGCCGGGCCGCCGCCGATAACGGCAACGTTGCGCTCGCCGTCGTTGGCGATAGCCTGGGCACGCAGCTTGGGTAGCACGGCGGTCATGGCCTCGCGGGCGGCCTTGAGCTTGCTGGCGCGAATCTGGGCGCCCTCGGGCTCGTAGAACGCACGCTCGCAGGCACGACCGCAAGGATGCGGGCAGATGGTGCCGGTGATGAACGGCAGGGCGTTGCGCTCGATGATGATGTTGAGTGCGTCCTCGTAGCGGCCCTCGTCAACAGCCGCCAGATAGGCGGGAATATCCTGCTGGATGGGGCAGCTCGTGCGGCACGGCGTGGTAAAGCAGTCGGAAAGCGGGCTCTTGCCGGCGACCTTGCGGTCGGGCAGCGGGCGCAGCGGCTTCTTGTAGAGCGGGTTGGTGAGCGAGTCGGTCTGGATCGCAGTCACGGCCTCGAGAGAGACGCCCGCGAACGGCTTGCCATCCAGGTCGGTAAACTCGCCAGCCATCTGGCTAAAGCGCTCGTAGCCACCAGGCTTGAGTACGTCGGTCGCCAGGGTGACGGGCCAAATGCCGGCATCGTACAGGGCGCGGATGTTGTAGACCGTAGCACCGCCAGAGTAGCTAATGCGCAGCTTGCCATCGAACTGCTCGGTAATGCGACGGGCGGCCTCGATGGTCAGCGAGAACAGCGAACGGCCGGACATGTACATCTCGGTGGAGGGCAGCTCGTTCCTCGTCACGTCGACGGGGAAGGTGTTGGTGAGCTTGACGCCAAACTCCAGCCCGCGCTCGGCACACAGGGCAATCAGGCGCTCGAACATAGGCACGGCATCGACCCACTGCAGGTCCTCGCGGAAGTGCGTATCGTCGAAGACGATGTAATCAAAGCTCAGCTCGTTCAGACGCTGGCGGGCAAACTCATAGCCCAGCAGCGTGGGGTTGCACTTGATGTAGGTGTTGAGGCCCTTCGCGGTGATCAGATAGGTCGCGATGCGCTCGATCTCCGCCGGCGGGCAGCCGTGCAGGGTAGACTCGGTGATGGAGTTGGACACGCGCGCCGGGATGGACTCGACAAATGCGGCATCGACATGCTCAAACTTGTCCAGGTTGGCGAGCGCCCATGTGCGGCACTCGTTCCAGACGTCGGAGCCGCTGGCGTCCTTCATACCCTCGATGTAGGCGTCGACCTTGGGGCTCTTGATGCCCTCCAGGTCATAACCCACGGACATGTTGAAGACAAAACCGTCCGGGCTTCCCAGGCCGTACTCGCGAGCGATGAGGTGGCAGGCGAACCATGCCTTCACGTACTCGGCAAAGGCCTGCGGAACCTCGAGCTCGGTCGACCACTCACAGTTGTAGCACTCGTCCTGCGCCACGATGCAGGGCTTGTTCACACACTTGGAGAGCTCCTCGCCGTCCATAACCTGGACGGTCTTGAGCTCAAAGAAGCGGGAACCGGCAACGTAGGATGCCACGATGTTCTGGGCAAGCTGCGTATTGGGACCGGCGGCCGGGCCAAACGGGGTCTCGATGCGCTCGTCAAAAATGGGAAGCGCGCCCTCCTGGTTGGTCGTGACCATCTTGCGCACGCCAAAGACGGCGCCCTGGGTCTTGTGCTCCTCGATGATCCAGTTCATCAGCTGCGAAAACGGGATCGGCCTCATGATGTCGCTCATAGTGAGCTCCTCTCTGTAACGCCCGGCGAGACCGCGCGGCGGGCGCAAATACGGTGTAGCGCTAGCACAGCGCCGGCGACCCCGCGGAGGTCGCCTATACGCGCGCCGGATGCGGCGAAACATCCGACGCGCGTGAATCTACTTGTGAATTAGTAGGTGCGATCGTTGAGCGTGCTCCAGAGCTTCTTGGACTCAGCCATGGTCCACGCGTTGATCTTGTCCTCATCAATGCCAACGAACTCGCGATCCTTGTACAGGACGCGGCCGTTGATGATGGTGGTGCGGCAGTTTTTGCCCATCATGCCAAAGAGCATGTGGCCGTCGATATTCTCCTCGCTCAGCGGCGTAAAGGGCTTGTAGTCCATAACGATAACGTCGGCGGCAGCGCCGGCCTCGAGCACACCGAGCTTGCGATCGAAGTACTTGCTCGCCATCTTGGCGTTGTTCTCGAACAGCATGGTCATGGCCTCGTACCAGCCCACGTTGGGCATGGCGGCGTTGTGGCGCTGAATGATCAGGAAGACCTTAAGGCTCTCGAGTATATCGTGGGTGTAGGCATCGGTGCCCATGCACACGGGAATACCGCGGCGGAAGAACTCGAGCACGGGGGCGCAGCCCACGGCGTTGCCCATATTGGATTCGGGGTTGTTGACGAGCCAGGTGCCGGACTCCTTGACGATATCCATCTCGGCAGGCGTCACGTGGATGCAGTGGCCCAGCATGGTGTCGGGACCCAGCAGGTTGTGCTGCAGCAGGCGCTCGACGGGGCTGATGCCGCCGCGGTTGAGGCGGGAATCCCACACGTCGTTCATGCCCTCGCACACATGGATGTGGAAGCCGGTCAGGCCGTTGTTGGCCTCGGCCATCTTATCCATGGTCTCGTCCGACAGCGTAAAGGTGGCATGCCCGCCAAACATGGCAGCGATCATGTGGTTGTCGTTATCGCGACGCTCCTTGGCGGCCCACTGGGCAAATTCGGCGTTCTCGGCAATGGCCTGGTCGCATTTTTCCTGGCCACGGCGATCGGAAACCTCGTAGCACAGGCACGAACGCATGCCCAGCTCCTGAGCTGCATCCTTAATGGTAAAGAGGCTTCCCGGGATCTCACAGAAGCTCGCGTGATGATCGAAGATCGTAGTGACGCCATCGCGGATGGAGTCCAGAATCGTGGCATAGGCGCTGGCCTTGGTGCCGTCGAGCGTCAGGTTGTCGTCGATCTTCCACCACTGCTGCTCAAGATTCTCCAGGAAGTTGGTGGGGTTGCAGCCCTTAATGGCAAGGCCGCGGGCCAGACCCGAGTAGATGTGGGTGTGGCAGTTGATGAGTCCAGGCATGATGAGGTTGCCCTGGGCATCGACGTACTCGGCATCCGGGTACTTGGCCTTGAGCTCGCACTCGGGACCTACTTCGACGATCGTATCTCCGTCAATGGCGACCGCACCGTTTGGAATGAACGGGGCCTGAGCATTGCGGGTAAAGACGGAACCGTTAGCGACCAGAAGCATAAATGCTCCCTTCAACATCAGAGGCGGGGTTTGACACCTCTGACATGGCGGAAGTGCGAAGCGCCGGCCTACACCGGAAACGGGCCCTCTCCCGTCAACGCTTCACCAAAGGGACAAGCCCTTTGAAGTGCGGCTTGGCGCCGCATGGCGCCGGCGGACGAGGCGATGCGTCCGCCAGCGAATAGCACCGAATTGGTTACTTCTTGCTCTCGGGCAGGACCAGATCCACAGCGGCATCCTTGGCGGCATCGATGTGCTGAGCCACGACCGGCGTCTGCGGAAGGATCAGGTTAAGGACAATGGCCATGATGGCGGTGGGGGTCACGGCGTTGGAGCCGATGACGGTGGACACCCAGGTGGGCATGCCCTCGCCGGCGAGGCAGCCGCTGGCCATCCAAATACCCAGGCCAAAGACGACCGAGGTGCCGACGATGGTGGTGGTGCGCTGCGTGAGGCCCTCGCGGGTGAACATGCGCACACCGTTCATGGTGATGGTGCCAAAGACGCCGACGGTCGCGCCGCCGATGACAGGCTGCGGGATGGCGGAGAGCACGGCAGAGAGCTGCGGGAACAGACCGGCGATGGCAAAGACGGCCGCGATGATCACAAAGACCCACTTGTTGACGACCTTGTTGGAGCAGATGATGCCCACGTTCTGGCCAAGGGCGCTGGTGGGAAGACCGCCCAGCAGGCCGCCGACCATAGAGGTGAGGCCCTGGGACACAATAGCGCCGGAGAGCTCGCGCTCGGTGGGCATACGGTCGATGGAGCCCAGGCAGGCGGCGGAAACGTCACCGATAACCTGGATGGCGACCATGGGGAACACGACAGCGAGGGTAATGCAGACCTCGGGATCAAACTCGAGCGCGTAGGGCATGAGCTTGGGAAGGGCGAAGACCTGAGCGGTGGCGACGCTGGAGAAGTCGATCATGCCAAAGGGGATCGAAACGATCATGCCAACGATCATGCCAAAGAACACGGATCCCAGCTTGAGCGTGCCCTTGCCAAAGTTGGCGAGCGCAAAGACCACGGCGAAGGTGATAAGAGCGACGCACCAGGCCTGCGGGGTGCCCCACAGCGGCGTACCCATACCGCCGGCCATATACTTGACAGCCGTGGGATAGAGAGAGACGCCAATGGAGAAGATGACCGTACCGGTCACGACGGGCGGGAATAGCCACTTAATCTTGCTGTAAGCCAGACCAAAGAGGACCGCGACGGCGCCGCCGACGATCTCGCCGCCCAGCAGCGCACCAAAGCTAAAACCCGAGGCACCCATGGCCTGGAGGGCCGGGAGGAACGCGAACGAAACGCCCATGACGATGGGCAGGCCGCCGCCGATGCGACGGAAGGGAGCGAAGGCCTGAAGGGCCGTGTCGATTGCCGAAAGAATGAGCGCGACCTGGATGATGTCGGTGCTCTGCTGGCTATTAAAGCCGTAGACGCCGGCCATGATGACCGCCGGGGTGATGATACCGGCAAACGAAGCCAGTACGTGCTGAAGGGCACACGGGATCATTTCCTTAACGGGAGGCATGCCTTCACGAGTGAACAGGGCTTCAGTGCCGTTCTTAACCGTCTCCTGGGTCATTTGACCACCAATCCTCGAAATAGTTGTTTTCGCATCTAACGCTCTATTGTGACGCAGTGCGGGGTTGAGGTTGTGCCTTCGTTGCATATCGTATTAAAGATGATTCTCATTCTCAATAATAATTTTTTGTTATCAGACTATTCTTGAGCTGAGACAATACATTTCCACAGGTCAAGAAAGTGTCTGGTCAAAATAACATCTAACTTTTCTTTTGGTCGACCGTTTACCGCCGAATTCCTACCGCTCGTCTGTATTACGCAATGTACCTGCGAATATACGAGATGAGGAATGGCGTGTTACCATGAGAAAAAATTGTTATGAACATTTCCGATTTCACCCCAAGGAGTTGCCCGTGAACGAGACCGTACGTCGCTTTTTGCCGATGGTCGATTTCCTGGAGCAGATACTCGGCAAAAACAGCGAAATCGTGCTGCACGATTTCTCGGATCCCGACCACGCCATCGTCGATATTCGCAACGGCATCGTGAGCGGTCGCAAGGTCGGCGGTCCCGCCACCGACCTGGCGCTCAAGATCATGCACGACGCCAAGTATCGCGACCTGCCGTTTATTACGGGCTACGAGGGCCGCGGTGCCGGTGGCAAGACGCTGGAGTCGGCGACGTACTTTATCCGTGAGGGTGACGAGATCGTCGGTATGCTCTGCGTCAACACCGACCTCTCGACCGTGCGCTCCATCAACGCCATGGCACAGCAGCTCATGGCGTGCTTCGACGCGGCGCCGACGCGCACGGAGCCCGCCTCTATCGAGGTCGAAAGCCTTTCGGAGTCCACACAGGAGCTCATCGACCGCAGCATTGCCGAGCTGCTGAGCGCTCGCGGGCTGGATGTGGCGTCGCTTGGTCAAAGCGACCGCGTGGACGTCATTCGCCACCTCAACGGCAACGGAGTGTTCATGCTCAAGGGCGCCGTAGCCTGCGCCGCCACCGCGCTGGGCATCTCGGAGCCCAGCGTCTACCGCTACCTGCAAAAAGTCCGCAAGGAGGGCTAACGAGCAAAATGGAGCGCGGCTCCACAAGCGATCCGTCACTTAACAAAAGACCCTGCAGCTCGCACTGCAGGGTCTTTTTGCATGTCATGTTTAGTTGTTGCCAACGCCTTAGAGAGCGGCGACGACCTCGATCTCAACCAGACCGCCGGCCGGAAGGGCGGCAACCTGGAAAGCGCTGCGCGCGGGGAACGGGGCCTCGAACTTGGAGGCGTAGATCTCGTTCACGGCAGCGAAGTCGGCGATGTCGGCCAGGTAGACCGTGGTCTTGACGACATCGGCAAAGGTGGCGCCGGCAGCGGTCAGCAGAGCCTCGACGTTAGCAAGGGACTGCTTGGCCTGGGCCTCGACGCCCTCGGGCAGCTTGCCGGTTGCGGGGTCGATGCCCAGCTGGCCGGACAGGAACACCATGTTGCCGGTCTGGATACCGGGGGAATACGGGCCGATGGCTGCGGGTGCGTTATCGGAAGACACGACGGTCTTGCTCATGTTTTTCTCCTTACGATCAGATAGAGAGCGTGAGCGCGGCGTTCGCACCGGGAGGCACAATTCGGTCTGAACACCGCGCTTGATTTGGGATAGTACTCAAGGTTTCCGCGCGATGCAAGATTATTATCACGTTGCGAGAATAATTTATCGCCCAACGGCACCTGTCGGCCGCTGAACGGCACGACCGGACGGTGAAGCTCAAAATGATCCGTTTCCCTCCGTCCCCATCGGATCAGGTAATCCATAGGGGACGGAGGGAAACGGGTCATTTTTGCTGCAAGGACTGCTGAAGACTTTATCCCGCTTGGAGCACGGGCATCGCCCGCCGCAACAGCACCACTATACTTTTGAGTATCTGAGCATTTTGAAAGGCAGGATATGACCGCAACCGCCAGTCGAACCACCAACCGCAGACCCGAGCTTTTGGCGCCCGCCGGAGGGCCCGAGCCCTTTGCCGCCGCACTCGCCGCCGGGGCAGACGCCATCTACTGCGGCATGGGCAGCTTCAACGCCCGCCGCAAGGCCACCAACTTTACCGACGAGGCCTTTGAGCAAGCCTGCCGCGCCGCACATCTAGCCGGGTCGCGCGTCTACGTCACGGTCAACATCGTCATCAAGCAGTCCGAGATGAGCGATGCGCTGCAACTCATCCATCGCTGCTCCACGCTGGGCGCCGATGCCTTCATCATCCAGGACTGGGGCCTGTTCTTTGAGGTCAAGCGCACGATGCCCGGCATCGAGACGCACATCTCAACCCAAGCAAACATCCACGACGACCGCGGAACCCTTTGGTGCCGCGAGCAGGGCGCCGACCGTGTGACCCTCTCGCGCGAGCTTTCCATCGACGAGATTGCCGCCATTCACGATGCCGCGCCCGATGTGGACCTTGAGGTCTTTAGCCATGGTGCCATCTGCTTTTGCTACTCGGGCCTGTGCCTGCTTTCGAGCTTTGCCATGGCGGGACGATCGGCCAACCGTGGCATGTGCGCCCAGCCCTGCCGCCTGCCCTACAAGCTGATCGACGAGAACGGTCGCGCACTCTCCCCCGCCGGCCGCGAGCGTGCGCTATGCCCGCGTGACACCAACACTTCACAGCTTGTTCGCCGTCTGTATGACGCCGGCGCCGCGTCGCTCAAGCTCGAGGGCCGCATGAAGGCGCCCGATTACGTGTACTCCATCGTTGATGTATATCGTCACGAAATTGACGACATGCTATCCGGAGCCACCGTTGCCAAGGACGAGGAAGCCGCCCGCCAGCGCCAGCTCAAGCGCTGCTTCAACCGCGACTTTACGCACGCCTACCAAGACGGTACCTCGGGTGACGAGATGATGAGCTACGAGCGCTCCAACAACCGCGGCCAGATCGTGGGCACGGTGCTGGGCAGCCGCCCGGCCAACCGCGATGTGCGCGGCCTCAAGCCCGACGACCGCCGTCGGCGCGCCGCCATCGCCCGCATTGAGTTGTTTGAGCCCGTGGGCAAGGGCGACCTGCTGGAGCTTCGCCACGATAACGAGTTTGACCAGTTCCTGACCACCATTGCCGCCGATGATGCCGCCGCCGGTGACATCATCGAGTGCCGCGTGCCTCGCAGCATGCCCGAGGGCTGCCGCGTGCGCGTGATTCGAAGCCAGCGCGCCATTGACGCTGCCGGCGCCGCGCTCAAGCGCGATGTGCTGCGCCGCCGCGCCGTTGATGTGTCCGTCGTGGCGCGTCTGGGCAAGCCGTTTACCGTTACGCTCACCTGCTGCGACGACCCCGCGCTCACTGCCACCGCCACCGGCTTTACCGTCGAGGCTGCCAAGACCCGCGCCGTCGAGGCATCCGATCTGGTAGAGCACGTCGGGCGCATGGGCTCCTCTCCCTTTGAGGCTGCGGGCTTTGATGTGGCGCTCGATGAGGGCTGCGGCATGGGCTTCTCCGCTGTGCACAAGGTGCGCGCCGCCGCCTGCAAGGCGCTGGAGGAGGCCATTCTGGCACCGTATGACGAGCGTGCCCGCACGCTCGAGCTGCCGGTGCTCGACAAATGTACGCGGCCCATGCCCGAGCACTACCGCGACGAGCCGCAGATCTGCGCCACCGTCACCTCGCTCGAGGCCGCCGAGGCAGCGCGAGCGGAGGGTGCAACGCGCATCTACATGACCACCGACGCGCTCGATGCGGCCGAGCTCTCCCCCGCCGATGCGTTTGAGCAGGGCATCGTGCCCGTGCTCGACGAGGTCTGCCGTGCCGTTGACCACGAGCGCGTCGACCCGTGGGTTGTTGCCGGCGCCACGGTCGCTATTGGCAACATCTCTGAGCTTGCCCTGGCCGCCCAGGTTGGCGCCACGGCCGAGATTCGCTCTTGCCTGCCGGTGCACAACACGCCCTGCATGGAGGCGCTTGCCGAGCGCGGGGCCGGTGCGTTTTGGCTCTCGCCCGAGATCACGCTCGACGAGATTGTCTCGTTCGGCGCCGCCGCGCCCGCGACTCTGGGCATCACCGTCTTTGGCCGCCCACGCGTCATGACAAGCGAGCATTGCATTCTGCAGGTTGCCAACGGCTGCATCCACGATTGCGCCAACTGCCGCCTGCGTGCCCGCAAGCTCTCGCTCAAGAATATCGACGGCAAGGTCATGCCCGTACGCACCGACATCCATGGCCGCTCTCGCTTGTACGATGCTTACCCCATCGACCTCACGCCGCAGGTACCGCAGTTGCTCGACGCCGGCGTCCGTCGTCTTATGGTCGACGGAACCTTGCTCGAGGCCGATGAGATTGGCCGTGCCGTCGCTCGCGTCCGTCGCGCCGTCGAGGCGGCTCAAGCCGGCCGCAAGCCCGCCGCCCGCCTGCGCGGCGCCACCTCGGGCTGCATGTTTGTGGGAATTAGCTAATCGAAAGGCTTACACGTGAACGAAGAACCTCAAGTCCTCTACTGCGACGCCTGGCTCATGGCTATCGATAAGCCTGCCGGCATGATCGTCCACGGTGACGGCACCGGCGAGCGCACACTTACCGACTACGCCAGCGACCTGCTGCTGGCGATGGGCGACGGCTTTGCCGCGACCGACATGCAACCGCTCAACCGCTTGGACCGCGACACCACCGGCGTGGTGTTGTTCTCGCTCGACAAGCGGACGCAGCCCGCTTTTGACCAGATGGTCATCGACCACGCATTCGAAAAGCACTATCTAGCGCTCGCCGAGGGCAAGATCGACTGGAACGAAAAGCTCATCGACAAGCCCATCGCCCGCGACCGCCACGACAGCCGCAAGATGCGCGTCGGCGCCAGCGGCAAGCCGTCTCAGACGCGCGTCAAGGTACTCAAGCGCCTTAAGAGCCGCCGAGGCCTGCCCGCGCGTTCGTATATCGATGTTGAGCTGCTCACCGGCCGCAAGCATCAGATTCGCGTGCACCTGGCCAGCGAGCGTCACCCCCTGGTTGGCGACGACCTGTACGGAACGCCGCGCCCCTGCGGCCTGATGCTCCACGCCCACAGCGTGTCCTTCACGCATCCCGTAACCGGCGAGCACATCCACATCGAAGCCCCCTGCCCCTGGGAGCCCTAAACCACCACAATGGGGACAGGCACCTTCGCGGTGGTTTTGGCCTTAGCCCGTCCCCTGCTGCTAGACCGTGATGACGTTGTCCATTGCCCGGTACTTGGCGGGGACCTCGCCTGCGGTAATAATCGTTGCGTCGCGGAAGTCCGCGAACTTGACGGGCGCCACCATGCCAAATTTACTGGCGTCCGAGATTACGAAGCGTTTGGCGGTATGGCGCATCGAGATACGCTTGACCTGTGCTTCCTCGATATCCGGTGTGGTGAGACCTTGCTCGGCCGCGATGCCGTTGGATCCCCAAAAGCCGCAGTTGAAGTTATAGCGGTCCAGGGTTGCCAAGGCATCGGGGCCAACGAGCGCCTCGGTCTCGGGTTTGAGCTCGCCGCCCAGCACCACGGTACGCATGCCGCGCAAAGCAAGGTGCTGAGCATGGAGCACGGAATCGGTCACATAGGTGACGCCGTCGAGACGCGGAAGATGCTCGATGAGCTTGAGGGTCGTTGAGCCCGAATCGATATACACAAAGCTATCGGGCTCCACCAGGGCCGCGGCACGAGCACAGATGCGCTCCTTGTCATCGTTATGGAGATCACTGCGTTCGCTGATCGTCAAGTCGCGCGTCACGTGCGCGCGCTCCAGACTCGTCGCACCTCCGTGCACCTTGGCGATACGGTGCGCGCGGTCGAGCGTTTGCAAGTCACGGCGAATGGTGGACGGTGTCACGCCCAGGGCCTCGGCAAGTTCCGGCACGGTAACCGAGCCGGCCTGCTGCACCATCGACACGATCGCATTGAGCCTATCTTCCGCAAGCATCGCTTACTCCTCCTCGGGGTAGACGACTCCCCAATCGGCGCGGAGCTTGGTCATGAGCTCCATCACATCAGAAGCATAATCCAGAAGCTCACGCTTGGAATCGTCGCCGGCGACGGCCTGCTCGAGGTCAGCCATCTCGTAGCACAGGGCATAAGCCTCGGTGCCAGCGTGGACCTCCTCACGGCGACCGTCCGCAGTCCACACGATGGTCGCATGGTCGGCGCGCGGATACTCGTTGACCTCGATATAGCACTTGTCGAAGCTAATGACCGAACGCTTGGGCTGCTTGGAGTGGAGCGTGAGGCTCACCACGCCCAGCTGCTGTTCGGCATTACGGCAGACGATGCCGCCTGCAACGTCCACGCCGGTCTTGCAGGTGTTACCCAGAGACACGACCTCGACGGGCTGGCTCGCCATAAACAGGCGCATGACGGACAGGGCGTATACGCCAATATCGAGCATGGCACCGCCGGCGAGGTTGCGATTGTAGAAACGGTTGGTCAGGTCGCCGTACTCCTTGTAGCTACCAAAGTTGAGCTGAGCGAGGTTCATGCGGCCAAACTCGCCGGCATCCATGCGGCGGCGCAGCTCTTGATACAAGGGCATGTGGAGCACCGTGGTAGCGTCCATAAGAACCACGTTGTGTTCGGCGGCAATGGCGCGGGCCTCTTCGAGCTCGGCGGAGTTGAGCGTGATGGCCTTCTCGCAGAGAACGTGCTTGCCGGCCGCCAGGGCGGCGCGCAGATAGGTGATATGGGTGTTGTGCGGGGTGGTGATGTAGACGGCGTCGATGTCAGGATCGGCGTAGAGATCCTCAACCGTGTCATAGACCTTCTCAACGCCATACTGTTCTGCAAAAGCCTGAGCCTTGGACAACGTGCGGTTGGCAACGCCCGCGAGCTTTCGGCCGGCAAGGGCAAGGGACTGAGCCATCTGGTTGGCAATAACGCCGCAACCGATCACAGCCCAACGGAGCTCGGGAGCCGTAAAGATGTCGTTAGGGAACGGCTTGTCCTGGACCGAAGCGAACGCTGCTTTTGCGGCTGCCGCGGAGTCGAGTGGAGCCTGCTTGGAATCTGCCATATGTGCCTCCTGAGTCATCGGAAGTTCTTCATTTCCAACAGCCTTATATTCGCACAAATGCGCGCGTATTTGCTTGTATTTGCGTGTTTATTTGTTTATCGGTCATTATTTAGCCATATTTTGCACATTTTTACGCGGTCATACGCATTAACACGCAATGCTATGCGCGATAATGCGCATGCGAGGATCCTTGTAAAGGATAAAGAAGCGGAACACCAAAGCCCAAAAAGGCAGAGCAGGCTGTCTTACTCTTCCCCTCTAGGGGCATCAGGCATCAATGGACCGTCCCAAACTGCCGACACATGGGGACTGTCCCCAACTGCCGGGACTACTCATTTAAGTCTGTCCCCAATGAGCACAATCACTCATGTAAGTCTGTCCCCAATGAGTATCCCCAATGAGTGGGGATAGAAAAAGGCCCGGGTGCCGTGGGGCATCCGGGCCTTTGCTAGCAACTTGATGTTGCGGGCAGCTTAGAACTTGTAGCCGCACTTCTTGCAGACGCGCAGCTTGTTCTTGCCGTCCTTCTCGTGACCGACGCGGGTAACCTTACCGCACTCGGGGCAGACGAGATTGACGTTGGAGGCGTCGATGGGAGCCTCCTGCGAAACGATGCCGCCCTGCTGGTTGGCAGCGTTGGGCTTGACGGCCTTCTTGACGACCGAAACGCCCTCGACAACGACCTTGTTCTCGGCGGGGAGTGCACGCAGGATAACGCCCTGCTTGCCGCGATCCTTACCAGAGAGAACCTGGACCTTATCGCCCTTCTTGATATACATATATCTCCCCTAACTACAGGGTCTCGGGAGCGAGCGAGACGATCTTCATGTACTTCTTGTCACGAAGCTCGCGAGCGACGGGCCCGAAGATACGGGTGCCGACGGGCGAACCATCGTTGTTGATGACAACGCAGGCGTTCTCATCAAAGCGAATGTAGGAGCCATCCTTGCGGCGGATCTCCTTAACGGTGCGAACGACGACGCAACGGACAACGTCCTTCTTCTTGACGTTGGCGCCAGGGGTAGCCTCCTGGACAGCACCGATGAACACATCGCCGATGCCTGCATAACGACGCTTGGAACCGCCAAGCACCTTGATGCAGCGAATCTTGCGAGCGCCGGAGTTGTCGGCGACGTTCAGCATGGTTTGCATCTGAATCATGGTAGATGTTCCTCCGAACTAAGAACCGAAGAGAGGTGCGCTGCCTTTATACGGCCTGTGGTATGCAAGCCAGGCATACGCACATCTTCGGAAACGTACAAGTCGTAAGAGCGACTGCTTATTTAGCGCGCTCGACGACCTCGATGAGGCGCCAACGCTTCATCTTGGACATAGGACGGGTCTCCATAACGCGGACGGTGTCGCCCACGCCAGCCGTGCACTCCTCGTCGTGAGCGTGCAGCTTCTTGGAGCTGGTCATCATCTTGCCGTACTTGGGGTGACGCTTGCGCTCGGTGATGGTGACAACAATGGTCTTGGCACCGGAGACGGAGGTAACGACACCCGTACGGACCTTACGCGAGTTACGCGAATCAGTCATGTTCTCTCCTTAGGTCCTACTCGGCGACAGCGGACTTCTCCGCTGCGATCTCGCGGGCGCGCTGCTCCGTGAGGACGCGAGCGATGTCCTTCTTCACGGTGTTGACGCGAGCGGTGTTGTCCAGCTGGCTGGTGGCCATCTGGAAACGAAGGTTAAAGAGCTCGGCGCGCATTTCCTTCAGCTTCTCAACGAGCTGAGCGTCCGAGAGCTCACGAATCTCTGCGGGCTTCATTAGTTCTCCTCCTTGGCGGCGGCGGCGTCCTCAGCAGCCCACTTGGCCTCGAGAGCGGCCTCCTCAGCCATCTCCTTCTCGATGCGCTGCTCAGCGTTCTTAGCAGCAACAATCTTGGTCTTGATGGGAAGCTTGTGCTGTGCAAGACGCAGAGCCTCGCGAGCGACCTCCTCGGGCACGCCCTTGACCTCGAACATGATGCGGCCGGGCTTGACGACGGCCACCCACTCCTCGGGGTTACCCTTACCAGAACCCATGCGAGTCTCGGCAGGCTTCTTGGTGATGGGCTTATCGGGGAAGATCGTGATGTAGACACGACCGCCACGCTTCATGTAGCGGGTCATGGCAATACGAGCGGCCTCGATCTGACGGTTGGTGATCCAATGGGCCTCGAGAGCCTGGATACCAAACTCGCCGAAATGCAGCTCGGTATTACCCTTGGCCTGGCCCTTCATGGAGCCACGCTGCACCTTGCGGTGAAGAATACGCTTAGGGGCAAGCACTACTGACCCCTCCTCTCGGAGTTACGACGACGAGGACGGGAAGAGCCCTCGAGTGCAGGGTTGGGAACAGGCTGGCCCGGGAGCTTCTCGCCCAGGTAGATCCAGACCTTCACGCCGCAAGCGCCCATGGTGGTGCTGGCGACAGCCGTGCCGTAGTCGATCTTGGCACGAAGGGTGTGCAGAGGCACGCGACCCTCGCGGTACCACTCACGACGGCCCATCTCGGCACCGCCGAGACGACCGGAGCACTGGATACGGATGCCCTTGGCGCCGGCCTTGCGGGCGGACTGGACAGCCTTGCGCATAGCACGACGGAAGGCAACGCGGCCCTCGAGCTGCTCAGCAATGGACTGAGCAACGAGGTTGGCGTCGAGCTCGGGGCGCTTGATCTCGACAACGTCGACGGAGAGCTGGCCCTTGGAGACGCCAGCGACCTTCTCGAGCTCGGTGCGGAGGGTATCGATCTCGGCACCCTTCTTACCGATGACAACGCCGGGGCGAGCGGTGAGGATAATGACCTTCACCTTGTCGCCAGCGCGCTCGATCTCGACGCGGGAGACAGCTGCGCGGGAAAGACGCTTCTCGAGGTACTTGCGGATCTCGAGATCGTTACCGAGGGTCTTAGCGTAATCCTTCTCTGCGAACCAGCGGGAGCGCCAGTTCTCGGTGATGCCAAGACGGAAGCCGGTGGGGTAGACTTTCTGACCCATACAGCTTTACGCCTCCTTTCGAGGAGCAACGACGACGGTGATGTGGGAAGTACGCTTCAGAATGCGAGAAGCGGAACCCTTGGCGCGGGGACGGATGCGCTTAAGCGTCGGACCCTCGTCAACATAGGCAGCGGCGACAACCAGGTTGTCGGCACGCAGACCGTTGTTGTTCTCGGCGTTCGCAACGGCGGAACGGAGAACCTTCTCGACATCCACGGCGACGGCGCGGTCGCAGAAGTGGAGGATGTCGAAGGCCTGAGCGACAGGCTTGCGGCGGATCAGATCGACCACCAGGCGGGCCTTGCTGGGGGAAACACGCACGTACTTAGCGACGGCGCGAACCTCGGTGGCCTCAGTTTCAATAGACTTAGTTGCCATTTACGGTTAACCCCCTATTTGGCCTTGTGGCCACGGAACGTACGAGTCGGCGCGAACTCGCCGAGCTTGTGACCAACCATGGACTCGGTAACATACACGGGCACATGCTTGCGGCCGTCGTGGACGGCGATGGTGTGACCAACCATCTCGGGGAAGATGGTGGACGCGCGGGACCAGGTCTTCACGACGTCCTTCTTGCCAGCCTCGTTCATCGCGGTGATACGCGAGAGAAGGCGAGTCTCCACGAACGGGCCCTTTTTGAGACTTCTGCTCATAAGTGCTTTCTCCTAAAACTCGGTATCCGAAATTACTTCTTACGGCGACGAATGATGTGCTGGTTCGAGACCTTCTTCTTCTTGCGCGTACGAAGGCCCTTCGTCGGCTTACCCCAGGGGGTAACGGAGGGACGACCAGAGGTGTGGTTCTTGCCCTCGCCACCGCCGTGCGGGTGGTCGACAGGGTTCATGACGGTACCGCGGACGGTCGGGCGCACGTTCATGTGACGCTTACGGCCGGCCTTGCCGATGACGATGTTGGAGTGATCGGCGTTGCCGACCTCACCGACGGTGGCGCGGCAGGTAACGAGGATGCGGCGCATCTCGGAGGAAGGCATACGGACGATAGCGTACTTGCCCTCCTTACCCATCAGCTGGCAGGAGTTACCGGCGGAACGGGCGATAGCGGCGCCCTTGCCCGGCTGGAACTCGACGGCGTGGATGAGCGTACCGACGGGGATGTCGGCGAGGGGCAGAGCGTTGCCCGGCTTGATGTCGGCGTCAGAACCGGACATGATGGTCTGACCGACCTCGAGGCCCTTGGGGGCCAGGATGTAGCGCTTCTCACCGTCAGCGTAGTGCAGCAGAGCGATGCGAGCGGAACGGTTCGGATCGTACTCGATCGTGGCAACCTTGGCGGGCACGCCGTCCTTGTTGCGCTTGAAGTCGATCACGCGGTAACGACGCTTCACGCCGCCGCCCTGGTGGCGGGTGGTGATGCGGCCGTTGTTGTTACGACCGGCCTTCTTGGGCAGGGGCTCGAGAAGAGACTTCTCGGGCTTGGTGCAGGTGATCTCGGAGAAGTCGGAGATCGTCTGCCAACGCCTACCAGCGGAGGTCGGCTTAAGGTGCTTTACAGCCATTACAATCCCTTTCAATAGGAATCCGTTAGCCATCGCAGACAGGGATTCGAGGTTCTGCCTCGGGTGCGATGACACCGGACGTATACACGGTTCCGGGCGTGTCCATTTTATACGCCCAAAACCTTGAGCTCCCGCCTCCCCTATTTGGGAGGCATGAGCTCACTCAACAGCAGCGAGTCTTAGGCCTGGTTGCCAAAGACCTCGATGGTGTCGCCCTCGGCCAGCGTGACGATGGCCTTCTTCCAAGAACGGGTCTTGCCGGCGACATAGCGCACACGCTTGGTCTTGGGCTTGACCGTCAGGGTGTTCACGCGAACGACCTTGACGCCGAAGATCTCCTCGACAGCGTCCTTGATCTGATACTTGTTAGCATCCTTGGCGACCTCGAACGTGTACTTGTTCAGCTCCATGCCGGAGAAGGAACGCTCGGACACGATCGGACGGATGATGATCTCGTGGGCGGTCATTTATGCAAGCACCTCCCCGAAGTGAGCGGCGATGTCGGCGGGCATCAGCACGGCGTTGTTGTTGACGAGATCGTAGGTGTTGGCCTCGTCAGCGGTGATGATGAACGTCTTGGGAATGTTGCGGAACGACAGGTAGGCGTTGACGTCCTCATCGCGAACGATGATGGTCAGACGCTTGCCCTCAAGGCCGAGAGCCTTGAGCATGGCGACGGCAGCCTTGGTGGAAGGCTTCTCGAAGCCGTAGTCGTCGACGAGCACGAGCTCGCCATCGGCCAGCTTGGCGGACAGCGCGGAGCGCATAGCCAGCTTGACCTCCTTGTTGTTCATACGCTTAGCGTAGGAACGGGGCTTGGGGGCGAAGACGACGCCACCGTGACGCCACTGGGCAGCACGGATGGAACCCTGGCGGGCACGGCCGGTGCCCTTCTGACGCCAAGGCTTCTTGCCGCCACCGGAAACCTCAGAGCGGCCCTTAGCGGACTGGGTGCCCTGACGCCAAGAGGCCATCTGGCACTTGACGATGTGGTGCATAACGTGGATGTTCGGCTCGATGCCGTACACCTCAGCGGCGAGCTCGGCCTCGGCGACCTTCTTGCCCTCGCTGTTCTTTACTTCAAACTTTGCCATTTAAGTGTTCTCCTTGGTATGACGCTGGGCTAAATGGGCTGGGCCCTTAGGCCATACGGATGGCGACGAGACCATTCTTGGCACCCGGGACAGCGCCCTTGACCAAGATGAGGTTCTGCTCGGCATCGATGCGGACAACGGAAAGGTTCTTGACGGTAACGCGCTCGTTACCCATGTGACCGGCCATCTTGACGCCCTTGAGGACGCGCGCAGGATAGGCGCACTGACCGATAGAACCGGGGTGACGCTGGAAGTGAGAACCATGCGTCATAGGACCGCGGCGCTGACCCCAGCGCTTGATGCGACCCTGGAAGCCCTTACCCTTGGAGGTACCGATGACGTCGACCTTCTCGACATCAGCGAAATCAGCGACGGTGACGACCTCGCCGACCTTGTGCTCCTCGCCGTTCTCGACGCGGACCTCACGAAGGAAGCGGACAGGCTCGACGCCAGCCTTGGCGAAGTGACCAGCCATGGGCTTGTTCACGTTCTTGGCCTTGATGTCGCCGAAACCGATCTGGACGGCGTCATAGCCGTCGGTTGCCTGAGTTTTAACCTGCGAGACAGCGCAGGGGCCAGCCTGGATGACCGTGACGGGAACGACGTTGTCGTCCTCGTCCCAAACCTGGGTCATGCCAATCTTGCGGCCGAGAATCATGCTGATCAAGATATGATCCCAACTCTCGCGTGGTCTTGGGACAATGCGTACACCACCGAGCGTACGCCCCTAGAGGACCACTACTTACACGACGTGCTCCCCAGCCTTGTATTTCGCCCGGACTACCTGACAACCCTATTAAGCAGGCATTTTGTCCAGCCAGAATACTCCCCTGGTTTCACACAGCTGTTTAGTATACACGGCTGCGGGCGTATCCATCGAGATTCATATTTCACTCACATTGTTTACGCAGGTAAAGTGCGTGGCACGTCTCCCGAGCACGGCGAGGGCCGGAGAAATATATTAAGGTCCCTGCTCTACAGTCCTGCGCAAGACGGAGAGCACATTAAGTGCTCTCCTTTGCGTGCGGAACTCGCGATGACCTTAATATATTTCTCCGGCCCTCGCCGTGCTCGGGAGACGACACGCTGATGTCTGCTTAACTCTGCTCGCTCAGGCTAATGACTTTGCTGGGGATCGATGATTTGCCGCAAGGTAAACTTGGATTGAGGCGTATCGCCCTCTTCTCCCGACTTTTCCTCATCGAAATCGAAGATCATGATGGCGCAGTTGGGGAGTTTTGTTGGGAGCTCAAAGTCCTCTGGGACGGCAGCCTTGATGAATTGGCGGCTGGCGCTGCCGTGGCTTACTGCTAGAAGGGTTTCGATACCATCGGCGTCCATGATATTGGTGAGGGTGTCTACCATGCGCTCTTGCAGCGCCTGGCTTCCTTCTCCTCCGAATGGGATTAAGTCCTCGCCTGGATCCCAGACGTCGGTGGGTAGCGCGTCGTGCGGGCCCTCTTCGAAGGTGCCGTAGCAGCGCTCGATAATGCCTTCGCAGGGCTCAACGTCAGCGTCTGCGCCGAGAAGCTCGGTTGCGACGAGGCTTGCCGTGGCCATGGCTCGGCCCAAAGGGGAGGAGACCACTTTATCGGGGACGACGCCGTGGGCTTTGAGCCATGCGGCTGCCATCCCGGCTTGCTGACGGCCTAAGTCGGTGAGCGGTGAATCGCAGCGACCCTGGACCAGCTTTTTGACGTTGAACTCCGTCTGACCGTGACGGAGTAGATACAGCTTCTTCATGCTCTCCCCTTCTGCATAACCTGCTTTGCCGGCACAGCCTTACTCGTGGGTATGCCCTACGTAGTCTTCGTCGATCGTAATCTTGGCAATCGACTTGGGATATTCCGATTCGACCCGTTGTGCCAGCGCGTGCTTTAAGTCTTCGGCACTCATCTGCAGATCCGAGGGACGCACGCAGTCAAAGATCACGTTGGTGTGCGTGGGGCCCGGCACACAGCGCAAATCATGAATCGAAAGGCGGCTATCGATCTCTTGAGCCATAGCGTTGATGCGCAAGCGCATGCTCGCCACCTTTGGATCGTCGGTCACGATGGGGTCGTAGTGAAGCGTGACGATCATGCCGTCTTCGTTCCTAAACGACTGCTCGATGTTATCGAGCGTGTCGTGGCTTTCCAGCGGGCTGGCCTCGGCTGCCATCTCGGCGTGAGCGCTTGCGAACTTCCTGCCCGGGCCGTAGTCGTGAACCATCAAATCGTGAACGCCCAAGACGCCGGGATAGCTCATGATCTTGCTGCGGATATGTTCGACGAGCTTGGGATCGGGCGACTGACCCAAAAGCGGGCTCACCGTATCTTGAATAAGTTCAAAGCCGCTCCAACCAATATAGGCGCCAACGGCAAGGCCGACCCATGCGTCAAGATTGATGTGCGTCACCTGCGAAACAATTGCGCACGCCAACACGGCACCCGTGGCAAGGACATCGTTCTTTGAGTCCTGAGCGGTCGCATGCAGCGTCTCGGACTCAATGCGATCGCCGAGCTTTTGGTTGAGGGCCGCCATCCAGAGCTTTACGACCATCGAAAGCACTAGAACTGCCACCAGGGCAAGCGAGAACTCGACAGGCTCCGGGTTGACAATACGCTCCACCGAGGACTTCACCAGTTCGATGCCAATAAGCAGCACGAGCGCCGCCACGACCAAACCCGAGAGATACTCGTAGCGACCGTGGCCGTAAGGATGCTCGGGGTCGGCCGGCTTGCTCGCCAGCTTAAAGCCCAGCACGCTCACGATATTCGAGCTTGCATCGGACAGGTTGTTCATGGCATCCGCCACAATCGAAACCGATCCCGACAGCACGCCAATTACGCCCTTCGCAGCGCATAGTGCCACATTGGCGAGAATACACACCACGCCCGTCAACGTGCCCACGCGCGCACGGTCGCCCTGCGCACGCTTAACAATCCACTCGACCATCTACATCCGCCCCCACGGTACTACCTATATATCTATTGCTCAAACGGATTGTAGTGTAGCCACTTTGTCCCCCAGATACAAAAAGGCCGCAACCCACACGGGCCACGGCCTTGGAATATGGCAAAGGAATCGTCCTTGTGTCGCACAGGTTTACGCGCTTACTTCGGCCACGCTCTTAGAGGTTTCGGGCAAATCGGCTCCGTCCCCCGTCGTCTGTCCCTTCGCCGGCACCACGCCAAAGCAGTAGCTCAGCGCCGCAGACACCGCAAATGCCACACCGCCGGCAGCGCAGCACCACAGCAGGTTCGAGATGCCGCCCGTGGCAAAGCCAATGACCATAAGGACATTCGTCATGCCGATGGTATAGGCCGTAACGTGGCCCACGGCCGCAACAAGGCCTCCGACGGCGCCGCCAATGGCCATGCACGTCAGGCACCTGCCATATTTAAAGCCGCAACCGTACAGCGCCGGCTCGCTTACGCCGCCAAGAACACCCGAGATTGAATAGCCCAGCATGAGCGCCTTCTCGTCCTTATCCGCAACGCGGAGCGACGCGCCAAAAGGCATGCCCCAAACGGCGAACGTTGCCATCGTCGCGGCGATCAGGATGCACGAATCCGTTCCCATACTCATAAACTGCGCATAGGCGAGCGATAGGACAACGTTGCTGACGCCGGCGATCTTAAGGAACTCCCAGCCCGCAGCAAGCCCCATGAGCGTGAGCAGCGACACGATGCCACCGGAATTGCCAAGCATAAACATAAGCTGGCCCAACAGCATGCCCAGATAGCTGCCCGCCGGCGCCGTAATGCACAGCGAAACCGGAACCATGACAAGCATGGTCGCAAACGGAACGAACGAAAACGCCACGGCCTGAGGGATAACGCGCTTAAAGAAACACTCCACTCGCCATAGCACGGGCACCGAGATGAGAACCGGAATAACAGTCGTCGTGTAATCGTTGACCGGCGCAGGAAGCAGGCCATACACGGAAGTCATCGATGCCCCCGTCGTCGATGCGGCATCGACGAGCTTAAGCAGATCGGGCGCAATCAATACGCCGCCCAGCATCATGCCCAGCTGCTCCGAGCAACCGAGCTGGCGGGCGGCCGCCCAACCAAGATAAATGGGCAAAAAGTAGTAGCCGGCGTTATAGAGCCAACTGTAGAACAGGCGATAGATTTCGGAATCGGCAGACCACAGGCCCAGCATGCCTTCACCCATAATGACGGCGACGGTGCGGAACAACGCCGCGCAGACAATAAACGGCAGCGCCGACATCATGCTTTTGGACAGATAGTCCACCACGGCCATGGCGTTTGATGAAACCGTCGTTGTAAACGAGGTGTTAGAAACTTGTGACATGGAACGCCTTTCCCAATGTGACATGCGGACTGTCCCTTTGTCACATCGTGCGGTACCGACCGATTGCGCGGTACTTTTCGTAGCGGAGGCTTGTAAGGGTCGCGTCGTCGAGCTGCCCAAGCGTATCGAAGGCATCAAATGCCGAGGACATGACGGCGCCGGCGATCTCCTCATGCGACAGGCCCCTATCGTCGACGATGCCGTCGATGATGCCGAGCGCCAACAGATCGGGGGCCGTGAGCTTCAGCGCCTCGGCGGCCTCATTCGCGCGCTCGGTATCCTTCCACAGGATCGACGCACAGGCTTCGGGGCTCACGACCGAATAGGCCGAGCTCGAGAGCATCAGGATGCGGTCGGCCACGGACAGCGCCAGCGCGCCACCAGAGCCGCCCTCGCCTGTCACCACCGAGACAATCGGCGTCTTAAGGCCGCTCATCTCCATGAGATTCTGGGCAATCGCCTCGCCCTGGCCGCGCTCCTCGGCACCGATGCCGCAAAACGCGCCCGAAGTATCGACCAGGCACAGAACCGGTCGACCAAACTTTTCGGCCTGGCGCATCAGGCGACGCGCTTTGCGGTAGCCCTCAGGATGCGCCATGCCAAAGTTGCGGCGCATACGCTCTTTGGTCGTGGTGCCGCGCTCAATGGCGATGACCGTTACGGGGCGTCCGTCTTTCCAGCCAATGCCAGCCACCACAGCGGCGTCGTCGCCAAAGTAACGGTCGCCGTGCAGCTCCACAAATCCATCCAGGCCCAGCGAGATCATCTCACCCGCCGTGGCGCGATCTGCCGAGCGGGTCTGCTTGACAATCTCGAGCGCGGTTTTTGGTGCCGTCGAGCGTTTGAACAAGTGTCCTAGCTTTTTGCCGCGGCGACCCGTATGCACGATCTCATGCGGTGCCCCCAGGCCGGGCGCGTGCCCTTCGTGCAGCGCCAGCAGCTCGCCTACTGTGAGCGCAATCTCGCCACGCGGAACAACGGCATCGCAAAAGCCGTGCTCCAGCAAAAACTCGGAGCGTTGGAATCCCTTGGGTAGGCGCTTGTGCATGTTCTGCTCGATCACGCGCGGGCCGGCAAATGCCGTCAGGGCATCGGGCTCGGCCAGGATAATGTCGCCCTCCATGGCAAAGCTCGCGGTCACGCCGCCGGTCGTGGGGTCGGTGAGCACCGTGATATACAGGCCACCTGCCTCGCTATGGCGCCTAACCGCCGCAGAAATCTTGGCCATCTGCATAAGCGATGTCACGCCCTCTTGCATGCGCGCACCGCCCGAAACGGTAAAGCCGACAACTGGCAATCCCAGCTCGGTCGCACGCTCAAATGCGCGACAGATCTTCTCGCCCACCACGGAACCCATCGAGCCCATCATAAAGTTGGCGTCCATAAAGAAGAGCGCCGTGTCGCAACCGCAGATTTTGCCCCTGCCGCACACAACGGCATCGCGCTCGCTCACGCTCTTGAGCTTGTCGGCATAGCCAGGAAACGAGAGGAAATCCTCCGACGCCAGATTGGCACCCCATTCCTCAAACGTGCCCTCATCGACCGTCATGCGCATGCGCGCGCGACCGCTCACGCGAAAGTGTTTACCGCAACGAGGGCAGACCTCGAGGTTATCGTGCAGACGTGCCTCATCGATCACGCGGCGGCACTCCGGGCACTTGATAAACACGTGGCGCGCGGGAAACTCGGCACACGACTCGGTCATCGGTCCCTCGAGGACGTTGACCGTCTTCGCTTTTCTATTCATCAGCATAGAGATGCCCCATCAGATCGGTGTGATACATGCCCGACAAGAACTCGTCGTTTGCCAGCACGTCGAGCTGAAGCTCGCTGTTTTCGCTCACGCCCTCAATCACGAGCTCGCCCAAAGCCGAGCGCATCTTGCGAATGGCGCCGTCGCGCGTGGGCGCACACACGATAAGCTTGCCGAGCATGGAGTCGTAGTACAGCGGAACGTTCGCACCGGTAAACATGGCCGAATCCCAGCGCACGCGCGGACCACCCGGCACACGCAACGCGGTGACCGTTCCGCATGACGGCAGAAAGTCCGGCGTTTCGGCATTGATGCGGCACTCCATGGCGTGGTTACGGACCGGTACGTCCTCCTGCTCAAAGGGCAGGGACTGGCCGGCTGCCACGCGCAGCTGCCACTTGACCAAGTCGGTATCGGTCACAAACTCCGTGACCGGATGCTCAACCTGCAGACGCGTGTTCATTTCCATAAAGTAGAAATTGCCGTCGTCCGAGTACAAAAACTCGATGGTGCCGGCTCCCTCGTAGCCGACGGCACGAGCCAGATCGCGTGCCGCCTTGTGCATGCGAGCACGAATGTCGTCGTGTCCGTCGAGGCACGGCGCAGGGCTCTCCTCGATTAGCTTTTGGTTGCGGCGCTGCACCGAGCACTCGCGCTCGCCGAGCGAAAACACATGGCCCTGCTTATCGGCCATAATCTGCACCTCGACATGGTGCGCCGGCGCGACGAACTTCTCCATGTAGCACTCGCCGTCGCCAAAGACGGCCTCGCCCTCGGCACGCGCCTCGATGAACGCCTTTGCCGCATCTTCCACGCGCTCGACCTTGCGAATACCGCGACCGCCGCCACCTGCACGCGCCTTAATGAGCACGGGACAGCCAATGCGCTCGGCCTCGGCCGTTGCCTCCTCGGGGCTTTTGAGCAAATCGCAGCCCGGCACGATGGGCACGCCCGCCGCGGCAGCCGTTCGACGTGCGGCGTCCTTGTCGCCCATGCTGTCGATCACCTTGGCCGAAGGACCAACAAACGCCAGGCCATACTTGTCGCAGTCGCGCACGAAGCTCGCCTTCTCGGAAAAGAAGCCATAGCCGGGATGAATTGCCTTAGCTCCCGACTTTACGGCACAGGTGAGCACGGCATCGTCGTTGAGGTAGCTCTCGGCAAGACGCGGGCCACCGATGCAATACGCCTCGTCGGCAAGCTGCACGTGCAGCGCGTCCGCATCGGCCGTGGAATAAACAGCGACGGTCTTGATGCCCATATCGCGGCACGCGCGGATAACACGGACCGCGACTTCGCCGCGGTTGGCGATGAGCACTTTGTCGAACATGGAGCCTTCCTTAACTTTCGTGCATGAGTGCAAAAGACATATCGGCGCGGCAGCAAACCTCACCGTTGACGCTCGCGGTACCCGTCGCAAAGCGGAACGGCCCGCGCGCACGCGTGATGGAGCACACCAGATCCACCGTGTCGCCCGGGCGCACCGGACGCTTAAAGCGCACCTTGTCCAGACTCGTGTAGAACGGCGTCGCGCCGCGCGCCTCCTCATCGCCCATCAGCAGCACGCAGCAGTTTTGGGCGAGCATCTCGCACTGGATCACGCCGGGGACCACCGGGTTTCCCGGAAAATGCCCCTGCAAAAAGTATTCGTCGCCCGTAATCGTGATCTTGCCGTGGGCCTCGTCGCCCACCAGCTCGGCTTCGTCGAGCAAAAGCATCGGCTCGCGATGCGGTAACAGCTTCTTGAGCTCTTCTTTGTTCATGGATATCACCTATCCGATCCTCATGAGGCAGCTGCCGAACTCTACGAGGTCGCCGTCGGCCACGCAGATCTCGAGCACCTCGCCATCTGCCTCTGCCGTTACCTCGTTGAGAACCTTCATGGCCTCGATGATGCAGAGCGTCTCGCCGGCCTTGACCTTGGAGCCCACGTGCACAAACGGCTCGTCGCCCGGCGCCGGGGCAGCATAGAAAACGCCGACCATGGGAGCGGTCACCTCGGTGCCCTTGGGCTCCGGTGCGGCGGCAGGTGTCTGCGCGGCGGGCTCCGGTGCGGCAGGCGCGACTGTGGGAGCTGCAACTGGAGCGGCCATAGCGCTCGGCATGGGCATGGGCACGGCAACCGGCTGTGCGGCGCTCGCGCGCTCGAGTTCGACCGCGGTGCCATCGGGCTCCTCAACGCGCACGCGCGTGAGGCCGCGGTCCTCCATCACATCGGCTATCTCGGCAAGTCTTTTGGAATCCATGCTCTAGCTCCTCGTATATCTACGCAGCGCGATGGCGGCGTTGTGCCCGCCAAAGCCTAGGTTGGTCGAAAGCGCCCAGGTAAGGTCGGCGCGAACTGCGCGATTGGGCGTGTAGTCAAGATCGCAGGCGGGATCGGGCGTGCGGTAGTTAATGGTCGGCGGCACCACGCCCTGCTCGAGCGCCATGGCGCAGGCCATGACCTCGATGGCGCCCGTGGCACCGATCATGTGGCCGGTCATCGACTTAGTCGACGAGACGTGCGCGGCGCGCGCCGCGTCCTCGCCGAGCGCACGCTTAATGCCCGCCGTCTCGGACGAATCGTTGAGCTTGGTCGATGTGCCGTGGGCATTGATGTAGAGACCCTCGGAAGGCTTGACGTCGCCCTCGGTCACCGCCAGCGATATCGCGCGGGCAATGCCGGCAGCCTCGGGATCAGGACTCGTGATGTGATAGGCATCATCGGTGTTGCCGTAGCCCACGACCTCGGCATAAATGTGCGCACCGCGCGCCTGCGCATGTTCCATGCTCTCGAGCACGAGCACGCAGGCGCCCTCGCCCATCACAAAGCCGTCGCGGTCTGCATCGAACGGACGGCAGGCCGTCGCGGGATCGGGGTTGGTGGTCAATGCGCGGCAGGACGTAAAGCCCGCAACGGCATCGGGGATAATGGCCGCCTCGGCGCCGCCCGCGAGGATCGCGTCGGCATAGCCGTGCTTGATGGCGCGGAACGCCTCGCCCACCGCATGGGCCGAGGTTGCGCACGCGGTCACCACGGGCAGGGTCGGGCCCTTTGCCTTGTGGCGGATTGCGATATTGCCCGATGCCATGTTGGGGATCATCATCGCGATCATATAGGGCGATGCGCGGCGGGGCCCACGTTCGGCAATCGTATGGACGTTGTCGACGAGCGTCGTCATGCCGCCCACGCCCGAGCCCACGTAGACGCCCAGGCGCTCGCGATCGATGGCGCCTTCGACATCAAAGCCCGCATCGTGCATGGCTTCGTCCGAAGCCGCCATCGCAAACTGAACGCAGGGGTCCAGATGCTTGGCGTCACGCTTGCCAAAGTACTCGTTGCCGTCAAAGCCCTTGACCTCGGCCGCCACCTTGACGGCAAATGCATCGGTATCGAAGTGCGTAATCGGGCCGATGCCGCACGTGCCAGCGCACATTGCCGCCCAGGTGGCAAGCGCGGTGTTGCCGAGCGGCGATACGGCACCTATGCCGGTGATTGCAACTCTCTGTTCCATCATGGTCTCCTCATCCAAGCCGTTCTTCGGCCCTGATTTCTACATCGCCATTCCGCCGTCAACGCGTACAACCTCGCCCGTAATGTAGGAAGCCGCATCGCTCGCCAAAAAGCGCACCACGCCGGCCACTTCCTCGGGGCGCGCCATGCGCTTAAGGGGAATCTGCTCCTCGGTTGCCGCACGAACCTTTTCCGAAAGCTTTGCCGTCATATCTGTCTCGACAAACCCGGGGGCGACCGCGTTCACTCGTACACCGCGGGGCGCAAGCTCGCGCGCCACCGCCTTGGTCAGGCCGATCACGCCCGCCTTGGAGGCAGCGTAGTTGGCCTGCCCGGCATTGCCCATCAGGCCCACAACCGAGCTCATGTTGACGACGCAGCCGCCGCGCTGGCGCATAAAGGTCTTGGTGAGCGCGCGCGTCGTGTTAAACGTTCCTTTAAGGTTGACATCGAGCACGCGATCGAAGGCGTCATCGCCCATGCGCATGAGCAGGCCATCGCGGGTGATGCCAGCGTTGTTGACGAGCGCCCAAATGGAGTCAAAGTCGTTGAGGACCGCTTCCACGCACGCGTTGACGGCAGCGGGGTCGGCCACGTCGCATTGATATGAGCGCGCCGTGGCGCCAGCCGCCTCGCAGGCGTCGCACGTCTCGCGCGCCGCATCGACGCTGCCGGCATAGACGACGGCGATATCGTAGCCATCCTCCGCCAGACCGATAGCGCAGGCGCGGCCGATACCCCGCGAGCCGCCCGTGACCAGTGCCACGCGACGTGAGTCGTTGCGCTCGAGCGCGCCATTGTTCAAGTTGCCCATGTCATTCCTTTCGGGTTACAGCCCTGTGGACTATGCGAGCTCGTCGGCAATAGCTGCGACCTGCTCGGCCGTCTCGCACGAATACACGCGAACGTCGCTCAGCGTACGCTTGACCAGGCCGGACAGCGTTTTGCCGGGGCCGACCTCAATAAATGTGTCGATGCCTTGATCCTGCAGAGCATGCAGCGTATCGACCCAGCGTACGGCATGGCTCACCTGATTGGCCAAGACATCCGATGCCGTCTGGGGATCCGCCGGATAGGGCGCCGCTGTCATATTTGCCAAAACAGGAATGAGCAACGGGGACGGCGCGTGACCGGCCTCAATATATGCGGCAAGGCCACAGGTCGCCTCGGCCATATAGGGGCTATGAAATGCACCCGACACCGCGACCTTCATGGCGCGGCCGCCAGCCTCTTTTACTAGGACGTCGAGCTCCTGCAGCGCCTCGGGCGCTCCGGCCACAACCGTCTGCTGTGGGCTGTTGTAGTTGACTGGCCAGCAGTCCTCGCCGGCCTGTTTTGCCAGGCCCTCGACTTGCGCCGCATCGAGCTTGATGACGGCGCGCATGCCGCCCGGATGGCGCTCGGCAGCCGCGGCCATCAGCGCCGCGCGCTCGCACACGAGCTCAAAGCCCGCTCGCGTATCGAACGCCCCCGCAAAGGTGAGCGCGGCGACCTCGCCCAGCGAGAATCCCGCACAGGCGGCAGGTACCACGCCGCGCTCACGCAGGGCGGCAGCCGCTGCCAGGTCGTGCACGAACACGCAAGGCTGCGTGTTCTCGGTCTGCGAGAGCTCCTCCTTGGAGGCGCTCCGGCACTGCTCGCTCGTCCCCGGGCGCACCTCATCGGCAATGGCGAACACCTCGGCAGCCGCCGGCGATGTCTCGATCAAGTCGACGCCCATCGCGGGGTGCTGGGCACCCTGGCCGGCAAACAAAAACGCTACGCCACCCATGCGCACGCACCCTTCAGGACGTGCTCGGCGCCATCGACCAGGTCGTCAACGATTTCGCGTGCGCTCTGGCGCTCGTTGACCATGCCGGCAATCTGTCCACACAAAAACGAACCCTCTTCGTAGTTGCCGTCCTTGGCGGCCTTACGCAGCGCACCGGTTCCCATAGCACCGAGCTCCTCGGCACTCGCGCCGGAACCCTCGCTCTTGGCATAGGCGTTGGTGAAGGGGCTCTTGAGGGCGCGCACTGGATGTCCCGTCGACCGACCGGTCGCACGCGTTGAAGTGTCGTTGGCCTTCAGGACCATCTCTTTGTACTGCTCCGAGACGGTGCACTCGTCTGCGACCAGAAAGCGCGTACCCACTTGCACGCCTTCGGCGCCCAGCATAAAGGCGGCCGCCACGCCGCGGCCGTCGGCAATACCGCCGGCGGCCACGACGGGAATGTCAACCGCATCGACGACCTGCGGCACCAGTGCCATCGTCGAGGTCTCGCCAATGTGGCCACCCGATTCGGTACCCTCGGCAACAACCGCCGTGGCTCCACGACGTGCCACGAGGCGCGCCAGCGCCACCGAGGCAACGACCGGGATGACCTTGATGCCCGCCTCGTTCCACGCCTTCATGTACTTGGCGGGATTGCCGGCGCCCGTCACGACGACCGGCACTCGCTCGTCAATCACGACCTGTGCAACCTCGTCGGCAAACGGGCTCATGAGCATGACGTTGACGCCAAAGGGCTTATCCGTCTTGGCGCGCAGCTCATGAATCTGGTCGCGAAGCCAGTTGGCGTCGGCGTTCATGGCCGCGATGATGCCTAAGCCACCCGCCTCGGACACTGCGGACGCCAGCGAGGCATCGGCAATCCAGGCCATACCGCCCTGGAACACGGGCTTTTCGATGCCGAGCAGATCGCAGAGAGGAGTCTTGAGCATCTCTACTTCTCCAATGCCGCCTCGACCGTATCGGCGAACTCGCCGACCGTCTTGGGGTTCTCCTCGGTATCGAGCTGGATGCCAAACTCGTCCTCGACGGCAACGAGGATCTCGACGGTGCCCAGGCTGTCGAGACCAATCTCCTCGAGCGTGGACTCGGGCTTCATCTCGACATCGTCAAGACCGGCGGTCTCGCGGATAACGTCGCAAACGCACTCGAAGGTCTTCTGATCTGCCATGGTAGTTCTCCTTTGTTTGTGCCCTAGGGGCGTTTTTATTTCCTATGTGCGACTACTTCCAACGAAGCAGATAGCCACCTATATCCAGACCGGCGCCAAATCCAACCAAGACGATGGTGTCGCCTGTGTGAAGTGCACCGGCGTTTGCCAGCCGGTCGAGGGCAAGCGGAATGCATGCGCTCGAAATGTTGCCGGTCTCGCGCAACGTGCGAACCACGCGCTCGTCCGGCACGCCCAGGCGCTTGACCGCCTGGCTCAGGATTCGTTCGTTAGCCTGATGGAATACAAAATGATCGATGTCTTCGACCAAAATGCCCGCATCGATCGCAAGCTTATGGACCGTGTCGCAGATGGCGTTGACGCCGAACTTGAACACGCGGCGGCCGTTCATGGACAGCACGCTCGCGCTATCTGCGGAAGCCCTAAACGGCGAGGTACCGACCAGACCGGGAACGCGCAACGTCTCGACGTCGGGCGCCGTCGAAAGCTCAACGGCAAGGGGGTTGTCTCCCCCAGCTTCAATCACTGCGGCGCCTGCCCCATCGCCAAAAAGCACGCAGGTGGCACGGTCGGTCCAGTCGAGCGCGCGCGTCATCTGCTCGGCAGCAACAACAAGCACGCGCTCGGCACGGCTGCGGGCGATATAGCCCTCGGCGACATCGAGCGCAAATACGAAGCCGGCACAAGCCGCCGAGACATCGAAGGCAGGGCACGTCGCGCCAAGTCGCTCAGCAACGGCACACGCCTCGGCGGGAACAAGGTGGTCACCCGTCGTCGTCGAGCAGACGATCAGATCCAGCTGGCTCGCGTCGATTCCGGACACCTGGAGTGCCCGCTCGCTCGCCGCTACGGCAAGGTCGTCAAGTGACTCGGTGGTGCAGACGTGGCGGCTCTTGATACCTGTGCGAGTAAAAATCCACTCATCCGAGGTATCGAGGAACTCAGACAGCTCGTCATTGGAAACGCTGCGCTCAGGAAGCGCCGAGCCTGTTCCAAGAATCGTGAAACCCATCACTAACCTCCTTTGAGTTGTTGACGTGTTTACATCGACCAAGAGAGGATAACGCATTTCAGTCTTTGTTGACGTGTTAACATTAAATTGTCCAAATGCGACAAAGGCTTCACATTGTGTCTATCTCTCGACACCATTGCGCGATTGCCTTATTTACTTAGGAGGTAGCAGCTGTTATGGATTCTCGTTTAACGATAGTCGACGTAACCGGATCGACCAACGATGACCTGCTCGAAGCAGGAAAACAGGGAGCGCCGCACGGCACAGGACTTGCCGCCCGGGCTCAAACAGCAGGGCGCGGCCGGCGCGGGCACAAGTGGGACTCAACCGTCGGCAACTTATTGCTTTCGCTTGTCCTGCGCCCATGCGTTAATCCTGCAAAGTTCTCTGGTCTTGCCGCCGTCAGCGGCCTAGCGGTGCTCGAAGCACTCGAAAAGCAGGGTCTTGCAAACGAGATTCGCCTTAAATGGCCCAACGACCTTGTCGCGCGAGGACGCAAGCTCGGCGGCATTCTGGTCGAGGCCGCACGCGATAACGAAGGCAGCCCCTTTGCGGTCTGTGGCATCGGCGTCAACGTGAACTATGTGCCCGCGGAGGTTCCCGATGGCGGCCTGCCCGCAATCGGTCTCTCGGACCTTAACGAAAACGTTCCTGCCGTCGACATGCTCCTCGATGAGGTCTATCACGCAGTCGTGAACGCTGTAGATGCGTGGGCAGAACGCCTCAACGCCATGGAAGAAGACGCCGGACCGCTCGCGCCCGTCCGCGATGACTATGTCGGTCACCTCAATTGGATCGGGGAGCACGTTATCGCCCGCTCCCCCGCTGGAGACGAGCTGGCACGAGGCATATTTAGAACGGTCGACGATTGCGGCCGCGCATGCATTGAGACCGAGAGCGGCTTGTGCGTCTTCCACTTCGAAGAAGCATCCTTGCGCCCCCTGAGCGAATAGGGCGCCGCAGCCGTCGGCTCGGCAGACGAATTCGCTATCCCAAAATCTAAACTCAAAACAAAAGGGCCCCGCTACCGTAACGGCAGCGGGGCCCTTTAAGCTATGAGCGATATCGCTTAGAGCTTGATGTCGATGTCGACGCCAGCGGGGAGGTCGAGACGCATGAGCGAATCAACGGTGCCCGAGGTGGGGTCGAGGATGTCGATGAGGCGCTTGTGGGTGCGCATCTCGAACTGCTCACGGGAGTCCTTGTTCACGTGCGGCGAGCGGATAACCGTGTACAGGTTGCGCTCGGTGGGCAGGGGGACAGGACCGGAAACGCGAGCGCCGGTCTTCTGAGCGGTCTCGACGATGAGCTTCGCGGACTGATCGACGACCTCGTGATCATAGCCCTTGAGGCGAATGCGGATCTTCTGGGTAGCCAACTTAAACCTCCAAAGAGTGCGAGAGATGTTCTCGCAGGATTACGTAACAGGGAGCTCGAACTTAGGCGTTCTTGCTCATGACCTCGTCCACGATGGACTTGGGCGCAGGCTCATAAGAGTCGAACTGCATCGTGTAGGATGCACGGCCCTGGGTCTGGGAGCGAAGGTCGGTAGCGTAACCGAACATCTCGCCCAGCGGCACCTTGGCACGGATGAGCTTACTGTTCTTGCGATCCTCCATGCCCTCGATCTTGCCGCGGCGACCGGAGAGGTTGCCCATAACGTCGCCCATGTACTGCTCGGGGGTCTCGACCTCGACAGCCATGATCGGCTCGAGCAGCTGCGGGTCGGACTTCTTGAGGGCGTCCTTGATAGCCATGGAACCGGCGATCTTGAAGGCGGCCTCGGAGGAGTCGACCTCGTGGTAAGAACCGTCGAACAGGGTGACCTTAACGTCGAGGACCGGGAAGCCGGCGATAACACCGGTGTTCAGGGCCTCCTGGATGCCCTTGTCGATGGACGGGATGTACTCCTTGGGCACGACGCCGCCGACGATAGCGTTGACGAACTCGTAGCCGAAGCCCTCCTCCATCTTCTCGAGCTTGATGACGGCGTGGCCGTACTGACCGCGACCGCCGGACTGACGGACGAACTTGCCCTCAGCCTTCTCGACGTCGTGACCAGCGGTCTCGCGGTAGGCAACCTGGGGCTTACCAACGTTAGCGTCAACCTTGAACTCACGGAGCAGACGGTCGACGATGATCTCGAGGTGCAGCTCGCCCATGCCGGCGATGATGGTCTGGCCGGTCTCGTGGTTGGTGGACACCTGGAAGGTCGGGTCCTCCTCGGCGAGCTTGGTCAGAGCCAGGGACATCTTGTCCTGCTCGGCCTTGGTCTTGGGCTCGATGGCAACGTCGATAACGGGCTTAGCGAACTCGATCTTCTCGAGGACGATCTCCTTGCCCTCGGCGCACAGGGTGTCGCCGGTGGTGGAGTTCTTGAAGCCGACGCAAGCGACAATGTCGCCGGCGGCAGCGTCGTCACGGTCGATACGCTCGGCGGCGTTCATCTCGAGGATGCGGCCGAGGCGCTCGCGCTGACCGTTGGAAGCGTTAACAACGTAGGAGCCGGACTCGGCGCGGCCGGAGTAAACGCGGACGTAGGTGAGCTTACCGACGAACGGGTCGGTCATGATCTTGAAGACCAGGCCGGAGAAGGGCTCGTCGAAGGAAGGATGACGCTGGATCTCCTCGCCGGTGTCCGGATCGGTACCGGTGACGGCCTCAACGTCGAGCGGGCTGGGCAGGTAGTCGACGACAGCGTCGAGCAGCTCCTGAACGCCCTTGTTCTTGTAGGCGGAGCCCACGAAGACGAGGTTGAGCTCGTTGGCCAGAACGCCCTTGCGCAGAGCGGCCTTAAGCTCCTCGACGGTGAAGTCCTCCTCCATGAGGATCTTCTCCATGAGCTCGTCGTCAAAGCTGGCAGCAGCGTCGAGGAGCTCCTCGCGCTTGGTGGCAGCAATGTCGGCAAACTCGGCCGGGATCTCGTCCATCGGCTCGGGGTAGGTCATACCCTTCTCGTCGGCCTTGAAGTCCCATGCAGTCATGGTAACGAGGTCGATGACGCCCCAGAAGTTGTCCTCGGCGCCCATCGGGACCTGAGCGGCCACAGCATTGGCGTCGAGACGATCCTTCATGGTCTCGATAGCGTTGAAGAAGTCAGCGCCCACGCGGTCATACTTGTTGATGAAGGCGATGCGGGGGACGTTGAAGGTAGAAGCCTGACGCCAAACGGTCTCAGACTGGGGCTGAACGCCGGCAACGGCGTCGAAGACGGCGACAGCACCATCGAGGACGCGCAGGCAGCGTTCGACCTCGGCGGTGAAGTCAACGTGGCCCGGGGTGTCGATGATCTGGATGCGGTAGTCCTTACCGTCCTTGTTCCAGAAGCACGTGGTAGCAGCGGAGGTAATGGTTACGCCGCGCTCCTGCTCCTGAACCATCCAGTCCATGGTGGCAGCGCCCTCATGGACCTCACCGATCTTGTGGGTCTTACCGGTGTAGTAAAGAATACGCTCGGTCGTGGTGGTCTTACCGGCATCGATGTGGGCCATGATGCCGATGTTACGGGTATCGGAAAGCTTGTACTTAGGCTTAGCCATGTTAGTTCCTTACCTTAACTTACCAACGATAGTGAGAGAACGCGCGGTTGGCCTCGGCCATCTTGAAGACGTCCTCACGCTTCTTGACGGAAGCGCCCAGGCCGTTGGAAGCGTCGAGGATCTCGTTAGCGAGACGCTCGGCCATGGTCTTCTCCTTGCGAGCGCGGGAGAAGTTGACGATCCAGCGGATACCCAGAGCGGTGGAACGACGGGAGTTGACCTCCATCGGGACCTGATAGGTAGCGCCACCGACACGCTTGGGCTTAACCTCGAGCGTGGGCTTGACGTTGTCCATAGCCTTCTTGAAGGTAGCGAGAGCGTCGCCACCCTCGGACTTCTCGGCAACGATCTCGAAAGCGGTGTAAACGATGCGCTCAGCGGTGGCCTTCTTGCCGTCAAGAAGGACCTTGTTGATGAGCTGAGTCACCAGGCGGTTGTTGTAAACGGCGTCAGGCTGAACCTCACGACGATTAGCTGCTGCACGACGCGGCATGTGAAATCTCCTTAAGTGTCTACCGTGCGGCGCTTAGGCGGCACACGGCGAAAGTATCAAAACGTTATCTGGCTTATTTGGCCTTGGGGCGCTTAGCACCGTACTTGGAACGGGCCTGCATACGGTTCTGGACCGGAGCAGCGTCGTAGGCGCCACGGATGACGTGATAACGGACACCAGGGAGGTCACGGACACGACCGCCGCGGACGAGCACGATGGAGTGCTCCTGCAGGTTGTGGCCCTCACCCGGGATGTAAGCAGTAACTTCGATGCCGTTGACAAGGCGAACACGGGCAACCTTACGAAGAGCCGAGTTCGGCTTCTTGGGGCTCGTGGTGAAGACGCGGGTGCACACGCCGCGCTTCTGGGAGTTGTGCTGCAGAGCAGCGTTCTTGGACTTCTTGGGCACGGAACGACGGCCCTGGCGAACCAGCTGGTTAATAGTAGGCAAAGCGTACTCCTTCTCGAATGATTCCAGCTTTCTGTAAAGTGCAACGGCTTGAATCGAGGGGTCAGCATCCCCCTACGAAACACGCAGTTCGATAGGATACGTGGCGTTAGCTGTGCCGTCAACAGACCACGCCGCCGGGCGTATCCCAAAATAGGCACATTTCCGCAAACCCTACACAAAAGGGATCCCCTCCTGTGCGCATGGGCGGATTCCCGGCCCGGGCGGCCTGCGGTTTAAGTTTGCTGCTCTACAGTCCTGGCTCGCACGGAGGCCACATTAAGTGGCCTCCGGCTCGTGCGGAACTCGCGACAAACTTAAACCGCAGGCCGCCCGGTCCGGGAATCCGACATGCTCGTCGAGGCAACGCTACCTGCCAAAAAGGGACAGGTTTATTTTGGTCGGTTTTATCTGGGGAAACGTCGCGCTCCAGCGGTGATCTGCTCTCATCTGTCGCATGGAAATCGGCGGTGTTTCCATTTAACGCAAAAGAGGCCGCTTCCCCTAGTAGGAAGCGACCCCAAATCTTACGAATAGACGATGGTAAAGGGCTCTTTCGTTTCGGTCTCCCCTGTTGATGTATACCTCACAATTTCAAGGGTTACCGAGACAACTTGATCGACATCAATCAACTTCGTTGGCACCCAGATGTTCTCTCCGCTATTGCGCCCATAAGAAAAATATAAGTTGAACACCCCTGCGTCGTCATCTTCGATAATCTGCTCCGATCCATCCTTGTAGCTGACGGTCAGCTTATTATCAACTGCTTCATAGCCCAAATCATCGATGTGCGTCTGGATGGAAAACGGGCTAATCTCAAGAGGCGAGTCACCGGAGCGGAGTTCCTTTGTATCGACGTACGCTCCAATATTGAACTCGGGTGTCGACGCCTCAAACCGCCTCGCACTCTCACCTTCACCCTCGGTCCAATGGATATTCCAGGTGACAGCATGTTGCAAATCTCGCTCGCGATCCATAGCGGCAAAGTACATCGTGCCATTAATGACAGTATCGCTTGATGTGTCCTTATCAATTGTGCTGCGTGTGTCAGGCCATTCCTCGCCGAACTTCATATCGGGCGTGCCGATGCCCTGCTCTTCTTCACCATAGAGAACAAGTTCGCCAATCTCTGCTGCTGGCTTGTAGTAGTTAACTCCATTTGGATTGGACAACGTAAACGTCACGGCTCCGCAGCCGTTTTGGTCGATTGCCATCTCATGGATATCAAGTGTATAGCCGTTACCCTCGACGGACAGATTAACCTTCTGGACCGTGCCCTCCAGGCTTTGGGGCGCAATGCCGTCACCAAACTCTCTGGTGTAGGTGTATTTAGCCCCCGATGAGCCGCCGTTGGTCCAGGTAATGGAAACCCCGTTGCCATGGTTTCCCCAGGCTGAGGCAAAATATCTGGAATTGACAACGGCGTAGGCGACCCCTCCAGTCGCCAAAACTCCAGCGAGACATCCGATTACGGCAACATAGAGAGGCTTCGCGTGGCCCTTTCGATGAAGCGACTCACCCGCAGCGGTATTAAGGACGCGATCTGCAAGATCGCTATCAGCTTGGACGGACTCGAAGGCCTGCTTGATTTGGTTGGATTTCACGGTCGCCCTCCTCTAGGATGAACTTGAGCTTCGATCGACCACGAGCTAAACGCGTTCGAACGGTCGCGGCTGGCACATGCAGTAACTCGGCAATCTCTTGGGTCGAAAAGCCCAGATAGTAATAGAGCACGATGGGAACACGGAATCGCTCCGGAAGTCGCATAACGTCTGACAGGACCGCCTTGGTCTCATCCTGCGCCGCCGAAAGCGAATCGGCCAGGTTCTCAATATCCTCCACACGCCTCCATGGCTTTCGAAAGAGCGATTTACATTCATTGATCGTGACCCGGATAAGCCAGCGGCGAAGATGTTCCCAACTTTCAAAGTGTCCATCGCTTTTAAGCAACTTAAGAAAGACATCCTGGGCAATATCGTCGGCATCGGCACGATCGCGCAGGTACGTCAATGCGATTCGAAACACGACATCACGGTGATCCTCGACCGCCTGTCTAAATGCTTGTTCTTCCATAATCACCTCCCGGTGACGTTAATGATTCTTGCTGAGGCCCTCACCATAGATACGCTTTGACCGAACGAAATGTTTCAAATTCAAGCAGGAATAACCTACCAAAATAAACCTATCCCCTTTTGGCAGGTTTTCTTCAACAAAAAAGACCCGCTTCCCTGTTGGGAAACGGGTCTTTGGAAGGACGGTTAACGTACTAGGAAATTACTCCTCGTCGTTGTCCTTGGCCTCTTCGGCGTCGTCGGTGTCCACGAGCTGGTTGAGCAGCTCGTCGAGGGACGCCATGTCCTCGTTGATGGCACCGTTGGCGGGAGCCTTCTTGTCGTCGATCGGGGCGCCCAGGAGCTCCTCGTCGGCGTCGGCGTGATGCGTCGGAGCGGAGGTACCCAGCAGGATATCGTCCGGACCGTCGGGGCTAAAGACCATCTGCAGCAGCTGCGAGAGGTCTTCCTCGTCGGCAACGTCGTCGTTGTTCTCGAGGATGTAGAGCAGGTCGTGGGCCTCCAGGCCGTCACGGAGCTCCTCGATTGCCTTGGCACCGATACCATCGATGCGCAGCAGATCTTCCTCGGACTTGCCGACCAGGTCGCCGACCGTCTCGATGCCGACCTCGCTGAACTTGTTGGTCCAGCGCTGCGACACGCCCAGGTCGTCGAACAGGTACAGGCGAGCCTTCTCGGCGGAGATGGTGTGGCCGTTGCGGGTGAACGAACCGTCAGCACCACCGAACTCGTCGTAGCCGGCCCAGTCGAGCTGCTGCGGGAGCTGCTCGTCCAGGTCCTTGAGCTCAACCGGAGCCCACTCGGGCAGCGACTTGGCGTTAGGCGAAGCCGGGCCGTCGATGTCCACGTAGCCGTCGGCCGTGCGATACGTCAGCTTGGCGTTGGCGTACGGCTTGAGGCCGGTACCAGCCGGGATCTTCTTACCGACGATGACGTTGGACTTAAGGTCGAGCAGGTGGTCGACCTTGCCCTCGATGGCAGCCTCGGTAAGGACACCGGCGGTACGGATGAACGAAGCGCTCGACAGCCAGGAGTCGATGTTGGACGCGACCTTGAGCGTACCCAGGATGACGGGCTCGGCCACAGGAGCCTGACCGCCCAGACGGGCAACGCGCTCGACCTCGTCGGCGAACTCGTAGCGGTCGACGTACTGACCAAGCAGGTACTTGGAGTCGCCGGGGTTGGTGATCTGAACGCGACGCAGCATCTGACGTGCGAGCACCTCGATGTGCTTGTCGTTCAGGTCGACGCCCTGGCTGGTGTAGACGTCCTTGACGCTCTCGACGAAGGTGTGCATCGTCGACTCGATGTCGGTCAGCTTGCGCAGGTTGCGGAAGTTGACGAAGCCCTTGGTGATCTGGTCGCCGGCGCGAACCTCGCAGCCGTCCTCGATCTCAGGCATGAAGCGCACCGAAGCGGGGACGCGACGCTCGTCGAGGACACGGGTGTGATCCTCGGAGTCGGTGAGCGTCAGCACGTACTCGGACTTCTCGGGCTTAATCGAGAGGTGACCGGAGTACGGAGCCAGCTCGGCCTCGCGACCCAGAATCTTCTCGTTGACGTTGCCGACGATATCGAACATACGGCTGACCGTAGGCAGACCCTGCGTAATATCGTCGACGCCAGCGACGCCGCCGGAGTGAATGGTACGCATCGTAAGCTGCGTACCGGGCTCGCCGATGGACTGGGCAGCAATAATGCCGACGGCAGTACCGATAGCGACCGGGCGACGGGTGGAAAGATCCCAGCCGTAGCACTTCTGGCACACGCCGTACTTGGAGCGGCAGGTGAGCAGCGCGCGAAGCTTGACCTTCTTAAGGCCGGCATCGACCATCTTCTGGATGTCGGCGACCTTCTCGATGTAGCCGTCCTGCTCAAAGAGCACGGTGCCATCGGGGGCCACGACGTCCTCAATGAAGCAACGGCCGACGAGGTCGGTGTTGAGGTCGGTGGTGCCGGGGATGATGAGGTTGTAGGTGACGCCCTCGTGCGTACCGCAGTCCTCCTCGCGGACGATGACGTCCTGGGCCACGTCGACCAGACGACGGGTCAGATAACCAGAGTCCGAGGTGTGGGATGCGGTATCGACCAGGCCCTTACGGGCGCCGTAGGTCGAAATGAAGTACTCGAGCGGCAGCAGACCCTCGCGGAAGTTCGCCTTAATGGGAAGGTCGATCGTCTCGCCGGACATGTCCGCCATCAGGCCACGCATGCCGCCGAGCTGACGCAGCTGGGTCTTAGAACCACGGGCGCCGGAGTCGGCCATCATGTACAGCGGGTTCTCCTCGTCGAACATGTCGAGCATGAGCGCTGCGACCTTATCGGTACAAGCGGTCCACTCGTTAACGACTTCGATGTGGCGCTCCGTCTCGTTGATGAAGCCCTCCTCGAAGTACTCGTTGATCTGGTCGACGTTGGCCTGGGCGCGATCGAGCAGCTCCTGCTTCTCGGCAGGGATGAGAGCGTCCCACACCGAGATGGTGAGGCCGGCGCGGGTAGCGTAGTGGAAGCCGGAGTACTTGATGGCGTCGAGGATCGGGCCGACCTTGGCCTCGGGGTAACGATCGCAGCAGTCCGCAACCAGCTTGGCCACGTCGCCCTTGACCATCTTGTAGTTCATGAACTCATAGTCTTCGGGCAGGCACTGGCGGTTGAAGATGATGCGGCCGATAGAGGTCTCGAAGCGCGCGGTCTTGTTGCCGGTGACGTCGTAGTCGACAAACTCGTTCTTGCCGTTCTTGACGCGGAAGATACGGGTGCCGTCCTCGTTGATGACGTTGGCATCGGCAGCGGACACGCGGACCTGGATCTTGGCCTGCATGTCGACCTCGGAGCGGCAGTCATAGGCGTGCAGCGCGTCGTCGAAGCTGGCGAACACGTGGTTCTCGCCCGGCAGACCCTCGCGAACCTGGGTGAGGTAGTACACACCGATGATCATGTCCTGCGAAGGGATGTTGACCGGCTTGCCGGATGCCGGCGAGCGCAGGTTGTTCGCAGAGAGCATGAGCACGCGGGCCTCGGCCTGAGCCTGGCTGGACAGCGGCACGTGGACAGACATCTGGTCGCCGTCGAAGTCGGCGTTGAAGGGCGAGCAGACCAGCGGATGCAGGTGGATAGCCTTGCCCTCGACCAGCACCGGCTCAAAGGCCTGGATGGACAGACGGTGCAGGGTCGGTGCACGGTTGAGCAGCACGACGCGGCCGTCGATGACCTCTTCGAGGATGTCCCACACAAAGGTGGCACCGCGGTCGATAGCGCGCTTGGCGCCCTTGATGTTCTCGACCTTGCCAAGCTCGACCAGGCGCTTCATGACGAAGGGCTTGAAGAGCTCCAGCGCCATGGTCTTGGGCAGACCGCACTGGTGCAGCAGCAGCTTGGGGTCGGTAACGATTACCGAACGGCCGGAGTAGTCGACACGCTTACCCAGCAGGTTCTGACGGAAACGACCCTGCTTGCCCTTGAGGGCCTCGGCGAGCGACTTGAGCGGGCGACCGCCACGGCCAGAGACCGGGCGACCACGACGGCCGTTGTCGAACAGGGCGTCCACGGACTCCTGGAGCATGCGCTTCTCGTTGTTCACGATGATCGCAGGGGCGTCCAGGTCGAGCAGGCGCTTGAGTCGGTTGTTACGGTTGATCACGCGACGATACAGGTCGTTGAGGTCGGACGCGGCGAAGCGGCCGCCGTCGAGCTGGACCATCGGGCGCAGATCGGGCGGAATGACCGGGATGACGTCCAGGATCATGTTCGCGGGGCTGTTGCCGCCCTTCAGGAAGGCGTCAACGACCTCAAGGCGCTTGACGGCCTTCTCGCGCTTCTGCTTCTGGGAGTCCTCGTCGGCGATGATGGCCTTGAGCTTCTCGGCCTCGGAGGGGAGGTCGATGGCAGCGAGCAGGTCGCGAACGGCCTCGGCACCCATACCACCCTTGAAGTACATGGAGTAGTAACGGGTCATCTCGCGGAACAGCGGCTCATCGGAAATGAGGTCGCGCTCGGTGAGCTTCATGAAGGCGTTGAAGGCGTCCGTACGGAGCTGCTTCTCGTCCTTGCACTCTTCCTCGATGTCGACGATGCCGGAGGCGATCTCCTCGGGGGTCAGCGGCTCCTCGTCGGAGAACTCGTCGAAGTTCTCGGGGTTGCCCTGCTCCTTGAGGGACTCGATCTGGCGGGCGCACTCGGCATCGATCTCTTCCAGATCGGCGGCGAGCTCCTCGCGCAGGTCGTCAGCGTCGGCCTCGCGAGCCTCGTAGTCGACCTCGGTGATGATGTAGCTGGCAAAGTACAGAACCTTCTCGAGGTCCTTGGACTTGATGTCGAGCATACGGCTCATCGGGAAGCTCGTGGGGCTCTTGAAGTACCAGATGTGGGACACGGGAGCGGCGAGCTCGATGTGGCCCATGCGGTCGCGACGCACCTTGGCCGAGGTGACCTCGACGCCGCAGCGCTCGCAGACGATGCCCTTAAAGCGGATGCCCTTGTACTTGCCGCAGGAGCACTCCCAGTCCTTGGCGGGACCGAAGATCTTCTCGCAGAACAGGCCGTCCTTCTCGGGCTTGAGGGTACGGTAATTGATGGTCTCCGGCTTCTTGACCTCACCGTGCGACCAGGAACGGATCTGGTCGGCGGAGGCAAGGGAGATCTTTACCGAGTCAAAATCAGTAGCTTCGAAATCTGCCACAGTCAACTACTCCTTATCAGTGGTCGTGGCGGCGACAGCCTCGGGTGCCTCGGCGGTCTCGGCATCCTGGGCCTCGACGTCGGCGTCAACGCCGGCGAGCGCAGCCAGGTCGTCGAGAGCAGAGGTCTCCTCGGCGGTCACAGGTGCGGAGGCGTCCTCGTCGGCATCGTGCATGGGCTCGATGTCCAGTGCGAGGGAGCGAATCTCCTTGACGAGAACCTTGAAGGACTCAGGGATACCCGGGACAGGAACGTTCTCGCCCTTGACGATGGACTCGTAGGTCTTGACGCGGCCCACGGTATCGTCGGACTTGACGGTCAGGATCTCCTGCAGGACGTTGGAAGCACCGTAAGCGTACAGTGCCCAAACTTCCATCTCGCCGAAGCGCTGGCCGCCGAACTGAGCCTTGCCGCCCAGAGGCTGCTGGGTAACCAGGCTGTAAGGGCCGGTCGAACGGGCGTGGATCTTGTCGTCGACCATGTGGCCGAGCTTGAGGATGTAGGACGTACCCACGGTAATGGGCTCGCGGAACTCCTCGCCGGTGCGGCCGTCGAACAGACGGGTCTTGCCGCGCTCGTCAAGCTGGGTGACGAACTCGGGGCGCATGTGATCGCCAAAGGCAGCGGTGGCCTTGTTGAGCATGTTCTTGTTGGCACGACGGATGACCTCGGCGATCTCGTCCTCCTTGGCGCCGTCGAAGACGGGCGTGGCGGTGAAGAACGGACCGGGGACGTACTTGTCGGAGTCGGCCTGCTCGGTATCCCAACCGCAGGCAGCAGCCCAGCCAAGGTGGCACTCGAGCAGCTGGCCGACGTTCATACGCGAAGGAACGCCCAGCGGGTTGAGGATAACGTCGATCGGGGTACCGTCAGCCATGTAGGGCATGTCCTCGACCGGCAGAACGTTACAAATAACACCCTTGTTGCCGTGGCGGCCGGCGATCTTATCGCCCTGCTGGATCTTACGACGCTGGGCGACGTAGACGCGCACCTGCTCGTTGACGCCGGGGGCCAGGTCGTCGCCGTTCTCGCGGCTAAAGCGGACGACGTCGATGACGCGGCCGTAAGCGCCGTGAGGCATCTTAAGGGAGGTGTCGCGGACGTCGTGGGCCTTGGCACCGAAGATGGCGCGCAGCAGGCGCTCCTCGGCGGTCAGAGCGCTCTCGCCCTTAGGCGTGACCTTGCCGACCAAGATGTCGCCAGGGCCGACCTCGGCGCCGATGCGGATGATGCCGTCCTCGTCGAGGTTGGCAAGCATGTCCTCGGAGAGGTTCGGGATCTCGCGGGTGATCTCCTCGGGGCCGAGCTTGGTGTCGCGGGCGTCGATCTCGTGACGGGTGATGTTGATGGTCGTCAGCAGGTCCTCGGCCACCAGGCGCTCGGACACGACGATACCGTCCTCGTAGTTAAAGCCTTCCCACGGCATGTAGGCCACGGTGAGGTTCTGACCCAGTGCGAGCTCGCCGTGATCGGTCGAAGGACCGTCGGCCAGAGGCTCGCCCTGCTCAACGGTGTCACCAACGCGAACGAGCGGACGGTGGTTGATGCAGGTGGACTGGTTGGAGCGCTGGTACTTGGCCAGGTGGTACTCGTCCATGCCGCCGGCATGCTTGACGATGATCTTGGCGGCGTCGGCAAAGATGACCTCGCCGGCGTTCTTGGCCAGGGTGACCTCGCCGGAGTCCAGAGCGGCGCGACGCTCCATGCCGGTACCGACATAGGGAGCGGCGGGGTGAACCAGCGGCACGGCCTGACGCTGCATGTTGGCGCCCATCAGCGTACGCTTGGCGTCATCGTGCTCAAGGAACGGGATCAGCGTGGCTGCGACGGAGAGCATCTGACGCGGCGAGACGTCCATGTAGTCGACGTCCTCGACGGGCACGTCGGCGGGAGCGCCGAAGGAGCCGTCGAAGTCGCGGGTACGGGCGATCACGGTGTGCGGACGGACGATCTTACCCTCGGCATCGGTCGTGATGAACTCGTTGGTCTTGGGATCGAGCGGCGTGTTGGCCGGCGCGATGACGTGCTTCTCTTCCTCGTCAGCGGTCATCCAGTCGATCTGGTCGGTGGCAACGCCGTTCTCGACGCGGCGGAACGGGGCCTCGATGAAGCCATACTCGTTGACGCGGGCGTAGAGGGCGAGCGAGCCGATCAGGCCGATGTTGGGGCCTTCGGGGGTCTCGATCGGGCACATGCGGCTGTAGTGCGAATTGTGAACGTCGCGGACGGCCGTCGGCACGTTGGTGCGGCGGCTGGAGCCGGACTTGTGGCCGGCAAGACCACCAGGGCCGAGTGCGGACAGACGGCGCTTGTGGGTCAGACCGGTCAGGGGGTTCGCCTGGTCCATGAACTGCGAGAGCTGCGAGGAACCGAAGAACTCCTTGATGGAGGCCACGATCGGGCGGATGTTGATGAGCGACTGCGGGGTGATCTCGTCGATGTCCTGGGAGCTCATGCGCTCACGGACGACGCGCTCCATACGGCTCATGCCGATACGGAACTGGTTGGCGACGAGCTCGCCGACGGTACGGATGCGGCGGTTGCCGAAGTGGTCGATGTCGTCGACCTTGAAGCCCTGCTCGCCGGCAGCGAGGGACAGGAGGTAGCGCAGCGTCGCGACGATATCCTCGTCGGTGAGCACCGTGACCTCTTCCTCGGTGGTGAGATTGAGCTTCTTGTTGACCTTGTAGCGACCGACGCGGGCCAGATCGTAGCGCTGCGGGTTAAAGAGCAGGCCCTCGAGCAGGCTGCGGGAAGCATCCACAGTGGGAGGCTCGCCCGGACGCAGGCGACGGTAGATCTCGATGAGGGCGTCCTCGCGGGTGAGGGCGGTGTCGCGCTCCAGGGTGCGCTTGATCACATCGGAATTGCCGAGCAGCTCGATGATGTCGTCGTTGGTGACGGCGATGCCAAGGGCGCGCAGGAACATCGTGGCGCTCTGCTTGCGCTTACGGTCGATGGAGACCATGAGCTGGTCGCGCTTGTCGACCTCAAACTCAAGCCAGGCACCGCGGGACGGGATGATCTGAGCCTTGTAGATCTGCTTGCCCGAATCCATCTCGGAGCTGTAGTACACGCCCGGGGAACGGACGAGCTGCGAGACGACGATACGCTCGGTACCGTTGATGATGAAGGTGCCCTGATCGGTCATCATGGGGAAGTCGCCCATAAAGACGAGCTGCTCCTTGATCTCACCGGTCTCCTTGTTAGTGAGACGGACGTCGGTCAGAAGCGGAGCCTGATAGGTCATGTCCTTCTCGCGGCACTCCTCGACGGTGTGCGCGGGATCGCCGAACTGATGCTCGCCGAAGGTAACCTCGAGAACATGGTTCTGGCTCTGGATGGGGCTGGATTCCTTGAACGCCTCACGAAGGCCCTCGTCCTTAAAACGCTCAAAGGATTCCCTTTGAACAGAGATAAGGTTGGGGAGCTCCATGGCCTCCGGGATTTTCCCGAAGCTGACGCGCTTGCGCTCAGTGGCAGTGTATGCGTAGGTCACCAGGTTTTTCCTCCTTCACGGAAATGCTCGGTGGATTGGCGAGGCATAGCTTCGCCAGTTATCGCAACATAATAGTTTATCAGGTACCGACCGTTGAGCAAGAAAAGCCTTGACGTGATTGAGTTTTTGGAGTAGCAAAGTTTTTCGACAGAAAACACGCAGGTAGATGTATGTGTATCGAACATATGTTCATATATTTTCTGTGAACAGAGAGCCGGAAATCGCAGCTCTTATAAAAAACGGGCGCGAACCGAGGTCCGCGCCCGTAAATGTCGATGTCCGAAGGCTTACTTGCGCATCAATCCGCCGCGCTCGTCGATGGCGTCCCAGAAGGCGCCGGCAAAGCGGGGATCGCTTGCAGCCATGAGGGCGTTGGTGGCCATCCAGCCAGACGGGGTACCGGTATCGTAGCCCGACAGCGGGTCGATAACGACAGCATACATGGCCTCGCGATCGAGCGAACGTGCCATGGCGTCGGTCAGCTGGATCTCGCCGCCCTTACCGGCCCGCTGATCGGCCAGCAGATCCATGACCAACGGGCTCAGCAGGTAGCGACCAACGATGTACAGGTTGGACGGAGCCGCCTCGGGAGCGGGCTTCTCGACCAGACCGCCGATGCGCCAAACGGCGCCGGGCTCGTCGTCAGCGGCATTCTCGAAGCCCTCGAGAGAGCCCACGCGATCGCCGGCGATGACGCCATAGCGGCTGACTTCCTCGGGAGCGCACGCGGCAACGGCGATAACCGAAGCGCCACCGTGCTCCTTGGAAACGGCGAGCATCTTGTCGCAGATGTCGCGGTTAGGCACAACGTAGTCGCCCAGAAGAACCAGGAAGTTCTCCCCTGCCACAGCGTCGGCAGCAGAGCGAATGGCGTGACCGAGGCCCTTGGGCTCGTACTGATAACGGAAGTCGACCGGCATACCGCCCGCATGGGCGACAGCGTCGGCGTAGGCATCCTTACCGCGCTCGCGCAGCAGGTTCTCGAGCGAACGGTCGGGCTGGAAGTAGTTCAGCAGCTCGGGCTTGCCGGGCGAGGTAACGATGATGGCGTCGTCGACCTCCTCGGGGTCGAGCGCCTCCTCGACGACATACTGGATGACCGGCTTGTCGAGAACCGGCAGCATCTCTTTGGGCGTGCACTTGGTGCCAGGCAGAAAACGCGTGCCAAGACCGGCGGCGGGGATGATTGCCTTCATATTATTCAAGGATCCTTTCGCAGGCGCAGGATGCGCCCTGTGCGTGCGGCACGGCGGCCGCAGACCAAATTGCGATACCGAATTATCTTACCGCTGCTAATTAACGTTAATGCAGGCAAGCGCCATTCTTCAGCAGGTCAACGCAAATTATTGCTCGAATGGTGCAATTTTATCGCCCAACGGTAGCGACCCCAAAGCACCGCAAACGACGGCAATTTGCATGCGGAGCCCGCAAAATAGAGGGGTTATAACAAAAAAGACGGGGCTCGCAATGCGAACCCCGTCTGCAAAGAAATCTGGCGAGAAAGCCTGATTACTTGAGGGTGACAGCAGCGCCAGCAGCCTCGAGCTTCTCCTTGGCAGCCTCGGCGTCCTCCTTCTTGGCACCCTCGAGAACAGCCTTGGGAGCGCCCTCGACGACCTCCTTGGCCTCCTTCAGGCCAAGGTTGGTGAGCTCACGGACGGCCTTGATGACCTGGATCTTGTTGTCGCCGAAGCCCTCGAGCACGACGTCAAACTCGGTCTTCTCCTCGGCCTCAGCAGCGCCAGCAGCGGGAGCGGCGACAACAGCGGCAGGAGCAGCGGCGGAAACGCCGAAGGTGTCCTCGATAGCCTTGACGAGCTCGGAAGCCTCGAGAAGGGTCATTTCCTTAAGAGCATCGATGATCTCATCGGTGGTAAGCTTAGCCATTTCTAAGTCCTTTCGGTTTCCGTGCGGATGCACGGAGATCAGTTAAAACACGGCGCGAATGCGCCAGGGGTGCGGCGTTGCCGCCGCGGGTGAAAACAGCGACTAGGCTGCCTTCTGCTCGGAGACCTGCTGGATCGAACGAGCGAGACCAGAGGAAACGCCGTTGACGCAGACAGCGATGTCGCGAGCGAAACCGGAGATGAGACCGGCGATCTGGCCGAGAAGCTGATCCTTGGTGGGCAGCTCGGCGATAGCCTTAACATCATCAGCGGAAACGGCCTTGCCGTCGGAGATACCGCCCTTGATCTCAAGGACGCCCTTGGACTTAGCGGAGAAGTCCTTAAGGGCCTTAGCGGCCTCGACCGGCTCGGTCTCGTAGAACACATAAGCGACGGGGCCGGCGAGGATCTCGTCGATCTCGGGCTGCTCCTGGTTCTTGAGAGCGATCTTGACCAGGTTGTTCTTGTAGACCTTCATCTCGGCGCCGCACTCGCGAAGCTGATGACGCAGCTCCTGAGCCTGCTTAACCGTCAGACCGTTGTAGTTGACGACGAACAGACCGGCGTTCTCGGCGATACGGGACTCGATCTCTGCAACCTTGTCGATTTTGTACTGCTGGGGCATGAATTACACCTCCTCGAATTCTTTCCGGGCACGGTCCGCCACAAGGACGTGACGGGGGCATGTCCAAAAAGAAAGCCCCCGCGCTGCATGAGCGACGGGGGCGAGAAGACATATCTACTCGACCACCTCGGCTGGCGGGATATCCCATTAAGCTCGCGGGCGATGCCCGTTTGCGCCGGCTGTCTCTGGCAGCGGATTCGTGCGTGAACCGAAAGTATTATGGCGGGGACCCCGGCGTCGGTCAACGGAAAACCGGGCTGCACACAATTCCACCATCCGGCCGCGCCGCCGAAGGCCAGGCGCAAGGTTTTCGCTCGGTCAAGTCCTGGCTCGCACGAAGAGCACATTAAGTGCTCTTCGGCTCGTGCGGAATCTACGAAAACCTTGCGCCTGGCCTTCGGCGGCGCGGCCTGCGTTGACTTTGGGCAGCCCGGGTTTTCGTTGGCTGACGCCCCCACTCATAATGCTTGGGTCGGTGGGCTGATGCGTTGCGTCCCGTTGGGCTATAAGGTTGAAATGAAGGTGGACAGGCGGTGGAGGCCTTCGTCCAGGTTTTCGTCGGAAACGCAGTAGCTTAGGCGGATGTGGCCTTCGGTGCCGAAGCAATCTCCGGGGACTAGGGCTACGTTTGCCTCTTCGATGGCTTTGATGCAGAAGTCTTCGCTGGTTAGGCCGAACTTTTTGATGCTCGGGAAAGTGTAGAAGGCTCCTGCGGGCTCTACCACGTCGAGGCCCATGGCGTTTAAGGCTTCGAGTACACGCTCGCGGCGGGCTCGGTAGACTTTGAGCATGGGGGTTGGGTCGACGGTCAGGGCTCGCGCTGCGGCGTCCATCTCAAAGGAGACGGCACTCGATACTAGGTATTGGTGGGCTTTTGCGATCTCGGCAATGACGGGGGCTGCCGCTGCGAGCCAGCCCAAGCGCCAGCCGGTCATGGCCCAAGGTTTGGAGAAGCTCTCGATAACCACTGTCTGCTCGCGTAGCTCCGGGTGGCGCTGGGCAAATCGCTCGTAGCCATCCGCATAGACTAGGCGGTTATATACGTCGTCGCAGACCACGTAGATGCCCGCCTGCTCTGCCACGTGTGCCACGGCGTCGAGCGATGCCGCATTGAGGATGCAGCCCGTAGGATTGTTGGGCGTGCAGATGACGATGGCCTTGGTCGCCGGCGTCACGCAAGCACGAAGTGCGTCCTCGTCAATCTGGAATTGCGCAGGCTCCGTATCCAAAAAGACCGCTTTGGCGTGATTGGCCACGACGATGCTCTCGTACAGGCCAAAGGCCGGCGTGGGGATAATGACCTCGTCGCCGGGGTTGAGCATGGCCATGAATGTTGCCGACAGGGCTTCGGTCGCGCCGTCGGTCAGGATGACCTCATCGGCGGAAAACGCCAGGCCTGCGTCCCCCATGTAGGCAGACAGCGCCTCACGCAGGGCGGGGCGGCCGTTGTTGGGCGGATAGTGCGTGTCGCCGCGATCCAACGAAGCGGTCACCTCGGCGCTAATCACATCGGGCGTGGGAAAATCGGGTTCGCCGAGCGCAAGCGCGATGCACCCTGGGTGCTGGGCGGCGAGCGCGTTAATCCGACGGATGCCGGAGGGCTTGAGCGTGGCAAGCGAGGTATTCATAGGCAGACGCATGGCGTTCCTTTCGTAAGGGTTGCACTAGGATAGCGCGGCGAGGCGCCGTCAGACGGTGTAACCTAAACGGAAACCGACCGGAAAGGAGGCGGCATGGAGACGACCGCACGCGGCGATAAGCCCAAAACGCTGCAAACCATTGTGTATATCAGTATTCCCAATAGCGCTGATCTTGAGTTTTTGCTCTGGGACCTGCAGGATGCCATCGCTGCCTATGCACAGCTTTCTGGCACCGCGCTCCCCCACTCGGTTGATTTGGAGGCGGACGATGCCGGCTGCGTTGTCGATGGCATCGTGCTCGCTGTTGATGATGCATTTGATGATGAGGCCATGATCGCTGTCGAGCAGATACTCGATCGCCTTGGGAATACAGAGACACGCATCTATGTCGTCATTCTTGCTGGGTCCGAGGACGCCGAACGGGCACACGAAACCGCTGCGCGGCTGCGTCGGGCCTGCCGTCTTCGTGACCTGGCGTGGTGCAACGGCGTTGTCGTCTGTGCCGGCAGCGGCATTGCGGCTCTTCGCCACTCACCGCGCATGGGACTCCTACGACGGCCATTTTCGGAAGCGATGGATAAACTTGTGGGCGCTGTGCGCATGGGCTGCTCCATTGAGCATGCGCAGCTGCTTGGCGGCGGCAATGCCGATAGCGTCGATGCCGACGGCATGGTGCGCGTCGAGCCCGCCGTGCCCGCACCAATCTGGCGCGCCATCATCAAACGCCTCGGCGCCCATGCTCAATCAAGTATCTAAATTAGAGAGCGACCCAGTCAACTGACTCGCGCCAGCGCTCGACAAGCCGCTCCAGGCGCCAGGCCGCATTGGCAGGACTTGTCGAGGGCAGGACGATGGCGGGCAGCCCGGTGCGTTCTTGTAGATAGCGCTTGTAGAGCCGGCCAGCTGTGCCACCGTTGCATATCACCTGCTCAATGGGAGCCACGTCGGTAATGCACTCGATATGTGCCGGCACAACGTTGCGAATGCTCGCATCACTCGAGCCCTTAATGTCGCAGCTCTCAATCACATCCCACAGGGCTACGCCGCCGTTCAGCAGCATGGCCCGCTTGACGGCAATCGAGGCATCGAGCGTCGCGGGCTCACCGCTTGCCAAAGGATCGCCCTCGTTGGGCGGCACGGGCACACCGAGGCACGCGGCCATGACCCGCCAAAAGCGGTTCTGGGGGTTGCCGTAATAAAAGGCATTGGCGCGCGAAAGCACCGAGGGAAACGACCCCAGCACCAAAACGCGCGAGCGCTGGTCGAACACGGGCTCGAACCCATGCTCAATATGTTGATAGCCCTCGTCGGACGCAGCCATGGCCTAGGCCCTCAACAGATAGCGCACCTCGTAGGGCGCAAGCTCAAGCGCGCCCGTCAGCTCGACCGTGGGTGCATCGTCGGCAAGCAGGTCGACAAAGGAGTTGTTGAGTTCGCCGGCTCCAAAGGTGTAAGGCTCGTCCACAGCGTTCACCGCTACGAGCACCGTCGCGCCGTCGCAGGCGCGTTCGAACAGCAGCTGCTTGTTCTGGATCACCACGTTGCGGTACGCGCCGTAGTTGAGAGCACGGGCCGCCGCGTCGTCGGCCGAGCGAAGGTGCGCAAGCTGCGTGATGAACGCCGTCAGCTCGTTGGGCGCAGGCTCATCGAGCGCAGGGCGCAGCGCCCAGTCGCCATCGGGGCCACCCTTTTCGCCAGCAATTCCCCACTCGCTGCCATAGTAGACGCACGGAATGCCCGGCATGCCAAAGAGCATGCCATAGGCGGGACGCAGGCACGACTTGTCGGTGAGGATGCTTGCCAGGCGCGGCACGTCGTGGTTGTCGACAAACGACAGCAGATGCTTGCCGCGGTAGATGCACCAGGGGTCGCCACCAAACTGACGGTGCAGCGAGTGCGCGATCTCGAACATGTTGACCGAGTTAAAGCTGGAGTACAGGCCCTTGTAACATTCGTAGTTGGTGCAGGAGTCGAGCATCTCGTCGTTGACAATCTGGTTGTAGTCGCCGTGGAGCGTCTCGCCGATCAGCACGAAGTCGGGCTTGAGCTCACGGGCAAAGCTATGCAAACGACGCATGAAATCGCGGTCGAGCATGTAGGCAACGTCCAGGCGCAGGCCATCGACACCAAAGACGTCGGCCCAGCGGCGCACGGACTCGAGCAGGTAATCGACCACAGCGGGATTTTGCAGGTTGAGCTTCACAAGCTCAAAATGGCCTTCCCAGCCCTCGTACCAAAAGCCGTCGCCATAGCAGGAGTCGCCGTCAAAGCTAATGTGGAACCAATCCTTGTAGGGCGAGTCCCACTTGCGCTCCTGCACATCACGGAAGGCCCAAAAGCCACGACCGACGTGGTTGAAGACGGCATCGAGCACCACGCGGATGCCGTGGGCATGCAGCGTGTCGCACACGGCGGCAAAGTCGGCGTCCCCACCCAGGCGGCGGTCGATGTGGCGCAGGCTGCGTGTATCGTAGCCGTGGCTATCGGACTCGAGCGGCGGGTTGATGAGCACAGCGCCAACGCCGAGTTTTTGCAGGTAGTCGGCCCATTGGGCGATTTTCATGATAGGAGCATCGGGGTTGGGCGCGGTGCCGGCAGCTTGAGCAAGCTCATCCTCGGCAACGGGTGCGGCGTTTTCGCGCGGGGCTCCGCAAAAGCCCAGCGGATAGATCTGATAGAACGTCGTCTCGTATGCCCACATAGCAACCTCCCGGTAAGCTCAACACAACGACATCCATTGTATGCCCGGCTTGTATCCACTCCCCCAAAATAAGTTGCGGTGGAATAGTTCCTGCTTGGGCCTTCAGAGACCTTAAACAGGAACTATTCCACCGCAACTGATGAGGGGACATGATTAGGCAACGAGCTTGGCGCGGCGTATGGCTGGGAACAGTACGGTGATGGCGAGGATGACGCCCACGACGGTAATCGCCCCGCCCACGAAGCCAATGCAAGCGATACCAGGACCCGAAACCACGGCGCCACCGATTGCGGTGCCCGTGCCGATACCCAGATTGAACAGGCCCGAGAAGATCGACATGGCGACGGCCGACGAATCCGCCGGCGTGTACTTGATGAGCTCGGCCTGAAACGCCACGTTAAAGGCCGTGGAGCAGCAGCCCCATAGCGCGCAAACAGCGAGAACGGCGACGAGCGACGGTGCAACCGGACCCATGAGCAGCAGGGCCACAGGCACGCCGGAGAGCGTGATAGCCAAGAACGGGAAGCGGTGCCCGTCGAACAGGCGGCCAAACAGCCAGCTGCCCACCAGACCGGAGAAGCCAAACGCCGTCAGCGTCATGGTGATGGCGCCCGCGTCGACGTGTGCGACCTGCGCCAGGAAAGGCTCAATGTAGCTGTAGCTTGCGTAATAGCCGGTCGCCATAAAAACCGTGACCGCGTAGAGCGCGACCAGGAACGGGTTCTTGAGCAGCTCGGGCAGCTGTTTGACGGTAAAGCGCTCGCCCGCCGGCATGGCCGGGAACACCGCGGCCTGGTAGACGACCGCGATGGCTGAGAGGGCCCCGACCACGGCAAACGTCATGCGCCAGCCCACGGCCAGCCCGATGGCGCGGCCGATCGGCAGGCCAAAGATCTGCGCGATGGACGAGCCCGTGGCGATCATGCTGATGGCGAGCGCCCCGTGGCGACTGTCGACCAGGCGCGAGGCCATAATCGAGGCGACCGACCAGAACACGGCATGCGCGCAGGCGACCACCAGACGTGCGCAAACCAAAATAGGATAGGTGGGCGCCACGGCGGACAGGAACTGGCCCAGCGAGAACACGGCGAGCACGCCGAGCAGCATCCGCTTGAACTCAAAGCGCGAGGCAAACACCATAAGCGGCAACGACAGCAGCATGACGCCCCAGGCGTAGACCGAGATCATGATGCCGGCCTGGGCCTCGGTGAGCGAGAACGACGCGGCAATATCAGTCAGAAGGCCAATGGGCATGAACTCCGACGTGTTGAATACGAATGCGCAACAGGCGAGCCCGATAAGCGGGAGCCACTGTCTGGGTGCGATACCACCTTGCTTTGTTTGAGCCATATAGGAAAACCTCTCCGATTATCTTGAGCGGTGGGCGATTATAGCAATGAGAAGTCTATAAAATACGCAACAACAGAATTCTTGGAAAACGATCGTTAACAGACGGCGCGCCAATTCTGCTTAGAAAGCAAGGTACGCAGGAACTCAATGTCGAAAACGCGGCTTCATCTTCGGGCTATCGCGCCTGCTCGGATACGCACAAGGACACCCCCATGAGCACGTCAATTTCGAGCCAACTCGCAACCGCACAATGAACTAGCAAAAGCAGCATATAAGCAAACGCCCCATAATATAGTCCCTCATGTACAAGCGCCGTCACTGAAAGTGCCGCCGGGAGCGCCGCACTCGAAACTGCCCATCCAACAAGAACCTGGATTGCGCAACTTGCAACCAGGTTCCATGCCACCAGCAGCGTTGCGGGACGCGCGATTTCTCTGCAGGAGGAACGAAGCACCGTGACCGAACGCATGATGTAGCGTGGTGCAAACCGAATGCCTCGTAGTCCCCTCTGCTCCACGTCCGCATCTTCAATCAACACGAATACGAACGACGCGGAAAGAAGCGTCACGATTACTGCCACCACAAGCGAGCACAACACCCCGAGCTGACTGCTCGCAAGCGAGGCAAAGACTACAATTGCCGATAAAATCAAGTGAACCAAATAAATTAGTAACGCCCCAGAAATCTGGAGGGGAACCGTCGAGGCCAAGAGACAAACCGGAGGGGTTCGAACAGGTTGCACCGTCTCTTTGGACCGGTCGACGGCAAATAATGAAAAAGCCACATTCGATAGAAGCAGGTTTAAAAAGGCCGCGACCACAGTGCAAATAAGCGTAATTGACGGATTGATATAGGCGAGCTCAGTTGCAACGTTTGATACACCAATTTGAAGCGCGCTCATAACAAACAAGGGGATATATAACGCCATCGTGCAGCCACTCCGGCATCCCTTCGCCCGATCGCCCGATTCCAGAAAGACATTGAAGTTCTCTCGCAAGTTCACTCTATACCCGTTTTCTTACTAGGCAGGGCGAACGGGCGCCAATATAAACGCCGGTCCGCCCATCCATAATTTCTAGTTTTAACGTCCAGACTAGTCTGTCCAGCCGTCGATGTAGTCGCGGTTAAGCTCAAAGTACTGCGCGGCGATATCTTTCGCCAAGGAGTACGAATTAACGAGCGGGTGCATCGCGAGGCTCTCGACAATGTCGCGCTTCGATCGGTTAACGATGCCACGCGCCACGGTGCGCTCGTAGTACTTGACGCGACGAATCAATTCGAGGTTTCCCGCGGGCACAGAATCGGCTTCGACGCGATGCGGTACACAGCCATCGGTGGAGATATCGCACGTTGACTCAATGACATCTGTATCGAGAAGGCCGGGGATGGCGCCATTGTTGGGGGTGCACAGGATCATCTGCTGCGTCTTGCCAGAGCGAGCAATATCCATGAAACGGAGCGCGACACCTGCGTATCCGCCAGCATCTTTGCCGTACACGTCAAACGTCCACGGCTTGTCGCGGTGAATACCAGTCTCGGCCGCCATGTAGTTGTTTTCGCGCATTCCGTACCACTTCTCAAAGCACGCGAGGCCCTTTTCGAAGTCGTTCTCAATATCGATAGATGCAAGCTCGCTCGTCATTTCTCGATTAATTTCTTCGATTAGTTCGCCGCGCGTCTGGGGCGAAGAGAGAACGTTGGCAACGGCGCGCTCGCGATAGTAGAAATAGTATAGGTACTCATTTGGCACGCATCCGCGATTTAGAACGAGATCCTTCTCGAAGAACCTAAGATCTGTATGAGCATATGCCCCGTCGTCGTGGATCAAGTCGGGCATGATGTCCTCGCCGTCAACCGTCACATTGCGGAAGAACGAGAGGTGGTTGAGTCCATAGCACTCGCCCTGAACCGATGCGGGATCAACGCCTTTATACTCGGCAAACTGATGCAACATGCCCGAGGGGGCATCGCAAATGCCATAAGTAAAATCATAGCCCATATCGCGTAGGGCCTGAGATACGACGCCAGCGGGATTAGTAAAGTTAAACACCTTGACGCCCGGCTTTGCGTACTTCTTGATTAACTCGCAATACGAAGCAAGCGCAGGGACGGAGCGCATGGCAAAAGACACGCCGGCTGCGCCAGTCGTTTCTTGGCCAAGAACCCCATGTGAAAGAGCAATGCGCTCATCGCGAACGCGCATATGGTCCCCACCGACGCGAATCGTCGTGATCACGTAATCGGCGTCCTTAACGGCCTCGACTGCATCACCCGTCAGTGAAAAATTAAGCGTGGGGCAAAGCATGCCCGAGACATGGGCGGCAAGGCCACCGTAGATGCGCAGCTTCTCGGGATCATTGTCCATAAACACAAGTTCGTCGATCCCAAGCGATGACGCCTGCTGGGCTATGCTCTTTGCCAAAAACATGGAGCGGACGCCACCGCCGCCTATGACCGTAAGTTTCATATCGAAACCCCCAATTAGCACATTCAATATTGCATGGTTCGCCTGTGTATGGATATTGTATCCAGCATGGAGGGCCGCTTCCCGCCCCGGCTGCAAGGCGGGAAAGGAATTCCCCAAGGAGTTATTATTTACGCAACGGAAGCGGCCGCACACGTCCGGCGGGAAGGGAGCACCGATGGTTGATAAAAAGCAGATTTCCAAGCTCTACTCAGCCGCAAAGCTATCCGAAACCGAGCAAAGCGTACTCGAATACCTACTCAACAATATCGACACCCTCGATGATATTGGCATAAAACCCGTCGCCATGGCATGCTTTACCAGCATGACGACAGTCATCAGGCTTTCGAAAAAGCTCGGCTACCGTGGCTACCGCGAAATGATGTACGATCTCAAGCACCTTCAGCATGTCTCCCGCGAAATGAATCAATCACTCAAAGACAGTAGTGTCCACTTCGTATGCCATACCGGAGATGTAGACGTATTCATCGCCGCACTGCATCGCAACAGAATGATCGGAGTAAACGGAGAGGGCTTCTCACGCATCGTTGCGCAGTACATGGCGACCAAGCTCGTTGGACTTGGCTTTTTGGCCGTCATACAGGACTTCCTAGAAACCGATCAGTTTGTCGAATCCAACCGAAATACGCTCAGCTGCATGATGCTCATATCCAAATCGGGCCAGACAGAAGCCATCCTGGAAACCGCAAGGGCATGCCACGACGCGGGCATTACGACCCTCGCTTTTACCGGCAACGAAGACAGCGAGCTCGCCAAGACGGCAGACGCGATCTTTACGATACATGACGATCACCCAATGGATCTTAAGAACGTTAAGCCTAACTGCTTTACCGGAAGTTGCATTCTCGCATTCGAAGAACTATTGAGTATCTGCCTTGACAATCTAAAACAAGAAGGCTTGGCCCCCTAAATCATGCGATAGGAAGCCAAGCCCTGGAATTGCACTATGCAATTGCAAGCCACTTGCGCGTTTTACTCGTCACCGAGAACGTCGTGCACCTCAGAAGCGACTTCGCCGACACGAGGACCGTAAACGACCTGGATTGCCTTGTCGCTCAGGCGGATAACGCCCATAGCTTCAAGATTCTTGGTGAACACCTCGTCGTCTGCAACCTTAGAACCATCCTTGACAATCACGCGAAGACGTGAGATGCAGTTGTCAAGATCATCAATGTTGTCGGCTCCACCAAGCGCTTCGACAATGCCGACAGCAAGCGCGCTGTCCTTGGTCGCATGGCCCTGGACTGCCTTCTCGGGAGTGCTACCAGACTCGCCCTTTGCCTCAGCGGCCTTTGCCTCGAACTCGGCTCTGCTGTTGATCAACTCAATATCGTCACCATCATCTCGACCGGGCGTCTTGATATCGAACTTAGTAATAAAGAACCGGAAGAGAAAGAAAGCTGCCAGGAAAAAGGCGGGGAGCAGAATAAGGTACGGAAGCAGATTAAGCTTCTCGGGGCGGAATAAGAATGGGATCAGGTCCTTGATATTTCCCTGGTACACCGAAACGCCCATTGCTTCCGAGAGAACTTCACCCAGTCCGGAAAGCGGAGCGTAAACGCCAAAGTAGAGCCAGGGGGCGGCAAACAGGAACGTAAAGAGAATAGGCTCCGTAACACCAAAGAAAACAGTCGAAATCACTGTGGGGATTAAAAGACCAGCAACCTTCTTGCGGTTCTGGGGCTTGGCACAAGACCACATAGCAAGGGCGATGCCCGGGAACAACGCATAATCGTTAATGCCATAACCAGCCATGAAGGCCCTAACCAAGAGCTTGTCGCTGCTGGGAGAAGCGAGCTGTGCAAGCTGAATGGCGCTATTGCCCACCACGCGCGTTCCATCGACGACCATGGAGCCGCCAAGCTCAGTCCAATACATGGGCGTCTCGAGCAGCGGATGCAAGCCAAACGGCACAAGGCTCTCGAGCACCCAGCGATAGACAAACGTACCGACCAGACCGGAGCCTTTCACGAACGTCGCAATACCCGAAAAGCATCCACCGATGACGGGCCAGACGAAGTACATGATGCCGCCCAGGATGCCACCGGCGACCAGCGATACAATGGGGACCGTTCGACTGCCCGCAAAAAACGCCAGCGCCGTTGGAAGCTTGGTCTTGTAAAAACGGCCGGTGATCCAAGCGACCAGGCAGCCCACGATAATGCCGCCAAAGACACCAGAGCTGTAGCCAAAAAAGCCGAGCGAGGTAGTGTAGAGTGCGGACTGCTCACTCGCCTGAATGGACGTAAGGCCGATCTTCTGAAGAGCTTCCACCGTTGTATTGTCGGCAGCCAAGCCAGCTGCTCCAAGCAGAATCTCAACCGTCTTGAGCATGGTGAGATAGCAGACAAGGGCAGAAAAGGCAGCCCAGCCCTTCTCTTTGCGAGACAAGGAGAAGGCGCAGCCGACGGCAAACAAAACACCGAGGTTTCCAATGATTACCTCGCCGAGACCCTTAAATACCGAGAAGAACGTAAAGAGCGGCGAAGCGGCATACCAGTCCCAATTAACGCCAAGGGACACAAGGGTCAGTTCGGTCGTAAAAACGCTACCGATACCCAAAAAGAGACCGGAAATGGCAATGAGCGTAATCGGAACGAGCATTGCCTTTCCGAACGATTGGAATTTTTCTTTCATCAATTCCCTCCTCAATGAGCCTCTACAAACGACTATTGCATCCCACGTCCCCACACAGGCGAAACGGAAGACATGTTCGGCAATAGAAACAAAGTGATTGTAGAAAGGGGCGCACAAAATACGCATCGACATCGCGTAATACGGTTAAATCGACCGACGATTGCAAGTATTTACGAATCCGTAAACGGCAGCAAATAGGCAGCGAACGGCAATCTGCAGCGTAGGACAGTCCCCGCAGGCCGACAATTGGCGGTATTTTGGCTCATTTTTATTGAATTGTTGCTCGCCCAAAAGCGCGGAGCATCAACGCGCCCCTAAGCCAATCCCAGCAATATGCCCGCCGAATGCACGACAAACGCCACGATCCAGGCGACCGTCACTTGAAATGCGAATACGGCCACGGCATAGCGCGCGCCCAGCTCACTCTTGACGGCGCCGATTGCCGCCACGCAAGGCGGGTACAGCAGCGTAAAGACCAGGAACACGTAAGCGGTAAACGGCGAAAACATGGTCGACAGTGCCGCAGGCGACGTTGCACCCAAAAGCACGGTGAGGGTCGAGATAACGCTCTCCTTGGCGATAAGTCCGGTGACGAGCGCCGTGGATGCACGCCAGTCGCCAAAGCCAAGCGGCGCCAGCGCCGGCGCGATGATGCTACCCAGACCGGCAAGCAGACTCTGCGACTGATCGGCGACCACATTAAAGCGGATATCGAACGTCTGAAGGAACCAGATGACCACGGTAGCGGCAAAGATAATGGTAAAGGCCTTGGTAATAAAGTCCTTGGCCTTATCCCATGCCAGCATCACCGTCGTCTTGACGCTCGGCAGGCGGTAGTTGGGAAGCTCCATGATAAACGGCACCGGGTCGCCCTTAAATGCCGTACGGTTGAGCACCAAAGCCGCAATGCAACCAACCGCAATACCAATCAGATAGAGCGAGACCATGGCGGGAACCGTCGCCTGTGGGAAAAACGCCCCGCACAGCAGACCATAGACCGGCAACTTGGCCGAGCAGCTCATGAACGGCGTGAGCATGACCGTCATCTTGCGGTCATGCTCGGATGGGAGCGTACGGGTCGACATGATAGCCGGCACGGTACAGCCAAAACCGACGAGCATAGGCACGAAGCTGCGGCCCGACAGGCCAAAGCGACGCAGCACCTTATCCATGACAAAGGCCACGCGTGCCATGTATCCGGAGTCTTCCAGAATGGAGAGGAACAAGAAGAGCACGACGATAATCGGAAGGAAGGTCAGCACGCTGCCCACGCCCGTAAGCACGCCGTCGACAGCCAGCGAGCGCACCACGTCGTTGGTTCCGAACGCCTTGAGGCCCGCATCGGCCGAGGCGATGATGACAGCGATGCCGTCCTCCATGAGCCCCTGCAACGCCGCGCCGATCACGCCAAACGTCAGCCAAAAGACGAGGCCCATGATCACCAGGAACGCCGGAATGGCCGTGTAGCGGCCCGTCAGGATGCGGTCGATCTTGACGGAGCGCACGTGCTCGCGGCTCTCGTGCGGTTTGACGACGCAGCGCCCACACACGTCGCCGATAAAGCTAAAGCGCATATCGGCCAGCGCGGACAGGCGGTCGGTGCCGGCCTCGCCCTCCATCTGAGTAATGATGTGCTCGATAGCGTCGAGCTCGTTGCGATCCAGGTGAAGCGCCTCGGTCACCAGCTCGTCGCCCTCAACCAGCTTGGTCGCCGCAAAACGCACGGGAATGTGCGCCGTCGCGGCATGGTCCTCGATAAGGTTGGCGATGCCGTGGATGCAGCGATGCAGCGCACCGCCGTCTGGACCATCGGGTGCGCAAAAGTCCAGGCGACCGGGACGCTCGCGGAACCGCGCCACGTGCAAGGCATGATCCACCAGCTCGCCGATACCCTCGTTGCGGGCAGCGCTAATGGGGACAACGGGCACGCCCAGCAGGCTCTCGAGCAGGTTGACGTCCACGGCGCCGCCGTTGGCCGTCACCTCGTCCATCATGTTGAGCGCGATGACCATGGGGCGGTCGAGCTCCATAAGCTGCAGCGTCAGGTACAGGTTGCGCTCGATGTTGGTGGCGTCAATGATGTCGATGATGGCGTCCGGGCGCTCGTCGAGGATGAACTGACGGCTCACGACTTCTTCGCCTGTGTACGGCGACAGGGAGTAAATGCCGGGCAGGTCGGTAACGCTCGCCTCGGGGTGGTTGCGAATGGTGCCGTCCTTGCGGTCGACCGTCACGCCGGGAAAGTTACCGACGTGCTGGTTGGAGCCCGTAAGCTGGTTGAACAGCGTGGTCTTGCCGCAGTTTTGGTTACCGGCAAGGGCAAAATGCAGCGGCGCGCCCTCGGGCACGGCCGTTTTTGCCGCACGGGGTGAATACGTCCCCTCGCCCAGGGCCGGGTGGTCCGTCGTGCCGATTGCGGCGTTAACGCGCGGGCCGGTATCGGTGTCGTGCACATCCACGAGCTCAATGCGTGCGGCATCGTCCTTGCGCAGCGTCAACTCGTAGCCACGTAGGCGGATCTCGAGCGGGTCACCCATGGGGGCGTACTTCATCATGGTGACTTCGGTGCCCGGCGTTAGACCCATGTCCAAAATATGCTGTCGGAGTGCCTGATCGTCCGATGCCACCGATGCGACAACGGCGTCCTTTCCAATCTCGAGTGTATCGAGCTTCACGTCCGTGCTCCTCCCCCGACGCCCACAGGGCGTTGCATTTAGTTTACCTTGGCTAACCGTTTGCCACGGCTAACCAATTGTAACCATGCATGATAGCGCGAACGCACAACGACGTTCAATCGACAGATTGCTGCAAGGACCGTCCCCAAGTACCGGCACAAAAGGAACGTCCCCGAGTGCCAAGCGCCGCAAGAGTGTCCCTTCCGACTAGTCGATTAAGAACGTCCCCAATGACTACTATGGGAAAACCGCCTTCGAGGGCAAAACCGGGACGTAGTTTCCGGGCGGGGCATCAAAACCAAAATTGCGGTGGAATAGTTCCTGCTTGGGCTGGTTGAGGCCTTAAATAGGAGCTATTTCACCGCAAGTTATTGAGGGGATGTCCGTCCTCTTACAGATGGCGCTCCAGGAAGCGGAAGGCCAGGCGGATCCAGGGACGGACGGAAACCTGCTTGTCCTCGTTGTCGACCGCGGTATTGGCGTTGCCGAGCGAAAGGCCGTGGCCACCCTGGTCAAAGACGTGTATCTCGCATGCAACGCCCTCCTCGGCCATGCGCTGCGCAAACGGGTAGACCTGCGCGATCGGCGCCGTCTTGTCGTCCGAAACGCCCCACACAAAGGTCGGGGGCATCTGGCGCGAAACGTGCGTGGTAGGGCAAATGTCGGTCAAGTGCTCATCGGTCGCCTCGCCGCCCGTCACCATCGACAGATAGTCGTTGAGCAAATCGCGCCCCGTCTTGCCACCCGTCTTGGGCACGCGCAGGTCGATGCGCGGGTCGCGCGTCTGCATATCGCGCACATAGGCAAGGTCAAGCAACGGATAGCCCAGCACCACGGCGTCGGGACGAATATCCTCCGGACGAGCCCCGGCAAGGCCCGCGAAGGGTCCGGTCTTCCACTGCGTTGCCAACGAGGCGCAGATCATGCCGCCCGCCGAGAAACCCACGATGCACACGCGCTTGGGATCGACATGCCACTCGTCGGCGTTGGCGCGCACGGTAGCGACCATCTTGGCGAGGTCCGCCTGCGGGCGCGGAAAGCTCACGTCGCCCGTGGCGCTCGTCACATAGTTGAGCACAAAGGCCTGGTAGCCGCGGTCCAAAAATGCAAACGCCACCGGGTCCTGCTCGTGCGGAGCGATATGCGTAAACCCGCCTCCGCCGCAGATGATCACCGCGGGGCGGCGGCCATTGGGCTTGTCGGGCAGCGGCTCGGCACCCAGATACGTAAACGTCGCCGGATAATCCTCGGTCGGCTCCTCGCCCCACAGCGCATGGTTCTCAATAATCATAGGTGCTCCCTCCGTGCGATTCGTGCGCACTCGTTTTTCGCACCTTAGCGTACCCCACTTGAGCCCGCGGCGCAGAAACACCCCCGCAATAAGTTGGCCTTCAACTGATATATCACAAAATCGCTGTTCAGAGGTATCGTTGGGCAGCGTAAAATAGGGGCGCTGACCGTGCTGGGAAACACGTACGAAACGTTTCCGGCAAACCACACGCGTGCAACATGCGCGCCTGATACGTTGGAGGCATCTATGGGTCTGCTCGATTCGCTCAAGTCCACGTTCACTTCGTCGGGCGAGGCGTCCGTTCCGCCCGCAGCAAGCTTCGCCACCCGCGAAGGCGTCATCTACGCTCCCGTCAACGGCGTGCTCGTCAATCTGAGTGAGGTTCCCGACGAGACCATCGCCTCGGGCATGCTCGGCCAGGGCTACGCCATCGAGCCCATTACCGGCACCATTTACGCCCCCGCCAACGGCCGTATCGGCGCCACCACCGTCACCAACCACTCCATCGGCATGATCACCGAGGACGGCCTGCGCGTGTTCATCCATGTTGGCCTGGGCACCGTGGAAATGAACGGCAAGGGTTTTGCCCGCTTTGTCGAGATGGGTGACACGGTCAAGGCCGGCCAGCCGCTCATCAGCTTCGACCGCGACGCCATCAAAGCCGCCGGCCACGAGGACATCGTGACCGTCATCGTCTCTGAGCTCGACCGCCTCAAGAGCATCGACCACGTCGGCGAGTCTGGCACGCTTATCGGCGGCAATCCGCTCGTCAAGCTGGGCGACCCGCTGCTGGTAGCCAAGACCAAGTAGCCAGGCCCCGCGCCATACAGCCAAAAGGCACCTCGTCAAGCGCCCGCGACCATTTGGCCGCGGGCGCTTTTCGTTTGAAAAACCATCCCGCCAATGCCTTATCCGTATAGCCCAAATGAGCCGAGCTGCTAGAATATCGAACTGTATGGATAACTATCATTCAACCGTTATGGGAGGATACGTGAACCGCACCAAAATCGCGCAGCTCTATGCCGATGCCGAGTCGCTCGGCGGCCAGACCGTCACCGTCGCCGGCTGGGTCAAGTCCGTCCGCGACATGAAGAACTTTGGCTTTGTTACGCTCAACGACGGCAGCTGCTTCCGCGACCTGCAGGTCGTCATGAACCGCGAGGCACTCGACAACTACGACGAGATCGCACATCAAAACGTCTCGGCCGCACTCATTTGCACCGGCACCGTCAAACTGACCCCCGATGCACCCCAGCCTTTCGAGCTTTCTGCCACCTCCATCGAGGTCGAGGGCGTCAGCGCCCCGGATTACCCGCTGCAGAAGAAGCGCGCAACCGTCGAGTTCCTGCGCACCCAGCAGCACCTGCGCCCGCGCACCAACCTGTTCCGCGCCGTGTTCCGCATCCGCTCTGTCGCGGCTGCCGCCATCCACCGCTTCTTCCAGGAGCAGGGTTTTGTCTACGTCAACACCCCCATCATCACCACGAGCGACTGCGAAGGCGCCGGCGAGATGTTCCGCGTGACCACGCTCGACCCCAAAAATCCGCCCCTCACCGAGTCCGGCGAGGTCGACTGGAGCCAGGACTTCTTTGGCAAGCATGCAAGCCTCACCGTGTCCGGCCAGCTCAATGCCGAGAACTTTGCCATGGCCTTTGGCGACGTGTACACCTTTGGCCCCACCTTCCGTGCCGAGAACTCCAACACCACGCGCCACGCCGCCGAGTTTTGGATGATCGAGCCCGAGATGGCCTTTGCCGACCTTAACGACTACATGGATAACGCCGAGGCCATGCTCAAGTATGTCCTTAAGGACGTCATGGCAACCTGCCCCGACGAGCTCAATATGCTCAACAAGTTTGTGGACAAGGGTCTGCTCGAGCGCCTGGACCATGTCGCCAACTCCGACTTTGCCCGCGTTACCTACACCGAGGCCGTCGAGATCCTGGAGCAGGCAGTCGCCGCCGGTCACAAGTTTGATTACCCCGTCAGCTGGGGCATCGACCTGCAGACCGAGCACGAGCGCTTCCTGACCGAGGAGCACTTTAAGCGCCCGACCTTCGTGACCGACTACCCGGCCGAGATCAAGGCGTTCTACATGCGCATGAACGAGGACGGCAAGACCGTCGCCGCCGCCGACTGCCTGGTTCCCGGTATCGGCGAGATTATCGGCGGCTCCCAGCGCGAGGAGCGCCTGGATCTGCTCGAGGCCCGCATCAAGGATCTGGGCATGAATCCCGAGCAGTACAAGTACTACCTTGACCTGCGCCGCTACGGTTCCTGCAAGCACGCCGGCTACGGTCTGGGCTTCGAGCGCTTGGTCATGTATCTGACCGGCGTGGGCAACATCCGCGACGTCCTGCCGCACCCGCGCACCGTGGGCAACGCCGACTTCTAATCGTCGGACGCTAGCTCGCGTCGCCACACGCCAACGCTCATCGCATAAGCGTCTCTCGACATCGGTCGAGAGACGCTTTTTTTCAACAGCATCCGTCAAGCTTTTGGCAAGTTTTTGGTCAGTTGAGCAGGGCTGTTGAAAACTCGACCCGCCGTTTGCCGACGACTACCGACCGCCCAGAGCGCCCTGCGCCCCTGGAAAAGCCCCGCGTCCTAGGCTCCATACCGTCGCCACCCAAAACGGAAAGGACGTGGGCACCATGACCGAAGCCGCTGTTGAAACCTACGACACCACGACGAGGGGCGCCGCCTCGATGGCAGCCTATCGCGCCGTTCGTATCCTGCAGCTCTTGAGCGAAAACACCGGCGAAGACAAGGCCATGCTTTCCGATGAGCTGATCCGGCGCCTCGCCCATCCCGACGACCCCGCCCGCATGCCCATCTCGGCGGCGCGGCGCAGCATCTACACCGCCATCTCCGCGCTTCGCCATGCCGGATACGAAATTGAGTACAAACGCGGCGTGGGCTACAAACTTCTTACCCGCCCGCTCACCGATGAAGAGATCATCCGGCTCCACGGCATGGTCATGCGCAACCGCTCCACGCCCATCGCCATTCGAAAAAGCATGGCTCAGCACTTGGTCGCCATGGCGAGTGCCGACGTTCGCGGTTACCTCGATGCACCCGAGCCCGCTCCAAGTGCCGGCAGCAAATCCACCAAGGCCACGCGCACGCCCGTCAAGCGCATCGACACCTGCGAGCTCATCGAGCAGGCCATCGACCACGGAACCACGGTGAGCTTTGATATTTCGAGCGTCACGGCGCGCGGCGAAACCGAAGTAGCACGGATGACACTCCGCCCCTTTGCCATCAAGCAACGAGACGGCATCTCGTATTTGCTGGGAACGGTCTATGACGCCCGAGGCGCCGATGACACGCTGCGTACCGTAGAGATCGGGCGCATGAGAAACGTCACCACGCGTCTCCTCGACGGCAAGAAGCTCTTCGCCGCCCTGGAGGAGGACGACGCCTCCGCCGCATAAGAACCTCCGCCGTCCATTCGACTACCCGTACCGCCCATCCGGTTCTGTATTAAAAAACCCGCCAGGTTATTGTAAAAATGGACATCCGCGCTACTATAGTTCCACTTGCACTTTGTTTGAGTGCAGTGTTTCCAGCCATTTCTATACTGGGGGTAACGATATGAAGGACATCACCATCAGCCGCAGGAGCCTTCTGGTCTCTGCCGGCCTGCTCGCGCTCGCTCCGCTCGCCGGATGCGGCGGCAACTCTGGTTCCGGCTCTGCTGCCGCCGGTTCCGACTACACCGTCGGCATTCTGCAGCTCACCGAGCACTCCGCACTCGACGCCGCCAACGACGGCTTCGTCAAGGCCATCAAGAAGAGCGGCCTTAAGGTCAAAATCGACCAGAAGAACGCCCAGAATGACCAGTCCACGTGTAAGTCCATCGCCGACAAGTTCGTGGGCGATGGCGTCGACCTGATCTATGCCATCGCTACGCCCGCCGCGCAGGCCGCCGCTGGCGCCACCGCCGATATCCCCATCGTGGGCTGCGCCATCACCGACTACGCCGCCTCGGGCCTGGTCCAGGACAACGATAAGCCCGGCACCAACGTCACCGGCGCCTCCGACCTCACCCCGGTCGCCGAGCAGCTCGAGATGATGCAGAAGGTCCTGCCCGACGTTAAGAAGGTCGGCCTGCTCTACTGCACCGCCGAGTCCAACTCCGACGTCCAGATCAAGGCCGCCAAGAAGGAGCTCGACAAACTGGGGCTGGAGTACACCGATTACACCGTCTCGAGCTCCAATGAAATCCAGTCCGTCGTCGAGTCCGCCGTGGGCAAGGTCGACGCGCTCTACTCCCCCACTGACAACACCATCGCCGCGGGCGCCTCGCAGGTGGGCCAGATCTGCAAGGAGAACAAGCTTCCCTTCGTGACCGGCGAGGAGGGCATGTGCATGGCCGGTGGCCTGTTCACCCTCTCCATCAACTACGAGGATCTGGGCTACGCCGCGGGCGAGATGGCCGTCAAGATTTTGAAGGGCGAGGCCAAGCCCGAGGATATGCCGATCAAGCACCTCTCGAGCAAGGACCTGGTCGTCGTCAAGAACGATGAGATGGCCGAGGCTCTGGGCATCGACCTTTCCGCTCTGGACGAGTAACGCCATGCGCGGTAGCGCGTCTAGGGCACGCACTCGTGCCGTTGCCGTGTTATTCAATATGTGAGCCACAGGGGCGAACGCCAAAGACCGGCGTTCGCCCTGCTTGTTACGGATGAGACAAAACATCCGGCCGCAGCTCTTTTATACATTGTTACCGCTATCATGGTGACTCACGTGTCCACCCTATCCTAGGAGGTATGAAGCATGCTTATTGCATTGCAGGGCGCCGTTTCGCAGGGCGTCCTCTGGGGCATTATGGTGCTTGGCGTGTTTATCACGTTCCGCCTGCTCGACATCCCCGATATGACCTGCGACGGCAGCTTTGCCCTTGGCGGCTGCGTCTGCGCCGTGCTCATCGTCAATAACAACGTCGACCCGTTGCTCGCTATTTTGGCCGGCATGTGCGCCGGCGCCATCGCGGGCGCCGTCACGGGCATTTTGACCACCGTCTTTGAGATTCCCGCGATCCTCGCCGGAATCCTCACCCAGATCAGCCTGTGGTCCATCAACCTGCGCATCATGGGCAAATCCAATACGCCCATCCTTGCCAAGGGCACCATCTTCTCGTCTGTCAGCAACATGACGGGCCTGCCGCAGTCCACTGTCGCCATCATCCTGGGCATCTTGCTCGCTGTGGCTATCGTTGCCATCCTGTATTGGTTCTTTGGCACCGAGATCGGCTCGGCGCTGCGCGCCACCGGCAACAACGAGTACATGATCCGCGCCCTGGGCGTCAACACCAACTCCACCAAGATGATCGCCCTCGTGCTCTCCAACGCCCTCATCGGCCTTTCGGGCGCGCTCATCTGCCAGAGCCAGAAGTACGCCGACATTGGTATGGGCACCGGTGCCATCGTTATCGGTCTTGCTGCCATTGTTATCGGCGAGGTGCTCGGCCGCCTGCTGCCCGGCGGTCTCACTCAGTTTAGTGTCCGTCTTGCCTCCGCCATCTTTGGCTCCGTGGTGTACTTCCTTATCCGCGCCATCGTGCTGCAGTTGGGCATGGACGCCAACGACATGAAGCTGCTCTCCGCCGTAATCGTCGCCGTGGCCCTGTGCGTGCCCGTGGTTTGGGAGCGCTATAAGCTCCGCAGCTCCTACACGAAGGGGGATGAAGTAGATGCTTAAGCTCTCACACGTCAAGAAGACCTTTAACAAGGGCACCGTCACCGAGAAGCGCGCTCTTACCGGCGTCGACCTTACCCTCAATGATGGCGACTTTGTAACCGTGATCGGCGGCAACGGCGCCGGCAAGTCCACGCTGCTCAACATGATCGCCGGCGTATATCCGCTCGATTCGGGCGTTATCGAGCTCGACGGCACCGACATCTCGCGTCTGAGCGAGTCGCAGCGCGCCAAGTACCTGGGCCGCGTGTTCCAGGACCCCATGCGCGGCACCGCAGCCGACATGCAGATTGCCGAGAACTTGGCCCTCGCCAAGCGCCGCGGCCAGCGTCGCGGTCTTTCGTGGGGTGTCACCAAGGCCGAGAAGGACGAGTACGTTGAACTGCTCAAGCGCCTGGACCTCGGTCTGGACACGCGCCTCAACGCCAAGGTCGGTCTGCTCTCGGGCGGCCAGCGCCAGGCACTCACCTTGCTCATGGCCACGCTCACCAAGCCGCGCCTGCTGCTGCTCGACGAGCACACCGCGGCCCTCGACCCCAAGACGGCATCGAAGGTACTCAACCTGACCGAGGAGATCGTCGACGAGAACCACTTGACCACACTCATGGTCACACACAACATGAACGACGCCATCCGTCTGGGCAACCGTCTGATCATGATGCACGAGGGCCACGTGATCTACGACGTGGCAGGCGACGAAAAGAAGTCGCTCACCGTTGCCGACCTACTGCAGAAGTTCGAGGAGGTCTCGGGCGGCGAGCTCGCCAACGACCGCATGCTGCTGAGCTAAAACCTGCCAAAAAGGGACAGGTTTATTTTGGCAGGTTTTATTTGCGCAAACGTCAAAACCGCCGCAAAGGGACAAACACCTTTGCGGCGGTTTTCGCATATTATGTCGATAATCCAGCGTCAGCAGGGACCACTGGTTAAGAACTAAGGAAACTGCCATGAGAAGACCTCTTCCCCGTCTTGCTTGACCGCCGCGCTCCTTACCGGCGTGCTCGCCGGCGCCCCAGCTTACGCCACCGCGACCGCCCCGTCTCAAGTTATCGGCCCGTCCGATGTGATCGGACGGGCTTTTTGGTAGGTATCATGGTTGAATGATCATTAGGAGGTTTTCCCTACATGGAATTGTTTGAGCCGATTCTTCATTTTTTTGAGCAACGGTGGGTCCACAACATCATCTGGGCCGTCATCTTGGCGATAGGCACCGCCGTCGCCGCCAAGGTTGCATCCAAGACCCTGCACCATCTGCTTAACCGAGACGATAACCCGCTTCCGGCATCGAGTATCTTCATCAACATCGCGCGCGCCGTCATCTGGATGATCGGCGGCAGCTTTATCCTCGACAACTGTTTTGGCATTAACGCAAACGCGCTCGTCGCCGCTCTTGGCGTCGGCGGCATCGCCATCTCGCTGGGCTTTCAGGATACGCTGTCAAACCTTATCGGCGGCATGCAGGTGACCTTTATGGGCATCATCAAGCCTGGCGACAACATCGAGGTCGGTGGCGTATCAGGCGTGGTCCAGGACATCACCTGGCGCCACACGACCATCGAAGATGCCTGCGGGCAGACTATCATCGTCCCCAACTCCAACATCTCCAAGAACACGCTCGTGCATTTGATGCCCTTTGGGCGCGTAGCCGTCCCCGTCGCGGTGAAAGACCCCTCAAAATGGGCTTCGCTCGACGCACTGGCAGACGAGCTGACCAGCGCCACTAAAACGGCTGTCTCACCCATCTCGGGTTTTGACAAGGAGCCGTATGTGCTCTTTAGCGAGATCGGCGACTTTGGCATTAAGGGCAAGATCATCTTTATCGTCAGCGACGACAGCACCACTTTCACGGCAGCCGACGCCTGCATCCGCGCCATCGCCCCCATCATCGCCTAAACCACCACAAAGGGGACAGGCACCTTTGTGGTGGTTTCGCATCGTGGTACCATGGTTCATATCGTTGTTTAAACGACTAAGGGAGTAGACACCATGGAAGAGGCTTATCGTCAAGCACGCAAGCGCGGCGAGCAAGGACGTCGACGCGCCATTAGTCAAAGCGAGCATCCGTACCTAACGGACCTCGATAGCTTGGTCGCCCAGCTCCCCTTAGGTCAGCGAGAGAGCGTCGGCCTAAGGGACATTCCGCTCGAAATGGTCGTCGGTACGGTTACTAAGGGCCGTCAGTCCGCCTTTTCATGCAACTTTATGCCGTTGCTGCCGTTTAGCACCGAGTTCGCCCGCAAGTGGTCCAACCTCTACGACATCCAGGTGACCGAGGGCTATCGCGATCCCGTCATCGTCACCGAGTTCATGCATCGGTTTTACGTCCAAGAGGGCAACAAGCGCGTCAGTGTCCTCAAATTCCTGGACGCCCCGACGGTTTCGGCCAAGGTCACCCGTCTCTACCCCGGCACATGGGATTCCGTCGAAAGCCGCCTGTACGGTGAATTCTGCGCGTTTTGGCGCGTCTGCCCCCTATACGAAATCGAGTTCTCGCGTGAGGGAAGCTACGAGACGCTCGCCAAGATGCTCGGTCGGAACCTTATCGAAAAATGGCCGCAGAAAAAGGTCGACTACCTGCGCCACACCTTCCTGCTCTTTAAGCGCGCCTACCTTCGCGCAGGCGGCGACCACCTGGACATTACGCCCGCCGACGCCATGCTCGTCTACCTCAATGTGTACAACCAGGACCGCCTGCTGGATACGCCGACGGATATCGTCGTAAACCGCCTGTGCAAGATTTGGCGCGAGCTGGTCATTGCCGGCAAAAACGACGAGGACAAGGTCGATCTTGTCGAAGCGCCGAGCGTCGATGAGGAGGAGTCGCCCGCCAAGTCCACCTCCGGCGTGCTCAACTTCTTTATGGGCAAGACTGTCTATTCGGCGGCCAACCCCCTGCGTATCGCCTTTATCCATGAGTTCCCCTGTGCGGCGTCGAGCTGGGACAGTCTGCACGACCAAGGACGTCAGTATCTCGATGAGCACTTTGACGGTATCGTGCGCACCGAGGCGTTCGAAGACTGTCACGATCCGGACGTGTTCTACGCCGCCGTGGAAACGGCTGTCAAACATGGAGACAACGTCATCTTCTCGACCTCGCACCGCCTGATGGAATACACGCTCAGAGCCGCCGTTGAGTATCCCCAGGTTCGGTTCCTTAACTGCTCTATCGGCCTTCCCCACCAAAGCGTCCGTTCGTACTTTGGCAAGATGTACGAGGCCAAGTTTCTGCTGGGCGCCCTTGCGGCCAGCATGGCGGACAACCACCGCATCGGTTACCACGCGTCGGTCTTCGCCTCGGGCGCACTCAGCGAGATCAACGCCTTTGCGATTGGCGCCTCGCTGCTCGACCCGCGCGCGCAGGTCATCCTCACCTGGGGCGATGTTCTCGCCGGTGGTCTTGCCGAAGCCATGTGCCGCGAAGGCGTAAGCGTCATGACCGGCGCTGACATGTCAAAGTCGCTCGAAGACCCAACGGCCTACGGGCTTCACCGCTTGGTCGACGGCAAAGTCACCGGCATCGCCATGCCCGTATGGAACTGGGGCCGTTACTACGAGCTCATCGTTCGCAGCCTTCTTCACGGCACGTGGGACGAGACCAGCGACGACAACCAAGTGCGCGCTGTCAACTACTGGTATGGCATGAGCTCCGGCGTTATCGACATCCGTTACGCTCCGGGCCTACCCTACCAAACGCGCAAACTCGTGCAGTTGCTCCGCAACGGCATTGTTGTGGGATCCATCAACCCCTTTGGCGGCGAGCTCCACAGCCAGAACGGCGTGGTACAGATCGAAGGCTTCCCTCCGCTGCCGAGCACGCAGATTGTCGAGATGAATTGGCTGGCGGACAACGTGGTAGGCACCATTCCGCAGCTCGACGATGAGCCGAAAGTCCCTGCCCTATGAAAATCCTTGCCATAGCCGATACCGAAGAACGATGCCTTTGGGAGTGCTTTCGCAAGGAACGCTTTGAGGGAGTCGACCTGATTTTGTCCGCCGGCGATCTGGACCCGGACTATCTTGAGTTTTTGGTTACGGTCATCAACAAACCGCTCATCTACGTGCGCGGCAATCACGATGACCGCTACGCACGTCATGCACCGGGTGGATGTATCTGCGTAGAGGACAGCGTGTACACGTACCGAGGGATTCGCATTGCGGGCCTTGGCGGGTCCATGCGTTATCGCGACGGCGCCAACATGTACACCGAACGCGAGATGTCCAAGCGCATGCGTAAGCTGTCGCGTAAGGTTAGGATGGTCGGCGGGTGCGACATTCTGCTTACCCATGCACCCGCCGCCGGTATGGGTGATCTGGACGATCTGCCGCATCGAGGATTCGAGTGTTTTAACACAGCACTCGAATCCTGGAATCCCGACTACATGGTGCACGGGCATGTGCACCAAAGCTACGGTTGCGATTTTCAGCGCGAGCGTCAGCATGTGTGTGGAACGACGATCATCAACGCCTGCGGCTATACGCAGTTTGAGCTCGACCAGACGCACTACCCCATCCGCGGCTGGCAAGCAGCTTGGCTCAACTCACAAACCATGCGCCGCGAGCTCAAACGCCACGAAGCCATCGAGTCTTCAACAGCCAGAACACCCTGGTAACCACCATAAAGGGGACACTGTCCCCTTTATGGTGCTTTTGACGCGATAGCAAGAAACCCGGTCCTGCACAAGGCAGAACCGAGTTTCTTTAGCAATGCTTGCTGTACTCAGGCAGTAACTAGCAGTTACTCAGCCAGGAAGTCACGCTGGACAGCGGGATCGACCTTGACGCCAGGGCCCATGGTGGAAGACACGGAGATGGACTTGACGTACTTGCCCTTAGCAGAAGAGGGCTTGACGCGCAGAATCTCGGTGTACAGGGCAGCGTAGTTCTCGACGAGCTGCTGCTCAGAGAAGGACTTCTTGCCCAGGGGCACGTGGCAGATGCCGTAGCGGTCGGCGCGGTACTCAACGCGGCCAGCCTTGAGCTCGGAGACCATCTTGGCGACGTCCATGGTCACGGTGCCGAGCTTGGGGTTCGGCATGAGGCCACGGGGACCAAGGATCTTACCGATGCGGCCAACCTTGGCCATCATGTTCGGCGTAGCGATAGCGGCGTCGAAGTTGATCTCGCCCTTCTGGATCTGGGCGACGAGCTCGTCGGAACCGATGATGTCGGCGCCGGCAGCCTCAGCCTCGCGGGCCTTCTCGCCCTCGGCGAAGACGGCAACACGAACGGTCTTGCCGGTGCCGTGGGGCAGGGAGATGGAACCACGGATGTTCTGGTCAGCCTTACGAGTATCGATGCCCAGACGGAAGTGGGCCTCGACGGTCTCGTCGAACTTGGCGGTGTCGAGCTCCTTGATGAGCTTGGCAGCCTGAAGGGGGGTGTAGAGCGTGGCGCGGTCGATCTTCTCGGCAGCGGCGTTATAGCTCTTACCATGCTTAGCCATGTGCATTACCTCCTGTGGTTAAACGGGCGTGAGCCCTCCCACATCGTATCGTGTGCCCTATTGCACACATTTAACGGGCGCCCCGCTCGGAGCACCCGTCGTTACCATAAGAAATCGCTACTCAGCGATGGTGACGCCCATGGAACGGGCGGTACCGGCGATGATCTTCTTGGCGGCGTCAATGTCGTTGGCATTGAGGTCCGGCATCTTGATCTCGGCGATCTTGGTGAGCTGCTCCTGGGAGAGCTGACCAACCTTGTCGGCCTGGGGCTTAGCGGAACCAGACTTGAGGTTCAGCTCCTTCTTGATGAGGTGAGCCGCCGGCGGGGTCTTGGTGATGAAGGAGAAGGACTTATCCTCGTAGACAGAGATCTCAACGGGGATGATGTCGCCCTTCTTGTCCTGCGTCTCGGCGTTAAAGGCCTGGCAGAACTGCATGATGTTCACGCCAGCAGCGCCCAGGGCGGGGCCGACGGGAGGAGCGGGGTTAGCTGCACCAGCAGGAATCTGGAGCTTAATGACGTTGGCAACCTTCTTCTCAGCCATGGTCATTCCTTTCGAATCACGAGTGTGAAGTACTTGCTATATCGTAAGCACGCACGTGTTAGAAGCACTCCTGAGATGAGCAGTCACAGAAGAAGCACGCTCGCGCGAACGGACGAAAACTTAAGCGATGACAGCGACCTGGTTAAAGTCGAGCTCGACCGGCGTCTCGCGGCCAAAGATCATCAGCGTGACCTTGAGCTTGCCAGCCTCGGTGTTAACCTCGGAGACCTTGCCATCAAAGTCGGTAAGCGGGCCATCGGTGACGCGGACGGACGTGCCGACCTGAATATCAACCGAGGTGCGCTTGGGCGAATCGCCCTTACCGGGACGACGAGTCATCTTGTTGTACTCGTCGCGGGAAAGCGGAGCGGGCTTGCCGTTGCCGCCTAGGAAACCGGTGACGCCGGGCGTGTTGCGAACACACGTCCAAGCATCGTCATCCATCTCCATGCGGACCAGGACATAACCCGGGAAAATCTTGGAATCCTTGGTCTCGCGCTTGCCGCCCTCTTTAATCTCGGTGACGCGCTCCATAGGAATCTCGATATCAAAGATACGGTCCTGCATGCCCATGGTCTCGATACGATGCTCGAGATCGGACTTTACGCGGTTCTCGTATCCGGAGTAAGTGTGAACGACGTACCAACGCTTAGACATGGTTTAGCCCCTCAATCCAGAGAACAGAGCAAGAGCCTCGCCAAAGCCAGCATCGAGCAGAGCGATGACGACGCCGACGACGACCAGAGAAGCGCAAACGACGACCGAGTAGTTCACGAGCTCCTTCTTATCGGGCCACGTGACACGCTTCATCTCGGACTTGACCGAAGCGAAATACTTCTTGGTGCGGGCGAAGAAACCAGGCTTCTCGTTCTTCTTGGACTTCGCAGCCTTCTCGTTCTTCTTGGCAACGGCCTTCTTGGCCTCAACCTTGGAGTTGGCGGCAGCTTTGTTGGCAGGTGCCGGCTGCTGAGCCTTCTTCTTGTTCTTCTTGTTGGCCATTTGGGTTACCTCCGCGCAATGCGCTTATACATGAGTAAACCGTAAGCCCCCAAGTGGGAGCTTACGGAATAATGACTGGCACGCCAGGAAGGACTCGAACCCTCAACACTCGGTTTTGGAGACCGATGCTCTACCAATTGAACTACTGGCGTATGTGACTAGAGACTAGCGAGTCTCTTTGTGCAGCGTGTGGTGACGGCACCAGGGGCAATACTTCTTGATCTCCATACGATCAGGCATGGTCGACTTGTTCTTGGTGGTCGTATAGTTGCGGCGCTTGCACTCAGTGCACGCAAGAGTAACTAGAGTACGCATGTATCCTGAACCTTTCATTTCCGCCCCGTACGGGCACGAGTTGTTACTTTATCAGCTCCACGTAAGTGCTGTCAATGAAAACCTCGAGTCAATTGGTTCTCGGTGGATCCATTCATATTTGGAACACATCAATGAAGCCATCGAGATCTAATCGACGGTGCATCCAGGACCATTATCGATCCTCTCGACACCAGCAACGGCTCAATATCCATTGCAGAAAAGAACCCGGCACCCATATAAGTGCCGGGTTCTCTAAGTCAGCTATATCAAAGAGCTAATTTACTCAATGATCGTGGAGACGATGCCCGAACCGACGGTGTGGCCACCCTCGCGGATAGCGAAGCGCAGGCCCTCCTCCATGGCGATCGGGTGGATGAGGTCGCCCTCGATGGTGATGTGGTCACCAGGCATAGCCATCTCGGTGCCCTCGGGGAGCTTGACCGTACCGGTAACGTCGGTGGTACGGAAGTAGAACTGAGGACGATAACCATCGAAGAACGGGGTGTGACGGCCGCCCTCCTCCTTGGTCAGAACGTAGATCTCGCCGGTGAACTTGGTGTGCGGGGTAACCGAACCGGGCTTGCAGAGAACCTGGCCGCGCTCGATGTCCTCGCGCTTGATGCCGCGGAGCAGCAGACCGACGTTGTCGCCAGCCTCGCAGAAGTCCATGGACTTACGGAACATCTCGATACCGGTAACGACGGTGTTCTGGGTATCCTTGATGCCGACGATCTCGACGGGCTCGTTGAGCTTGAGCTCACCGCGCTCGACACGGCCGGTAGCAACGGTACCACGGCCGGAGATGGTCATAACGTCCTCAACGGCCATCAGGAACGGGAGGTCGTTGTTACGAGCAGGCGTCGGGATGTACTCGTCGACGGCCTTCATGAGCTCGCGAATGGCGTCCATCCACTTGGCGTCGCCCTCGAGAGCGCCCAGAGCGGAACCACGGATGACGGGGATGTCGTCGCCGGGGAAATCGTACTCGGAGAGGAGCTCACGGGTCTCCATCTCGACGAGGTCGATGAGCTCGTCATCGTCGACCATGTCGCACTTGTTCAGGAAGACGACGATGTAGGGAACGCCGACCTGACGGGCGAGCAGGATGTGCTCGCGGGTCTGAGCCATGGGGCCGTCGGTAGCGGCGATGACCAGGATAGCGCCGTCCATCTGAGCAGCACCGGAGATCATGTTCTTGACGTAGTCAGCGTGGCCCGGGCAGTCAACGTGAGCGTAGTGACGGGCAGCGGTCTCGTACTCGACGTGGGAGACGGAGATCGTAATGCCGCGCTCGCGCTCCTCGGGAGCCTTGTCGATGTTCTCGAACGCAGTGAAGTCAGCCTTGCAGCCCTCGGTCTCGGAGAGAACCTTGGTGATGGCGGCGGTCAGCGTGGTCTTGCCGTGGTCGACGTGACCAATGGTGCCGATGTTAACATGCGGCTTAGTGCGCTCAAACTTCTCTTTGGCCATAAAGCCCTCCTCTTAACAGGTCGTCCCCGGACGGGACTTTGCCTTTATACCATAGTGGCCTCTCAACATACTATTGAGAAGCCACCGTGTTACCTATGGTAGCGGTGACTGGATTCGAACCAGTGACGCCACGGGTATGAACCGTGTGCTCTAACCAACTGAGCTACACCGCCGGATGGAGCCTGCAACCAGACTTGAACTGGTGACCTCTTCGTTACCAACGAAGTGCTCTACCGACTGAGCTATACAGGCACTTGACGGGTGGGAGCTATAGGATTCGAACCTATGTAGGCAGAGCCAACGGGTTTACAGCCCGTCCCCATTAACCACTCGGGCAAACTCCCAATCGTTCAAGTATCCGCAGGATCTTTGGTCTTTTGGACCGCTGCCCCCGCGAACGAAAAAGATAATACGATGCAACCTTGGGGGCTGTCAACGAAAACCTCTAGATACACGGTTCCGGGCGTATCTATATACCTTTGACCTGCTGTTTTGTTGAGTTGGGATATGAGGGACGGTGGTTTTGGATACTGAGGTGACGTTTCCCAAGGTAACACTTTGCTGTAGTGGAGTACACCTTCAGTATCGAACTTCGATACCAGCTTATTTGCACCTATATATAGGTCGAGATCGGGGCTGCCCAGACAGAAGATTGCTCTTCCCAGGCAAAATCGAGCGTGGATTTTCTTCCGTTTGAAATCGAGCGTGGATAATCTCCCACTTTGCCGTGCCATCGAATCCAAAGTGGCAGATTATCCACGCTCATTCACTAGGCGGAAGATTTTCCACGCTCGTGTGTCCGATAATCCACGCTCGATGACGATGACCAACCTCGCCCCGGCCTATGTCTCGACCTGTAACAGTAAGAGAGTTATTCCTCCCCTATCTGTTACAGATCGAGATGTTTCGCAGAAACCCCCGCTTACGTCTCATTCTGTAACAGTAAGAACGGTTTTCAGCCTCTTCGTGTTACGGATCGAGATGTTATCGGCCTTCCCTTGGCAATGTTTCGATCTGTAACTATAAGGAGGGTCTTCAGCCCACTCGTGTTACGGATCGAGACAAACCTGAAGCTTGGTTGGCGCCAAACACGCTGACTTATCGACATAAATAGAAACGGGCCCTGTCCCACAAGGAAACAGAGCCCGAAACTCTCATGGAGCCAGTGACAGGAATCGAACCTGCAACCCACTGATTACAAATCAGTTGCGCTACCGTTGCGCCACACTGGCACACTTGGCGCTTTCACGCGAAGCGAGTTAAGAATAAAGGAATTGCGGACGGGGCGCAACAGGCCGCACGGCGTTATACAAATATGCAAAATCCAGCAACAACGCGTACCAGGCCCGTTCATTTCTGTCAGTGCGCCCTCAATCTTAAAACCATTCGCCAGAACGAATAGTTTTAATTACAATTGCTATATATAAAACTATTCGTTCTGGCGAAGGGTTTCGCGATGCTTACTACCAAAGAAGCCGCCGAGCTGCTCGGCATCACTCCGCGCAGGGTGCAGGAGCTCATAAAAAACGGAGCACTTGAGGCCCGCAAGGCTTCTGGTGTATGGCTCATCGACAAAGACAGCGTCGACACGCGACTCCGCTCTGTGACCAAAACGGGGGGACGTCCCCGCCGCGGCCACGGTAAGAGCGAGATCGCGTTCACCCTCATGAACCGCACGTACGAAGTCGCTCAGCTGGTCTACAGTACATCGCGAAAAGACTTTACCCACATCGGTGCCGACATCGATTACGCCCACGCCCCTATTGGAGTATTTGGCCCTAATAGCCCCATATCGCTAGACTCCTTCCGCATCTGGTGGCGCGGCCGCGGTATCCCGCTCGCACGCATTGGGCTAGCCTCCCTGCTTGCAGAAGCCGCAGTCGATGTTCCCGATGAACTCGTACAGCGAAATCTTGGCCTCTCCTTATCCGACCAGTATTGGATTAGGCCCCAAGACTCCGGTCTCGCGTGGGAAGATATCAATTTCTTCAATAATGCTTTTGACGACGTCTCTCTCAGCATCGCGCCCTTTGCCCCAGAGGGAAAAGCGGCTGCCGCAAAGCCCGACAACACCTCGGACGGCAATCTTCAAAAGTACTGGACATGCGAGGATGACCGTCGAATCCTCCACAAGGCAGGTGCGCATCTAAACCAGGAACCTTATAACGAGCTGGTGGCGACTGCACTTCACCGTCGCATCCTAAACGCTTGCGATTATGTACCCTATTCGCTCGAAGGCGCGGGTACTTCCGCCTTGAGCACATGCGATGTCTTCTTAACTGATGAAGAAGAGTATGTCCCTGCGTTCTATGTAAACCAGCATGCAAATGCAGACGAGCGACTAACCGATTACGAACGGTATGTAGTAAACTGCGAGGAGCTTGGAGCGACAGATATAAAAAGCGCCCTTGACCGCATGATCGTATGTGACGACATTATTGCCAACTACGATCGTCATTGGCGCAACTTCGGCCTCGTGCGAAACGTCAACTCACTAGTCTGCAGACCAGCCCCCATCTTCGATTCGGGCTCATCGCTCTGGTGCAACATATCTCTAGATGAGCTTAGGGCAGGAGAGCACAGTTTTGCCAGCGCGCAGTTCCATTCAAGTCCCGCGAAACAAATGTTGCTTGTTGAGGATATGAACTGGTTTGACGGGGACAAACTCGAAGGTTTTGTCGACGAGGCAATCGAGATTCTGTCTAAAAACGATGCCCTAGCAGCGAGACTGCCTTATCTAAAAGAGGCGCTAACGTGGCGCCTCGAAAGAATGATCGACATCGCTGAATGGAGTTAGCGAGGCAGCATTGCCCCGCCAACTCCCCTACCTCCCGCGCAGGGCCTTGAGCTTGGCCAGCGCCTCGGGGCTCAGGCGGCTGCCCAAGGTCATCTTGATCTGCGGAGCTTCCTCTGCCTCGTGAACGTCGTTATCGATCTGTTTGATCTCGTCCACCAGCATACGGCTCGAGATGCGCGTGACGCCCTTGCCCATGACGACAGCCTGGATCGTGCCGTCGCTCGATACCACGGAGCACGCGCGGCCTTCCTCGCGTGCCTCGATGCAGAGCTTTTGCACCACGGTATCAGCCGATACGCCCGTCGGCGAAAACTCGATACGCACGCCGCGAGCAGGCAGATTGGGGCGCTCGCTGGAGATATTGCCCGCGCCGTCAAACACGATTACGGCCTCGTACCGACCTTGGGCAAACGCGGCAACGTCGTTGATGAGCGCGGTGCGCGCCATATCGTGAACGTCGCTGGAATACGGATCGTCGGAATGGTCGTACACGAGCTTTTCGTAGCGCGGCGTGCAGTGGATCACGTTGTAACCGTCGACCACCAGCAGCTCAGGCTTGTTGGAGTGTACCGTCGAGACTGGGTCGGCGATAGCCTGCGCAAACGCATTGCCGCCCACGCCGTAGGTCGCGGCCGAAACAATAGGCTTGGCCGAGCCCTCGCCAAAGCGCTTGGCCTTGGACTTGGCGCGGTTCTTCTTGGACATGCGCTACTCCTCCCCCATGAGCTCGCCGGCATTGCGGCGCAGCCACTCAAAGCACAGAGCGGTGGTCGCCTGGGCCACGTTGAGACTCTCGGTCATGCCGCGCTGGGGAAGCTTGGTCAAAAAGTCGCATTTCTCGAGCACCAGACGCGAGATGCCGTCGCCCTCGGAACCCATGACGAGCGCCACGCGACCCTCGAAGGGAGCATCCCAGCAACTGCCTTCGGCGTGCTCGGAGGCGCCGCCCACCCAAAAGCCGGCGGCCTTGAGGTCATCGAGCGCACGGGCGATATTGGGAACCTGCGCGATGGGCAGGTGCATGACGGCGCCGGCAGAAGTCTTGTAGCTGCCGACGGTCACACCGGCGGCGCGCTTGTTGGCAATGATGACGCCCGCCGCGCCCACGACCTCGGCGGAGCGCACGATGGCACCAAAGTTGCCGTCGTCGGTCACATGGTCGAGCACGACAACGAGCGCCGGACCGTCGCCCGCACGGTCGAGGATATCGGCAACATCGGCATAGGGGAAGTTGCCAACCTCGAGCGCAATGCCCTGGTGAGCGCCATGGCTCGACAGCGCATCGAGCTGCGCGCGCGGCACATACTTAATGCGGACGCCTGCAGCGTTGAGGTCGTCGACCAGGCGCGACAAGGCGGCATCGCGCTCCCCGCCCTCAGCGATGAGCGCGCACTTGACGGGAAAGCCGGTACGCAGCGCCTCGGCGGCAGCACGGCGACCTTCAATAAACTCGCCCTTGGGGGCCTGAACGTTGTCGCGGTTGCGATCTCGCTGCGGACGCGCAGCCTGGGCTTGGGAGCGCTCGCGCTGGCCCTTGGAAGTGGCAGCGCGATCGTTGCGGCGAATAGGACGCGAGCCAGAAGCAGCCTGCTTGCCTCCACGCGGTGCACGCTTGCGATTGTCGGCCATAAAGCGGCCTCCTTAAATAGATAACGAACAAGAATCGGCCGTCCGAGCCACGGCACCTTGCCTTTCAATCGTCGGGCATGACCACTAGGTCTATGCCCTCCTCTTTCAAGGCAATCTACCGCACCTCGAACGGTCGACAAATACTAGAGACTCTTAATACGAGTACCCGCGGCGGTATCCTCGATCGTCAGGCCCAGGTCTTTAAGCTGGTCGCGGATGGCGTCGGCCAGATTCCAGTTCTTGGCGGCGCGGGCCTCGGCGCGGGCCTCGAGAATCTTGGCAGCGGCCTCGTCCACGTCGTCACCCGTATAGGCGACCAAACCGGCGGCAACGCCCAGCAGGCCCAGCGGCAGCTCGACCTTGGGCTCGGGGAGCTCAACGCCAAGCGTATCGAGCAGCTCGGCCAGCGTGTCGGCGGCAGCCAAGGCAGCGGCCTTGCCGGCAGCGTCGCCCGCCTGCTCCAGATACTGGTTGCACTCGGTGACAAAGCCAAAGACGGCACCCATGGCACCAGCGGTGTTAAAGTCGTCGTCCATGCACTCCTTAAAGGCGGCACGGGTCTCGGCGGCCTTGTCGGCAAACGCCTCGGATGCTGCCTCATCGGCGTCGGCCGTTGCGTGATTCGCGGCCCAGCGCAGGTTCTCGACCGTACCGGCGATACGCGTGAGCGAATTCTCGGCACCCTCCAGGCGCTCCCAAGAAAAGTCGAGCGGCGAGCGATAGCTCGTCTGCAGCATCAGCAGGCGCAGGGCGGCAGCGGAGTGCTGCTCGAGCACCTCGGCCAGCGTAAAGAAGTTGCCGAGCGACTTGGACATCTTCTCGCCGTCTACCAGCAGCATGCCCGTGTGCATCCAGGTGTTGGAGAAGCCCTGGTGCCAGGCGCAGGTGGCCTGGGCGCACTCGTTCTCGTGATGCGGGAAGGCAAGGTCGGAGCCACCGCCGTGGATGTCAATCGGGGTGCCCAGGTAGCGGTGCACCATGGCGGCGCACTCGGTGTGCCAACCGGGACGGCCCTCGCCCCAGGGGCTCGGCCAGCTGGGCTCGCCGGGCTTGGCGGCCTTCCACAGGGCAAAGTCGAGCGGGTCGTTCTTGTCCTCGTTCTCCTCGATGCGCGCGCCAACCATAAGGTCGTCGATGTTGCGGCCCGAAACCTGGCCATAGTTGGGATCGCTGCGCACGGCAAAGTACACATCGCCGTTATCGGCTGCGTAAGCGTGGCCCTGCTCGATAAGCGTCTTGATCATGGCGATCATGGGGCCGATCTCCTTGGTGGCGCGGGGGCGCACATCGGGATCGAGCACGTTGGCGGCGCGCATGACGCCGATGAACTTGTCGGAAAACTCCGTCGCGACCTCGGCAGCCGTACGGCCCTGCTCGTTGGCGCGATTGATGATCTTGTCATCGACATCGGTGAGGTTCTGGGCGAACGTGACCTCGTAGCCGCTCGCGATGAGCCAGCGTCGAATCACATCGAAGCTGATGAACGTGCGGGCATTGCCGATGTGGATGTTGTCGTAGACCGTGGGGCCGCACACGTACATGCGGACCTTGCCGGACTCGATGGGCTGGAACTCTTCCTTTTTATGGGTAGCGCTGTTGTAGATACGCATTCGTTACTCCTTAACGGTTTTCTGTAGCAGGCAGACGGCCCAGGCGCCGATTCCCTCGCCTTGGCCTTCCCAACCGAGCTTTTCGGTCGTGGTGGCGGCGACGCCCACATTTTCGACGTCAACGCCCAGGGCATGGGCAAGGTTGGCGCGCATGGCATCGCGGTGCGGGGTGATTTTGGGTTGCTGACAGGCAATGGTGCAATCGGCATCGACAAACTCAAAGCCCAGCTCGCGCGCATAGTCCATCACGCGAGCGAGCAACACCATCGAATCGGCACCCTCGTAGGCGGGATCGGTGTCGGGGAATAGCTTGCCGATGTCTCCCCCGCGGCAGGCGCCCAGAATGGCGTCGGCCAAGGCGTGTGCGAGTACGTCGGCATCCGAGTGGCCCAGCAGGCCGCGCTCGTAGGGAATGTCGACCCCGCCGATGATACATCGACGCCCCTCCACCAAACGGTGGACGTCGTAGCCGTGGCCAATGCGCAGGTTACTGAACATGGGGAAGGTCCTCTCCCTCGGCCATGCGGCCAAGCAGAATCGCGGTTACGGGACGCAGGTCCTCGGGCACCGTCACCTTAAGGTTATCGCGCGGGCTCTGGACACAGCGGACGCGCCCGCCCATGCGCTCGACCAGCGATGAATCGTCGGTACCGATAAAGCCCTCGACGATAGCTGCGGTGTGGGCGCGCTTCATGGCGTCGACGCTAAAGATCTGCGGCGTCTGTGCAGCCCAATAGAGCTCGCGCGGCGGCGTCTCAACGATATTATCGCCGTCGACGATTTTGAGCGTGTCGATCGCGGGCTGACCGCACACGACACCGTCGAGCGAGCGGTCGCCCACAAGCACGTCGATAGCGTGATCGATGGCCTCGGTGGTAATGAGCGGACGAGCGCCGTCGTGAATGGCGACATATTCGAAACCCGCCGGAACCGCATGCACGCCGGCGCGGGTGGAATCCTGACGGGTATCGCCGGCATCGGCAAAGCTGATGGGCGTGTCATAGTCAAACGGGTCGATGGCCAGGCGGCGCATCTCGGCACGGCGCTCGGCAGGGCAAACCACGACGATGTGGCCGACCTTGTCGCTACGATCGAACGCGCGGATGGACCAGCTCATGAGCGGACGGCCCGCCACGTTAACGAGCTGCTTGCCGCCGGGATTTCCAAAGCGCTGGCCGCTGCCGCCGGCAACGACCACGGCGCATACGGGCGCCATTATGCGTTCCCCTGTTTGGTGCCCTTCATGCGGTACAGGGAGTCCGCAAGAATGGCAGGGTTGTTAACGCCAAAGTCGCCCAGGCGCTCCGGATCCTCGCTGATGTCGTCCATGAGCTCCTGCAGCGAGCCGTACTCGTCGACGATCTTCTCGGCCACGCCGTCGCGCACGACGGACACGCGCGAAAGCGTGCGCAGGCCCAGCGGCGTCATGACGGAGTCCTCGTCCAGGTCGTCATAGCCCAGAACCGCCGCCACATGCTGTGGGTCGGACAGGTCCTTAGGCGTCATGCGAGCAAGCTTGGCGCGAATCTTCTCGGCGTTTGCCTCGGAGGAATCGCTCGCGTAGTCGCGAATCATCAGGTCGTACTCGGTATCCATGCTGGAGCCGGCGAGCTGCTCGAGCTGCATCTGCACGAGCTTGCCCTGGTTGCCCAGCTTGACGATGCAATCCTTAAGCTCGGTCTTTGCCTGCTGCATGATCTCGAAGCTCGAGAAAATACCGGTAATGTCGGCGAGCGTAACGTAGTCGTCGAGCTCGAGGGCCGTCAGGCGCAGCAGGGAGCGATCGAGCGACTGACGGGTGGTCTGGAGCGTGGCGACGAGCTGGTTGACCGAGCTCATGATAGTGGTGACGGGCTGGATCTCGTAGCTCTTGCCGTGAACGTACACGTTGACGACGGCACGACGGGCCGAGACCGAGATCACGATGGCATCGGTGAGCACCGACATGCGAGCGGCAGTGCGGTGACGCATGCCCGTCTCGCTCGTGGCAAGCGAGGGATCGGGATTGAGGTGGAAGTTGGCGCGCAGGATCTGGGTGAGGTCGCCGTCGATGACGATGGCGCCATCCATCTTGGAGAGCTCGAACAGACGGTTCGAGGTGAACGAAATGTTGAGCGGGAAGCCGTCGTTACCGGCGGCGAGCACGTTTTCAGTGTCGCCGACGCAGATAAGAGCACCCAGGTGACCGGCAATGATCATGTCGAGGGCGGTGCGGATCGGCTGACCAGGTGCCGTCAGGCGGATGGCCTGTTCCATACGCTTTTGCAGCTCGTTCTTATCCAAGGCATCGCTCCCATCGTATACGCTCCATAAACGCTAAATAGTTTCTCACGGTTTGTCCCCGCAACGCTTGCGAAATCCGATGCTTACAGAATGAGCGAACACCGCTTAGGTAGCTCATTTGGGACGGGGCTCTTTTAGCTGCTCATGTGGTAGCATCGGGTTTCATATAAATGAGGGAGTAGTCGTGTAATCGGGTTCGCCCGCAGAGAGGGAGCCAGACTATGGGACTCGCAGAGCTCGTGTTGCTCGCCGTTGGCCTTTCGATGGACGCCTTTGCCGTTTCCATCTGCAAGGGCCTCGGCATGAAAAAGATCAACCTTAAGGTCGCCGTAGTGCTCGGCCTGTTCTTTGGCGGCTTTCAGGCCGGCATGCCCGTAATCGGATGGGCGCTCGGCAGTCAATTCATGGGCATCATCGGACCCATCGACCACTGGATCGCTTTTATCCTTTTGGCCTTTATCGGCGGCAAAATGCTGTGGGAGGCCTTTACCGAGGACGAGGATGAAGGCGACGGCAAGGATGCCGAAAAGATTGACCTGGTCGAGTACCTGATCCTCGCTATCGCCACCTCAATCGACGCCCTAGCCGTGGGCATCTCATTTGCCGCGCTCTCGGTCGACATCGTGCCCGTTGTATCGCTTATCGGCGTCACAACGTTTATCTTCTCCGTCGCCGGCGTGGCGATTGGCCACACCTTTGGCGCGCGCTACGAAAAGCCCGCCACCATCGTGGGTGGCGTCGTGCTCATCCTTATCGGCCTCAAGATCCTGCTGGAACACTTGGGTTTTTTGGTGCTGTAAAACACCCTTCAAAACTAAACGTCCGTATGAGGTCTCATGCAGAGTTTTGCATGGGCCTTTTCATGCAGACTTTTGCATGTCATACTAGGATGCAAAAGTCTGCACGTTAGGAGATTGCCATGGATACCCTTCCCATCACCACGCCGCGTCAAGCCGGCATCTACGTGCGTCAGGCGCGCGAGGCGCAGGGGATCACCCGTGCCGCCCTCGCTAAAAAAGCCGGTGTTTCGGAACGCCTGCTCGCATCGCTCGAGCTGGGAGATGCCACGGGCATTCGGCTCGACAAGCTGCTGGCAGTTTTCGGTGCTCTTGGACTGGCGCTCGCCGCTCAAGGGGATATAGGCGAAACGAAAAATGAGCAACCAGTCGACGCCCCGCATGCTGATCAACCTTGCAGCACCTCCAGACGCCATCACGCCCAACGTCTTCATCATCGCAACCGTCGCAGCACAACCATTCCGGCTCTTGCAGATGCCCCCTTTACATCCGCACTCTACGACGAGGTCTTCGCCGATTTCGCCATGTCCAATCTCGGAGTCTCGATTGCCACAAACGCATCTAGCCAAACCATGCCCGAAGGGAAATAGCCAATGGCCAGAACATCACTTCGGACCATTATTTGCGGCGTGCCTGCTGGAACGCTCACGCAAGATGAGAACGGTCTTATCAGCTTTACCTACGATCATGACTATGACGGGCCAGCCCTATCGACCAACATACCCGTATCGAATCGCACATACGGACAACAGGTCATGAATCCGTACCTGTTTGGCCTTCTACCCGACAGCGAGGACCAACGAAAAGCGATTGCCGCCGAATTCGACGTTAGGCCCAACAATCCCGTTGCGTTGCTCAGCCATATCGGACTCGACTGTCCGGGCGGAGTGCAGTTTTGTGCCGAAGAAGATGCCGACGCCGTCCTGCATCGCGCTGGCGAATACCGCCCTATAGACGACCACGAAATTGCTCTTCGCCTCAAGTCGATCAGAGATGACCGCGATGCATCGTGGATGGGTCTAGATGAAAGTTGGTCACTTGGAGGCAACCAGGGCAAGTTCGCGCTCGCGTTCATAAACGACCGCTGGTGCGAATGCATGGGCTCCTCGCCCACGACGCATATTTTCAAAAATGGCGTTATCGGATTTAAACTCGAGGCTCTCAATGAGTTTGTCTGCATGAAAAGCGCCCAGCGCGCCGGCATCGCAACGGCAAACGTCGAATATCGTATGTTTGAGGACGAACCTGCCCTCATTGTTGAGCGCTATGACCGCGTGAAAGTCAAAGACGGAACGATCAGGCGCCTACATCAAGAAGACCTCTGTCAGGCACTTGGGGTGATGCCCGCCCAAAAGTACACGGCAGACGGCGGCCCGACCACACGCGACATTCAAGAGCTCCTCGTAAATACGAGCCACCATCAACTTAACCTGTATCTGTTTACGCAGATACTTTTCTTTAACGCCATCATCGGCGCACCGGATGCGCACGCGAAAAACTATTCCCTGCTCCTTGGAAACGACGGCGCAGCCATGATGGCTCGAATGTACGATGTCGCGTCGGGTTTGGCGTATGAGCGCATGCGCCGCCGGGCGCGCCTTGCCATGAGCGTTGGCGGCGAAAATCGTGTGGGGTGCATCGGTCCAGGCGCTATCCGCCGATACCACGGTATGGGCGACCCCACGCTGGAGGCGACGCTCACCGATGCCGGGCTATCCGAGAAGTTTTGCTTTGCGACCATGATGGACCTCGCCTACGAGGTACCCATTTGCATGGAAGAGGTCATGGACGAATACGCCGACCTGCCCAGCATGGCGGACCTGCGCGAGCATATGCTCGGCCCCGTCCGCGAAAACTGCCAGCGCGCCCTCGACCTCATCAGGGCAGAAATGGACTAGGTGGCCGTAATTTCGCAATTATCAAACAAAAGAGAGGGGGCACCCGTCGCAAAAGACCGGATGCCCCCTCTCATAATGTCATTTGCAATCCGCTAGCACGTGACTCGGACTGCTGCTAGCGCAACCTTTACGCAGCGAGGCGCTTGAGGACGTCGATGAGCAGCTCGTAGAAGCGCTCGGCAGAAGCGAGCTCCATGCTCTCGTCCGGGGTATGGACATCGGAGAGCGTCGGGCCCACGGCGATGGCGTCCAGGCCGTGCAGAGCCTCGGCAAACAGGCCGCACTCAAGGCCGGCGTGAATGGACTCGATGCGCAGCTCGGAGCCAAAGAGCTCTCGATAGCTCTCGACAAAGACTTCGCGGACCGGCGAATGCTCGGCATAGCTCCAGCCGGGATACTCAAACTCAAACTTGGCGTCGAAGCCCAGGACATCGGCCAGCGTCTGCAGACGGTCCTTGAACTCGTTCTGCAGCGAGGTGATCGAAGAGCGCGGGGACAGCATAATCTTGACCTCGTCATCGGAGGTGGCGACCACGCCGATGTTGGAGGAAACCTCGACGGAGCCGTCGGTGGCGACGTTGCGGCGAATCACGCCGTTAGGGGCAAGGCGCAGGGCGCGGATGAGGGCAAGCGCGGACTTCTGGTCCATGGCCTCAACCTCGGCGTCGTCGGCAATCTCGACGGTGCAAGTAAAGCCGGGGTCGAAGACCTCGAGCTCGGCAGTGACGTCGGCGATGATGCCCTTTGCGATCTGGGCCGCGGCCTCGGCGGCAGCGTGGTCGGCGTAGACCAGAACAGCCTTGCACTCACGGTTGATGGCGTTGTCCTTGGTGCCGCCGTTAAAGCTAACGATGGCGGGCTCGCCGGCAACCATCAGGCGGTCGATGATGCGGGCCATGATGAGGTTGCCGTTGCCGCGCTCCAGGTTGATATCGCTGCCGGAGTGGCCGCCCAGCAGGCCGGAGATGTCGAGCGTGAGGGTGCTACCGGTCTTGTGCTCGCGCGCGATCGGGCAGGTGTAGGTAACGACGACGCCGCCGGCACAGCTGACGGTGGCAACGCCCTCTTCCTCGGAGTCAAGGTTGATCATGGTGCGGGCGCTAATCTGGGACTTGTCGAGCGTCTCGGCGCCGACCAGGCCAGTCTCCTCGTCGGTGGTGAACACGCACTCGAGGGCCGGATGGGTAATCGAATCGTCGTTGAGCACGGTAAGCATAAGCGCGACGGCAATACCGTTGTCGGCGCCCAGAGTGGTGCCGTTAGCGGTGAGGACGCCGTCCTTGACGACCAGGTCGATACCATCGGTCGTAAAGTCGTGCTCAACGGAGCCCAACTTGTCGCACACCATATCGATGTGGCCCTGCAGCATCACGGTCGGGGCATTCTCGGCACCGGCAGATGCGGGCTTGCGAATGATGACGTTGTAGACCTCGTCCTGGTACACATCGAGACCGCGCTCCTTGGCAAACGCAACCAGGAAATCGCTGATGCCCTTCTCGTTGCCAGACCCACGGGGGATCGCGCTGACCTCCTCAAAGAAATGGAACAGCTGGGCGGGCTCGTAGCCGGTAATCTTGTAGTCCATGGTGCCTCCTTGGCGCAACTGGTTAGACAGTAAGACATGCGCCTTGTATATTCCCAGACTTTGCGTGCATAAACCAGTCGAAAACGCCGAGCGCCCCCGCATCATCGGCTAACGGTGGACCGTATAGCGCAACAGTCACAACTTCCGCAGCTCTACAAATCGAGGCGCCCTTTCCGGAGCGCCTCGATTGCGCGTATCAAATTGTCGCCACGCCCTACAGCGCGCCGGAACCGGCTTGCATCATGCCGCCGGGGCCCGAACTCACGCCGCCTCCTACAGGAGCAGCGTTTCCGGTATGCGGCGCCGCCGGAGCGGTATCGCCCCCGAGTGCACCCGCCGGACGCGGCGCCGGAATCTCACCCGTGCCGTGGCTAAAGACAAACTTGCCGTCGGCCACGTCGCACAGGACGGTATCGCCCTCGCCCCACTCGCCAGCCAGCAGTTCCTCGGACAGCGGATCCTCGATGAGCTTTTGGATGGCACGACGCAGCGGACGTGCGCCGTTGGTGAGGTCGGTACCCTCCGCCACAATCTTGTCGTAGGCCGCATCGGTAAGCTTGATGTTCATGCCGTTTGCGATCAGGCGCTGGCGCAGATCATCCACCAGCAGGTGCGCAATCTTGGTCAGGTTCTCGCCCGAGAGCTTCTGGAACACCACGATGTCGTCGATACGGTTGAGCAGCTCGGGGCGGAACAGGCGCTTGAGCTCGGCCATCGCGCGGCCGCGGATCTCACTCGAGGTGAGGCCCTGCTCGCCGGTGGTGCCAAAGCCAACGCTCGCATCCTGCGCGATCTCGCGGGCGCCCACGTTTGACGTCATGATGATCACCGTATTGCGGAAGTCGACCGTCTTGCCCTGGCTATCGGTCAGACGGCCCTCCTCCAACACCTGCAGCAGGATATTGAAGATGTCGGGGTGCGCCTTCTCGATCTCGTCGAACAGCACGACCGAGTACGGGTGACGGCGAACAGCCTTGGTGAGCTGGCCGCCCTCGTCGTGGCCCACATAGCCCGGGGGGCTACCGATGAGCTTGGAGACCTCGAACTCACTGCCAAACTCCGACATATCGAAGCTGATGAGCGCGTCCTTGCTGCCAAAGAGATACTCGGCGAGCGTCTTGGCGAGCTCGGTTTTGCCCGTGCCGGTGGGGCCCAGGAAGATAAAGCTGCCGCCGGGGCGACGCGGGTCCTTGAGCGGCGAGCGGCTGCGGCGCACGGCCTTGGCAACGGCCTCGACGGCCTCGTCCTGACCGATGATGCGCGTCTTGAGCACGCTTTCGGCCTGCAGCAGGCGGCGGCTCTCGCTCTCGGTGAGCGAGGACACCGGCACGCCAGAGGTCACGGACACGATGTCGGCAATCTGGGAGACATCGATGGTGAGCGGGCTGGCGTCGAGCTCGGCCGTCCAGGCAGCCTTGGCCTCGGCGAGCTCAATCTCGGCAGCCTTTTGCTGCTCGGTGATCTCGGCGGCCTTGTTCATGTCGTCGCTCTCGGTGGCCTCCTGCGCGGCGGCCTTAAGCTCCTCCACGCGATGCTCGGCCTCGCGCACCGGCTCGGGCGCGCGGTTGGCGGCGATGCGGGCGCGGGCGCCGGCCTCGTCAATGAGGTCGATGGCCTTATCGGGCAGGAAGCGATCCTGGATGTAGCGGTCGGAGAGGTTCGCGGCGGCCTCGATAGCACCCTGCGTATAGCGCACATGGTGGTGCTCCTCGTAGCGCGGCTTGAGCGCGGTCAGGATCTTGACCGTGTCCTCGACGCTCGGCTCCTCGACATCGATGGTCTGGAAGCGACGCTCGAAGGCCGGGTCCTTGGTGAGGTACTTGCGGAATTCCTCGGCCGTGGTGGCGCCGATAATCTGGAAGGCACCGCGCGCGAGCACGGGCTTGAGCATGGAGCTCGCGTCGATGGAGCCCTCGGCAGAGCCGGCACCGATGATGGTGTGCATCTCGTCAATAAACAGGATGACATCGTCAGCTTCGGTGGCCTCCTGGATCACGTTCTTGAGGCGCTCCTCAAACTCACCGCGATACTTGGCGCCCGCAACGAGGCCCGGCAGGTCGAGCGTCCAGATGTTCTGGTTCATAAGGTTCTCGGGCACGTTGCCAGCTGCAATCTGCTGAGCCAGACCCTCGACGATGGCCGTCTTGCCCACGCCGGGGTCGCCCAAGATAAGCGGATTGTTCTTGGTGCGACGCGAAAGGATCTCCATCATACGCTGGACTTCCTTTTCGCGACCAATTACAGGGTCGAGCTCGCCGTCGCGCGCCTTCTGCGTAAGGTTGGTGGCGAACTGCTTAAGCGTATCGGTGCCGCTCCCCTTTTGCTGCGACGCGTCCGAGCCGCTAAAGAACGGCAGGCCCGCACCGGGACGCCCGGCGCCGGCGAGCGGACGCTTCTTGTCCTGGTCCCTGGCGGTAAGTATCTCGATAGCCTTTTTGATGGAGGCGGACGACACACCCAGGCGCATGAGGATGTCCATGGCCATGCCGTTACCCTCTTCGACGATGCCAATCAGCAAGTGCTCGGTCGACACGTAGGTCTGGTTGTTCTCACGTGCCACGCGGAAGGAGCGCTCCATCACGCTAATGACGAGCGGCGTAAAGGCAAGCTTGGCAGCCTCGGTCTCCTCGCTGGGCTCGGGAACCGTGGTCTGGACCTCCTTGAGGGTGTCCATGATGTCGTCGTAGGAGATATCAAGCGAGCGCAGCGCCTCGGCAGCGATGCCCTCGTCCTCCTTGGCGAGTGCGAGCAGCAGGTGCTCGGTGCCCACCTTATTTGAGTGCAGATCGAGCGCCTCCTGTTTGGCCATCGACATGACCTTGCGCGCTCGATCGGTAAATCTATCTAACATGCTCGTTTCCTTACATGAGTTCATCGAAATCAAAACGCCCGCCCGTCGGCGGCGCTTTTGTCTCTTTACCCACAGGTTGTCTATGTTAACAGCTGGAGGAATATCTATAAACCCGGCTCACATGAATGCAGGTTATGACCGCATCGCGGGACTCACCGCGCGATGCGCGACAGGCGCCCCGCAAGAGAAACCCTAGGCGTCTTTCACCACGTCGGGACTCGTCGCACGCGATGCGCGATAGGCATCGGCCTCCTTGGAGACGCGTTCGAGCAGCTCGGATGTATCGACGCCCTCGACTTGCGCGACCGTTTCCACCGTCTGCATGGCGACCGCCCTCAGGTACGCGCACGCGCTGTCCCCCGGCTGCTCGAGGTCTATCTCCTCGCCGCCCTCCCGGGCAAAGCCGACCGCCATCACAAAGCCCATGATGCCCGAGACCAGAAAGCCCACCGCAAAGCTCGAATCTGCCTTGAGCTCTTCTCCGTCGGGGTGGACGATCTCTCTCACGCGGTCGATGATGATCGTATGGATGCCCTGCACGACCTGCTCGGCGGCACCCGCCCTCATGGTGATGACGATGCGCCGCAGCAGGCAGCGGACGTCGCGCCGGTCGAACGCCGAAAGGTCGCCCTCGCTCGAAAAATGCCAGAGGGCATCGGTGATGAGCTCGTTATCCTGCAGCAGCTGGGCTATGGCGATGGCGACGAGTTCATCGAAATCGTGAAAATAGTAGTAAAACGTTCCGCGATTGCACTGGGCGGCGCGGGTCACCTCGCCAACCGACAGCTCGAAGATGCTGTTGTTCTCGATGAGCTCCCAAAACGCCTCGATGATACGGGTGCGTGCATCGGGCGCATCGGCGTCCTTACGCGGTCTCGCCATGCGCCTCACCGCACCCCTGCGCCTTGGCGTTCATGATGAGCATCTGAAGACGGTTCTCCACGTTGGCGAAGCTCACGTCGGGATCGTAGTCGAGCGGCAGGAACTGCGCCGTGGGATACTGCTCCTTGAGCGCATGGATGAGCCCGCGCCCCACGACATGGTTGGGCAGACACCCGAACGGCTGCAGGATCACGAAGTTGCGGCAGCCGCGCTTGGCGTGCTCGAGAATCTCCGCCGGAATCAGCACGCCCTCGCCCGCATCGAACGTATGGTGCAGGATCTTATCGCTCGCGCGCACGAGCTCGGGCATGCGCGTCGGCGGCTCGTAGAGCGGGCTCGCCGCGCCCAGGCGGTCGCAACGGTCGTGCGCGAGCTCGAACAGGTTGTCCGCCGTGGCGTACCAGGCCTTTTCGGGCAGCGACAGGTCGACGTGGAACTCGCGCGACTGCGCATGCTTGTAGAAATAGGTCTTGCGGATCACGTCGGTCATGCGCGCCTCGATGACCTCGAGCCCGTTGTCCTCGAGGTAGCGCTCGATCTCGTGGTTGGCGCCGAGATGGAAATTGAGCAGGTACTCGCCCACGATGAGAACGGTCGGATGCGGGTTCGAGCGGTCGTACGGAACGGCGTCCATGATCGCAAGCGCGCGTTTGAAGCCCGTCGCCTGGCCTCTCAGCCCGGAGCGCTCCATGCCCTCGATAACCTCATCGAGCGCGCGGTCGAACGCAGCGTCCGCCGCGCCCTTCTCGAGCTCGTAGGGACGGATGCGCCTAAGCATGGCCTCGAGGGCATCGATCATGGGAAGACCGTAGGCGATCTGGATGCTCGGGCCAAGGCCGAGCTTGAAGCCCGGATGCGCATTGTGGGCATCGACGTCGTCGTTGGTGAGCACCGGGACATAGTCGTATCCCGCGTCGTCGAGCGCGCGGCGCAGCAGGGGCATGTAGTGCGTCAGGCGGCAGTCGCCGATATACTTGCCAGTCACCACGGCGACGTCGTGCGGGTCGTACTTACCGCTCTCGAGTGCCGCGAGCGCCTCGCCGATCACGATTTGCGCGGGGAAGCAGATGTCGTTGTGCACATAGCGTTTGCCCAGGCGGATGGCATCCTCGCGCCCGATATCAAGGGCCTCGGCGCGCACGCCTTGATTGCGCATCGCCGCGGTCATGAGCCTGCAGAACGCATGGGAGGTGTTGGGGACCAGCGCGATCTTGTCGTGCCGGTCGCGCTTGGTGTACTTGACCTTATACGGGTCGTCGAGCGGATGGACCGCGTGCACCCGGGCGCCCTCGGCACGCTCCTCCGCGCGACGACGGTTGACCGACTCGATAAACGAACGCACGCGAATGCCCATGGGACCGGCGACGTCGCTCTCATCGAGCTTGATCATCATCGGAACCTTGGAGCCCATCTCGCCCATCATGCGCGCGATCTCGTCGGTGAGATACGCATCGTGGCCGCAGCCGAAGCTGCCCATCTGCACGAGCTCGAGCTCGGGCGTCGATGCGACGATGACCGCGCACGACAGCATGCGCGCATGGTAGTTGTTCACGATGTCGATGCGGCTGTTGGAAAGATCGACGTTGCAGACCCCCGGCACCGCATCGGGCGTCAGCACGGGGATGCCGCGCTCAGAGAAGAGCTTGGGCAGCCCGTGGTTGACCAGCGGGTCGTTGTGGTACGGGCGCGAAGCGATCACCACCGCGTAGCCGCCGTCCTCGTGCACGTTCTCGAGCACCTGCCTGCCGCGCAGCTGCAGCTGGTTCTCAAACGTCTCCTGCGCGCGGTCCGCCTGCTCGGTCGCCTTGGCAACCAGGTCGGCATCGATATCGAAGGTCTCCTTGCACCACGCCTTGAGCTGGCGGTTTCGGTCGCCCTCGTCGTACCAGTGGAACAGCGGCGTATCGAACGGAACGCCGAAACGCTCCTCCGGGTTATCGGAATTGCGCATCACGTAGGGGTATCCCTTTACGACGGCGCACATCCACTCGCTGGTAGAGGCGGTGTTTTCGGTGGGCACCGTCGTGATGATGGGCATGAAGATGCGGTCGACGCCGGCGTCGACGAGATTGCGGATGTGCCCGTGGACGAGCTTGGCCGGGAAGCACACGGTGTCGGATGTGACGTGCGCCAGACCGCGCTCGCACATCGCCTTGGTGCTGCGCCCCGAGACGCGCACCTTAAAGCCGAGCGTGCTGAAGAACGTCGACCAGAACGGCATGGTGTCCCAGAACTCGAGCACACGGGGAATGCCGATCGTGACATCGCGCCCCCCGCTGACGGGAACCGTGGGGTACGACTCGAACAGCAGCTTCTCGCGGTCGACAAAGAGATTGGGGGCAGCCGCGGTCCGGTCGCGCCCCGTGCCGGGTGCCTGTGCCTCGCAAGCACCCTGCGGACGCAGCTCCTCCGCCGCGGGAACCTCGCGCACGAGCTCATCCCATGAGATGGCGCCGCCGCGCGGGCAGCGATTGCCCGTGACGTAAAGCGAGCCGTCGCCAAATGCCACGACCGCGCGCTGGCAGCGGTTGTTGCACCGACGGCAGGTAACGCCGCCGAACTCGCGATGCTCGAAGCGCTCCACGGCATCGAGCCCGATAAACGACGTGCCGGCGTCGCCCTTGCGGCATTCCTCGCGCGCGAGCAGGGCGATACCGATAGCGCCCATCAGCCCCGGGTGGGGCGCACGCGTGACGGGTTTGCCCAGATACTGCTCGAATGCGCGCAGCACCGCGTCGTTTCGGAACGTGCCGCCCTGGACGACGACTTTGTCGCCCAGACGGTTGAGATTTGAAACGCGAATGACCTTGGTGAACACGTTCTCGATAATCGAACGGCAGAGACCGGCCATGATGTCGCCCGGACCCTTACCGCGCCGCTGCTCGGAAACGACGCTGCTGTTCATGAACACCGTGCAGCGGCTGCCGAGAACGGCGGGGGCTTTGGACGAAAATGCCTCGGTCGCGATATCCTCAACGGCTATTCCGAGGTTTTTGGCAAAACCCTCGAGGAACGAGCCGCAGCCCGCAGAGCACGCCTCGTTGACGACGATATCGGTCAGCACGCCGTGGTTGAGCCAGATGGCCTTCATATCCTGTCCGCCGATGTCGAGCACGAAGGTCGCATCGGGAACGCATGCGCACGCGGCGCGGGCGTGCGCGACCGTCTCGACCGTATGGTAGTCGGCGTGGAACGCGCGCGCGAAAAGCTCCTCGCCGTATCCCGTGGTGCCCACGGCATCGATCGCAAGCGTGACTCCCGCTGTCTCCCAGCGGTTCTTCAAGCTGACAAGACCCTGTTGGGCGACGTCGAGCGGTCTGCCGTTATTAGACGCGTAGAACGAATCGACAAGCTCACCCGCCTCATCGACCAGGGCGAACTTGGTCGTCGTGCTCCCCGAATCGATACCGAGCGCCACACGCACCGTCTCTCCGGGCGCATACGCATCCGGACCCTTTGCCGGCGTCTCTTTGCCATGGCGTGCCGTAAAATCCGCCTGCTCGGCAGGTGTGGCAAAAAAGGGCTGGGCAAGACGTCCCTCCCCGCTTGCGGGCGCGACCGTCTCGAGCTTATCCAGCCGGACAAAAGCGTCGGGAAGGTCGATCGGTCGGGACGATGCGAACATGTCGGTCAGCGACAGGGCGGCACCGCGCGCGACCATGATCTGCGGATCGCGCGGGACGATAACCTGATCGTCCGATAGATTCAGTTGCTCCCGGAACACGCGGACCAGTGTGGGGTTGTAGGCGAGCGTACCGCCCTCGAAGATTACCGGCGGCTCGATGTCGATACCCTGGGCCAGACCGCCGATCGTTTGGCGGGCGACCGCGTGAAGCGCCGAAAGCGCCAGGTCGGTGGTAGGAATGCCCTCGTTGAGCAGCGGCTGGATATCGGTCTTTGCGTACACGCCGCAGCGGCCCGAGACCTCGTGGACGGTCGTTCCCCGGCTTGCGAGCTGCTCGAACTCGCCCGATTCGGTGCCGACCCCCATGAGCTTTGCCATCTCGTCGATAAATGCACCGGTACCGCCTGCGCACGAGCCGTTCATGCGCATGTCGGCAACCTCGATGTCTCCCTTATCGTTGGTGCGGAAGAAGATCATCTTGGCGTCTTGGCCGCCCAGCTCGATGGCGCAGCGCGTCTGCGGATAGAACCTGCTGATCGCGAGCGCGTTGGCGACCACCTCCTGAACGTACGAGGCGCCCAGCACGGTCGCGATATCGCGCGCACCCGAGCCGGTCACCGCAACGCGCAGTGACTCATGGGGAAAGCGCTCGGCGAGCTCGCCGAGCATGGCGCGCACGCTCGCTGTCTGACACGCCCCGTGGCGGCGATATCCCCACCACGCCTCGGTCATATCCTCGTGCATCGCGTAAACTTTGGTCGTCGTCGACCCTACGTCCAGTCCTACTAGCAACGCCATAATGCTCCGTCTCTCGCATTTTTCCCGCTAGAGATATACCACTCTACGTAATACAACAGACTGTTGTATTTAAACTCCGTATAAAAAGCGGCTGCCGAAACGCTTCAGCAGCCGCCGAATGCACCAACAGATTGTTCTGCGCGCTAGCACGTCGGGCAACGGAGCAGCACGGGCCCTCCGGTCATGCGCACCGCTCACGCCCGCGATGTCGCCGAGAGAGCTATCCACGCTTAGGGCTCCAACCAAGCAAGTCGCCCGCGCTCAGCAGATCCCTAAGCGAGCTACTCGCACTCAGGAGCCATAGCCTGCTCCAAGAGCTCGGCATGCTCCTCCTCGAAAACCGTCCCCACAGGGAAGGCGCGACGGAAGACGAAGCGGGAAATCGGACCGGCTACCAAAAGGTTCCACGGCAGCGCCATCACAAAATTATGCGGGATGTTGATCATCCAGATCGCGGGCACGGAATACAGGTTCGCAAGGATGCCGCCGGGCATGTGCGTCAGACCCTCACAGGCACCGTACAGCGACATGATGATGACCATGGGAACGACCATGCAGGAGCTGACGGCGAGCGTCATGGCAAGTGGCGAGCTCTTGCCCGGCGTGACCAAGTACTTAAAGGCGAAACCCTTGGCGAGCGGGCTGGCGACGAACCAGTCGCAGCACATGGCAAAAATGTAGGCAACGGGGAAGCCGAGCCACGCAGTGGCAACGACCTCGCCGTTGATGGCCCCGTGCTGCAGGGCAACGTTGTAGATGCTCATCCAGAGCACCATGCAAAAGCACATGATAAAGGTGAACAGCAGGCTCTCTCGTTTGTTGATAGGCATAAAGGGCAGATTCCTCTCTGTGTTGTACCGCGGCGCCACGCAACAAAAACGGGCGGGCAAGATGGAGCTGTTGGAACTTCATCTCGCCCGCCCGTGGTACGCGCGTCTGCGACTACTTATGTGGTGGAACCAGCCTAGCACGAAACGCATGCGCTTCGTAAGCGTTGAGTTTATGAAGATGCAGGGCACCGATAATCCCCCGACCCCATAAGTTGCGGTGGAATACGGACTGTTTTGACCCTTTAAGCAGCAATTCAGTCCCTATTTCACCGCAACTCATTTGGTGCAAAGTAACCTGTCTCCCTTGCACCAATTAGCTGGTGTGGCGCCAGCGAGGGTCGGTGAGCGTACGCGCCACACCCAGGCCAACGGGCAAAAACGCCACGATGAGCACTGCGCGCACAAACCAGCCGAGCATATTGACTGTGTCGAAGGTGCACATGTAATACATCGAGCGATACAGATACAAACCCGGCACCATAATGACAATCGAAGGCACCGTGAGGGCGATACGCGGGTAGGTGAGCTTGACTTCGGCCAAGCTTGCCAGCAGACCCGATACCAGCGCGCCGATAAACGCTGCTGCCTCGGGAGGCATTCCCGTGCTGAGGCCCAGGAAGGGAATCATCGTCGGCGCATCGACAAGGGTCAGACGCAGGGTATTGGACACGGCGCCGATCAACCCAGCTGCCGCGGCCATCTTTACCGGGCTGTTGAACATCACCGAGAAGCCGAATACGCCAACGAAGCTCATCACCACGCGTAGGAGCGTAAGGGCAAGCGGCGAAAGGCCCAGTGGGGCAAAGTCGTCCGGCGCCAGGCCAACACACTCGGCAACCATCCAACCTACGAGCGTCGCCATCACAATAATCGATACGGCATATGAAAGGCGCTCGATACCGCTTCGCATGTCGAGCTTAGCGATGTCGAGGCCTGCCGTAATGAGCGGAAAGCCGGGAATCACAAAGAGCATGGCGCCGATATAGCCTTCTTGGTGCGACATTGCCCCCGGTATGACCTGGCCAAGGCCGAGCAATGCCAGCAGATACGAAACGCAAGCGAGCGCAACACCAGTCGTCAGCGCGCTGAACTGACCAAGGCCTTGCTTGAGAATATGGGAGCGAGCAAAGTTACCGACACCAGCGCCTACGAATGCACAGGCCATCTCGATAGGGCCGCCGCCGAGCAAAAAGACGAAGGCGCCGCAAGCACAGGCTGCCGCAAGGCCCTGTTGCCAGGGAGAGTAATCGGGCTTTGAGCTCTCAACGGTCCTGAGCATCTCGTGATACTCGTGCACGGTAAAACGGCGCCCGTAAATCTCGATTTCCTTTAAGAAGCTCTCCATCATCCAAATGCGATGAGTATTGACCCCCGTTGTGGGTAGGCTGACGACCTCGTTAAAGCAGTGGCCGTCTTCGATGCAGGTGCACTCAAACGACAGAAGACTCAGGTCGACGTGAATCGTGACGCCGAGTACGGCGGCAACACGATTCATGGTATCGCGCACGCGCCAGGCGCCTGTTCCGCTTGCCAGCATAAGCATGCCGGTGCGGCAGATGATGGATGACTTATCGGTGAGCGGCGCATCGACGGCAAGTTCATCGTCTGCTGTCACGATCTGGTGCCAGTCAGTTTTCATATGAAGCGCGCCGGCACGAACGCCGTGGTGCATAGGAACTCTCGAGAATAGCGAATCGAGGTGCGAAGGCTGTGGGGGTTCCGCCGATTCGACCTCGTCCTCGTCGGGCTCTTCATCGACCAGATCAAATGAGTCAAGCGATGCCGGCTCGCGACGATCGATCAGCTCCTCATCCTCATCGTCAAAGTAATTGAACTGATCGAGCATGTCCTCTTCGATTGCACGCTCGCTCGCGTCGTCCATACAGGCGCTCCCTTCCTACTGACTAACTCCCATCCTAGGCAGCAGCGGCTAAAGGAGACATAAAAGAGACGACTGTCATGCGAACCATGCGCGCAATAGCCGTGGGTAGTCGTTTAAGAACGTCCACAATGACTATTGACAGCCAAGGCAACGCCGATGCCTTGGCAACGACAGCGAAAGCCCGCCAGAGCGAGCAAGGTGCCTTGAAACAAGGCGGCATTGACCTTTTGGTCATGCCGCCGAAGTTGAAAGGCAGATTGCCGCTCTGGCGGGCTTGCAGCGTCAACTGGTTACGGCGTTTGGCAAAACGCCGTAACCCCCTAGTACATCTTTGCGCCGGCGGGGATGGAAGCGTCGAGCTGGATCAGGTTGAGGCGCTCCTCACCATCCTCCTCGTGGATGGCACTGATGAGCATGCCGCAGCTGGGGATGCCCATCATCTTGCGCGGAGGCAGGTTGGTGATGGCGAGCAAGGTCTTGCCGACCAGGTCCTCGGGCTCGTAATAAGCGTGAATACCGGAGAGGATGGTGCGGTCGGTACCGGTACCGTCGTCGAGCGTAAAGTTCAGCAGCTTCTTGGACTTCTTGACGGCCTCGCATGCCTTGACCTTCACTGCGCGGAAATCGCTCTTGGAGAAGGTATCAAAGTCGACGAACTCCTCAAACAGCGGCTCAACGGCGATCTTGGAGTAATCGAGCGTGGGCTTAAGCGACTTAACGAATGGGCTCGCGGCGTTGCCGGCCTCTGCAGCCTTGGCGGCAGCGGCACCGGACTGGAAACCCTTCTCGGGCTTCATGTGCGGGAACAGCAGGACGTCGCGGATAGAAGCCTGGTTAGTAAGCAGCATGACCACGCGGTCGATACCAATGCCAATGCCGCCCGCGGGAGGCATACCGTACTCGAGGGCGCGCACGTAGTCCTCGTCATACTCCATAGCCTCATCGTCGCCGCCGGCCTTCTCGGCCATCTGGGCAGCAAAGCGCTCAGCCTGGTCGACCGGGTCGTTGAGCTCGGAGAATGCGTTGGCGTACTCGTGGCCGGCGATGACCAGCTCAAAGCGGTGCGTCAGGCGCGGGTCGTCCTCAAAACGCTTGGCGAGCGGGCTGACCTCGATGGGGTAATCGCACACGAAGGTCGGGTTGACGATGGTATCCTCGCCCAGCTCATCGTAAATCTCGGCGATAATCTTGCCGGCGGTCCACTCGGGCTTAATCTCCAGGCCCTTCTCGCGCGCGGCGGCAGCAAGCTCCTCGACCGGCGTGTCGATGGTGACCTGCTTGCCGAGCACGTCGGAGACGATGTCGGTCATGGGACGGCTGGCCCACTCACCAGAAAGGTCGATGGTCTGGCCCTGGTACTCGATGACCTCGGGGTTGCCGATGGCCTTGTTAGCTGCCTTAATGACACCCTGGGCGAGCGCCTTCATGCCCTCGAGGTCGGAGAAGGCACGGTAGGCCTCCATCGTGGTGAACTCGGGGTTGTGGGTAAGGTCCATGCCCTCGTTACGGAAGATGCGGCCGATCTCGAACACGCGCTCAAAACCACCGACGATGCAGCGCTTGAGGTGCAGCTCGGTGGCAATACGCAGGTAGCACTCCTGATCGAGCGCGTTGAAGTGAGTGATGAACGGCTTGGCAGTAGCGCCGCCCTGGATGGTCTGCAGGATGGGGGTCTCGACCTCCATGTAGCCGTCGGACTCCATAAAGCGACGGAAGGTGGAGAGAATCTGCGAACGCTTACGGAAGGTCTCGCGAACGTCGTCGTTGGCGATCAGGTCGACGTAGCGCTGGCGATAGCGGGTCTCCTTGTCGGAAAGACCGTGGAACTTCTCGGGCAGCGGACGAACGGCCTTGGAAAGCAGGGTCGCGCTCTTAGGGGCAACGGAAAGCTGACCGCGCTGGGTGCGCACGACCACGCCGGTCACGCCCAGGATGTCGCCCAGGTCGAGGGCCTTGAGCGTATTCCAGGCAGCCTCGTCCATGTCGTTGATGCGGCAGAACAGCTGAATCTCGGCAGTCGCATCGCGCACGACGATGAACATGATCTTGCCCTGACCGCGCTTGGCGACCACACGGCCGGCGATCTTCACGACATCCTCGGTGTCCTCACCATCGGCAAGATCGGCGTACTTAGTCTCGATATCGGCGACGTAGTCCTCAAGCTCAGAGTGCTCAGGATAGGGGTTCTGGCCCGCCTCGAACAGGGCGGCGCGCTTGGCCAGGCGGGTGGCGCGCTCGTCGTTGAGCGTCGATGCCTGATCGGCGGCGTTCTGGTTCTCTGCCATAAGTTAGCTCCTCAAACTAAAACGCTCCCCAGGATTCGGTCCCAGGGAGCGAAAACATACCTTTACGCGGGACCGTGGTCTAGCGTGCGATCTTGGCGATGGTGTAGACGCGAGTCTTGCCGGAAGGCGTAACGACCTCGACGGAGTCGCCCTCGCCGTGACCGATGATGGCGTGACCGACCGGAGACTCGTTGGAAATCTTGTGCTCGAGCGAGTTGGTCTCGGTGGTACCGACGAGCGTGACTTCCATGACCTCGCCGTTGGGATCAATCAGCGAAACGGTGGAACCGATGGAGACGGTCAGGTCGCCCGTGGTGGCAGCAACCTGAGCGTTGGCGAGGATGGCCTGGATCTCGGCAATACGAGCGGCGTTCTGGGCCTGCTTGTCCTTAGCGGCGTCGTACTCGGAGTTCTCCGAAAGGTCGCCGAACGCGCGGGCTTCCTTGATGTCCTCGACGATCTCCTTGGCGTAATCGCCCTCACGCCAAGCGAGCTCCTCGACGAGCTTCTGGCGGCCCTCAGCGGTCAGTACGATCTGGCTTGCGTCCATACGGATATCTCCCCAACTCTGATCAAACAATCAACTGTCAACAAAACGAAAAAGACCGGCTAGCCTGCGGGCAAGCCGGTCAGGTGCTCACCCCAAAGGGATGGGACTACTCTGCGTCCGCGTCGCTGTCCTCTGCCTGCTTCTTCTTGGCAGCAGCGAGCTTGGCCTCGAGCTCAGCGATCTCCTTGTCCTCCTCGGACTGCTCGACCACGACCTCCTCGGCCTGCTTGGTCTCGGCCTTATCGTCGCCCTCCATACCCTCACGGATATTCTTGACGGTAGAGCCGAGGGACTTGCCGAGCTTCGGCAGGTTCTTGGGCCCGAAGATAATCAGGACAACGACGAGAATAATGATGAGCTCAGGAGCCCTCAGTCCAAACATGTAGACCTCCACAATACAGCGAGACAAGCTCGAATGAGTATACCGCGGGTATCGCGGTATCACAACACTAGCTAAAAAAAGGGACCGCAAGAAGCGGTCCCTCCTCATGCTCTGGTCGGGTTGACTGGATTTGAACCAGCGACCCCTGCGTCCCGAACGCAGTGCTCTACCAAACTGAGCCACAACCCGTTAGCTCGACTATAGTAACAAAGATTTTCGCCGCGTGCTAGAGAAATTTTTATTTCTTTGAAGCGTCGATTTGAACCGTGTTGGGAATAAGCTCAGTCGCGCAGGCCCACCAGCCATTTTGCTGGGCAGCATCGGCAAGCCTTTCGGCCGTGGCAGCGGTGTCGCAAATGGCAAACGAGCAGGCACCCGATCCGCACACATCTACAGCAACGGTTCCGTCCTGTTTACGCAGCCAGTCGAGGACCGTTTGAATCTGCGACTCCATCTGTGCGGAAATGACACCAAGGTTGTTATGGATGAGTGCATATGCCGTCTCGGCATCACCAGCACGCAAGGCAGAAGCTATCGCGCCGGGCTTGTCCGCAGGCACCGGGGCCTCGTCAAAACGTCGATAGGCTTCAATTGTCGAAACGCTTGCCTCGCGCGGCTTGACCAGCACGACGGGCGTCGCAGGCAGCGCGGGGTACTCAGTTGCCAGCACGTCTCCCCCACCTACGTAGAACGCAGGACTCGCGTGCAAAAAGAACGGGACGTCAGCACCAATGCCCCGCGCAATATCGTCGAGCACGGGGTCGGTGCGATCAATGCCCCAGAGCTCTGCCAAGGCGACAATGACCGCGGCCGCATCCGTCGAGGGGCCGCCCAAGCCGGCGCACAATGGAATGCGTTTCTCAATCGTCACGCAGATGTTTGCCTCGCGACCATAATGCTCGGCCATAGCAACCGCAGCCCGATACGCCGTATTCTTTTGCATGGGAAAATCTGATGCTGGAACCGTCTGGACGGTCAGCGCCTGCGCCGGCGTGACCGTCACGGTATCGGAAAGACCGACGGCCGCCATCAGGGAATCGACCCTGTGGTAGCCGCGGTCATCGCGCTCGGTATGAACCCCCAGGTAGAGGTTAATCTTTGCCGGCGCGGAAAGAGTCAGGGACCAATCGGTCACCGTTAATGCTCCTCGAGCTGATTGCCGAGCGGGGTAAAGATGTGCTCGCCGCTCTCGGGGTCGAACAGCTCGACCTGACCGGTGAGCACATCGATATACTGGTAGGACTGACGCGACTTGCGGCCACGACGCTCGTCAACCTCGACAATGAAGACGGCCGGGTGGACGCTCTTGATGGTGCCCATGCGCTCGACGACGCGGGTACGGCCCATGTTGGCCTTAACCTTGACGCGATCGCCCACCATATCGGTCAGCTTCTCGTGGATGTCGTCGACGTGATTGACTTCCATCTCTTCCATGAACAGGGCCTCCAGAAGGTGCAATTCAAAAAGGGGATAATACCCCTAAGATAGACAAAACTCTAATACTATAGCACCCTGTTGTGGCCATACGCAAGTAGCTAAATAAGCCCGGTCCCAAATACGTACCAGACGACAACCTCGCATGACCAGTTGTTACGCGGTTTGGTAAAACCGCGTAACCTAAAGATTGTCGGTATCGAGGACGATGGTGAACGGACCGTCGTTGACCAGGTCGACCTTCATGTCGGCGCCAAAGATACCGTGCGCCACATGCTCAACGTCCTCGTGCACAAGCGTCAGGAAGTACTCGTAGAGCTCGTTGGCAACATCGGGTGCGCCGGCATCCGTAAACGACGGGCGGCGACCGTGGCGGCAGTCGGCGAACAGCGTGAACTGCGACACCACGAGCACCTCGCCGTCGACATCGGCAAGCGCCAGATTGGTCTTGCCGTTCTCGTCCTCGTTGATACGCAGCCCGCGGAGCTTGCCCCACAGCTTGTCGGCCTCGGCACGCGTATCGCCATGGCCCACACCCAGCAGCACCAGGTAGCCGCGTCCAATGCGGCCCACGCACTCGCCGTCGACCGTCACGCCGGCGTTGAGCACGCGCTGCACCACCGCACGCATGGCCTACTCCTCGCCCGTCAGCTTGGCGGACAGATGCTCGAGCGCGTGGAAACGATGGCTGATGGCGTTCTTCTCGTCAGCCGTCAGCTCGGCCATGGTCTTGCCCGGCGTGTCGACCGGCAGGAACAGCGGGTCATAGCCAAAACCATGGTCGCCGCGGCCCTCGTGCGCGATAACGCCCTCGCAGGCGCCCTCGCCATAGGTGACCAGACCGTCCGTGTCGATGAGCGCGACGACGCTCATAAAGCGCGCGGTGCGGTCCTCATCTGCCACGCCTTCCAGGTTAACGAGAAGCTTGGCGTTGTTGGCGGCATCGTCGCCGTGCACGCCCGCATAGCGCGCGCTATACACACCGGGCTCACCGTCCAGCGCGTCGACGACCAAGCCCGAATCGTCGGCGATGGCCATAAGGCCCGTCTCCTCAACCGCGGCTTGGGCCTTGATGATGGCGTTCTCCAAAAACGTCGTGCCGTTTTCCTCGGGATCCTCAAAATCACCCAGCTGGCCGAGCGCCACAAAGCGCACCTCGGGCATGACCTTGCCCAAAATGGCCTCGATCTCGGTGAGCTTATGGGCGTTGCCCGTTGCCACGACGATGGTCGCCACCGGGTCGAGGGTGTCGATGTCAATCTTCTCAAGTGCCATGACTGGCCTCCTTGTCTCTATAGCAATGCCGCGCCGAGGGCAACGAGGGTCTCCGCCTCTCCCCTCTCAATCAACGGCAGTCTTGTGTCTAGACGTCTCAGCAGATAAAACCTACCAAAATAAACCTGTCCCTTTTTGGCAGGTTAAGCGAGGGCTTGGCGCTGAAGCTCGATGAGCTCGGCGATACCCTTGTCGCCCAGGTCGAGCAGGGCGTTGAGGCGCTTGCGGTCGAAGGGCGCCTGCTCGCCGGTACCCTGGAGCTCGATCATCTCACCGGTGTCGGTGGCGACGAGGTTCATGTCGACCTCGGCATGGCTGTCCTCGGAATAATCGAGGTCAAGCAGCGTATTGCCGTCGACAACGCCCATGGAGATGGCAGCCACCTGGCCGGTAAGCGGGATGCGATCGATCTTGCCCGCCTCGACCCACATGGCGAGGGCGTCGTGCAGCGCCACCCAGGCGCCGGTGATGCTCGCTGTACGCGTGCCGCCATCGGCCTGAATCACATCGCAGTCGACGGTGACGGTGTACTCGCCGAGCGCCTTCATGTTGACGACGGTACGCAGGCTGCGGCCAATGAGGCGCTCGATCTCCATGGAGCGACCCTTGCGGTTGGCGTGCTCGCGCTTGCAGCGCTTGCCGGTCGACGCCGGCAGCATGGCGTATTCCGCGGTCACCCAGCCGGCCTTAGCTCCCTTTCGCCAGCCCGGCACGCCCTCCTCGATAGTGGCGGCGCACAGCACGCGCGTGTCGCCGAACTCGGCCAGGCACGAGCCGTGGGCGTGCTTCATGACGCCACGGGTGAGCTTAACGGGGCGCAACTCGTTGGCGGCGCGACCGTTGGCGCGGTTGACCTGCATGTACTCCATAGAAATATCCTTTCGGCAAAAGATGTGGCGAAGGCTTTGGCGGCTGCCTTACATCTATTTCAGCTCATCGATATCGATGTGTTCGATGCTCTTGAGCGGCTGACCAAAGATAAAGCTGCCCGCCACCGCAAACTCGGCAATGTTATCGGCCGTCGTGGCAAAACGATGCTGCGGCTCGGCGGCGTCGCCCGCCAGCTGCTCGCGGCGCGTGAGGATATCGGTCAGCTCGCGCGTGGTCTCCTCGGCGGAACTCACGACGCGCACCCCAGGCCCCAGCGCATGCCGGATAGGTCCCACCAACAGCGGAAAATGCGTACAGCCGAGCACCACGGTATCGATACCGTGGTCGCGCAGCGGCTCAACCGTGGCACCCACCAGCGCACGCACGGCAGGCGTATCGAAGATGTCCTCGTTCTCAAGCCACTGTTCCTGCAGATGTGCACCCGAGGCGAGCTCGTGTTCGACAACCTCGACAAAGCTCGAGGCAGGACAGCCGTATACATCGACGCCGGCATCTAGATCCTGAATGGCGCGCGTGTAGGCGCCCGAGCGAATGGTGAGGTTGGTGGCGAGCACGCCCACACGACGCGAGCGGGTGCTGTTGATTGCCGCACGGGCACCCGGCGCGATCACGCCGATCACGGGAACGTCGAGCACCTGCTGGGCCAGACGCAAGGCCGCAGCGGTCGCCGTGTTGCAGGCGATGACCATAATCTTGACGTCGTGCTTCGAAAGCCAACGACCCGCCTGCAACGCAAACGAGCGAACCTCGTCCTCGGTGCGGGTGCCATAAGGGCAGCGCTTAGTGTCACCGAAATAGTAGACGGACTCGTGCGGAAGTGCCGTTGCGATCGCGCGCGCGACCGTCAAGCCGCCCAGGCCCGAGTCGAACACGCCGATCGGACGCGTGTCCCCGGCCATATTATCGATATCGGACATTACCTCACCAGATTCTCTCTCGAAAAATGCGACCAATCGTGATGCGTCGCGCTACGAACGGGCTGCGACCAGCAGCTCGGCCGTTGCCACCCAACCGTCGACAATCTTGCCGCGCGTAATATAGGCATTGTCGCAGGCGTCCAAGAACTCCGGGGCACCGGCGCTCGTCAGACCGTTCTCGACCAGGCAGAACATGCCAACATGGTCGGCCATGTAGAAGTCGGACTCGGAGTCGCCGAGCGCAAGCGTCTCCTCGCGCTCGATCCCCAGGTGCTCGCAGAAGCGCGCAATGGCAACGCCTTTGTTAAGACCCGCCGGATTGATGTTGAAGGCGCGACCGTCCTCGACGCGATTAAGCTCGAGCGTCGTCGGCTTGGACAGGTGCGTCAGATGGCCGTTGCAAGCCCAGACCAGACCGCAGCCGGCCTCGTCCAGGATGGCCTGGACCTCATCGTCGGGCACATCGCCGCGCATGCCGACGGTGACCTCACGGTACTTGTAGCCGGTCGACATGTCGTTGTGGTACTCGATCTTGTGCGGCCAGCGGGCAAGGATCTTCTCGCACACGCCGGTCTGCTCGATCACCTGGTGCGGAGTAAGGCCGCAGGCGGGGTCGTAAGGCATGTCGCCGGTCAGATACTCCCAATCGTTGGCTTTGAGGTCGTACATGACCAGGCCGCCCATCTCGCCGATGTAGGAGTTGAGGCCGAGCACGCGCGCGTCCTCGTGGATCATGGTACGGTTGCGGCCCGAGGTGGGAACCACCTGGATACCAGCGCGAGCGAGCGCCACGACGGCCTCGACGAGTTTGGTCGAAGGGTTGCCGTCGTTGTCGCGCAGCACGCACGAGCCGGGCGCGAGCATCGTGGCATCCAGGTCGGTAAAGACGTACTTGACCTTGGCCAAGCGCTCGCGCATCTCGCCCGAAAGCTCGGCAACGGTCGGCAGGGTATTGTGGGACATGGTTACTCCGTTTACGTAGAAGGATTTGGACTTGGACGGCATGTTTTGATTGAGGGAACACGCTTATGGCGACAGCGCACTCAGGGCGCCGCCGCCATCATGGTTCATTAGTCAAACTGGGTAACATCGATCAGGCGATTGGCCAACGAAAGGTCGCTCTCGATGGGCACGAACTCGTCGCCCACGTGCATGAGCTCCTCGTCACCCTTTGCCAGCAGCAAGACAATGGTAGGAGCATCGGGGTTGACGTACTCCTCGCGCGCCGCCTTGAACGCCGCATGCACGGCAGCTTCGCGATCGAGGATGATCTTGTTCGGCGTATCGTCGGGAACATGTTCGGCAAGCTCGCGACAGACCTTCATCGGGTCCTCGTGAGCCGGGTCCTCATTGGCAAAGATCATCAGGTCGGAATACGGTGCGGCCTCGCGCGGAAGCTGCTCGCGGCGCTCCTGCGCCTTGCCGCCGGCAGCGCCAAACACCGCGATGACCGGGCTGGCGGGAAACGCGCGCTTGACCGACGAGAAAAGCGAACGGAACGAAAGCTGGTTGTGCGCATAGTCGACGACGCAGATCACGCGGCCGTCCTTCGACTCCACGACCTCCATACGGCCCGGCACACGCAGTTTGGAGAGGCCCTTCTTGATAGCCTCGATACCGATGCCGATCTCGCGCGCGGCGGCGATAGCGACCAGCGCGTTTTCCACGTTAAAGTCGCCCGCGATGCCCAGCAGGACCTTCTCCCCCGCCTCGGACTCGTCGGCACACAGGCCATGCAAGTTGAACTCGATGCTAAAGCCGACCATGCGTACGTCGCTCGCCCACAGGCTCGCCTCGGGATGCTCGACGCCAACTGTCACCAAGCGCTCGGCCGTCGACGCTGCCTCCAGCACACGGTCGACCTCTTCGGTGCCCAGATTCACCACGGCAGTCTTTGCCTGGTCAAAGATCCTGAGTTTGCTCTCAAAATAATCCTCAAACGTGGGGTGTTCGATCGGCGAGATGTGGTCGCGGCCGATGTTGAGGAAGCACGCCACGTCAAACGGCAGATTCTCGACGCGTTGGTACTTGAGCGCCTGGCTCGAGACCTCCATGACCATGGACTGGCGACCGGACGTGCGGCAGTTGGCGATATGGCGCCAAACCTCGGGGGCCTCGGGCGTGGTGTTGGTGCTCTCGTAGCACTCGATACCATCGTCGGTACTCACCGAGCCGATCATGCCGCAGGACTCGCCCGCCGCCTTGATGATGGACTGGAGCATAAAAGCGGCCGTGGTCTTTCCCTTGGTGCCGGTGATGCCCACGATCTTGACGTCGTGGTCAGGACGGTCGTAGACCTCCGGCGGCAACAGGGCCATGGCCGTGCGAACACTATCAACAACCAGCATCGCAGCACCGCTCTCCTGCGCCAGCGGCTCCAGAGACTCGACCAGCGACTCCTCGCACACAAATGCGACGGCGCCCGCATCGAGCGCCATGCTCAAAAACGCGGGCTTAAAGGCAGCACCTTTGCAAAAGAATACGTCACCTGCCGAGACCGCGCGCGAATCAAACGAGCAGCCGGTCACGGCACGCTCGTCAACCTGCTCCGATGCGCGCAGCTCGCCGCACACACCGAGAAGCTTGGCAAGCGTATCGACCGTGGTCACGGTCGCGGAATCCGAATGGTGCATCTTTCACCTTTCTCAGCCATTTGGCAGGGACGGTTTTCATAGTAACTGAAACGTGCTCGCGCAAAAACGGCTCCCGGAGGAGCCGTTACGCGCAGGCATTCGTAAGCCGAGACTAGGCAGCCTGAACAGAAGGCTGGCCCTCGTCGATAAAGAAGCGCTTGTACCACACTAGGAACACGAGCGGCGTATAGATCTTGCGCTGGAAATCGCCCTTGCCCGCAAAGTGCAGATCGAGCAGGTGCATGAGCTCGTCGGTATTGAAGAACTCGCTTGCCCACGGCGCGGTGAAGTACTCCTTGACATAGTCGTACCACTTTTGCTCGCGCAGCCAGTAGACAATCGGCACCGGGAAGCCCACCTTGGGACGGGTGGCCCACTCATCGGGCAGCGACTTGTTGGCAGCGTGGCGGAGTACCTGTTTGTTGCCGTTCTCGTTGATGCGGTAGCGGTCGGGAATGTGCTCGGCGAACTCCATGACTTTGCGGTCCAGGAAGGGCACGCGCAGCTCCAGTGAGTGTGCCATGCACATCTTGTCGGCCTTGAGCAGAATGTCGCCCGGGAGCCACATGTTCATGTCCAGGTACTGCTTCTTGACCAGCTCGGGCTGACCCTTCACGCGCGCATAGATGGGAGCGGCAAGCTCGAAGGCGCCGTCGCCGGTGTTGTACTCGGGCTTGAGCACGCCGTCGACCTCGCGCTCCGGCCATACCAGAGCCTGTCCCAGGAACGACTTCTCGGGGATCTCGGCACCCTTGACCAGGAAGTTATGTCCCTTGAAGTACGGCATATGCAGCGCCAGGTTACCGAGCGCGCGACGGACGGGCAGCGGCACCATCTTTTTGTACTTGCGCACCGGGACCGTGTCCTCGTAGTAGGCGTAGCCACCAAAGAGCTCGTCGGCGCCTTCGCCCGAAAGCACGACGGTAACGTCCTTGCGGGCCATCTCGGCCAAGAACCACAGCGGCACGGAAGACAAGTTGGACTGCGGCTCGTCCATGTGATACTGGATGTCCTCGAGCGCACCGAAGAACTCGTCGGCGGTAATCATCTTGCGAACGTTTTCGACGCCGAGCTTATCGGAAAGCTCCTTGGCGTAGTTGGTCTCGTTGAAGTTCTTGTAGTCAAAGCCCACCGAGAAGGTCTTGTCGGGCATGAGGCAAGCGGCGATGTAGCTGGAGTCGACGCCACCGGAGAGGAACGACGCGACCTTGACGTCGGCGATGCGATGGGCCTCGACGCTCTCGTGCACGACCTCGTCCAGCTCGTCGACGTACTCCTCGAACGGCTTCTCGACGGCAGAGTAATCGCAATCCCAGTAGCGCTCGATGTTCATCTTGCCGGTCGGGATATCGACGGTAAAGTAGTGCGCCGGCGGCAGCTTGTAGACACCCTCGAAGAAGGTCTCCTCGGTTGCCGAATACTGCAGCGTCATGTACGGACGCAGGGCCTTTTTGTTGACCGCCTTGTGGAAGTGCGGGTAGTCCAGGAAGCTCTTGATCTCGGAACCAAAGAGCACGCCCGGAGCGCCGTCGCCCGCATCGGCCATGGGATAGTAGTAAAGCGGCTTGATGCCAAAGATGTCACGGGCGCCAAAAAGCTTGTTCTTCTTTTTGTCCCAGATGACGAAGGCGTACATACCGCGCAGGCGATCGAGGACAGCCTCGCCCCACTCCTCGTAGCCGTGCAGGAGGCTCTCGGTGTCGGCGCCGCAATGGAACTTGTAGCCCTTGGCTTCGAGCTCGGAACGGAGTTCTTGGAAGTTGTAGATCTCACCGTTGAAGACAATGACGACGCTGCCGTCCTCATTGGCCATGGGCTGAGCGCCGGCCTCGGTCAGGTCGAGGATCGACAAGCGGCGGAAGCCGAGGGCAACGCGGCCGTCGATAAACTGACCGCCCATGTCGGGACCGCGATGGACGATGCGGTCCATCATCTTGGTGAGCACCTCGGATTGGTTATCCGTCCCACCGACAAAACCGACAAAACCGCACATATACTATCCCCTCTGCTGTTGCTGGGCATCAAATCGAATCAGTAGCTTTTGAGTATACCCGAGGGCGTAAAGAGGGGCGGAATGTTCAGGCAATCTCAACTGAATCAGCTCCGCTGCGACACGTGCCAGTTACCTTTAATGGATATGAGATGAATGAGGCGATTGTTTTGCTATACTCTCTCCGCACGGGCGATTGGCGCAACGGTTAGCGCAGGTGCTTTACACGCACAAGGCTGGGGGTTCGAATCCCTCATCGCCCACCACTGAATTGGAAACGGTCCTCGCAAGGGGACCGTTTTGTTTGCGCCCATTTCATGGGATTCGAACCCGCCAGGGTGCGGAGCTGAGGAAACGCGAAGCGTTTTCCAGCGCAGCACGCGAGGGCCGCAGGCCCGAAGCGGAAGCGGGCGGCGCCAGCCGCACGCGGACATCCCTCATCGCCCACCACTGATTTGATAGGCTCCCAGCAATGGGAGCCTTTCTTTTTTGGGCCCATCGCAGAGGGATTCGAACCCCACAGCTCACTCGTTTCAAGGGCAGTGGTCAAAAAATGCCAAATATGAGTACTGCTACCTCTTTTGTAACAGCATTTTCGAGGTCCCAAAGGGCAAATCTGACATCAAAGCAACGGCTAACGGTCCAGATGAGCATGTTTTCTGACAGCAAAACTGGACATATGCGGTCCAATTCGTCAAATTGTGTCTAATTTATATGCTACAGAATTAGTGCCCGTACTCATATTTGGCATTTTTTGACCAGAGGGACTTTTGACCATCGCAAATCAGCAACAAAACGGGCTCCGGATCGCCAAATCATGCCGCATATGACACACCCAGCAGTCCGGAACCCGATCCAAATTGAGTTATTACGCTGCGTTAGCCCAAGACACCCGACAGGATCTCGATCAGACTGTCCACGTCGGCTTCCTCGCAGACGAGCGGCGGCAAGAAACGCAGCGTATGAGCACCCGTAGCGTTAATCACGGCACCGGCGGCCAGCGCGCGGGCAACAATATCATGTGCGTCACCCGCGGCATCATCCAAATCACAGCCGAGCATCAGGCCACGGCCACGCACCTCTACCACATGCGGAAGCTTAGCCAGCGCCTGCTCCATATAGGCGCCCACCTTGGCAGCATGCTCGGCATAATCGCCACGCACAAGCGCGGAGAGCGTCGCGGCACACGCCGCGATGGGCAAGCAGCTACCGCCAAAGGTCGAGCCATGGTCGCCCGGCTTAAACACGTCGGCAATCTCCTTCTTTGCCACGACGGCACCCATGGGCACGCCGTCGGCAATGCCCTTGGCAAGGCTCATGATGTCGGGCTCCACGTCATAGGTTTGGAACGCAAATGGCTTGCCGGAGCGGAAGATGCCGCACTGGACCTCGTCGGCGATAAGCACGGCGCCCACTTCGTGTGCCAAGTCGCGCGCCGCCGCCATAAACTCCTCGGTCATGGGGTGCACACCGCCCTCACCCTGAATCGGCTCGAGCATGACGGCGCAGATCTCGCTTCCCAGCTGCTTAAAGATTGCGCGCAGTTCGTCGACATCGTTGGGCGTGCAGGCCACAAAACCGCCCGGCAGCGGACGGAAGCTGTCCTGTAGCCAATCCTGCATGGTGGCCGCAATGGTCTCGAGTGTACGGCCGTGGAAGCCGCCGCGCATGCATACGATGGTGTTGCCGCCGTTACCAGCACGCTTGGCGTACAGACGCGCGAGCTTCATCGAGCCCTCGTTGGCTTCGGCACCAGAATTGGCAAAGAACGTCTCCCACACCTGCTCGTCCGCAGCCGGGGCACCGAGCGCAGCGGCCGTGGTCTCATCGCCGGCGGCAATGGCATCGGCCAGCACGCACGCACCATCTACGTCGTCGTTGGCAAGCTTGGACAGCAGCGCCGCGACCTGTCCACGCTGCTCGATGTAGAAGTAATTGGAGACATGCATGAGCTTTTTGGTCTGCGCCTCGAGCGCCGAGAGCACTGCGGCGTTGCCGTGGCCAAGGCTGCACACACCGATACCGGCAAGAAAGTCGAGGTACTCACGGCCATCGTCGCCGGTGAGCTTCATGCCGTGACCCTCGACAAACTCGACCGGAGAGCGGCCAAAGGTATGCATAACGTAATGGGATTCAAGCGATTGCTGAGCTGCAAGTGACATGGGATGCCTTTCGTTGGGCGCCAGACGGCGCGGGGCTATGGGTGCAGGAATGGGGCGGCTGCGGGTCAGCTAGACCGTCTGAAGCTTCTCGACCTCGTCAAGGTTCTCGGTCAGACGCGCAGCAAACGTCGAAAGCGGATGCGGATGCGTATCGAACTCGTAAGCCGTCTCGGTGGAATGAATCACGGTGCCGACGCCGGCATCGGTCAGCAGCTCCAGGAGCAGCGAATGCGGCGTAGTACCGTTAATGATGTGGGCACGAAATACGCCGCCGGTAATCGCATCGACGGCCGCGCGCAGCTTGGGAATCATGCCCTTATCGACCTCGCCGCCGTAGAGCATTTCGTTAACCTCGTCGAGCGTTAGGTTGGAGATAAGCGAGTCCTTGTCGCTAAAGTCCTTGTACAGACCATCGACATCAGTCAAAAAGATCGCCTTATGCGCGTGGAGCGCCGCGGCAACGGCACCGGCGGCGGTGTCGGCGTTGATGTTGAAGAAACCGCCGTCCTCCCCCGCCGCGACGGTAGCGATGACGGGGATGTACTCGCTATCGAGTAAGCGCTCGATATAGTCGGTGTTGACGTGCGTCACTTTGCCCACGCGACCGAGCTCGGGGTCGAGCGGCTCGGCGATGAGCGTGCCGGCATCGCTGCCCGACACGCCCACGGCCAGGTTGCCGTGGTGGTTGATGGCAGCAACCAGCTCCTGGTTAACCTTGCCGCCCAGCACCTCGCGCACGATATCCATAGTCGCCGGCGTGGTCACGCGCTGGCCGTTCTTAAACTCGACGGGAATATCGTAATGGCTCAGCGCCTCGTTAATAGCCTTGCCGCCGCCGTGCACGATGACGGGGCGCATACCGATGATCTTGAGCAAAACGATGTCGCTCATCACGTCGCGGCGCAGCTGCTCATCAACCATGGCGGCTCCGCCATATTTGATAACAACCGTCTTGCCGGTCAGGTTCTTAATCCACGGCAGTGCTTCGAACAGCAGCTGCGCGGTTGCTTCGTTGGATTCGCTCGAACGACAATCGCGTGCGAATTTCATAATCTGCCTCGTCTTTCGTATCGTTATCGCGCCGTGCTCCGCTGTCCGCAATCGCGGCAAGATGCGCAGCGTGCCCGGAATCTAGGAACGGTAGTCGCCGTTGATGGAGATGTACTCATGCGTGAGGTCGCAGGTCCACACGGTCGTTGCCGCGTCGCCTGCGCCCAGGTCGGCCGAGATCACGATCTCGGGCGCCTCAAAACGTCGCAGGGCTTCGTCCTCATCGAAGGGGACCGTCAGGCCATCGCGACAGACGGGCATACCCATCATGTCGATGGACACATCTTCTTGGTTAAACTGCACGCCGCACTTGCCGAGCGCCATGGCAACGCGGCCCCAGTTGCAGTCGTGGCCGGCGATGCAGGTCTTGACGAGCGGCGAGTTGGCAACAGCACGGGCGGCGATATCGGCCTCCTCGTCGTTCGCGGCGCCGGTGACATTAACCGTCACGAGCTTGGATGCGCCCTCGCCATCTGCGGCGATGTTGCGCGCCAGGCTCTCGCACACCTCATGCACGGCAAAGGCCAACTCGTCAAAGGCATCGGAGCCCTCGACAATAGGCTCGGCATTTGCGGCAGCGCCGGAAGCGAGCATGATGCAGGTGTCGTTGGTCGAAGTATCGGAGTCGACCGTTACCTTGTTGAAGGTCTGCTTGACGGTGGAGAGTAACAGGGCGTGAAGCGCCGCCGGCTCGACGGGGGCATCGGTAGTGATGACTGCGATCATGGTGGCCATGTTGGGCATGATCATACCCGAGCCTTTGCACATACCGCCCACCGTATAGGCATTACCTGCGTGCCCCGCGGCCTCGCTGCGGTAACACACGGCATACTCCTTGGAATGCGTGTCGGTCGTCATGATAGCGCGAGCGGCATCGGCGCCGCCGTGGGCGGAGAGCGCCTCGTAGGCGGCAGGAACGGCGGTCTCAAACGTGTCGATCGGCAGAATCTGACCAATTACGCCCGTGGAGGCGACCAGAATCTGCTGGGGCTCGCAGCCGATGACCTGCGAGGCGATGTTGCAGGTCTCGCGCGCGCAGGCAAGACCGGTTTCACCCGTGGCGGCGTTGGCGTTGCCAGAGTTGATAGAAACACCGGCGATGATGCCATAGCCCTTGTCGGCGCCGCCCAGGTTGGCACGGCTCACCTGCACGGGCGCCGCACAAAAGCGGTTAGTCGTAAACACGCCGGCCCCGGGACAGGGTTTATCGGGCACGACGAGCGCGTAATCCAGGCGCTCGGGATTCTTGCGGAATCCGGCATGGATGCCCGCCGCCTTAAAGCCGGCTGCCGCCGTTACGCCGCCCTCTACGGCATGGATCTTGATATCGAACTGCTCAGCATTCATCGTCTTTATGACTCCTTATGTCAAACAAAAAATGGGCATCGGTTGGTGCGCCATGCCAGCCACAATCATGAGACCAGCTTAAGAGTGGCGCCCCACTCGATGCCCGATTACCAAATCGCTAACAATCGAATGTGCTACACCGGGCACGCCACTGTGGGCAAGCCTCGTCGCTCGCCAAAACCAAAGACGATGTTGGCGCACTGGACCGCCTGGCCTGCTGCACCCTTGCACAGATTGTCGATGGCGCCCGTGGCCACCAGAACGCCCGCGCGCTCGTTGAGCGCGAGACCGATCTGGGCGGCGTTGGTGCCGACGACCGAAGCCGTCTTGGGCTGCTGACCGGCATCGAGTACGCGCACGAAGGTGCGACCGGCGTAGAACTGCTTGTAATGGTCGACAACGTCCTCAAGGGTCAAGGCGTCGATAGCCCGCGGCGTAAGCGGCATCGTCACCGTAGAGAGCAGACCGCGCTTGAGCGGTGCCAGGTGCGGGGTAAAGACGACACGATCGGTTAGACCGAGGATTTGCTCGATTTCGGGCGTGTGACGATGCTTGCCCACGCCGTAGGCCTCCAAATTCTCGTCGGCGCTGCAAAAATGCGTACGGGCGTTGCGGGACTTACCGGCACCCGTTACACCGCTGATAGCGTCAACGATCACGGGGCCGCTCTGGGCAACCCAGCCGGCGCGCACGGCAGGCGCGGCGGCAAGGCTCGTTGCAGTGGGATAGCAACCGGCGCAGGCGACCAGTACGGGCTTGCCGTCGGCGTGGTCGGATGCAGCGGTCTCCAAATCCTGGGAGAACAGCTCGGGCAGACCAAAGGCGCGGCTCTTGAGTAGCTCGGGGCTCGTGTGCTCGGCGGCATACCAGGCCTCAAAGGTGGCCGGATCGCTCAGGCGATAGTCGGCCGAGAGGTCAATGCAGGAAACTCCCGCGGCAAGCAGGGCGGGCACCCGTGCCATGGCAGCCGTGTGCGGCACGGCCAAAAAGACCGCATCGCAGTTCTTGAGCTCGGGGGCGTCATGCGTCGTGAAGACAAGATCGCTTACGCCGGTGAAGCTCGGGTACACCGCAGACAACGGCTGGCCGGCATCGGCGTTGGACGTGATGGCAACAAGTTCAAACTCGGGATGGCCGAGCACGAGGCGAATGAGCTCGGCGCCGGCATATCCAGCCGCACCGACGATTCCAACCTTTAAAGACATATCAGACTCCTTGTCTGCGATTTATGCACCGATGCGCATTTCGCAGCGGTTGTTATGAAGTGGGTTGAAACTTTAGCACCAAAAGATGCATAAATACGTAAATGGCTTGCATATTCATGCATTGAAACATTCCCGACACATTCGCTTGAAGGAATTGACAAATGGAGCGGGCCCCGTATTGACCGGCGCTCCTAACGGCGCCGGGCAATACGGGGCCCGCGCATGCGAAAACCAAGTTGTTAGGATGAGCCAGCTGGCTAGAGCTCGACCGGCACCCATTCGTCGTGATTGCAGATAAAAGCCTCGGGATCCTCGACGCTAAAGAAGACGAGCGCGGGGTCGTTAGGCCCCTCATAGTGCTCGCTCAAGCGCTCAAGATGTTTCCAACCGGCCTCGCGCATTTCACTCGAAGCCCGGTCTTCCAGCCCCGCACGCCCGCGCAGAATCAACCAACCATGGCCCGGCCACCAACTCGTGGCCTCAAAGCGCTGATTTTGCAGCAGCTCCTGCCACACATCTTTGGTGCGCGCCGTTACAAACCACAGTTTGCCGTCCTGAATCTGTGCAAACGAGAACGGACGCACATGTGGCTGTCCGTCCACGCTCGTCGCCAGATACCACGCCGGCACCGACGTCAGATACTCCAAAACCGTATTCAATCCGTCCACGTTTCCTCCTGTACTAGCTAGTTTGGGAACCTGGTTTGTGCGAGCTAGAGCTCCAGGCGCTCCTCGCTGCCGTCGATATCACAGAAGCGCGCGGCAATGTTGCGGACCGAAAAGAAAGCAAGGCGGCCGTCGTTGGCACTCTCGTGTTCCTCGCCAATGCCCACCATGTGCTTAAAACCCGCTTGACGCACCTTGTCGCTCGCAACTGCGTCGTCCTCAAGTGCGGCCTCGCCGGTCAACACGATCCAGCACTCCCCCGGCTTCCAGCCCGAGAGTTCAAACTTGGGATTCGCGCTCAGCTCCGCCCACACATCCTTGTCGCGCGACGTGCAAAACCACAACTTACCGTCATCGACCATGGCAAACGAAAACGGCCTCACGCGAGGCTGATGCCCGTCGGCCACATCGGTCGTGGCCAGATACCACGCCGGAATGCGCCTGAGATACGAACAGGCGCGCTCAAGCTGAGCCGTGCGGTCGTTGTCGGTCATAGGGACCCCTTTCTTGCGCTCGAATCGCGCCTAAACAAGTTGAAGATTGATGACGATGACGCAGATGAGCAGCAACGCCGTCACCACCGCCGCCAACGCATCGCCGCGGCCAAATGCAAGCGCATGCAGGCGCGTGCGGCCCTGCTCGCCGTGATAGCAGCGTGCATCCATGGCAGCAGACAGCGTCTCGGCATGGCGGAACACGCCGGTGAACAGCGGAATCGCCACACTGCCGAGCATACGCACGCCGCCGAGCGGGCCCCCCGTCACGCGCGCACCGCGGCTCGCCTGCGCGTCCGCCGTCTGCTTCATCTCGGTGGCAAACTGCGGCATAAAGCGCAACGCGATACCCATGATCATGCCGAGCTCGTGCGCAGGAAGTCCCACACGCGCAAACGGTGCGAGCAGGCGCTCAAAGCCCGCGGTGAGGTCGAGCGTCGGCGTGGTGAGCGTGATAGCGCTCATACCGGCCATCATCAAGGTCAGGCGGCACGCCATAAAGGCGGCGGAATGCAGCGAGCCCTCGCTTATCTGCAAAAAGCCGAGCTGCCACAGAATGCGCCCGCTCTGGTCGGTAAACAAGTTGAGCACCGCGACCACGACGACGATTGCCAGCAGCGGCGCCATCGACGACAGAACGCGACGAACCGGCACCCGAGACACGGCATAGGTCAGCACAACGAAAATTGCGACCGGGGCCAGTCCGCGGAAGCTGCTGACTGTGAGCGTCGTGATCAGAAACACAAAGCCCAAGAGCAACTTAGTTCGCGGGTCCAGGCGGTGGATCGCACTATCGCCGGGATAGTAGCTGCCAAACGAAAACGCCTCCATTAGCAGCCCTTCTCTCGCGCGACCGTCTTGAATTTAGCAATGTCCGCGACGTTAGAAGGACCGCCCGAGCAACCGATTAGCAGGTCCACCAACTCGTCTGTCAGCGACTCAACCGTATAGAGGCCGTCAAAGCGCAGCGGCACGCCCGCCTCCGTAAGCGCCAGCGCCATACGCTGGGCGGCGGGAACGCCCAAGCCGATTGATTTAAGCTCATCGGCATGCGCAAAAACCTGAGCGGGCGTGCCCTCGGCAAACACCGCGCCCTCGTTCATCACGACAATACGGTCGCAGCAATTGGCCAGGTCATCCATGCTATGCGAAACCATGACAACGGTCAGGCCATCGCGGTGAAGTCGATCGATAAGCTCAAGGAAATCCCTGCGCGCAGCCGGATCGAGCCCCACCATGGGCTCATCGAGCACCAGGACTTCGGGCTCCATGGCGAGCACGCCGGCGAATGCCACACGCCGTTGCTGACCGCCCGAAAGCTCAAAGGGACTCTTGTCGCCGACCGTGGAAAGGTCGAGGCCCACGCGCGAGAGCGATGACTCGACACGACGGTCGACTTCATCTTGCGGCAAGCCAAGGTTATGCGGACCAAACGCCACGTCCTGCGCCACGGTTTCGGCAAACAGCTGACGCTCAGGATATTGAAACACCACGCCGACCTTGGCCTTAACCGCGGCGGCGTCTTTCTTGTTTGACAGATCGAGCCCCAGCGCGCGAACGGATCCCTCCTGGGGGCGAATCAAACCGTTGAGATGCTGGACCAGCGTCGACTTACCCGAACCGGTATGACCTGCCAAGCCCAGGAACTCGCCGCGACGCACCGTCAGCGATACATCGCGCAGCGCCCACGGGCTGCTTGGGTCGTTTCCCCAGAGAGCCTGTTTGCTCGATTTGCCCGCAGTGGCCGAGCGCTTATGCCAGCGGCGGCGCTCGCGCGGACTGAGCGAATAACTGTACGAAACATGGGATAACTCGATGACGGGCTCCGACGCGTTGCCCTCGTTGTCTACCGGAACAGTGCCGTCAGCGATTTCCGACTGGGATACGGAAGACTGCCCCGCGATGCCTGCCCCACTTCGCTCGGCATAAGCCTGCGCAATCTCGGCGACCATATCCGCCTCACGTACCTGCGCGCAAACGGGCACGCCCTCCGCACGAAGTGCCGTGCCCAAACGGCACGACTCTGGCATGTCAAGGTTGAGCTGAACGAGTTCATTCGCCCGCGTCAGAATCTCATCGGGCGTGCCCAGCATGGCAACTCGTCCCGTCTGAAACACGGCGACACGATCGGCCTCGGCAGCCTCCTCCATAAAGTGCGTAATCATCACGATGGTCATGCCGCGAGCGTGCAACGCGCGGCAAGCCTTCATGAGGCCCTTGCGTCCACGCGGATCGAGCATCGAGGAAGCCTCGTCCAATATGAGCACGCGCGGTTCCATGGCGAGCACGCCGGCAAGCGCCACGCGCTGCTTTTGGCCGCCCGAAAGCGCATGGGTCTCGTGGCGCTCAAAGCCCACCAGGCCCACACCCTTCAGCGCCTCGCGTACGCGCTGCGCAATTTGCGCCGATGGCACGCCAAGGTTTTCGGGACCAAACGCAACGTCATCTTCGACAAGCGTTGCCACCAGCTGGTCGTCGGGATTCTGGAATACCATGCCCGCGGTCGAACGAATGTCGTAGACCAGCTCGGGGTCGGACGCATCCATGCCGTTGATGCGTACCGTGCCCGCATCGGGCTGCAACAGCGCATTCAGATGCTTGGCAAACGTCGACTTGCCCGACCCATTACCACCGAGGATGCAGAAAAACTCGCCGTCCTCGATGTTTAGATCGACGCCGTCGAGCGCCGGTACGGCACCGTCGTAGCTAAAGGAAACGCCCCGACACTCAATCATGCGCAGCCTTTGACCTGGTCCTTTTTAGGCGTGATGAGGTTGGAGACCGCCTTGTACACCGCAAGCGTCAATACCGAATTAAGCACGGTCTTGATAAGGTTGAACGGCAGCACGGCAGGAATCATGAGCGGGGCGATCACATCGACCGAGCCATACCAGAACCAAACGCCAATGGTAAGGTTCGCGACCATGGACAGCACCGTAGCGGCAATGACGCCGAGCACCAGACCAATCACGGCACCCTTATAGGTGTGCATCTTCTGGTAGACGATAGCCGCGGGCAGAATGTAGCCCAGCGTGGCAACCAGGTTCATAAGCGCGCCGACCCAGTCACCCGTGGTGAGCGCATGGATAACGATTGCCATAGCGGCAACAGCAGTGCCGGCGCCAGGACCATACGCAAACCCGCACACCATCGCCGGCACCAGCGACGGGTCATACGTCAAAAACGGCGCCGAAGGAAGGATAGGCAGCTGCACGTACATAAACAGGGCACCCAAGGCACACATCAGCGCCATGGTAACGAGCTGTTTGGTGCTCCACCTATTCGTGTTCTCAAAATGGATATGCTGCGACTGTTCAGACATAAGATCACCTGCCTCTTTCATCCGGACTCTAACCGTTGGTACTGGGATCTCACCAGTTCAGCCGGCATGCGAACCAACGCACACACGGGTCGCGGACTCATCGGCTCGGTCGCAGACGCCTCGCCTGCTCCGCGGCACCCCTTTGGCACCGCCCGATTTACCGCCAGTGGGGAATTCCACCCCGCCCTGAAACAGCAATTGCAAGTGTAGCACGAGCAATCGCTCGCGCAAGTATGCCGAGGGTAATTTGTGGCGGGGATCAGCTGCCGCAACAACCACGTTCCCCACCCATCCCAAAGTAACGCGCTTTTCGCGGCAAAGCCGCGAAACAGCGAAAGGGACACGTATCCCCATCAACCACATTCTCCGCCCACGCCGACCTCAAGGCCGTAAACGCAGGGGATCCGGGGGCGTGACGGGGGTTTCTCTCCGGAACATTCCGCAGGACGCAAAGAGGCTCCGCAGCGCGAAGCGCGATGCGGAGCCTCTTTGCATGTCCGAGGACGTTCCGGAGAGAAACCCCCGTCACGCCCCCGGATTCCCGGTGGGAGTTCTAGACCTTGTCGGCCTTAGTACATACCGCCGCCCTGCTGACCAGCGGTGGCAGCAGCGATAGCGTCCTCAAGCTGAGTGTTTTTGGGCACATCGGAGACGGTGGCCTCGGTGATGAGGATCAGGCTGGCGACGGAAGCAGCGTTCTGCAGGGTGACGCGGCTGACCTTGACGGGGTCGAGGACGCCCATCTCGATCATGTCGCCCCACTCGCCGTTGGCAGAGTTGAGACCCTGGCCGGCAGGCAGCTCGGCAACCTTGTCGACCACGACAGCGCCCTCAAAACCAGCGTTCTTGGCGATGGTAGCGACCGGAGCGGTCAGAGCCTTCTTGACGATGTCGACACCGATCTTCTCCTCGGGGTCGTCGAGCTCAACGGCGTCGAGCGCAGGAGCAGCGTCCATGAAGGCGACGCCGCCACCGGCGACAATGCCCTCCTCGACAGCAGCGCGGGTTGCCTGCAGGGCGTCCTCGACGCGGTGCTTGATCTCCTTGAGCTCGGACTCGGTAGCAGCGCCGACCTTGATGACGGCAACGCCACCGGAGAGCTTGGCCAGGCGCTCCTGGAGCTTCTCACGGTCGAAGTCAGAGGTGGTGTTCTCCATCTCGCCCTTAATCTGAGCGATACGGGCGTCGATGGCCTCCTTGGAGCCAGCGCCGCCGACGACGACGGTGTTGTCCTTAGAGATGGTGACGGACTTAGCGGTACCGAGCATATCGGCGGTGATGTCAGCGACCTTCACGCCCAACTCGTCCAGGGCAGCCTGGCCACCGGTGAGGACAGCGATGTCCTCGAGAATGCGCTTGCGGCGATCGCCGTAGCCAGGGGCCTTGACGGCGCAGACGTTGAGGGCGCCACGGATCTTGTTGAGGACCAGGGTCGGCAGAGCCTCGCCGTCGATGTCCTCAGCGATGATGAGCAGGCCGCGGCCAGCGCGCTGGACAGCCTCGAGAACGGGCATAATGTCCTGAACGCTGGAGATCTTCTGGTCGGTGATGAGGATGTACGGATCCTTCATCACGGCCTCCATGCGGTCGTTGTCCGTGACGAAGTAAGCGGAGACATAGCCCTTGTCGAACTGCATGCCCTCGACGGTGTCGATGGTGATATCGAACGTCTGGGAATCCTCGACGGTGATGACGCCGTCCTTGCCCACGACCTCCATAGCCTCGGCGATCTTCTCGCCGACCTCGGGGTCACCGGCGGAGATGGTACCGACGGAAGCGATCTGCTCCTTGGTCTCGACAGGCTTGGCCTGCTTCTTCATCTCGGCGACGGCGGCGTTGACGGCCTTGTCGATGCCGCGACGGATGGCCAGCGGGTTGGCGCCAGCGGCGACGTTGCGCAGACCGTCGTTGACGATGGCCTGAGCGAGCAGGGTTGCGGTGGTGGTGCCGTCACCCACGGTGTCGTTGGTCTTGGTGGCAACCTCCTTCACCAGCTGAGCACCCATGTTCTCGATGTTATCCTCGAGCTCGATCTCCTTGGCGACGGAAACGCCGTCGTTGGTGATGGTCGGGGCACCGAACGTGCGCTGCAGCGCAACGTAGCGACCCTTGGGGCCCATGGTGACGGTAACGGCGTCGGCCAGAGTGTTGACGCCCTTGGCGAGCTTAGCGCGGGCATCGGTGTTGAACGTAATGTTCTTTGCCATGGTAGGTAATCCTCCAAAAGAAATGTGACTCGCGTCGCCGCTTCCGAGTCCTATGCGGCGGGCGCGTTCAAAGACGAATCAGAGATTCTGACGAGACTAGGCCTCGACGACGGCGTAGATGTCGTCGGCGCGCATCAGCAGATACTTCTCGCCGTCGACCTTGACCTCGTTGCCACCGAACTTACCGTAGATGACAACGTCGCCAACCTTGACGTCCATGGGGATGCGCTCACCCTTGTCGTTGACCTTGCCGGCGCCCACGGCAACGATGGTGCCACGCTGCGGCTTCTCCTGAGCGTTGCTGGCAATATACAGACCAGAAGCGGTCTTCTGCTCGGCCTCGTCGGGCTTGACCAGAACACGATCTGCAAGCGGCTTCAAAGACGACATGCTTGTCTCCTCCTTTTTGGGCCGCGCGGTTATACCACGCGAATTAACCCTTTTTGTTTGCGTACGCGTTGAATGGTACCCACGAATGGCGGGTTATACAACACGGAGTCAAAAAATCTTATTTTTTGGCACTTAGATTTTCTGAATGCCGGGGGATAACTTAGCGATGCCTCCCGTGTGGCTCCGGAGGGGCGGGGCGTAAGGTTTCCTGCTCGGGCAGTCCTGCTCGCACGAAGGCCACATTAAGTGGCCTTCGGCTCGTACGGAACTCGCGATAAACCTTATGCCCCGCCCCTCCGGAGCCACACGGGAGGCAGGTTAACTAATTCGGGCCCGACATTCAGAAAAGTCAGTGCAGCAAAATGGCGATGCGGATAGCGACATGGGCATGGTTTTCGTTGCGTGCACGGGTCCCCTGGGGAGCACCGTGCATTTTTGGGAGTATTCAGCAAGCCAGGACGGCTGCATACACGCCGGACACACCATATTGGTCCCAAGGACGCCTTCGACCGGCGATTTGAGTCGGCAGGCAAACCCCGCCAGGACAAAAAGGCATGCTTCGCGCCGTACCGGAGCCCAAAATGACGTCAATCTCCGCAACGTTACTCAGCCGCAGCGGCACCGGCAGAGCTCGCGGTGCTGAATACTCCGTTTTTTGCACGGCACGGGCGGGGGTACATCAGGATCAGGAAGGACATCCCAGCCTTTTTATGCAATCTGTAATGGGAAGTATGCAAAACACCAAGAGATAGCATTGCTGGTGTCCAAATTGAGCGCGGGGCAGCAGCACCTCCGCCCCGCACCCAAATCCAACAGAGCAGGGACGCTCATGGCGGATCCCCACCAAAACGCAAACGCGGCTCGAGCGCTATCCCAAAAAGGCTGCCCGAGCCGCGCTTAACGGTACGGCATGAATACTTAGCGCTCGTAAATCAAGTTACCTGCCAGGTAGGTGGTCTGAACCTTGGTAGCCTGGAGCTCTTGGGGGTCGATAGTGAGCGGGTTTTGGTCCAGGACTACCAGGTCGGCATACTTGCCGGGCTCCAAGCTGCCGAGGTTTTGCTCGTCGCCCGCTGCATAGGCGCTGCCCAGGGTGTAGTTGCGCAGGGCTGTTGCTGCATCGATGCGCTCGCTCGGTAACCAGCCGCCCTCGGGCCAGTGGCTTTTGGGATCCTGGCGCGTGATAGCCGTGTAGAGCACGTTCATGCTGGTAACAGCTGTGATGGGGCTATCGGTGCCGAAGGCTTGTCGAATGCCGCGCTGCTTATAGGTTGCGAACGGCCACATGATGCGGCTGCGCTCCAGGCCCAGGTCGCGCTCGGGGCCGCCCGGGTCGAGTGTAATGTGGCAGGGCTGGCTCGAAGCAACCACGTTAAGCTTGCGCAGGCGGTCAATGTCCTCGGGCAAGAGGTTCTCCAGATGCTCGAGCGTGTTATGACCGTGCTGGGGCAGGCCGTACAGTTCCGCGGCCTCCTCAAAGATATCGAGCGCGGCATGGATGGCACCGTCGCCGATGACGTGGATGCGCACGGTGTGACCGCGCTCCGCGGCAGCGAGGACCAGCTTGCGCATACGCTCGGCAGGAACCGTCAGACGGCCCTGGTCGCCCGGGAAGCGCGGGTTGGTATAGGGCTCGGTGAGATAGGCCGTGTGTTCGCTCGACACGCCGTCGAAAAACTGCTTAAAACCAGGCGCCGAGAGCAGCGCGTTGTTCGCGTAGCGGGTCTGCAGCTCTTCCAAGCGCGACTGGTCATCCAGCAGCGTGGGGAACAGATGGGCTCGGATGCCCAGCTTGCCGGCTGCCTGCAGTTTGTCGTAGACGTCGTCGCGGATAAAATCGCAGCCCGGCATGGGCATGAGCGACATATCGCAGATCGAGGTGATGCCCTGCTCGGCCATACGCCTCATTTGATCGGCGTAAGCGCTTGCGATGCGATCCTCCCCCAGCCACTCAAGGCAGCGCGGTAGCAGCTGCATGGCAGCCGCCTCGTGAGCGATACCCGTGAGTTCGCCGTTTGCATCCTTGTCGTAACTGCCGCCCGCTGGCGGCTCGCTGTCGCGCGTGACGCCGAGCGCCTCGAGTGCGCGGCTGTTGAGCCAAAGCGTGTGCCCGTCGCCCGAATACATAACGCAGGGACGATCGGGGAATGCCGCATCGAGCGACGCCTTGGTAGGATGCTCGGGCGGATCCCAACGGTAATCGCGCCAGCCCTGCGTCACGACCCAAGCGTCACTAGGCAGATCCTGGGAAAACTCGAGCGCATGTTGCACCAGCGCCGCCTCGGACGTGCCCATATCCATGAGCATGTACGGCGAGGAACCGACCGAGGTATGGAAGAAGTGCAGATGAGCGTCATGGAAACCGGGGCAGACAAACTGCTCGCCGTAGTCGATAACCGGCGTGGCGGCAGGCGCGGCGGCAATCACGTCATCCGGCGCACCGACTGCGACGATACGGTCGCCTGCGATGGCAATCGCCAGCTCGCGGGCGGTATCGATGCCGTCTTGCGCGGTAAAGACGTTCTTGGAGCGGATAATCAGATCGATATGTTGCATGGGCATCCCCATCTCTGGCAGGAAATTCAACACCCCCGAGTGTACTCCCCCGCCCTTGTAACAAAACCCCAAGCGGCAAACGGCAACTTTACCAGCCCTAGCGGCAGGTGGCATACTGGAGAGAGCCTGTACGATTTTGCGATCAACCCAGCAAGGAGCAAATCGACCATGACGAAGACCAAGGCACAGCAGATTATGGCGGCGACCGAGGCTCGCGCGGCTGACGACGTCACCGCGGCCATCCAAGATATCGCTACCGAGTTTGAACCATATATCATCAAGCAGCGCCGGCACTTCCATAAGCACCCGGAGCTGAGCCTCGCCGAGGAGCGCACGACCTCCGACATCGCCAACCAGCTCGACGCCATGAATATCCCCTACGAGCGTCCCCTTAAGACGGGCCTGGTGGCAACGCTTCGCGGCACCGCGCCCGACGCCTATCGCGAGGACGGCACGCCACGCCGCCGCATCCTGCTGCGCGCCGATATCGACGCCCTGCCCGTTACCGAGCAGACTGGCGAGGAGTTCGCCAGCGTCAACGAGGGCTGTATGCACGCCTGCGGCCACGACTGCCATATCGCCATGATGCTCGGCACGCTGCAAATCCTGCGCCATATGACCGACGACATCCACGGCGAGGTCCGCATCGCCTTCCAGCCCAGCGAGGAAAACGGCCAGGGCGCCAAGCTCATGATCGGCACGGGTGTGCTCGACGGCGTCGATGGCGCCTACGCCGCGCACATCTGGAGCGAGGTCGACGCCGGCACCGTGAGCTGCGAGCCCGGACCGCGCATGGCCAATACCGACTGGTTCCGTATCGACGTACGCGGCACCTCGTGCCACGGCGCCATGCCCCAGCGCGGTCACGACGCCGTTATGGTGGCCGCAGAGATCGTCAACGCCCTGCAGACCATCGTCTCGCGCGAGATCAGCCCCTACGAGCCGGCTGTCATCACCGTCGGCGAGCTGCACGGCGGCACCGCACGCAACGTTATCGCCGGCACGGCCTACCTCGCCGGCACGGTGCGCACCTACGGCGATTCGACCCACGAGGAAATGCCGGAGCTCATGCGCCGCATCGTGGAGCATACCGCGGCCGCCTTGGGCGCCGAGGCAGAGCTCACCGACTACACCATCGCCAACTACAAGGTCGAAAACGACGCCGCCTCGAGCGAGCGCTGCCGTCAGGCTGTAATCAAGTGCCTGGGCCCCACCGGCCAAGGCCATTATCGCGGCACGCTTTCGGGCGAGGATTTTTCGGAGTACCTGCGTCGCGTACCGGGCGTGCTCGCCTTTGTAGGTACGCGCAACCCCAAGATTGGCGCCACGTACGCCCAACATTCCTGCTTCTACAAGATCGACGAGACCGTGCTGGCAAAGGGCTCCATGGTGGCCGCCCAGTATGCTATCGACTTTTTGGCCGAGCCCACGCAAGAGGAGCTCGACGGCCCCGCGATTACCGCGGTCGCCGAAACCAACCCCGATCTGGCCGCCAAGTTGCGCTCTGCCAAGGCGACGACCGCCGAGGCTCGCGACGCCATCCATGATGCCCGAACGGCTCGCCATGCCGCGATCAAGGGCATCCACGACGCACGCGCTGCTGCACGCCGCGAGGAGAAGCACGACGAGTAGTCGATTCGCTGGCATCTCGCAGTCATAGCCACATCGCGATGTCAAAGCGGGGGCGGACGTTTCGACACGTCCGCCCCCGCTCATTTATCAAGCGCTATTTCTACTATTTCTACCCCGTCCCCAAATGGCAGACGGCATGGCTACTCGTCCTGAGGTTCCTCGTCGGAGCTTGGCTCGGACGCCGACTCAGGTGCAGGTGCCGGCTCAGGCTCAGGCTCAGGCGCAGGCTCAAGCTCAGATGCCGTCTCAGACTCGGGCGCCGGTTCAGGCTCGGGCGCCGGCTCAGGCTCGGTCGCGGGAGCGGGTGCAGGTGCCGGCTCAGGCTTGGGCTCGGACTCAGGTGCGGGCTCGGCATCCGGAGCGCTGTAACCCGAGGGAGCGGACTTCTTCTCGAAGGGCAATACAAAAGTCAGGACGTCGTCCTTGTCCTCGTCGGCCCACTCGCTTGCATAACGTGCAACCCAATAGCCAACGGCACGGTGCTTGAGCATCTTGCCAAAGACCGTAAGAAATACGGTGACGAAAGCGACCAGCACCAAGAACAGCGCGAGCGTGACGCCACCGCCGGTAACAATTGCCTCAATACCCGTAGGACGATAGTAGTAGCTATACATACCGACAGAGGCAATGGCGCCAAAGACGACCGTCAAGATCCATGTGACAACGTTGGCGACCAGGCCCGTCAAAAACTCGGGAAGGAACGAAGCACAGAACAGCTTGGTCTTGTTGTGCTTAAACGCCGCCCAGACCTTATCGAGCGAAAACGCGCTCTCGACACGCCCGGTCACCGCAAAGTGCATCACGGCGATGTCGGCGAACATCTTAAAGAAGACACCCAGAATCGCCGAGGCAATCAGCGCCAGGACAAGCAGGCCGAGCGAACCGAACAGCGCAGCCTCGAGCGCATAGGAGCCATAGTAGGAGTACGAGCCTGCGGCACCAAGCGCCACGCCCTCCACCAGCGAAAGCACTACACCGATAACGGGAATGGCAGCGATAACCTCGAGCACGACCGAAATAACGCTCGAAAAGACTCCAAGGCCAAACGATGTGGAACGCATCAACGGACGATCCATGCCGTCATCGACCTTGAGCGAAAGATCACGACCCCACTCGATACCAAAGCCGGAACCGCACACGCTCGCAATGCAAGCTGCCAAAAAGCCAATGGCAGCCGCAATGCCGCCAATAACGGGAATAAACAACACGAGCACCGACACAACGCAAATCAGCGCCGGCAAAAACGCGATTTGGCATACACGCTGAAGCACGCCCGGAGTCTTGGTCATATCTTGGAACGCCTGAGCCACACAGCCCTTTGGCGCATTCGCCACGGGCGGCTGCGGAACAAACTGCTGGGGCTGAGGCTGTCCCTGGGGAGCGGGGCCAGCGGCACCGGCATTAGGAGCACCACACACGCCGCAGAACTTGTCGTTATCGCCCATGGGGGCGCCACACTGCGAGCAGAACATAGAATCATCCCTTCGTATCTTGAACAAATCACTTGGATCGCAAACGATGTCTTTAGCATCATTATTGCCCAATGTGGGGTCAAATACTCAAAGATGACCGATTTGCAAGATACACGGCGCCAGCAGGCGGTTCGTTGAATACGTCTGTGCTAGTTCGTTCCGCGGAAGCCCTTGCCGACAATCTCGGAGCTGTCGACGATCGTGATAAAGGCACCCGGATCGACCTCGCGCGCATAACGGCGCAGCTGCACGGCCTCGCGACGGCTCAGCACGCTCATGATCACCGTCACGCACTTGCCCGAGAAGGCACCGTAGCCGCGGCTGATGGTCGCCGTGCGGTTGAGATGCTTGACGATAAACTCCTCGACCTTAAGGGGCTCGGAACAAATGACCGTGCAGACTTTGCGCAGGTGAATGCTCTCAATGGCTTTGTCGACCACGAGTGTCTTGGCAAACAGGCCAAGCACGCAATACAGACCGACACGCGGGCCATACAAAAAGGCCGCGGTGGTCACGATGCCGATATCGACCAGCAGCAGGGCGCGGCCAATCTCGAGCGTCGTGCGGCGCTTGAGGATCATGGCAAGAATGTCCGTGCCACCCGTCGAGGCGCCGATGTCAAAGACAATAGCGCTGCCGAGCGCCGGCAAGATGACGGCAAAGCACAGGTCGAGCCACATATCACCCGTCAGAGAGACATCGGTCGGAATAAAGAGCTCAAACAGCGAAACATAGGCGGACAACGCAAACGAGGCGAAGACGCTCCACAGGATTGCCTTGCGCTCCAAAAAGATAAAGCCCAAAACGACGAGAACCGCGTTAATAATCCACATAAAGACGCCGACGGGCAGGGTCGGGAACAGCGTGGACAGAATGACCGACATGCCCGAGGTGCCGCCAAAAGCAAAGTGATTAGGGGTTTTAAACGCAACGATGGCAAAGGCCGTAAGAATCAGACCCAGATTGAGCTCGGCAAAAAAGCGCGGGAAGCCTGGCTCCTGGCTGCGCTTTTGGCCGGCACGCTCGCCGCGCTCGATATCGGTGCGATCGACCACGCGCTCCATCGGCACTACGGGAGGACGATGCATCTCCTCGGCAGCACGCGATGCCGCCTCTGCCGCGGCGGCCTCAATTGCCCATGCCTTGCTTTCTGTTTCGTGCTCGTCGGCCATTACGGCAACCCCTCGTTAACAATTTGGAAACAATGCGCCCATTAGGGTAACGCGGAACGCGACGATTGCAACCCCTAGTTAGACGAGCGGTATGCCTACATCGGGGGGCATACAAATAACGGCCGGCCACGCTTTTGCTTGCGCGGTCGGCCGTTTAACGTTTTCGCAGATAAAACCTGCCAAAACAAACCTGTCCCTTTTTGGAAGGTTACTCGTGCTGGCTGGTGCGGTGCTCGTACTCCTCGGGGGTGATGACGTCCTCGATGCGCAGGTTGACGCCCGCCACCTCAAGGCCGGTCATCGCGGCAAGGCGCTCGGTGACACGCGCCTTGACATCGTCGAAGATCGCGGGCGCATAGGCGCCGTACTCGATAATGACGGAGATGTTGACGACCACGCGATTGTCATCGGTGACCTCGACCGTCACGCCCTTGGTCAGATTCTCGGCACCAAACTGCTCCTGCACAAAGTGCATGAGGTTACCCTTCATGCCCAGAATGTGCGGAACCTCGCGGGTGGCCATGGCAACGATCTTCTCGATCACACCGTTGGAATAGGTCAGCGAGTCCTCGGACTCGTCTGTTTCCTCATCATCCTCGTCCGCGTCATCGGCGGACTCGACCTCGACAAGAGCCTCGTCCTCGAGCGTCACATCCTCGGCTTCGGCGACGACCGCCTCGTTCTCCTCGAGCTCGGTATCGGCTACATCGACCTTCGTATTAAAAGCCATGGTTCCTCCTTATGCCTGCCGCGGATGCGACAGTCGAATACATATTAGCGGCCGCTAAACAGACGGCCGAAGAAGTTGACGATCCCGTTCTCGCCGTCGCGAATTTGGCCGATCACGGCGCCGATCAGCACGAAGAATGCAATGACGAGTGTGTCCCACAGGCCGAGCGTGAGCACCAACACGGCGAGGATAAAGCCAGCGACGGCGCCAAGCGTGGTGTTGGGATGACGCACAGCATAGCTCCAGATGGCAGCGCCCGTACCCTTGATGAGACCCATAGCCTCGTCAAAATCCGCGGCCGCCGCGTCTTGTAACTCAGTTGCCTCTGCTTTGGAATCAACAGGTTCGCTCGCCGGCGTGGCGCTCTGGTCAATCGTCAGGCGCGGCGTACGAGCGGTCTTATCTTGATTGGTATCACTCACCGGAAACCTCCACGGTCTGGACGGTAGTCTTGGACGGCAAAAAACGGACGCGCGTGGTCGTACCCGGCGTGCCGAGCATGGTGTCGCAAGCTTCCTCGATGCGCTGCTGCATCGCGGTAGCCAGAGATGCCACGTCCTTATCGTCAAGCGCGATAGCCTCGACCTTAAAACGGACGTGCGAATCGTCGGAACCTTGGACGCGGGCCTCGACATGCTCGATCATCACGCGATCGTCGCGCTCTGCAGCAGCCCTGGCGCACGAAGAAAGCGCCGCGAGCGTGACCTCGATATTGCGCTCCCCCGCCGGATGCACGCAGGACGGCTCGCGACGAGCAAACATCAGGCGGAAGAAGCTTACCAGCACGCCAATCGCCACAACTCCGCCGCATGCCGTCACGACAATGCGCGGCATGGGGTCGCGCATCAGCAGCATAAAGCGATACGTATACGGCCCCCAAAACTGGCAGACAAGCGTACCCAGCGCCACGATGGCGGCGGCAAGATACACGATCGCTAGGGCTCGTTTGAGTACGCGCACGTGGCGCTCCCTTCAAATCTCGGCTCTCGAAATGCAAAACGGTTCGCATCATTATAAAAGAGCCGGGTCCGGTGCTCTACGCACGCGAATCCGGCTCATCTATTCCACGAGGCTTGCATGCTCGCTTCATTATGCCCAGATATGCACGGCTTAACCCATGCGGGCGCTACTCCTCCTCGAGGGCAGCGATGACCTCGTCGGTCATGTCCATGGTGCTGTAAACATCCTGGACGTCGTCGAGCTCCTCAAGACGGTCGATGAGGCGCTGAACCTTCTTGGCATCGGCGCCGGAGACCTCGGTCGGGGTGGTCGGGACCATGGTGGTCTCGGAGCCCTTGACCTGGACGCCCTGCTCCTCGAGCGCCTTGGAGACAGCCATAACGTCGTTGGCAGCAGTCCAGACGATCCACTCCTCGCCGGCGTCCTCGTAGTCCTCGCCACCGGCCTCGGCGATGGCCATCATGAACTCATCCTCGTCACCGGCAGCACCGTTGGCGATCATGGTCTCCTTCTTGGCGTTCTCGTCCAGGATCTCCTTGGCGACGACGATCTGACCCTTGCGCTCAAACTGGAAGGCGACGGAGCCGGAGGTGCCCAGGTTGCCACCAGCGTGGGAGAAGGCGGAACGGACATCAGCGGCGGTACGGTTGCGGTTGTCGGTCAGGCAGTCGACGTAGACGGCGACACCGGCGGGACCGTAGCCCTCGTACACGATGTTCTCGTAGACGGCGGCGTCAGCACCCGAGCCAAAAGCCTTGTCGATAGCGGACTTGATCTTGTCCTTAGGCATGGACTGAGCCTTGGCCTTGGCAACGGCAGCGGCGAGGCTGGCGTTGTTCTCGGGCAGCGGGTCACCGCCGAGACGGGCAGCAACGGTGATGTTGCGGCTGAGCTTGGAGAAGAGGGCGGAACGCTTGGCGTCCTGCGCGCCCTTACGATGCTTGGTTGTGGCCCACTTAGAGTGTCCGGACATACGTGTCTCCTATCGGTTTCGACCTAAAGCCCAGCGCAGATGCTCGGGCAATATAAACAAACGTCGTTATGATATACCTACTGGCCTGCGAGATAAACCCCAAAATGAAGGCGTCGTGATGATGACCCCTTTGGTGCAAAGAAACCTGACCCCAATGCACCAAGTTAGGACCAGAGAAAGTCGCTGCGGGTGACGGTGGCGCCGATGGCGAAGGGCATGCAGGCGATGACCGGATACAGGTAGCGCATGTAAGTCGAGCCGTTGCACGGGCCAATCAGGCACACAGCGAGCACGCCCAACAGCGGCACCCAGATCGCCAGCGCACGCCATGAATGACGACGCAGCAAGTAGACCACCACGGCGATCATGATCCACACATAGGTGGCCGAGCTCATGGTGAGCGAAATAAACGGGATGCGCTGCACCGCCACACGGTACAGATTGACCAGGTGGTCGCACCAGCGCACCACGTTGCTGTCAACCGGATGGAAGTCGAAGTACTTGAGGTTGTCGGGACGCGCCATGATCTCGGCACTGCGCGCCGTGCTGTAGACCCACGCATCCTGGGCACTCGGATAAAAATAACCATAGTAGTTATTGATGAGCGCCGAGATATAGCACTCGGGATCCTTCTTAAACATCTGGGCCCATACCTCAAAATAGGCCTTGATGTCCTCCTGCGAGGCGTACTCGTTAAAGCAGTTCTTGACGGCATCGGACTTGTCGGGGTTGTAGCGGCGGCCCAGGTTCTCGTACTTGAGTACGCGATCGATCACGGCACGTTCTTCGTCGGTCACCAAACCGTCGCAAGGAGCCTCCACGATGGTGCCATCCTCCTTAACCGTAGGGTTGACGCCCGAGTTGAGGCCGTCGTGCTTTTGGACGAAACGAGCCGTCTGCTGGAACGGAATCGAAAGGATTTCGCGCTTGGAACCAGGCGTGATATCGTGCGCCGGCATAAAGACCTTGGTGAAGTACATATTAGAGGCAAGGCAGAGCGCGAGCACCGCGAGAACGCCAACCCAGCGGAAGCGCGGGATGGCGCCTGACGGCGCAGCACCAGTCTGCTTGACTGCACGACGAGCCACATGCACGTCCCATACGCAAAACGCCGCCGCGATTACGCATGCTGCCAGGGGAAACACCAAGCCGCCGTTGCGCAGGAACGTGGAACCCATGGCGCCCAGAGCGAGCAGCAGCCAGTCGTGGCGCGCAAAGAGCGCGGGGGCTTTCTCGCCCGCTCGCTCGACATTGGCATCACGACGGGGCAAGCCACATGCCACGAGCTTGACGGTCTGTACCAGCAGCACCAAGAACGCGTCGGCAAAGAGCACGTCTTTGGTGAGCAACGCCGCGTAGTTAGAGAACATCGGCATAAACGCGAAGAACAGCAGGATCGCACCGCGAACCGGCAGGCTCACGCCCAGTTTGCGCAGCGACGAAATGGAATAGGCCATGCAGGCAGCCGTGATGACAAATTGAGCGCAGGTATAGATGGCAAGACCTGCGTTGGCGCTGTTGAACAGTGAAAGCCCCAGCTGGACGCACGAGCCGATAATGGCCGTGTGCACTACGGGATGATGCCCGTTGAGCAGCACGTTGGGGTTGAGTAGGCGCAGGTAGTCGCTCGTGCCGTTGGGATAGTTAAACCACTGGCGAATCTGCGCGCCCGTATCTCCCATAAAAAGGCCAGGCAGCGAAGCGATGAGCGTGGGCGCCCAGGCGATCATAAGCACCAGGAAGGGCCCGGCAAAGGGATGGACCGAGAGCACGGCGTGAGTTACACGCCATACGCGGCCAAAGTGCGCTTCGGAAAACGGAATGCGCCGAGAGCTCAGCCAATCTAGACACTCAAACGCAAGGTAGAAGGCAACGACCGCCAAGAGCATCCAGCCCGCGCCGCCAATCCAGGCGCAGATGATGCGGGCTTTGTCGCCAAGGACAATCTCGGCCGAGTCGGTGAGATCGTAGCTGCGGCCGAACACCATGCAGATGGCGAAGAACAGCGACGGCAGAACGATCGATGGGCGCCAGGTGTCGCCACGGCCAAAGAACACGTAGCGAAACGGTAGCGTGAGCAGGCAGGCAAGTGCAAGCAGCATGACCGCGTCGGTATGGCCGGCAAACGAGAGGAGCACCTCGTAGCACACGTACAGCATGCCCGAGGCTTTGGGGTCAATCGCCAAGACTGCGTTGCTCGACACCGGGGCGGGATCGATGGAAAACGCCGTGGTCGCCAACAGCGCGAGCAAAAATGCGATTAGCGTCTGCTTGGCGGGATAGCGCTTAAACCAGACGATGCGGGCAGCGTCGCGCGCAGCCGTTGTGGAGAGATCGGAATCCTTCACAGTCCAAAGAGCCTTTCTAGAAACCTGCCAAAAAGGGACAGGTTTATTTTGGCAGGTTTTATCTGGGGAAACGTTACGGTTCTGTCATCGTTGCCCAGCGAACCACCACAAAGGTGCCTGTCCCCTTTGTGGTGGTTTTGGTGGTTAGGCGTCGAGGTAGATGCGCTGGGGCTGGTTGCGGCGACGAGCAAAGATGATGAGCGCCAGTCCCGCGATTACGAGCGGAAGACTCAGCAGCTGACCCATGGTGATGACGCCGCCCAGCAGATAGCCCAGCTGCGCATCGGGCACACGCACAAACTCAATCAAAAAGCGAACGATGCCGTACCCCATCACGAACACGCCCATAAACGTACCCTGGGGCAGTAGCGGCTTTTTGCGGCTGAGCACCTGCAAAATACAGAAGAGTACGACGCCCTCAAGAAACGCCTCGTAGAGCTGGGAGGGATGGCGCGGCATATCGCCCGCAGTGCCGCCAAAGACCACGCCCCAGGGCAGATCGGTCGGCTTACCCCACAGCTCGCCGTTGACGAAATTGGCGCAACGTCCCAGGCACAGCGCCAGCGGAGCACCGATCACAGCAAGGTCGGCGATGGTCCAGGCGTCGAGCTTATACATGCGGCATACAATGATGCCGCCCAAGATGCCGCCCACCAGGCCACCGTGGAAGCTCATGCCGCCCTCGTTGGTGGCAAAGATCTCGAGCGGGTGGGCCAAATAGTAGCCATCACCGTAAAAGACGACGTAAAACAGGCGCGCGCCGATAATAAGGCCAAAGACCGCACCGACCACGACGCTCGTCAGGTCATCGATCGTGATGTCGAAGCCCCAACGACGCTGCGTGCGGTACATAACGACCGCCGTGAGCAGGGCGCCGACCACATAGGCCAGACCGTACCAGTAGATCGTGATGGGGCCCGCCGAGATCGCAACGGGGTCAAGCATATGGTAGAGGTCGTTGAGCATATCGATCCCCCTGCTCCCTACATACAAATGCGGCCGCGGGCCTTGCGCTCGCAGCCGCATATTTGGACGTAACGTCTATGCGGAGCGTACCGTCCGCAGCTTTCGCATCTTAGAACGGCGCGTACTCGTCGTACAGGTCCTCGGCCTCGCCGGAAGCATTGACCTGCTCGACGCGGGTAACGCCGGGCACGTGCTCCTTCAGGATGCGCTCGATACCCATGGAAAGGGTCAGCGAGCTCATGGGACAGCCGGCGCAAGCGCCCTGCAGTTCCAGCTTAACGACGCCCTCGTCGTCGACGCCCACATACTCCATATCGCCGCCGTCGGCCTGCAGGTTGGGGCGAATCTCTTCAAGAACCTTCTTAAGCAGCTCTTCGTTAACAGCCACAGGGGCTCCTTTCTCACAATAACGCGGGCACGCCCGCGGACAGAAGCTATGTTACTACAGCCATGTACCCGCTCACGAGCCGTCCATGCGCGCAGACGCGACTTTCACGAGTAGTCAATTTGGGACGGGGCTCTTTGAGCTGCGTTCGTCGCCAGATAGCGACAACGCATATTACTGCTGAGCTTGTCCCCCGGTACCAATCTGGACATCGACGATGACCTGGCGGTAGCTGATGCCGCAGGAGTCGAGAATGCGGCGGCTGATACGGCCGTCATCGGTGTCGGCATACTTATTGTCCAGGTAGACGACCTCGCCCACACCCACCTGTGCCAGGATCTTGGCGCAGTCGTGGCACGGGAACAGCGTGACGTAGACCGTGGAACCCTCAAGGTCTTTGAGCGAGCCGCGATAGTTGAGCACGGCGTTGGCCTCGGCATGGACTACGTAGTTATGCTTGTCCTGCAGCGGGTCATCGCTCGTGCCCCACGGGAAAAAGTCGTCGTTGAGCGCCGAGGGCGTACCGTTGTAGCCCACCGAAAGGATGCGGTGGTTGGTGCTGGCGATGCACGCGCCCACCTGCGTGTTGGGGTCCTTACTGCGGCGCTGCGCGGCGATGGCCACGCTCATAAAGAACTCATCCCAGCTAATAACGTCGCGGCGCTTGCCCGACGCGGTTTGATGAAGATCGTCCGACATGGCAGACACCTCCGAAATCGCAATAGTTTGACCCATTGTAGCAGGTGGAAGGTGGAGACGTTTTTGTCCCATTGCCCCCATCGCTACGCGCGGCGGGGCTTTTGGTTGATGTGGTAGAGCTCGGCGAGGCCCCGCAGCGTCAGCGCATCGTCGACCGTCAGGCTATGGCCGACCAGCGCCGCAAGCGCCTCGGCATCGTCGCCGGTAATGACGATGGGCACATCGCCCTCCCCCGCGGCCTTGGTCGCACGCATCTCGGCGAGCACCATGTCGAGCATGCCGTCGATGCGTGCCACCTCGCCCAGAACCACGCCCGAGCGCATGGCCTCACGCGTGTTACGGCCGATGACGTGTGTCGGCGCCGAGGGCTCAACTTGAGGCAGGCGCGCCGCAGCGGCCGAGAGCGAACGGGCGCCGAGCGCCAGCCCCGGCGCGATAACGCCGCCGACAAAGGTGCCGTGTGCGTCGATGACCTCGATATTGGTCGTCGTGCCCAGGTCGATCACAATGCACGGCGAGCCGTAGACGGCGCGGGCAGCCACGGCGTCGGCGATGCGGTCGGGACCGATCTCGGCCGGGTCATCGTAGTGCACGGGCATGCCGGTCTTAAGTCCCGGCCCCACCGTGAGCACGCGCCCCGTGCAGGTACGGGAAAGTGCCGCCTTCCACGGGCGCTCGAGCGCCGGGACCACGCAGCTCAGCACAGCAGCCGTGGACACAAGCGCGCCCGGCATGCCCGCATCGGCCGCCAGTGCGGCCATGACCTGCACGAGACGCATGCGCGCCTCGTCTGCCGTGATGCTCGACGGCATGGTGATCTCGCACGTCGCAAGCGGACATTCCTGCGCCGCGGCCGAATCCTCTGCAAACAGGCCAAAGCGAATGAACGTGTTGCCCACGTCGACCGTCAATATATATGCGCACCCATTAAGCATCGTCGGCGCTCCTTTCGTCTGCCCAGCAGTATATCGCCTACCTAAACCAGTCATCCCAAAATGACTAGCTTGCGGCTATACTGGTGCGCGGTCGTTTGCGAGCTCACGCGGCGGCCCTTGGTAACCCGACTTCCCGCGCCGTATCCGTAACGGCGCTCCCGGGGGAAGCGGATATACGCAAAGGAGTTTTATATGAGCAATCCCTCGAACCGCGCTTCGATGCGCGGGCAACTCACGCTGCGCGGCGTCGTCATCGGCGTCCTTGGCTGCGTGATCATCACGGCAAGCTCGGCCTACACCGCCCTCAAGATGGGCGCCCTCCCCTGGCCGATCATTTTCGCTGCCGTCATTTCGCTGTTCTTCCTGAAGCTCATGGGCAACGCCAGCCTCAACGAGGCCAACGTCACCCACACCATCATGTCCGCAGGCGCCATGGTCGCTGGCGGTCTGGCGTTTACCATCCCGGGCGCCTGGATGCTGGGCTATGCCGACCAGATCAGTTGGCTCGACATGTTTATCGTGGCACTCGCCGGCACTATCCTAGGCCTGCTGGCCACGGCACTCATCCACCGTCACTTTATCGTGGACGCCGCGCTTGAGTTCCCCACCGGCAACGCCGCAGCTCAGACCCTGCGCGCGACCGAGGCCGGCGGCAAGACCGGCAAGCAGCTCTTTGGCTCCATGGCCATCGCCGGCATCTACAGCGTGCTGCGCGACGCTCTGGGCATTGTGCCCAGCATGCTGTGCACGCTCAATATCCCCGGCGTGACCTTTGCCATCTACAACTCGCCCATGTTGCTGTCCATCGGCTTTTTGGTGGGCTTCGCCCCCGTCGCGTTCTGGTTTGCCGGCGCGCTGCTGGGCAATTTTGGCATCATCGTCGGCGGCACCGCTGCCGGTCTGTTTGACGTTATGACCGCACAGGGCATCGTCAAGTCCCTGGGTATGGGCCTCATGATGGGCTTTGGCGTCGCCGTCGTCCTCAAGGACATCCTTCCGCAGGTCGCCGGTATCGTCCGCGGCCTCGCCGCCGACAGCTCCACCGACACCGACGAGCAGTCGCTCATCTCGGGCTCCCTTAAACTCGACGCCGGTATCATCGGCCTGGGCGCTGCCGCCATCGCCGTGATCATCGCCATCGTGCTCGACCTTGGCCCCGTTCCGGCCGTCATCGTCACGCTGTTCACCTTTGTCACCACCATCATGAGCGCGCAGAGCTGCGGCCAGACGGGCATCGACCCCATGGAGATCTTCGGCCTCATCGTCATGCTCATCGTTGCCGCCTTCGCGCAGCTCGCTCAGGTCAAGCTGTTCTTTATCGCCGGCATCGTGGCCGTGGCGTGCGGCCTTGCGGGCGACGTCATGAACGACTTCAAGGCCGGCGCCGTGCTGGGCACCAACCCGCGCGCGCAGTGGGTCGGCCAGGCCATTGGCGGCATCGTGGGCGCCCTGGTCGCCGCCGCCGTCATGGTCGCGCTCGTCACCGCCTATGGTCCGGACGCCTTTGGCCCCGACAAGAGTTTTGTGGCCGCACAGGCAAGCGTGGTCGCCACCATGGTCTCGGGCATCCCGAGCGTGCCGTGGTTTGCGGGCGGCTTTATCGCCGGCATCGTCATGTACTGGCTCGGCATTCCGGCCATGATGATCGGCCTGGGCGTGTACCTGCCGTTCTACATGTCGCTCACGGCCTTCCTGGGCTCCTGCGTCAAGCTCGCCTACGACAAGTGGGCAGCCCACCGCGATGCCAACGCCGGTCTTTCGGACGAGGAGAAGACCGCCAAGGATGCCGCCTTCCAGGAGCAGGGCCTGGTTGTCGCCAGCGGCCTGCTCGGTGGCGAGTCCATCGTCGGCGTTATCCTGGCGTTTGTCTCTGTTGGCCTGAGCCTGCTGGGCTAAACCAAACAACAACGCACCCGTGCAGAGCGCGGGGTCGGAGACCATCCGGCCCCGCGCTTTTTGTATCTGCCGAAACCCTCGGCAGTACTTGTATGTGGCGTGTCTTCCTTTGCCTGCTCGCCTAAGTTCCATGTCAAGATGACCGCCCCGCCCGTCACGGTGTAGAGTACATGCTGCGAACGCACCCGCGTTCCTACGGCAATACGAGGTGGACATGGAACTCGATAAACAACAGCTCAAGCGACTGCGCGAGCGCCATCATCGGCGCCATGGCATCCGCCCCGCCCACAGCGAGGCCATGGAGAACGCAAGCCGCTTTCTAAAGCGGGCATTCAACATTCGCGAGGGACGCGCGCCCTATCACGTGATTCGCAAGCGCTTTGTAAACGGGGCGCGCCTGACTGGCTCACACTTATGCATCTTGATCATTGCCATGTTGATCGCGAGCATCGGCCTCGATATCGACTCGGATATCGCCATTGTAGGCGCCATGCTCATCTGCCCGCTCATGGGCTCGGTCCTTGCCATGGCATACGGCATCGCCACGCTCGACCGCGAGATCACCCTTGAGGCCGTCGCCGGCCTCGCGCTGCAGATGGTCTTTTGCCTGGTCACGTCCACGTTGTACTTTAAGCTCTCGCCCCTTGGCACCACCACGGCCGCCATCATCGACAATTCGACACCGACTGTGTGGGACCTTGCCGTCGCGCTCGCGGGCGGCTTTGCGGGTGGCCTGGGCAACTCGCGCGACCAGGAACCCGCCACGCTCATCGCCGGGGTGGCTGTGGCGACCGCGCTCATGCCGCCCCTGTGCGCGGCGGGCTATGGCATCGCCATCGCAAGCGGGTCACTGTTTCTCTCGGCGCTTTACGAGTTTGGCATCAACGTGGTCTTTATCGCACTCGCGGCCGAAGCCGTTCTGCTTCTTTTGCGCGTGCCGCTCAAGCGCGACCTCAACGGCGACGGTATTGTGACTGCCGAGGAAAATGCCGAGGTCGACGAGCTATCGCGCAAGGTGCGCCGCCGCATCATCGTGGGCACGGTAATCTTTGCCATCCCCTGCATCGTTATGACGGCGGGTTCCATTGGCTCGGCGCAGGCCGGCGTGCAGGACGGCTACGGCGTCACCGAAACCACGCGCGAGCTTGCGGCGGTGCTGCCAGGCTTTAAGGACTACACCGTCGCCGTCGAGACCTCGGCCACCGAAGGCGACGAGGAGGGCATCGTCGAGCGCGAGGTTGTCGCCCATGTGACGACAAGCGAGGCGCTCGGGGCACGCGACCGCCACGTCGCCCGCAAGCTCATCGACCTCAATGTGCCCGAGCTCGATCGCGTGGAATTTGACGTGAAGTGATGCAGAGCGCGGCCCTACAGGTCGTACTTGTACACGCGATAGATGTACTTCTCGGCTTCCATCTCGTAGGTGGCGATGGGCAGTCCATAGCGATCGTACTCGGTAAAGGTCTTAGCCTGGCCCGAAGCCACGAGCATGCTGTTCGAATTGCCGACGCGCTGCGCGCTGCTCACATAGCCCGAAAACGGCACGGCGATCTGGTCCACAAGCTCGTAGGTGCGCGCGGTCTCGTCCACCGTAAAGATGCGCCCAAACGAATGCGTGCCCTTGTTGTAGTCGGTCACCACCGCGGCGCCCAGCTGACCCCAGTCGAACTTGGGATAGCTTTCGGCCGCACCAAAGTTGTTGTCGTACAGCAGCACCTGGTAGCGACCAGTCGTTGCCGTGTCAAAACTCGGCAGATACGTCACGCTGTGCTGACCCGCGTTGAGCGAAAAAACGCCCTGGGCCTGCAGTAACTTGTCCTCAAAGCCCGAGCCGGCCCATTGCCACTCCTTTCTATTTCTGGGTCCATCTTCTCACTGCTGGCGACCAAAAATGATCCGTTTTCCTCCGTCCCCGAGGGATCATTGTTAGTACTTGAAGAAGCCCTCGCCCGAGCTTTCGCCCAGCTTGCCTTCGTCGAGCATCTGCTTGAGGACGGATGCCATGGCCTTAAAGTTGTAGGGCATCATCATCTTTTTGAGCAGCGGGCTCACCAGGCCCGGGACCTTCTGATACTGCATGACGATGTTGTAGGCCGTCTGGATGCCCACCGTGTCGAATACGCGGAACGGGCCCTTGGGAGCGCCGGTGCCGCGCGTCCATGCGAGGTCGATGCTCTTGGGGTCACTCACGCCCGAGACATACAGGTCAAGGCCCGAAAGCAGCCACGGCACCAGCATGGAATTGAGCAGGTAGCCGTTCTTTTCCTTGTTGACGGGCAGGGCAAGCATGCGGATATCGTTGGCAAAGTCGACGAGCTCGTCGAAGTAGCGCTTGTCAGTTTGGCTCTGGGCCATGACCTCGGTCATGTTGTTCTTCCAGATGGAGTTGGCAAAGTGCAGCGACAGGTACTTCTCGGGGCGGCCGGTGTACTTGGCAAAGGTGCTCGGCAGCAGCGTAGAGGAGTTCGTTACGACGACGGTCTTTTGCGGGAGGACCGGGGCGAGCTTCTTGTAGAAGTCGATCTTTGCCTGGGCGTCCTCGGCCATGGACTCGATAACCAAGTCGGCGTCGGCCACGGCTTTGGCGAGGTCGAGCTCCAGCTTGAGTGTGGAGTAGGCACGCTCGACGGCGGCGAGCGCCGTCTCCTTGTCGAAAGGCTGGTCGCTATCGGCGATACCGGCGCACCACTCGCCCGTGCCGTCCGCCATGCCCTCGATAGCAGCGATGTACTCCTCGCGCACATGATCGATCTTGGGCTGGGTACGGCCGATGCTGCCCTCGCTGCGCAGCCAAATCGTTACATCAAAGCCGCAGTAGGCTGCCTGAAAGGCAATCTGGCTTCCCAGCACGCCGCCGCCGGCAACGCAAACGGTCTTGTAGCTCATAAGAACAGTCCTCTCTTACGTAATTCCATAGATGTGTATTTATTCAACCGTAAGGAGGACGCGCGCTGGGGGTGGGTTCTATAAACGGACGGTAATTTGTGGCGAACGGCTACACCTGTTCATTAACTCTCGATTTTGAGGGCATTTTTTGGCGCTGCTGAACCGCTGTTTTCGGAAGTGCGGGGAAAAATCGGGTTTCACCGACCAGACCGGCTTTTTTTACAACAAAACCGCAGGTCGCGAGAGTCTAAAAAGGCGGTGTGCTCAGGAGGTTCGCGTTTTTCCCCGCACTTCCGAAATTCGAGTGCACAGAAGGCTGCAACAAAACGATTTACGCAACATATGTCCAAGCAAAAACGGGTGGTAGCCGGTACGGCCACCACCCGTTTGTCTCATATCCAGCCCATAGCAGGCCAGTTACTTCTTAATGCCGCGTCCCAGGCGCTCAGCGACCGACGCCACGGCACTCTCGTCGACCGAGCCGCAGCTCACGCAGCCATCGTGGGCACGCATCTGGCCGGTGACCTCGTCCATCGCGAGCGGCGCCACCTTCTCGAGCTTAAAGCCCTTACCGGCGCGCATGTTTTCCTTGGCCACGCTGATCATGAGCTTAATGCGGTTGAGCTGGTTGACCTCGGACGCGCCGGGGTCGTAGTCCACTGCGACGATGTTGCTCTCGGGGTGCTGACGGCGCAGTTCCTTGATCACGGCCTTACCCACCACGTGGTTGGGCAGGCACGCGAAGGGCTGCGTGCAGATAATGTTGGGTGCACCATGGTCAATCAGGTCGAGCATCTCGGCCGTGAGCAGCCAGCCTTCGCCCATGTTGTTGCACACCGAGAGCACCGTGCGAGCCTTGTCGGCCATAGTGTCGATGCGCTCGGGCGCCTCAAAGCGGCTGGACTTTTCGAGCATCTCCTCCACCGGCGTACGCATCCAGTCCACCAGCTTGATGAGCGCCTGCATACCAGCGCGCGTGGTAGCAGAGCTTCCCAGCTCGTCCTTCTGTAGCTCGGCGTTGCTCATGGAGTACAGGAAGAAGTCGAGCAGACCCGGCACCACAGCCTCGCAGCCCTCGCGCTCAATGACATCGACCACGTGGTTGTTGGCCGTGGGATGGAACTTGACCAGGATCTCGCCAACCACGCCCACGCGCGGCTTGGTACCCTCGCCCACAAGCGGCATGGTGTCGAACGCGCGGATGGCCTCGCGGCACAACTTGGTGTAGTTGTGCCTGTTGAACTTAGGCGCCAGCTTGCGGGCGCGCGCCATGTACTCCTCGTAGAGTGCGTTGGCGGCACCGGGCGTGGCCTCGTACGGGCGGCAACGATAGAGCATCTGCATCATGACGTCACCAAAGAGCACTGCGTAGACTGCCTGCTTAAGCAGTGCCGGCGTAATCTTAAAGCCGGGGTTGTCCTCACCGAGCGCCACGGCCGAAAGCGAGATCACCGGGATCTCGGGGTGGCCGCTCTCGCGCAGGGCCTTGCGGATGAGTGCGATGTAGTTGGTGGCACGGCAGCCGCCGCCGGTCTGGCTGATAACCACGGCCGTCTTGGACAGGTCGTACCGACCGCTCTCGATGGCCTCCATAATCTGGCCCGTCACCAGGATCGACGGATAGCAAATGTCATTGTTCACGTAGCGCAGGCCAGCCTCGACGGCATCGTGGTCGGTCGAGGGCAGCAGCTCCAAGTTGTAGCCGGCACCGCGGAACACCTCTTTGACCAGGTCAAAGTGGATCGGCGCCATCTGCGGGCACAGGATGGTGTAGCCCTCCTCGCGCATCTGCTCGGTAAAGGGCACCTTGGGCCACGCGGTCGAAGCACTCTCACGCTGCGCCTCGAACGTGTACTTGCGGCTCGCGAACGCGGGGGCATCCGTGGAGGGCGCCACCGGCGCGGCATCGCCTTGCTCGTAGGCCTCGCCCGCGGCCGTGGCATCGGCCAGGCGCTCGGCCTCCTGGTCCTTGAGCGCTGCCATGAGCGAGCGGATGCGGATGCGCGCGGCACCCAGGTTAGACACCTCGTCGATCTTAAGCACGGTGTAGATCTTGCCGCTGGCCTCCAGGATCTCCTGCACCTGATCGGTAGTCAGGGCATCGAGACCGCAGCCGAAGGAATTGAGCTGGATCAGGTCCAGGTCGTTGCGCATCGTCACAAAACGGGCGACGGCGTACAGGCGGCTGTGGTACATCCACTGGTCGACGACGCGAATGGGGCGCTCGGGCTTCACGAGATGCGCGAGCGAATCCTCGGTAAAGACCGCAAAGCCAAAGCTCGAGATAAGCTCGGGCAGGGCGTGGTTGATCTCGGGGTCGTTATGGTAGGGACGGCCGGCGAGCACAATGCCGTGGCCGCCGTGGTCCTCGACCCACTTAAGAGCCTCCTCGCCCATGGTCTGGATGTCCTCGTGGAAACGCGCATCGGCCTCGTAGGCGGCGTTGACGGCGGCATCGACCTCGGAACGCGTGATCTTGGGTCCACGCACACGACCGCGACCGGCCTCAGCATCGGCCACACGGTCGACGGCGAGCACCTGGTACAGACGGCGCTTGAGCTCGGTCTTGTCGTGATAGGGCACAAACGGGTACAGGAACTCGATGTTCTGCTCGCGAATCTCGTCGATATTGAGCGCCAGCGCCGTGGGGTAGCTCATGACAATGGGGCAGTTGTAACAGTTGCCGGCGGTCGGATCCTCCTTGCGCTCCCAGCGCACGCACGGCATCCAAATGAAGTCGACATCGCGGTCGATGAGGTTCATCACGTGGCCGTGGCTCATCTTGGCCGGATAGCACACGCTCTCGGACGGCATGGACTCGATGCCCGCCTGGTAAGTCTTTTTGCTCGACTGGTCGGACAGCTGCACGCTAAAGCCCAGGCGCGTAAAGAACGCATGCCAGAAGGGGTAGTTCTCGTACATGTTGAGCGCGCGCGGGATGCCGACGGTGCCGCGCGGGGCCTCGTCGGGGCTCAGGATCTCGCGGTTAAAGAGCAGCTCGTTTTTCTTTTTGAAGAGGTTGGGGGCCTCAGTCTTCTGCTTTTTGTGGCCAGCGCCCTTCTCGCAGCGGTTGCCGGTAATGAAGCGCCTGCCGCCGCCAAAGTCGTTGACGGTAAGCTGGCAGTTGTTAGAGCAACGGCCGCAGCGGACATGCTTTTGCGTCACGGTGAGGTGCGCGATGTCCTCGGCCGAGAGGATGGTCGAAGTGCCGTCGGCGCCAGCGCGATCGCGGGCGAGCAAGGCAGCGCCATAGGCGCCCATGCAGCCGGCGATATCGGGACGCACGGCATGCACGCCGGTGAGCTGCTCAAATGCGCGCAGCGTGGCGTCGGACATAAAGGTGCCGCCCTGAACGATTACCTGGCTGCCGATCTCCTTGGGATCGCGCAGCTTAATGACCTTGAACAGGGCATTTTTGATGACGGAATAGGACAGGCCGGCCGCGATGTCGCCCACCGTGGCGCCTTCCTTTTGCGCCTGCTTGACGCGCGAGTTCATAAAGACCGTGCAGCGACTGCCCAGGTCGACAGGGGCCTTGGCATGGATGGCGGCATCGGCAAACGCGCGCACGTCCATGTTCATGGACACGGCGAAGCTCTCGATAAAGCTGCCGCAGCCCGACGAGCAGGCCTCGTTGAGCATAATGTGCTCGATGACGCCGTCCTTCACGCGCAGGCACTTCATGTCCTGGCCGCCGATGTCCAGGATAAACTCGACGCCGGGCAGGAACGCCTTGGCGCCGCGCAGGTGCGCGACGGTCTCGATCTCGCCGGAGTCGGCCTTGAGGGCCTCGATGAGCAGCGCCTCGCCGTAGCCCGTGGTGGTCACGTGACCGATGGTGCAGCCGGCGGGGATGTGGTTGTAGAAATCGGCCATGATGACCTTGGCCGTGCCCAGAATGTCGCCGTTGTTGTTGCCGTACCAGGTGTGCAGCAGCTGACCGTCCTCGCCCACGAGCGCGGCCTTCATGGTGGTGGAGCCGGCGTCGATGCCAATGAACACGCGTCCGGTGTAGCCGTCGAGCTTGCCCTTGGGAACGACCTCGGCGTCGTGGCGGTTCTTGAACTCGGCAAAGTCCTCGTCAGTGGCAAAGAGCGGATCCAGGCGCTCGACCTCGGCACCCTGTGTGTCGCCCAAGCTGTCGATGGCCTCGATGAGCTGCGGGAACGTGCTGAGCTTGTTGGACTCGTGCGCCATGGCGGCGCCGCTCGCCACAAACAGGTGAGCGTTTTGGGGCACGATACGGTGCTCCTCGTCCAGGTTGAGCGTGAGGTAGAAGCGGTGGCGCAGCTCGGAGAGGTACTGCAGCGGGCCGCCCAGGAAGGCAACGTTGCCGCGGATGGGACGGCCGCACGCCAGGCCCGAGATAGTCTGGGTCACGACGGCCTGGAAGATGGAAGCGGCAACATCCTCGGGGCGAGCGCCCTCGTTGAGCAGCGGCTGCACGTCAGTCTTGGCAAAGACGCCGCAGCGGCTGGCGATGGGATAGATGGTGGTGGCGTTGGCCGCGAGCTCGTTGAGGCCGCTGGCATCGGTGTGCAGCAGGGTTGCCATCTGGTCGATGAACGCGCCCGTACCGCCGGCGCAGGTGCCGTTCATGCGCTGCTCGATGCCGTTGTCGAAGTAGATGATCTTGGCGTCCTCGCCGCCCAGCTCGATGGCGACGTCGGTGGCCGGGATGAGGGTCTCGACGGCACGCTTGCTAGCGATGACCTCCTGAACAAACTCCAGGTCGAGCCACTGGGACAGCAGCAGGCCGCCCGAGCCGGTAATGGCGCAGGTCATCTGGGCCGTCGGCAGCACGGTCGCGGCACCCTCGAACAGGTCGCGGGCGCAGGCACGGACGTCGGTGTGGTGGCGCTGGTACTTGGCGTAGACGATCTGGTTGTCGTCGTTGAGCACGGCGAGCTTAACGGTGGTGGAGCCCACGTCGATGCCCAGGTGCAGGTTGCCACGAGCGTTCTCGGGGTTGAAGATCGCGCCTTCGGGGGCGTGGGCGGCGGCTACGGGCTCGGCGGCTACGGGCTCGGCGGCTACGGGCTCGCTGGCGACGGATGTCTCCCCTGCCGCGTTCTTGGCATCGGCAACTGCCTCGGCAACTTTCTCGGCAGCCGCGGTCGCGGCCTTCTGCGCGGCGTCCACCACGGTGGGCGCGGCCTCGCGTGCGGCAGCGACCATGCGGTCCTTGATGCCCTCGACGAGTTTGCTCATTGTCTCTCCTCTTAGTTGTTGGACTCGACGGTTGCGGCAGTGTCGGCTGCGTCCTCGAGCTGCAAGTTCAATAGCTTCATGCCGTATTCCGGCACGTTGATATCGATGGGTTGACCATACAGGTCACCAGGGCGCACAAAAGCGAGCACCGTCATAATGCGCGCCATGGCCTCGGGCGATTCGGTGAGCCCACGCTCAAACCAGCGCTGAATCATGCCGACCTCGGCACTTACGACGTAGGTAACGTAGTAGTCAAAGAACGTGCCCAGCGCCAGGCCCAAAATGCCCGTCTGCGCACGCGGTACCACAGCCTCACGCGCGGTGTCGATGATCCTTTTAATGAAGGCCTGGTCGCCGCCCGGACCCAGCAGCGCGCCGATTAAGTCGCGGTTGGCTGCAAGATAACGCAGCAGCTCAACCGAACCGGGCGCCGGCTCGAGCTCATCGATGTTGTGATAGAGATCGGGCAGCTGAGCTGCGGTGATGAGCTCAATGCGCTCACGGATCTCAGCCAGCAAGCCGTCCTCGATTTGATTGATAAAGTCAGGAATATCGCGGTAGTGCGAATAGAACGTGCGGCGCGTAAGGCCGGCACGCTCGGTGAGCGACGCGACGTTAATGCGCGAAAGGTCGCCGCTTTCGGCAAGCTCGCTGGCGAGTGCCTGGCGAAGGGCACGCTGCGAGCGAAGGGACCGGCGATCGCATTTCTCGAGCTGGGACAAGCGTCCTCCTTGTTACTCAGCCTGTGCGCTATTGCACAGTGCGAGTATTATTGCACACCGTGTGCATCAACACGCAAAGGCAATATTTGGGATGTGGCGAAGGGACAGTTCCCATGTCACATTCAGCGACCGCCTAGGTTGTGCCAGTTGTGCCTGGCTTTTGAAGCGGCAGTACCGATTGTCCAAAAAGTCATTCGTGGGTAGAATAGTGTCGACGGCAGCCCAAGTTGTAGCTAGCTGGGCAGCGCCGTTGTTTGCATTAGGGGGTCAATGCCTTAGCGGCGGCGACCCCTTCTGTTGCGCTTCGAACGCTGCTTGAGTGCCTCGGAAAGGCCGACAAGCGCCGTGAAGAACGAGACCAAAGCGGTCAGAAGTCTCACGAAATCAATCAGATCGGTCATGGGCATCACCTCCCATCAGATGGAGGGCGCTGCCCGGCACATGGAACTGCCGCCAACAGTATCAATTCTATCAAAGCGCAGTTAGATATGCGAATGTTTGTTCGTATTTCAGAAGATCGGAGCTCGGGTACGGCGAAGGAACAGTTCCTTTGCCGTACCCGAGCTTGTCGCCGAACTGCCACCTACATTTTTCGAGTTATTCGGCCACGCTGCTAGTTCTGTATAAATGCACCGCCGGGATTATCTGAGGGTTTTTGTCCTTATTTGAGCGCATACATGCCCATTTGCGCACTTACGACACCGAATCAAACACCATTAGAGGTATGAATGTTCCCGAGAGGGCATCTTTAGCCATTTAACGACCTCCGACAGGCCGAATAACTCAAAATTTGTTGGTGGCGAAAGCGAGACAGTCCTATACGCCAAAAGCCGGCATCTCCCATGTGACAGAGGGGCTGTCCCTTTGTCACATTATTCGATGACGGTGCGGGAGTTTTGCTTGTGCATGGTGGCGAGCATGTGTTTGGGAACGGCGTGGACCATGCAACTGCCGATAGTCGCGCTCGCGGCGGCCTTGGCTGCATCGCTTGCGTTTTTGGTCGCGTAGCTGTGACGAAAACGATTGAGCATGGCGATATCGTTGCCGCCGTCGCCGTAGGCCGCGACCTCATCCTCGGCAATACCGTAGTAGCCCGCCAGCCAGGCCACGCTCTCGCCCTTGTTGCACGCCACGTCCGTGATCTCGAACATCACCGGATCGAACGGCGCGTTGACCACGCGGTCCGATCGCTCGGCCAAATATGCTTTAAGGTCACGCTCCAGCTCGGGCGAGGTCACGCGGCAGTTGATCTTGCACACATCGTGGCGCAGGATGTCACCGATCGACTGGTCGAAATATTGCTCCTCGTGATACCCGCCACGTGCACGCATGCCACGCATCACGATACGCTTGATAGGGCTGTCCTTTTTAAAGCCCGCCTGATGCATCTCGAACGAGCCGCTCGAGAACATGCCATCGGGCGTGGAGCAATCAAAGCAAATGTCCGGAAACTCCTTGAGCAGTTCCTCGGTGATCTGCGGGTCAATGGTCCAGGTTTTGAGCACCTCGCCATGACTGTCGCGCACGATGGATCCATTGGAGCAGCAGGCGTCAAGCGTCAGGCCCGTAAAGCCATGCTCGCCGATCGGCAGCGTCGAGCGTCCGGTCGCGGGAACCACATGCAGGCCAGCTTCGGTCAGCTCGCGAATGGCACGGCGGATGGTCCCATCCGCCTCATGCAGGGCGTTCAGCAGCGTTCCGTCTAAGTCACTCGCAAACATCTTGATCATGGGCGTGCCTCTCCTTCGTCTGCACGATATTGTAGACGAAGGAGAGGCACGCCCAAACAATGCCGTCACGACGCGACGTGCCACTGCCTTCACAAATTCACGGTGCCCCAGCGCGCTAAGACAATCGCCACAAGCGACTTTTCAGCCGATAAAACAGCGCCGTCGTCAACGTCAGCACCGCCAACATGCCTGCGAATACAATCGCCGGTGTCCATCGATCATATGCGAGCCCGTAAACCAATTGGCCAATAGGCGTTGCACAGGAAAGCGTCATATAAACGAGTGCCAGCACTTTTCCGCAGAGTTCCTTTGGCGCTGACCGCTGAACAAATGAAACGATTTCGACCGATGTAATGCTTGCCCACGCCATGACCCATGCCGAGCCGGCCGCAAGCGCGGCAAACGCTAATTCATCAGGACCGCTCAGTAGCGTGACAATAATCGGCACGACTCCAAAACAGATCATCGCAACATATCGACATATGCCCTTGAAGGAAAAACGATGCGGCCAAATACCGACCAAACCACTGCCGACAAGACCACCTAAGCCCATAGCCACCTCAATAATCCCAACGAAGGATGACTGCATTCCGAGATGCTTTGCAACAATAACGGGAGCACCAATCGTTAACCCAACTAACGCAAGGTTCAAAATAGCCGCAATCAAAAACACAACGAGCAATGATGAGTTTTGAGACAGGTACCGAATCAACTCCCGAAAATCGTTTCGGCGTGTCGTACGAGTCGCGCCGTCTCCCATCGTTTCAGATGAGGCATTTTGCTTGAGTGCGCCCCCGAACAGCAGGGCTGAAATCGTAAACGTCAACGCCGCGGTTTCGCATAGAGTATCGATACCAAAGCACCCATAGACTGCCGTCCCGACTACAGGCCCCAAGATATTGCTCATCATGATTATCTGCGAGACCAACGCAGTGGCACGCTCAACCTTTTCTTGGCCCGTCATGCGCACCGCCTCAATTTGAAGCATCGGTTTCAGCAGCGATTGGATGCCATATTGGACGCAAAGCATTGCTGCCACGACAACCGCAAGAGGCAGCGAACGCTTCATGGGGATAAACAGCAGTGATGCAGCCATCAGAACAATGCCGAGTACCACAAGAACCCCGCGATGTCTTCCCCGATCCGCCAAAATCCCGCCAACCGGAGTCGCGAGCACGCCCGGTATGAACGCTATCGCCGCGACGGCGCCATATAACGTTGAGGAGCCGCTGCAATCGAACAAGTAGAGCGGACACGCAAAGCACAGTGCCGACAGCATCGAATACGCACACAGCTGTGCAACAAGAAGACCAAATAGCCTGATAGATCGCACTGTTTTTGGCGCCAATGAAACGCTAATTCTTCGCATCCCAGCCATAAGCCTGCCCCCAAATACATACTGTCAGTATGTATTTAATGACTTGAAAAGGGCAGCCGTGGCTACCCTCACAAATCAATTACATACCGTTGGTATCTATATTACCACCCGGCACGGTTCCATACGTCCCAAATCTGGGCCGTTGTCTGGAGCACTTCATTACCCAAATCGAGCCCCACCGCTGCCGCCATCTGTGCCAAACATTGTGCGCGAGCGAGCATTCGCTCCTTGGGCTCGAGCGGACGGAACAATGGCAGCAGCCAAAGATTCGCTAACAACGATACGGCCTCCGCTGCTTCGCGCGGGCATTCGCACGCAATGGAGCCGTCGGCGATGCCCTCCTCGATTACTGGCAAGAGATTGCCATCGGCCGACTCGTCAAACGAACCTTGGTACTGCATCGCCAGCAGCCGCGAGCTTTTTACCGGATCTGCCGCAGGATGCATGCGAGCCCATAGCTCGATTTGCGGAACGACGGACTCGGGCGCATAAAGTCGTTTGAGCTTTTGAGCTCCCGTCATATTGCCAGCACCGAGTGTCGCGCGACGGTGTTCAGCAATCGGAGCCGTTGCCCGATCAAATGCGGCGTTGAAAATCTCCTCTTTGCTCTTAAAGTGATGATAGACAGCACCCTTGGTCATGCCATCGAGGCGGTCGACGATGTCTTGGATGCTCGTCCCCTCATAACCCTGTACGCAGAATAGCTCCAGCGCCGCGTCGAGAATCTTCGCGACAGTCTCCTCGGGATATTTATTACGACCCATAATCCGTCCATCCACAACGCAAGTCTTGTGCCTCATTGCAGCATTTTAACGTTGCGGATGGTAGACGGTCGATTCTACACCGCGGCGGGGCCGTGTTCGCCGGTACGGATGCGGATGACTTCCTCGACCGGCTCGACCCAAATCTTGCCGTCTCCAACGGCACCGGTACGAGCGACGTTGCAGATGATGTCGACAATTCCGTCGACATGCTCATCGGCACAAATGAGCGTGAACTGCACCTTAGGGATCGTGTTAACAAGCAACTCGTTGCCGCGCACGTATTCCTTCCAGCCATGTTGCGCACCGCAGCCCTGCACCTGGTTGATAGTCATACCGCGAACATCAGCAGCAAACAGCGCATCTTTAAGAACCTCAAGCTTCTCGGCGCGAACAATCGCCGTAATCTTCTTCATAGTGAATTCCTCTCTTTAATAAAAGAAATTGATTGTTCTTCACATGGCACGGGTTTTCCAGGTGCCCGAGATTGCCCCGAAAGAGGAGCGCCGCGTACTTCGGTACGCAAGCGACGGTTTGAGGGGTAAGGTCGGGTGCCTGGGAAAGCCGCGCGACGATTGAACGGCAAGGTGCGGAGCTTGGGGAAGCTGCTAATCGAGCCCGGAGAACGAAGGGTACGCGCTCTCACCGTGCTGACTCGCATCCAGGCCCAGCGCCTCGTCGGCCTCGTCCACGCGCAGACTGCCGTGGAACAGCACCTTGACCACCGCGGCGATCACCAAATCGAGCACCAACACAATAGCGACCGTCACCACAATGCCCAAAATCTGCGAGATGAGCAGCGACACGTCGCCCGTGTAGAACAGGCCGCCCTTACCAGTCCACGAGAGCTCCGGCACACAGAACAGGCCTGTGAGCACGCCGCCCAAGATGCCGCCGATGCCGTGGCAACCAAACGCGTCGAGCGCATCGTCGTAGCCAAACTTGGTCTTAAGATGGCTGATGGCCAGGTAGCAGACGGGCGATACGATCAGGCCCGTGACCAGCGCCGCCCACGGCTCGACAAAGCCCGCACCCGGCGTGACCACCACAAGGCCCGCAACCAGACCGGTGCTGGCACCCACCAGCGTGGGGCGGCCGGTGCGCACGCGCTCGACGGCAAGCCACGAGACCATGCCCGCCGCGCTGGCCGTCACGGTGTTGAGGATGGCGAGCGCCGCCACGGCGTCGGCCTTGAACTCGCTTCCGCCGTTAAAGCCAAACCAGCCAAACCAAAGCAGGCCGGCGCCCAGCGCCACAAACGGCACGTTATGCGGGCGATAGCTCACCATGCCAAAACCGCGACGACGGCCGAGCATTAAGCAGAGAATCAGGCCCGTGAGACCGGACGAAATGTGCACCACGTCGCCGCCGGCAAAGTCGAGTGCGCCGATGATGTCGCCGATAAAGGAGCCATCGCCGCCCCAGACCATGTGGGCGAGCGGCGCATAGACCACGAGCAGCCAAATGCCCAGGAAGGCCGTCATGGCACCAAACTTAACGCGGCCGGCCAGGCTGCCCGTGACGATAGCTGCCGTGATCATGGCAAACGCCATTTGGAAGGCGATGTTGATGATTTGAGGGTAGACGGCACCGTCCGCGGCATTGCCCTCGGCCGCCTGCAGCACCTGGCCGAGCACCGGCAGGCACAGCAGCTGGTCAAGGCCTCCAATAAACGGGCTGGAACCGTCGCCGCCGCAGGCCAGTGACCAGCCGGCAACAATCCACAGCACACCAACCAGGCCAATGGCGCCAAAGCACATAAGCATGGTGTTGATGACATTTTTGCGCCTGGACAGGCCGCCATAGAAAAACGCCAGGCCCGGTGTCATTAAAAACACGAGCATGGTGCAGATGAGCATAAACGTTGTCGATCCCGTATCGAACATTCGCTCCCCCTTGATCGCATGAACGTTGTCGGCGCCCATAATGCGGCCGAGGGGCAACTGGTGTAGACCAGATACGGCGTTGTTAAACGCGGCGTTGTCGAATGGAAACGGTGCCGCAATCTTGGAAACGGCGCGGCAACGGGCGCGAAACGAACGGGAAATACGCGAGCAAGGGAGCCGTGAGCGCGCCCATCCCGGCTAGCGCCGAAACAGCTCGTGGGCGCGGTCGCGGAGATTAGTTGCTCGAATGACACCTTCGTAGCGATTGATGCGCAGACGCGGGAAGGCATTGAAAAAGCGTAGGTCGCGGCGGCTGAGTGACACGCTCGGTACCGGACGGCTCATGCACTTACCGGCAAGGCGACGACTGAGCGACGGACGCGGCATGCTCGGCGCGGCATCGGCCACGCGGCGGGCGGCAAGCGCCAGGCCGCGAGCACCATCCGCGATAAACGTCGGCATCGAAGCCTTCTCGCGCAGGGCATCGAGCGCGGCGTCACCCAGCTCGGCCAGCCACGCGTTAACGGCACGGCTACGGATGTGCGTCTGTGCCACCGAGTCAATCGTAGAATCGGGAATGCGCTCGAGCATTGAGTCGGACGCGTCGGCAAGCGACTCGTTGATGCGGTCGGCAAGGTCGGCCCGGACGCGCTCCAGCTGATCAGACAGACGCCGCCAGCTCGCCAATGAGCACAACGCGTCGACCATCATCGCGACCGCGACGATAAAGGCGGACAACCGCACAATCAGCACCGGCAGATGGCCAAGCAGCCCCAGCAATGCCGGCTCCACTAAACGGCAAATGCACAACGCACCCAGGCCAAACGCGCAGGCCCAGTACAGACAGATACGTCCGTGCAGGTTAAACGGCAGATGCGAATAGTCCCAAAAGCGAGCGCCCGTTGTTTTTTCCAACAGCACGCCTACGCTGTACTCAATCACGCTGCATACGAGCGCTGCAGCGACAAACTGGCTCGGGGCATCCGGAATCCCGCGCAACAGCAGCCAGCAGGCAATGCCACCCGCGCCATAGATAGGGCAACACGGTCCCAGCAAAAAGCCGCTGTTGGCAAAGCGTCCGTGGTTGAGCATGGCGCAGACTGTCGATTCCCATGCCCAGCCGCAAAAACGTAGAAGGCAAACGAGAGCACCAGTGCCGAAAGCGGGCAGGCGGCAAGCGTCGCGCCGTCAAAGGACATGTCGATCGCGGTCCCCACCGTCTACCCTCTCCTCTTCTCGCTCGAGCCTTCGTTCAAATCATCTGTGCAGCCCCTGCGCGGCAGACGGCCGGCAACTGTCTCGCACAGCGCGCACCACTTATCCGCCATACACACAATCCAGGCCTCACGACACGTCGGCGGAACCGGTACCAGCGGAAACATATGACGCGTGATAATATTCCGCTCGCGAGGCGTTAGCTCAAAATCTTCCTCGGCACGCGCCAGGGCAAAAAACGGGTGACGAAATCCGTGCAGTCGATGGCTCGGGTTGGGGTCGTGCCAATCGTAGAGAAAGAAATCGTGTAACAAGGCTCCGCGCAGCAACGAGGCGCGGTCGACCAAAATGCCTGCACGGCCCAAGCGCTCGGCAAAGGACAGGCTCGCCCGCGCCACCGAGATCACATGCGCATACACCGTCACATCGCCATGCTGGATAAACTCGCGCGTCAGGTCCAGACGGCCCGCCTGTGCCAGTTGACGGGCAGCATGGTCTACTTCGCACGCGATTTTCTCGGCACGAACGCCATCGGACATGCTGCCTCCTTCCAGCGACTCACAGCGACAAGCCACGGCCTGCACGCATGGAATAAAATCATCATCGAATCTACCAGTATGGCATCGGACAAAACGTTTTGCCCCACCAGTTGGCGAATTACCGCGCCGCCGTCACATATCAAACGCCAAAATGTGCGAGACTGTCTTGTGCAATTGTGTCGGCCGAGGGAGCGCCGACGCTCGATTCGCATGGAGTAACCCACAACGATGCTGCTTACGCAAACGACAACGCCCGAGGACGTCAAGGCTCTTAATCGTGCCGAGCTCCCGCAGCTCTGCGACGAGATTCGCCACGCCATCCTCGAAAGCTCCGCCGCCGTCGGCGGGCACGTTGCCCCCAACCTGGGCGTCGTTGAGCTTACGGTTGCGCTTCATCGCGTGTTTAACTCCCCTATCGACAAGATTGTCTTTGACGTTTCGCACCAGACCTACGCCCACAAGGCGCTGACGGGGCGCGCGTACACTTATATCGATCCGAAGCGCTTTGGCGAGGCCTCTGGCTTTGCCAATCCCGACGAGTCCGAGCATGACCTGTTCGCCATGGGTCACACCTCGACCTCGGTGAGCCTGGGCTGCGGCCTAGCGCACGCTCGCGACCTGGCGGGCGATGCATACAACGTCATCGCCATCATTGGCGACGGCTCGCTTTCGGGCGGCCTGGCGTTTGAGGGCTTCAACAATGCCGCCGATCTCGACAGCAACCTGATCATCATCGTCAACGATAACGACCAGTCCATTGCCGAGAACCATGGCGGCCTGTATTGCAATCTGGCCGAGCTGCGCGCCAGCAACGGCGCCTGTGAGCGCAACGTTTTCCGCGCGATGGGACTCGACTACCGTTATTTGGACGCCGGCAACGACGTGTTGGCCCTGGTCGACGCGCTGCAGGAACTGCGCAATATCGATCATCCCATCGTGCTGCACGTCTCCACCGCCAAGGGCAAGGGCTTTGAGCCAGCCCAGAACGACCCCGAACGCTGGCACCACGTTGGTCCGTTTGACATGGCAACAGGGCGCAAGCTCTGCCCGGGCCATCCGAGCGAGCCTGCGCCGCGCACCTATGCCGACATTACGGGCGAGGCGCTCAGCGCCGCCATCGAGCGCGATCCGCAGGTCGTGGGTATCACGGCCGCCACGCCCTACATCATGGGCTTTACACCCGAGCTTCGCGCTGCCGCCGGCAAACAGTTCGTCGATGTTGGCATTGCCGAGGAGCACGCCGTGACCTTTGCCACCGCGCTTGCGCGCTCGGGCGCCAAGCCAGTCTTTGGTGTGTACGGCACGTTTTTGCAGCGCGCCTACGACGAACTGTGGCACGACCTGTGCCTCAACGATGTCCCCGCAACCATCTTGGTGTTTGGCGCGTCGATCTTTGGCACCACGTCCGAGACGCACCTTTCGTTCTTTGATATTTCCATGCTGGGCGGTCTTCCCAACATGCGCTACTTGGCGCCGGCCTGCATGGAGGAATACCTGTCCATGCTGAGTTGGTCGCTCGACCACCGCGAGCATCCCGTGGCGATTCGTGTACCGGGCATCGGCCTGGTTATCCGCCCCGACTTGGCGCCCGCCGAGGACGCCGACTACAGCGTCGTTCGCTACAACGTAGTGCGCCAAGGTCGCGACGTAGCAGTGCTCGCGCTCGGCGATTTCTTTGAGCTGGGCGAACGCGTGGCAAACCGCTTGGCTGCCGAGTACGGCATCGAGGCCACGCTCGTCAACCCGCGCTTTGCAACCGAGCTCGACCGCAAGTTCCTCGACAGCCTTGCCGCCGAGCATCGCGTCGTCGTCACCCTCGAGGACGGCATCTTGGACGGCGGCTGGGGCGAGCGCGTGGCATGCTATCTGGCATGCACGCCGTTGCGCACGCGCACCTTCGGCATCGCCAAGAGCTTCCCCGACCGCTACGACCCCAACGAACTGCTCGCGCAGAATGGCATGACGGTCGAGAACATGGCCGCCGAAGCCGTGAGACTACTCAACGAGTAAGAAAACCTCCGCAAGGGAAGCATCCCTGCGGAGGTTTTTATTTTCGCGACGCGATTATCTCAATCTGTAACATCTAGGGCCCGAATTACCGTCTAACTGTTACAGATTGAGACAAAACAGCAAGTCATGGTCGGCGCGAAAAACGAATAGCCGTTCATACGCGATCTCCTTACTTATATACGTGTCGCGTTGCCGCCATTATAGCGACCGCTGCGGGCGACCACGCCGTCCGCAAAGCGCTATCTCAGCTGCAATAATCGACGTTTGCCCAGATAAAACCTGCCAAAATAAACCTGTCCCTTTTTGGTAGGTACAATAACCCATAAGGTAAGTATGTTTCTGAGTTATTTCGTATTGACCCATTTGAGCGCGATAGGGTATAACTCTACTCAACCGCTAGGGATTTTATTGAGAAAGGTGTTCTACCATGAGCAAGAACCTCTCCCAGCAGGTCGTTCTCGACCGTCGCGGCTTCGTTGCCGCCACTTTCGCAACCGTCGCCGGCCTTGGTCTTGCCGGCTGCTCCGACACCAGCGCCGAGGCCGACAAGGGTTCCGCCGCCGGCTCTTCCAAGAGCTCCGAGGATACCGAGGCTTCCACCACGCTCGACGCCAAGGCATTCGACAAGCTCGTCGACAACGGCCCCAAGGCCGATGACGACGCCATCGCCGCCAGCACCTGGGCGACGGCCGTCAAGGACGCCGGCGTCTTTAAGATCGGTGGCGTTCAGACCTCCACGCTCTTCTCCCTCCTCAACGAGAAAGACGGTCAGACCCGCGGCTTCGACGCCGGTATCGCACAGCTCCTGTCCAACTACATTCTGGGCGAGAACAAGGTCGAGATCACCCAGGTAACCTCGGACACGCGCGAGTCCGTCCTGCAGAATGGCCAGGTCGACGCCGTCTTTGCCACCTACACCATCACTGACGAGCGCAAGAAACTCGTCTCCTTTGCCGGTCCCTATTACTACACGCAGCAGGCCATCCTGGTGCTCGCCGATAACGACGACATCAAGGGCGTCGACGACCTGGCCGACAAGAACGTCGCCGTCCAGTCCGGCTCCAACGGCCCCGCCATCCTGGAGGAGTTCGCCCCCAAGGCCAGCCAGCAGGAGTTCAAGACCGACGAGGAGGCCCGCCAGGCACTCCAGCAGGGTCGCGTTGATGCCTACGTCATCGATAACAACATGCAGCAGAGCGCCCTGGTTCGTGAGCCCGGCAAGTACAAGATCGCCGGCAAGCCCTTCGGCAGCAAGGAGCCTTACGGCATCGGCCTGCCGCTCGATTCCGACGGCGTCGCCTTCGTCAATGACTTCCTTAAGAAGATTGAGGACGACGGCACCTGGACCGAGCTGTGGCAGATCTGCATCGGCGACCGTACGGGCGACACCAACGTTCCCGAGCTGCCCGAGATCGGCGCCTAGGCAGCGAGCCTGGTAACGGCCGCAACGAAACCATACGGAAACGCATGATGCGCTTTATTGCGGTAAACTGTTTCCTCACTGAGTTGTCGGGGCTTCCGTACACACGGGAGCCCCTTTCCTTATCGGCGGGAGGTCCGCATGAGTCTCTCCGAACTCTGGTCGCTCTATGGCCAGAACTATATCGACGCGCTGCTAGCAACCTGGGGCATGACGCTTGAGTCGTTTGCCATCGCCATGGTGCTGGCCGTCGCCGTCACCGTGATGCGCGTGTCGCCGCTCAAGCCGCTGCGCGTCTTTGGCGACCTGTATGTCCAGGTCTTCCGTAACATCCCCGGCATCGCGCTGCTCATCATCGTCGTCTACGCACTGCCGCCGCTCAAGGTCGTTCTGCCCTACCGCACCTGCGTTATCGTCGCCACGGTCCTCTTGGGCTCGGCCTTTGGCTCCGAAAACTTTATGAGCGGCATCAACACCGTAGGCGTCGGCCAGGTGGAAGCCGCCCGCTCGCTGGGCATGAGCTTCAGCCGTGTCCTCGCCAAAATCGTGATTCCGCAGGCGCTGCGCTCGAGCGTGCTGCCCATGACCAACCTCTTTATCGCCGTCATGCTCACCACCGCCTTGGGCAGCCAGGTGCCGCTTAAACCGCAGGAGCTCACTGGCGTGGTGAGCTACATCAACACGCGCTCGCTCGGCGGCGTCGCCGCGTTCTTTATCTCGGCGCTCGGCTACCTGGGCACGGCCTTTGTGGTGAGCCACATTGGCAACTACATCGATAAGAAGGTGAGGATCCTCCGATGAGCAAGCATTCCACCTCCGCGCTCACCATGCGCGATGCGCTCTACGAGGCTCCCGGCCCCAAGATGCGCGCCAAGATTCGCATCGGCACCGCCATTTCGCTCGTTGCCGTGGCCGCGCTCATCGCTCTGGTACTGCAGCGCTTTTATGTGACCGGTCAGCTTTCGGTCCACTATTGGTATTTCTTTACGCACTTCACCACCTGGAAGTTCTTGCTTGCCGGCTTTGAGGGCACCGTTAAAGTCGCACTCACCGCTGGCGCTATCGCGCTGGTGCTGGGCTTAGCCCTTATGCTCGGCCGTACCAGCGACATTAAGCCGCTGCAGCTGGTCTGCCGCGTGCTCACCGATTTCTTCCGCGGCGTGCCGAGTCTGCTGTTCATCTACTTCTTCTTTTTGGTGCTGCCCCAGTACAAGATCGCGCTGCCGTCGTTTTGGATGCTCACACTCCCTGTCGCGCTCGCCGCAGCCGGCGTGCTGGCCGAGATTTTCCGCGCCGGTGTCAACGCCGTACCGCGCGGGCAGGTCGAGGCGGCCCAGGCGCTCGGTCTCTCCAAGGCTAAAATCACCTTTAAAATCGTATTGCCGCAGGCTATTCGATTTATCATTCCGTCGTTGATCTCGCAGCTTGTGGTCGTAGTCAAAGACACCACCGTCGCCTACGTGGTGAGCTACCCCGACCTCATGCAAAATGCCCGCGTGCTCATTACCAACTACGACGCCCTCGTGTCGGTCTACCTGGTAATCGCGGTCATCTACATCCTCATCAACGTTGCGATCAACAAGGCCGCTGTCTACGTTTCGCACAAGACCGGTGCGACCATCATCCGCTAACGCTTTACCATTTCGAGTCATAAGGAGCCGAGCACCATGGCACAGAGCACTTCTTCTACCGGCAATCAGCCGTTGATTGAGCTCAAGCACGTCGATAAGCACTATGGCGACCTGCACGTTCTCAACGACATCAATCTGTCAGTCGATCGCGGCGAGGTCGTCGTTGTGATCGGCCCCTCGGGCTCGGGCAAGTCGACCATGTGCCGCACCATCAACCGCCTGGAAACCATCGACTCGGGCGAGATCCTCATCGAGGGCGAGCCCCTGCCGCAGGAAGGCAAGGACCTTGCCCGCATGCGTGCCGAGCTGGGCATGGTGTTTCAGCAGTTCAACCTGTTCGCACATATGACCGTACTGCAGAACGTCATGCTAGGGCCGGTCGATGTGCTGGGCGTGTCCAAGGAGGAGGCCCGCGAGCGCGCCATGGACCTGCTGAGCCGCGTGGGCGTTGCCGAGCAGGCCGATAAGGTGCCCGCACAGCTTTCGGGCGGCCAGCAGCAGCGCGTGGCCATCGCCCGTTCGCTTGCCATGCAGCCCAAGGCCATGCTTTTTGACGAGCCCACAAGCGCGCTGGACCCCGAAATGATCAACGAGGTGCTCGAGGTCATGGTTCGCCTGGCGCAGCAGGGCATGACGATGATCGTCATCACGCACGAGATGAACTTCGCCCGCCGCGTAGCCGACCGCGTCGTCTTTATGGCCGACGGCCAGATCGTGGAAACCGGCACGCCCGACGAGTTCTTCGACCATCCCCAGACCAAGCGCGCCCAGGACTTCCTCAACTCCATTAAGGGCCACTAACCAGCCACCCCGTGGGACAAATCCATCAGAAGTGTTGTCCCACGTCCCCCATGCGCCCTGCCACCTTTAGATTCGAAAGCAACACCTATGATCGGAACCCGCACCTCATCGTCATACACCCCGCACGTCGACGTTGCCCCCGCCGACCGTCCGCTCATCCTCGTCGCGCCGCGTTGGGAAGAGGCAAAACCGTTTTTGAGCGAGACGCTCTCCCCCAACGAGGAAATCGCAAGTGTCTTTGTCGATGCCATCCTTGCCGCCGGTGGCCTGCCGCTGCAGATGTCTATTACCGAAGACGTCGATGTTATCCGTCATTACGTGGAAATCGCTGACGGTATCGCTATTCCCGGCGGCCCGGACGTCAACCCCAAACGCTGGGGCGACGAGCGTCCTTACGACCCCACGCTGTGCTGCGAGATTCGCGACCGTTTTGAGTTTAAGCTGGTTAACGAGGTGCTTCGCGCCAAGAAGCCGCTCTTTACCACCTGCCGAGGCACGCAGCTGCTCAATGTCGCCACCGGCGGCACCCTGTGCATGGACGTGCCGAGCCTGGGTGCGCGCGAGGGCCGCACGCAGTGGCGTCATACCCACGTGCTCAACGATCCCGTGCACCCCGTCGAGGTCGTGCCGGGCTCGCTGCTGGAGCGCGCGGTTGGCGGGCACAGGCTAATCCAGACCAACTCGGCGCATCACTGCTGCGTCGATCGTCTGGGTAAAAGCACGCGCTTGGTCGCCAAGGCAACCGACGGCGTTCCCGAGTGCATCGAGGTCGAAGGCCAGCCATTCTGTCTAGGCGTGCAATGGCACCCTGAGTACACGTGGAAGACGCTCGAGACCGACTTTAACCTGTGGAAGTCGTTTGTCGAGGCAGCGGCCAAGGTAAAGCAGGCTCGTTAGTTCACGGACAGCACAACACAGAAGGGCGCCCCGCCGGCCACATGGTCCGGCGGGGCGCCCTTTTGTGACTACATCAACGGACTTGGGGCAGCCAAGGCTCGCAAGTTCTTATTCGGCCGCTTCGCGCAGGGCCGACATCGTAGCCGCATATTGCTGCTGCAACGCATGCATTCCCTCGTGAGCGCCGTCAACGGCATCGGCGCCGCGCAGCGCCTCGGTCACCACGACCGCCGGCTCGTACAGATTATCGAATCCCAGGTTCTGGCTCACGCCCTTGAGCGTGTGCGCTGCCATAAACGCTTCCTCGGCGTCTCCTGCCGCCATGGCAGCCTCCAACTTGTCCATGCTCTCGTCATCTAAAAACTTGAGGGCAAAGCGGGCAAGCATTTCCCCGCCCATCAGCCGAGCACACGCGTCATCATAATTAGCGCCGACCTTCTCATACGCCTCACGCATGGAAATCATGGATTAAAACTCCTTTGGTCAAACTAAATCGTGGGAAACGCGACGACATCGGCGGGGCGTGCCAACGTCTCGGCAATTTGGTCTTGCACCTCGAGCAGGCAGTCGAGCAACAGCGGGTTAAAGGTGCCGCACTTACCGTCCAGGATCATCTGGATTGCCTCCTTGTGCGGGATAGCGTCCTTGTACACACGCACGCTCGTCAGCGCATCATACACGTCGGCCACCGAGACCACCTGCGCGGCAATGGGGATCTCGTCGCCCTTAAGGCCATCGGGATAACCCTTGCCGTCCCAGCGCTCGTGGTGCCAACGCGCAATCTGGTACGCATATTCCATAAGCGCATTGCCGGCGTGTTGGCTACCCAGCTCACGCAGCATGTCGGCGCCGATCGTGGTATGCGTCTTCATAATCTCGAACTCCTCGGGCGTAAGGCGCCCGGGCTTGTTGAGAATCGCATCGTCAATCGACATCTTGCCGATATCGTGCAGCGCCGAAGCCAGGGCGATCGTGGAGCGTTCCTCATTGTCGAGGGAGATCGTGCCGCTACGCCGGACCAGACAGCCAAGCAGCAGCTCGGTCAGCTTCTCGATGTTCGTAACGTGCCTGCCGCTCTCGCCGTTGCGAAGCTCCATGACGCCGGCCATGATGTCGATGAGCATGCGACTGTTCTTGACGCGCTCGTTGTACTGCTGGGACAGCAGGTTCGTCAGGCGGCGCTGTTTGGCGTATAGGCGGATGGTGTTGCTTACACGGCGGCGCACGACACGGGAGTCAAACGGGCGATTGATATAGTCTGAGGCGCCCAGCTCGTAAGCGCGCAGAACCATATCATCGGAATCTTCGCTCGAGATCATGATGACAGGCAGATTGTCGAGACCCGATCGGCGCGACAGATCGGCCAGCACCTCAAAGCCGTTCGTGCCCGGCATGACAATATCCAGCAGCACGAGCGACAACTCATCGCCATAGCGGTCGAGCATGTCGAGCGCCGCACGACCGTTATCGGCCTCGAGGATGCAATACTCGTCCTTGAGCATCTCGTTGAGAATGGCTCGGTTCATCTCGGAGTCATCGACAATAAGCACCGAAGGCTTTTCGCTTTGGAAGGCCTCAATGGAATCGGCATCGGTCACGACCGTACCGGCTTTTGCCTTAGCGCGGCTCAATAACTGGACAGCGCGGCCAACTCCCTCATCGACCGTCTCGCCATGAATGCGAACGCCACCAACACATGCCGTCAAGCTCGCATACTCATGGCCCGGAACAATCGTGGCATGAACGGCATCGGACACCTGGTGCAGGCGACGGGTGAAGTCATCGGAGGGAATATTGGGCATGACGACCACAAACTTGTCGCAGCCATAGCGTACAAGCTCGTCAGTCGAACGAATTCCGCTGCGTATGGCTGTCGCCACAGCACCGAGCGCAAGGTCGCCGGCATGACGGCCACACGTATCGTTGAAGACCTTAAAATCATCAAGGTCGATCATCGCAACGCCGGCATTCATACGGGCGCTTCGGAGCTTTTCCTCATAATACCGGCGATTGTGCACACTCGTCAGCACGTCGGTGTAGACAAGGTCCTCTTCTGCAGCCTCTTGCTCATCGATCGGACGCACCATCAGCAAGACGTGAGGCTCGCCCTCGACCTTTAGAGGGCGCAGACGGGCGCGGTACTCAACACCATCGTTGAGCAGTTGCTCCGACACCTCACCCGAATCTGCCAAGGCCTCAAGACTCGATTGACGCAGACAAGGGCAGCGATCGCCGGCGAGCAAGCAGTTAGGCTCGTTCTTAATCTGATCGGCCGACAGCAAACGCACCACGGGGTAGGTCTTCGCGACGCGGGCGACCTCGGCGGCAGCCTCCTCGTCGGTTAGATTGACCTCGTGATTATTGAGCATATGGGGCCCTTTCGATAGCTTCGCTTGGTAGCGGTGGGTTCCAAATGCTACCAGAGTAGCACCTTGTCGATGCAGGTAAGCACGTGAATGTCGTTACATTTTTATGAGTTGGCAGACGGCACGATTGAAGCCGCAGGCGTGAGGTTTTGAGCACATTTGTTAACACGGCCGAAACGTTTGCGGGTGAAGCCTGTTTTGTTTTTTGCAGCTGCTAGAGCCCCAGGATGCCACGGACGGTCTGGGCAGCCGTTACCGGACGATCGCGCAGGCCGTTGTGCGCGCCGGGAACCATTACGAGTGGACAGTCCAAAAGCTCAGCCGCCATCCTCGTTCCCGCCTCGCGGGGCGTACCAATCGAGAGC
>NZ_JBCOIQ010000020.1:0-45617 GCF_040926185.1 Collinsella aerofaciens
GGAGCGGACAACGGGGCTCGAACCCGCGACCCCAACCTTGGCAAGGTTGTGCTCTACCAACTGAGCCATGTCCGCTTGCGGGTTATTAATTTACGCGAGTTGTCCAAAAGACGCAAGTACTTTTTTCAAAAAACTTGTCTGCCGCATGTTCTTAGTAGCTAAACGCGCTAAAGCGATTGGCTAGGCACACGATTCCAGCGCTCCGCTAAACAGCTTCACCATCTGCACGCGCGTGCCGGCGCCGTCCGTACGACGAGCAACCTCCACGTTATCGACGAGCATACGCATAAGCTTGATGCCACGGCCGCGTTCCTCGGATGCGACCGGTTCGCTCGTTTCATCGATAGAATAGCCGGCACCTCGATCAAGCACCTCAACCACAACGCGATCGCCATAGGCCTGAACCGTCAGGACGCACCCGATACCGCCCGCATGGTCATAGGCATTACCCAGCGCCTCCCCCGACGCCAATGCGACATCGTAGCGCTCGTCACGGCGCAACGGAAGCGATTCAAGGAGTTCGGCGATGCGATGTCGGTAGTATGGAAGATTCTCGATACCCTGACGGACCTCAACGCTCTTACTCCAGCGAGGCAGCTCCCCCACCGGAATGGCAGGAATTGACTCCCGTGCCGGCCCCACGACATGAAGGATATCGACAAGACGAGCAATCTCCAAAAAGCGAACAACTTCACCTGATGCATTGACGAGCGAAAGCAGGCCTTCTCGCCTCATAAGCTCACGAGCGCGCGTAAGCAGGAATGCCAAGCCCGTAGAATCGATAAAGCTAACAGCCTGACAGTTGATGACGACACGACGCACGCCGCGGCCAATCAAAGCATCCAACCGCCGACGCAGCGCAGGCACCGTGGCGATGTCGATATCGCCTGGTGGCGTCAAAACCGCTATGTCATTCCACTCATTCATACGACCATGGTTCCCCAAAAAAGCCCACTCGATGCATTCGTTTCCCCAACCGTACGGATTCAGCCCGCCCAGCGTCGTCTATGAACGACCCCGTAAAAACTCAAGGGACACCAATGCAATGTCATCGTCCAGCGCCGATTCGGTAAATCGGTCAAGCTCGCCCAAGACCTTGCCGCAAATGCCCGATACGCCCTCACCCGAGACAGAGAGCAGAAGGTCGCGCAAGCGCTGCTCGCCAAAGAACGCTCCGGTGCGGTCGCGGGCCTCAATCGTTCCATCCGTATACATGAAGAGCATGTCGCCGGGGGCAAACGTAAACACGCCTGTCTCGTACACCATGCTCTCAAAGGCACCGATTACGCCCGATTGGCATCCAAGCAGCTCAACCTCTCCCCCACGGGCCTCGCCGCCACCCAGCGGCATCGACTCTGGCCTGATGACCATGGTCGGAGGATGGCCCGCCGAACAATACGTTGCGCGTCCGGCTTTAAGGTCAATCTTGGCGATAAAGGCCGTCACGAACGTCTCGACCCTCGAAAAGCCCATGAGCATGCTGTTAAGGGAGCGTGCCATGCGGGCCGGTCCAGCGCCCTCCCAGGCATATGCCGTCAGGGCCGTCTTGACGAGCGCGGACATCGATGCGGCCTCAATGCCTTTGCCAGACACATCACCCAGAATCATGACGGCGCAGTCGTCGGGAAGACGAATGAGCGTATAGAAATCGCCTCCGACCAACGCCGAATTCGTGGCCGACAGGTACACCGAATCGGTTGCGATACCCGGAACATCCCCCAGGGAATTTCTCATGCCAATCTGGAGCGTCTGAGCGATATGGCGCTCCTCGCGCTTTTGAGATTCGCCTTCGTAGATCAGTTCAAAGTCATGCGCCAAGTGCACCAAGTAGTCATATTCAAGGTCATCAATCGGCTCTTGGCTACCATCACGAAGCAGCAGCGCGCGCGTCGTCGGGCTCTTCGCAACAGAAGCAGGAACAATCGCGTCGTTACTGTGCTTGCCATCGCCCTCAGAGCGCGGGTGCCCCGCCTCGATGCCGGAGTCGACGTAGAGACCTTGACAAGGCAGACCATGCGCCCTAAGCCAGCCTCCCATAGGCATCGATTCGTCAACGCGAGTTATACGGACGTGTTTAAGGTCCTCGGCACTCGTACCCCCCAAAACAGATGCCTCAAAGCCATCAGGGCCAGCCCCCAGACGTGCCGCTGGCGCCGTCGTGGAAAAGAAAAGCTTCTCGGGATCGTCCGGCAAAGCAACGCGACTGCCGCCTTCAAAATCTATGACGTAGGAATCCAGACTGGCGTCATACTCAACAGGGCAAAAATGGCAGTTGAGCATATTGCAGATCTCGGACGATACCGCCTGGGTAGCCGCGACGGAATCGTCTAGAAAGGTAAACAACTCATCACGTAAGACATTGAGCGAGCGGCCAAGCTCGGCCGTGCGACGAGAGCGAAGACTCGATGCCATGCCGACCAGTTGGATAGACAAGTAATCGCAAATGACCTCGAGTACATTAACGTCATAGGCGAGCGGTGCCTGGGGGCGTTTCCAACCAACTTCCAGCACGCCAAGGATCTGCGTACCGTAAAAAACGGGAAGACAGATCTCGCTGCGGTACGGAGGCATATCCTGCACGCGCAACAGGTGCTTAGAACGATTGTCCAAGTCCATGAACATACCGGAGGCGGCCTTATCGCCCTCAAGGTCCTGTTGAATCGACAAGCGACAGGCACGCGACTCACGAAGAACATACGTCGGAATGCCAGCGCCATACGGCAAAAACTCAGGCAGGTAGCTGTCGTACAGCTCCTTGGAAACACCGCGAAGTTTAAAACCGCCGCTCTCAGAAAAATAGATAGCGGCACCCGAAGCATCGAGCGTTCCTACAAGCTGGTTCAAAACAGTATCAAGCAGGCTGGGTAACTCATCGGAGCCCACAGTGCTCATAATGACCGAGAGCGTGCCAGAGAGACGCTTGTTCGCCACTCTAAGCTCCGATAACGCACGCTTGAGTTGACGGTCGTGAGAATACTGTTCTTCGATGCTATGGAGCGCCACCAGGACACGTGGCGCGCGGCGCCCAAAGATGCGTGGAGGCGTCACGGAGCCCGCACGAACCAAGACGGGGATAAAGGAGCCGTCACTCAGCTTGAGCATCAGTTCGTTCTCGGAGCCATCAGTTTCAAATGGCAGACGATGTTCCGTCGCACGTTCAAAAGCGGATGAGTACAGGACGTCTTTAACATCTCCACCGATGACGTCGGCGCGTTCCTCGCACATCAAACCAAGTAAGCGATTATTCACATGCAGAATTGTTCCGTCGAGCTCGCAGATGATGACAGCATCGCTCGTGATCTCGACTAGTTGGGCAACGTCTGCCCACTCGTTGCGTTCAAGCGTTTCCATCGTGGACCCCACCGTCTATCGGTAACAAAAAAGCCTCCGAAGAGGCTTCTCAAATGCGATGGTGTCGGAGGCGGGACTTGAACCCGCATGACCAAAAAGCGGTCACTAGCACCTCAAGCTAGCGCGTCTGCCAATTCCGCCACTCCGACATGCTATGTTGTTGATTCGCGGTCCGTTTTGTTGGACCCGCGTGTTCAACGAGGAAGATAATAACCTATGATTCGAGAACTGTGCAAGCACTTTTTTCAAAAAAGTTTACGAATTTGTAAATGCGCTGGTAGATCTATATGTTCGGCCCCGAATCGGTGTTGCCTCCCGGCGCGTCCTCGGGCATGAGCGATATTTTGCTTCGCACTTCGTGCTGCAAAATATCGCTCCCCCTGCGGAATGCGCCGGGAGGCAACACCGATTCGGGGCCTGCAAATACATACTTCAGGCACAGTTCTCAAACATGTTCTGGGAGCTGATATAAATTTAGTGGCTCGGCTTTGCCTAGCCCTTATATAAGGAGGCCGGAGCTAAAGCTCCGGCCTCGCTATCTTTCCCATTAGATTAAGTGAGCGATCAAGGAATCGCACCCCCTCTGCAGTGGTAACACAGGGCCCGTGCTGGACTTAGTTTTCAGAACATTCCGCAGACCAGGAAACCCCCTTATCCGCGGCTCCGAAGGAGCAGGATAAGGGGGTTTCCATGGTCGAGGACGTTCTGAAAACTAAGTCCAGCACGGGCCCGGACAAACAACCTACTACAGGTCGATGTGCGATTCCTTGATCGGGAACGGCTCCGCGAAGTGGCACGCGCAGCAGTGACCAGGTGCAACTTCCTTAAACTCGGGAAGCTTCTCAGAGCAGATACCCTGAGCGATCGGGCAGCGAGTGTGGAAACGGCAACCGGTCGGCGGATCCAGCGGCGACGGCGGGTCGCCAGCGAGGATGATGCGCTTGCGGGTCTTCTGGATATCAGGATCGGGAACCGGCACGGCAGACAGCAGCGACTGCGTGTACGGATGGTGAGGCTCGCTGTAGAGCGTCTTCCAGTCCGAAACCTCGACCATCTTACCCAGATACATAACGGCAACGCGATCGGAGATGTGCTGCACGACGGACAAGTCGTGGGCGATAAACAGATATGCGGTACCGAACTTGTCCTGGAGCTCCTTCAGTAGGTTCAGAACCTGGGCCTGAATGGACACATCCAGAGCGGAAACCGGCTCGTCGCAGATAATCAGCTTGGGCTTCAGCGCAAAAGCGCGGGCAATGCCGACACGCTGACGCTGACCGCCGGAGAACTCATGCGGATAGCGGTTGATGTGCTCGGGGTTCAGTCCAACGACGTCGAGAAGCTCGCGGACGCGCTCAATGCGCTCCTCCTTGGTACCCACGCCATGAATGGTCATGGGCTCGGAGACAATCTCTCCGATGGTCATACGAGGGTTGAGCGAAGCATAAGGATCCTGGAAGATAAACTGCATCTCGCGACGCATGTCCTTGATCTCATGCTTGCTCATCTCGGCAACATCTTTGCCCTGGAAGAACACCTTACCGGCGGTCGGCTTGGTCAGACGCATGATGGTGCGGCCCGTCGTGGACTTGCCGCAACCAGACTCGCCAACCAGACCAAAGGTCTCGCCAGGATAAATCTCGAACGAAATGTCATTTACAGCAGAGACGACACGCTTGGAGAAGCGCTTGGCGAACATGCCGGACTCAGCGGGAAACTCCTTAGAGAGGTGCTCGACCTTCAGCAGCGGAGTGCGCTCGTTGGTATCTGCCATTACGCCTCGCCTCCCTTCTTGGAATCCTTGCGCGTACGGGACGTCTCAGGAGCGTTCTTGAGGAACTCGGGGTCACCGGAGTAGTGGCACGCAGAGTAATGACCAGACTCGGTGACAACGCGCTCGGGGCGCTGCTTGCGGCACTTGTCCGTCGCATAGGGGCAGCGAGGAGAGAAGACGCAGCCCTCAGGCAGGTTCATGAGCGAAGGCGGGTTGCCGTGAATCGGCGTAAGAGGCTTCTTCTCTTCGATGGCCTGCTCCGGGATGGAGCGGATAAGGCCCCAGGTGTAGGGGTGGCGGCTCTCGTAGAAGATTTCCTCAGCAGTACCGAACTCGACGGGACGGCCGGCGTACATAACCATGATCTTGTCAGCCATATCGGCGACAACGCCCAGGTCATGGGTGATCATGATGATGGCGTTGCCGTTCTTCTCCTGCATTTCCTGCATAAGCTCAATAATCTGAGCCTGAATGGTAACGTCCAAGGCAGTCGTGGGCTCGTCGGCAATCAGAATATCGGGGTCGCAGGCAAGAGCCATAGCGATCATGACGCGCTGACGCATACCGCCAGAGAACTGGTGCGGATACTCATTGACGCGCTTTTCGGGCTCGGGAATGCCAACGAGGTCCAAAAGCTCGGTGGCGCGCTTGAGCGCCTCCTGCTTGGAGTAGCCACGGTGCAGACGAAGACCCTCGCCTACCTGCTTGCCGATCTTATAGACCGGGTTCAAGGAGGTCATAGGATCCTGGAAGATCATCGCGATATCGTTACCGCGAATGTGCTGCATCTCTTCCTCGGTCATCTCGAGGATAGAACGACCGCGATAGCGAACGTCGCCGCCCTCAATCTTTCCCGGAGGCATCGAGATAAGGCCCATGATGGTCATGGCGGTCACGGACTTACCGGAGCCGGACTCACCGACGACGCCCAGGGTCTCGCCGCGATCGAGCGTGTAGGAGACACCGTCGACAGCGCGAACGACGCCATCCTCGGTGTGGAAATACATCTTTAGGTCATCGACCTCGAGCAGATGCTGGCCCTCGGGAACCGGCTGGTCCTTCAGGTCCACATAGTTCTTGTTCTTCTTCATCCTTATGCGTCCTTCATCTTGACGTCGAGGGCGTCGCGCAAACCGTCACCCAGCAGGGTGAAGGCGAGCACCGTCGAGAGAATTGCCAGACCGGGCATGATCATCATCCAGGGAGCAGTCAGCAGATACTGCTGACCGTCCTGAATCATGGAGCCCCACGAAGGCGTAGGCGGAATAACGCCCATGCCGAGGAAGGACAGAGCAGACTCGGTCAGGATGGCGCCACCAATGTTCATGGTCGCGTAGACCACGATGGAGGCGACGGAGTTCGGGAAGATGTGACGCACGACGATACGAGCATCAGATGCACCCATCGCGCGCGCAGCATCAACATAGTCGTTTTCCTTGACGGTCAAGATCGCAGAGCGGAAGACGCGCGCAATCGAAGGCCAGCCGAGAATACCGATGGCGATAAAGACGTTCTGAAGACCGCGGCCGATAACGGCGATCATGGCGACAACGAACAGCACGTACGGGAACGCCAGGAAGATGTCCGCACAGCGCATGATGATCGTATCCCAGATGCCGCCGTAGAAACCGGCCAGAGCACCCATGACCAGACCGATCAGCGTGGAAATCGCGGTGGCCATAATTCCGACAGACAGCGAAACGCGCGCACCGTAGATAACGCGGACGAGAATGTCGCGACCAAGGGCGTCGGTGCCAAACGGGTGCTCTGCACACGGAGCCAACAGCGACGTCTCGGCCATGGTGGTCGAGTCGGAAGCCGTCGGCGAACCAAGCCAGGGCTTAGCCCACAGATCTGCGGTCAGGGCAACCAAAACGACGATGATGATCCAGCAGACACCGATAACGGCGAGCTTGTTCTTGCGAAGACGCTTAAAAGCGTCGCCCCACAGCGTGCGGGACTTGGCGGGAGCAGATGCGGCCTTGGTGGCGGTAGCCTGCTCCTGAGACTGAGAATCAGTTTCCTGCATGAGACGTACCTCCCTTAGGCCTTATCCGACGGACCGCCAAGGCGGATGCGCGGGTCGAGGAATGCATAGCTAATGTCGACGAGCAGGTTGATCACCATGACGACGACAACGATGAGCGTAACGCCGCCCATAACGATGGGCCAGTCACGCATGCTAATGGCGCGATAGACCTCGTAGCCGATACCGGGCCAGTTAAAGACCGTCTCGGTCAGGATGGCGCCCGAAAGCATGCCACCAAAGTCGACACCAATATAGGTAACGACGGGGATGAGTGCATTCTTAAGCGCATGCTTGACGATGATCGCGCGATTGGAGAGACCCTTGGCCTTTGCCGTACGGATGTAATCCTGGTTCATGACGTCAAGCAGCTGCGAGCGCATAATGCGGGCGGCATAAGCGGTCGAAACCGAAGCCAGCGTAATGGTCGGAAGCACATAGTGCATCCAATCCTGATACTGAGAGCTGGAACCGCCGGCACCCGAGATCGGCATGGAGATTGCACCGCCCGTAGCGTCCTTGAGGATGACGCCAAAGAACAGCTGCAGCAACATACCGAGCCAGAAGGCCGGGACCGCAACGAGGATCGACGTGGTGAGCGTTACCAAAATATCCCAGAAGGAATAACGCTTTACCGCCGAAATGATACCCGCGCCGATACCCATAATTGCCTCGAGCACGATGGCGCACGCGGCAAGTTTGACCGTATACGGATACTTCTGGGCAAAGATTTCCGTAACCGGCAGCTTGCGCTGATACGAATTGCCCAGATCGCCATGAAGCAGGCCGTTCATGTAATACAAGTAACGGTCCACGAGCGACGTTTGAACGGGGTCGCCGTTCTCGTCAAGGATCGCGTTGCCGTCCTCGTCCGACTGGACCAGGTGATAGCGGACGCGAAGCTGAAGCTCCACCTCGGGGGACAGAGCCTTGTCTCCACCGATCAGCTTGATCGGATCTCCCGGCACGATATTCTGAAGGGCGAACAGAATCAGCGTAACGCCCAAAAACACCGGGATGAACTGAAGCACACGTTTAACGATGTACTTACCCATACCACTCCCCTATCTAGGGATTAACCTAAATGGGATGCCGATCGCCAGACCGGCATCCCAAAATTACCATCAGCCAGTTTACCCCAGGTTAGGGAGAACTGTATGTTTCCCATGAGGTCTACGTAAATACTTGACCCTCACGGAAGCTGCAAACTCTTAGGCGAGCTCAGCGGTACCCAGATCGGCGTGCTTCTGCGGATCGACATAGAGGTGCTTGATGCGATCGGAGCCGGCGATGGTGTGCGTGTAGAACATAATCGGGATGACCGGGCAGTCGGCAGCGACCATTGCGTCGGCCTCCTGCATCTTAGCGACGCGCTCCTCGTCGTCAACAATAGTACGAGCCTCGTCGACCTTGGCGTCGAACTCGGGGTTGTTGTAACCGGAGCGGTTGTCGCCACCGAGGGAGTCGGAGTGGAACAGCGGATACAGGAAGTTGTCCATGATCGGGTAGTCGGCAATCCAACCCAGACGACCGAACTGATAGTTAAAGTTCTGATACTGCTCGAGCAGGGCAGACCACTCAGGGGTATCGGAGACAGCGGTAACGCCAACCTTGGCGAGGTCGCCGATGATGGACTCCATGATCTCCTTGTGACCGCCGTCCTGGTTGTAGGACAGGGTCACGCTAATGCCACGATCCCCGTTAGCGCCAGCGGGAGCAACCTTGTCGAGGTACTCGTTAGCCTTGTCGACATCGTAGGCGCAGAACTCCCATGCGCCCTCCTTGTAGCCATCGATGCCCGGAGGAACAATGCCGTCGGCAGGGGTACGGGTACCCTTGAAGATGGTCTTGCAGATGGCCTCACGGTTAATGGCCAGGGAGATGCCCCTACGCAGGTCGGCGTTGTTGAACGGCTCGGCCGTGGTGTTGCAGGTCAGATAGTACGTGGAAGGCTCGGCGCCGAGCAGCATGCGTTCTCCGTCACCCATGGTGTAGCCGTCCTTGGACACGCCGCGATCCTTCTTGGCGGCATCGATCTGAGCGACGGGAACGTCGCAGACATCGAGGTTACCGGCCTGGAACTCCTTGTAAGCGGTCTCCATGTCCTTGATGACCTGGAAGTGGATGCCATCGATCTTGGCCTTGTCGCCATAGTAATCGTCGAACTTCTTGACGTTGATCTCCTGGCCATCCTCCCACTTGCCGTCCATCATGAACGGGCCGTTACCGACCGGGGCAAGATAGAAGCTCTTGACATCGGACTCGGCGCACTCGGGAACCGGGGCCAGAGCCGGATGAGAGGCGACGAAGGGGAAGTCAGCGTAAGCGGAAGACAGCTTGACGACGAGGGTCTCATCGTCGGGGCACGTAACACCGCTGAGCTCGGTAGCGTTACCGGCAAGCAGGTCGTCATAACCCTCGACCATGGAAAGGTGATAGGAGACCTCGGAAGGACCGTACTCGGTAGCGATGGCCGACTTGGTGTTGACCAGACGCTCCCAACCGAGCTTGAAGGACTTGGAGGTAACGTCGTCACCGTTGTGGAACTTGGCCTTCTTGATCTTGAAGGTAAACTCGGTGGCGTCGTCGTTGGACTCAAAGGACTCGCAAGCCAGCGGAACGATCTCGCCCTTCTCGGCGTCGTAAGAGGTCAGAGCGTCAAAGAGCTGGTACTCGACCTGAGTGCCCTGGTCCTCCTGGACATTGTAGGGGTCGATGCAGACCGGGTTGTTGATGTAGAAGTTCAGCGTCGAACCGGACTCAGAACCGGAAGCGTCGCCACCCTTCTTGCCACATGCGGCAAGAAAAGCCATGGAGCTCGCAGCAAGGGTGCCGCCAACAAAGGCGCGACGACCCATAACGGGCTGGTGGAACATAGAATCAGCCATGCCATCCTCCTTATGAGATAGGACAAAGAAATGTTCAGTCGGACACATGTCGAAACAATCCGATCCGAACCATCAAAACGCCGCCCGCTGCTATGGCTGGTTATGCACAACGGACCAACGTTTTGCAATACAGTAGCGCATTTTATACACAATTTGGGGCTAATTCCGGTTAACGGTCGAGAATTTCTTTAGTTGGGCGAAGTATGTGGGGATATTTTGACTCTGTTACAAATATGTAAACAAAAAGGGTCCCGCACTTACGGGACCCTTTTTGAATATTTATGCGGCTCGTGCTTAGTAGCCGACGATGCCCTGCGGGAAGAAGAACATGCACAGCACGACGCACACGGCAAACACGACAGCCATGATGACGGTCAGGCGGTCGAGGTTCTGCTCCATGACGCCCGTGGCAGAGCTGGAGTTATACAGCGAGCTAGCGATCATATCCGAAACGCCGGTGCCCTTACCGGAATGCATCAGGACGAGAATCGTCAGCGCCACGGCAGAGACAGCCCAAACGACAAACAGAAGAATCTGGAACGGACCCATAGATAAGCTCCTTAATAGAACGGTTTAAACTCCAGTACTGTACCACAATCCCCCGCTCTCCCCTACCTGCCACTCAAGGACGGGGTGGAAATGGCAGAAATACCAAAAAGGGGGTTGTCCGGTTGTGGACAACCCCCTTACTAGAAAACGGTATTTGTTTTCTATTAGGCCTCGGTGGCGAGCACGCGGCCCGTCATCTCGGCGGAAGGCTCAATACCAGCCATGGTGAGCATGGTCGGAGCGATATCGGAAAGACGGCCGTCCTCGATACCGGTGAGCTCGGCCTTCTCATCAACGATGATGAACGGCACACGGTTGGTGGTGTGAGCAGTGAACGGATGCTTAGAACCGTCGCAAGCAACGTCAAACATGTGATCGGCATTGCCGTGGTCGGCGGTAATCAGCGCAAAGCCGCCCTTGGCGAGAATCGCCGGGACAACCTTAGACAGGGCATCGTCAACGGCCTCGACGGCCTTAACGGCGGCGTCAAAGACACCGGTGTGACCAACCATGTCGCAGTTCGCGAAGTTCACGATGTAGAAATCAGCGCGATCATCGTTAATAGCGGCGACGAGTTTCTCGGTCACCTCGGGAGCGCTCATCTCAGGCTGCAGATCGTAGGTAGCGACCTTGGGGGAAGCGACGAGCACGCGCTCCTCGCCCTCCTTGGGCTCCTCGATGCCGCCGTTGAGGAAGAACGTCACGTGGGCGTACTTCTCGGTCTCGGCGGTGTGCAGCTGCTTCAGGCCATTGGCGGCGATAACGTCGGCCAGGACGTTCTCGGGGAACGTCTTGGGGAAGGCGACCTCGACGTCAAACGTCGGATCGTACTCGGTCATCGTCACAAAGTGCGAAAGCTTGATCTGCTCGCGCTCAAAGCCGTCGAACTCCTTGTCCGTGAACACGCGGGTCATCTGACGAGCGCGGTCGGGACGGAAGTTGAAGAAGATGGCCGCGTCGCCCTCGTGAATGCCCTCGTTGTGGGCAGCGAAGGGCTCGACGAACTCGTCGCCGCGCGGGTCCTTCTCGTAGTAGGCCTTGATACCGGCAACGGGGTCGGTATCAGCATCGGACGCGTTGACCATGACGTCGTAGGCGCGCTGGATGCGCTCCCAACGATTATCGCGGTCCATGGCCCAATAACGGCCCGAGACGGTGGCAACGCGAGCGTCGCAACCGGTCTCCTCGGAGATCTTAGCCAGGAAGGCGCAGAACTCACTCATGTAACCGGCACCGGACTGCGGGTCAACGTCGCGACCATCCATGAAGGCGTGGACGCGAACGGTCTTGACACCGTGCTCGGCAGCCATCTTGACCAGAGCCTCGACGTGGTTCATGTGAGAATGAACACCGCCAGGGCTCATAAGGCCCATGAGGTGGAGAGTCTTACCGTCAGCCTTGACATCGTCCATAGCCTTGACGAAAACCTCGTTCTTGGCGATGGAGCCGTCCTTGATGGCATTGTTGATGCGCGAAAGCTCCTGGAACACGATGCGGCCGGCACCGATGTTGAGGTGACCCACCTCGGAGTTACCCATCTGGCCGTCGGGAAGGCCCACGTCCTCGCCCGAAGCACCGAGCGTGGTGTGGGGGTACTTCTCGTACAGGCCATCAAGGAAGGGCGTCTTGGCAGCGGCGACGGCGTTCTCGCCATCGGCCGGAGCAAGGCCGCAGCCATCCATGATAATCAGGAGTGCAGGAAGATGACGTTGTGCCATATGTCCTACTCGCCTGCCTTGACGACCATAGAGGCGAAGTCGGCAGCCTTGAGCGAAGCGCCGCCCACGAGGGCGCCGTCAACGTCGGGCTTGGCGACGAGCTCGGCGATGTTGCCGGGCTTGGCGGAACCGCCATACAGCACGCGGATGCCGTTAGCGAGCTCCTCGCCGAACATCTCCTTGAGGGTCTCACGGATAGCACCGCAGACCTCCTGAGCGTCCTCGGCGGTAGCGGTCTTGCCGGTGCCGATGGCCCAGATGGGCTCGTAGGCGACGACGACCTGCTTGGGGCAGGTGATCTCAAGACCAGCAAGGCCAGCCTTGACCTGGTTCACGACGTGCTCGACATAGGTGCCAGCCTCGCGGACCTCGAGGGACTCGCCGCAGCAGAAGACGGGAACAAGGCCGGCGGCAACGAGAGCCTTAGCCTTCTTGTTCTGGTCCTCGTCGGTCTCGTGGAAGTAGTCGCGACGCTCGGAGTGACCGATGATGCAGTAGGTGCAGCCAGCGGACTTGAGCATGTCGCAAGAGGACTCACCGGTGAAGGCACCCTTGGCCTCCCAGTACACGTTCTGTGCACCGAGGGCGATGGGGGCAGCCTGAATGCGGTCATGAACCGTGGTGATGTCGATGGTCGGAGGGCAGACGAGCACCTCGACGCCAGCCGGAACCTCGGGCAGAGCCTGAGCCAGCTCGTCGGCGAGCTTGGCAGCCTCGGCGACGTCGTTGTTCATCTTCCAGTTACCAGCGATAAGAAGGGTGCGATTAGGCATCGAGAAGCGCCTCCACTCCGGGCAGGGCCTTACCCTCGACGAGCTCCATGGAAGCGCCACCACCGGTGGAGATCCAGCTCATCTTGTCGGCCAGGTTGAACTTGTTGACAGCTGCGACAGAGTCGCCACCGCCGATGATCGAGGTGCAGTCGGCCTCGGCGACAGCCTCGGCGATAGCCTGGGTGCCGTGAGCGAAGTTGTCGAACTCGAAGACGCCCATGGGGCCATTCCAGAACACGGTCTTGGCGCCCTTGACAGCCTCGGCGTAGAGCTCCTCGGTCTTGGGGCCGATGTCCATGCCCTCACGATCGTCGGGGATAGCGTCGGAAGCGACAACCTCGGGAACAGCGTCCTCGCCAAAGTGATCGGCAACGCGGTTGTCGATGGGGAGCAGGATCTTGACGCCCTTCTCCTCGGCCTTCTTAAGCATCTCGCCGGCGCGCTCGACCCAGTCCTCTTCCTTGAGGGACTGACCGACGGACAGGCCCTGAGCCAGGAAGAAGGTGTAGGCCATGCCGCCACCGATGATCAGGGTGTCAGCGGAGTCGATGAGGTGATCGAGAACGCCGATCTTGGAGGAAACCTTTGAGCCGCCGACGATAGCGACGAAGGGGCGCTCGGGCTCGGCGAAGATGCCGGTCAGCGTGTCGACCTCCTTCTCGAGCAGGAAGCCAGCGACGGCAGGCAGGTAAGCGGCGGGGCCCACGACGGAACCCTGGGCGCGGTGAGCGGTGCCGAAGGCATCGAGAACGAAGACGTCACCATAGGAAGCGAGCTTCTTGGCGATCTCGGGATCGTTCTTCTTCTCACGCTTATCGAAGCGGACGTTCTCGAGAACGAGAACCTTGCCCGGCTCGACGGCGGCGACAGCCTCGGCAGCCTTCTCGCCGTAAGTGTCGGCGACAAAGGCAACGTCAAGACCAGAGAGCTCGGCGAGCTTCTTGGCGACGGGCTCGAGGGACAGCTCGGGCTGGAAGCCGGTGCCCTCGGGACGGCCGAGGTGGCTCATGAGGATGACGCGAGCGTTGTGCTCAACGAGGTAGTTGATGGTGGGCAGGGCAGCCTTGATACGGGTGGTGTCGCCAACGACGCCATCCTTGATAGGCACGTTAAAGTCAACGCGGACGAGAACGCGCTTTCCGTCGACATCGATGTCGCGGACGGTCTTCTTGGTAAAGGCCATGTTTGCTTCTACCTTTCGTACGTGTCTGCCTCCCATTACGGCAGACGATTTCTTATAAAAAGGGCGCGACCCTAGGGTGTAAGCCCTATAAGGCCGCGCCCTTCTTTAGACGCTCAACGAGCTATTCGCTAAAAGCTAAATTAAGCAACGAACTTCTCGAAGTACTTGATGGTGCGGACCATCTGAGAGGTGTAGGAGTTCTCGTTGTCGTACCAAGAGGTGACCTGAACGAGGGTCTGGCCGTTGCCGAGGTCAGAACACATGGTCTGAGTGGCGTCGAAGATGGAGCCGTGGGTCTCGCCGATGATGTCGGTGGAGACGATGTCGTCCTCGTTGTAACCGAAGGTCTCGGAGATGGTGGCAGCGTAGGCCTTCATAGCAGCGTTGACCTCGTCGACGGTGACCTTCTTGTCAACGACAGCGTAGAGGTTGGTGATGGAGCCGGTCGGCGTCGGGACGCGCTGGGCGGCACCGATGAGCTTACCGTTGAGCTCGGGGAGAACCAGGCCGATAGCCTTGGCAGCACCGGTGGTGTTGGGGACGATGTTGACGGCGCAGGCGCGGCTACGACGCTTGTTGCCCTTGCGCTGCGGGCCGTCGAGCGGCATCTGGTCGCCAGTCCAAGCGTGAATGGTGGTCATGATGCCGGACACGATGGGAGCGAAGTCGTTCAGACCCTTGGCCATCGGGGCGAGGCAGTTGGTGGTGCAGGAAGCAGCGGAGATGATGTTGTCCTCAGCGGTCAGCGTCTCGTGGTTGACGTTGTACACGATGGTGGGCAGATCGCTGCCAGCCGGAGCGGAGATGACGACCTTCTTGGCGCCAGCGTTGATGTGGGCCTGAGCCTTAGCCTTGCTGGTGTAGAAGCCGGTGCACTCGAGAACGACGTCGACGTCGAGGTCGCCCCAAGGCAGGTTGTTGGCGTCGGCCTCCTTGTAGATCTTGATCTCCTTGCCGTCAACGGTGATGGAATCCTCGCCAGCAACGACCTCGTGATCGCGAGCGTAGTTGCCCTGCGTGGAGTCGTACTTCAGCAGGTAAGCGAGCATATCGGGAGAGGTGAGGTCGTTGATAGCGACGATCTCGGAGCCCTCATGACCGAACATCTGACGGAAGGCCAGACGACCGATGCGACCGAAGCCGTTAATAGCAACCTTTACTGCCATTGTGTCTCCTTTCGTAAGGCCCCCGCAAGCTACAGCGCCTGCCGTTGAGGCCCACAAACTAACCACTCGCCTAATATACCTTTTTTTTGACTTGAATTTCACGAGAATGCTCGAAATTGAAAATCAAATTTGCGTTAAAACGCTTTAAAGAATAAAATAGCAGCTAAATCCGTATATAAGTCGATACTTTAACCTACCTGTTTGCTTCAATGAGCTTTTCAAGCCGTAAAACACGATGGTAGAGGGCAGACTTCGACAAGGGAGGGTCAGCCATCTCCCCTAAATCACGCAGCGAAAGATCGGGATAGCGCTCGCGCAGGTCGCAAAAGACCGCCAAGGCATCCGGAAGCGTGTCGCGCAAACCCCGCTGTTCGAGCTCATCGATCAACGCAAGCTGATGCTGGGCGGCACCCGCACTTCTGGTCTGGTTGGCGAGCTCGGCGTTCACGCGACGGTTTACGTCGTTCTTAACCAATTTGACCGCGCGCGCTTCCTCGATCTCGGCAACGCTGCGCTTGGCGCCGATCAGCTTTAGGAGCTGCTCGATCTCCTCGGCGCTCTTAATGTACACGGCATATGACCCCCGCCGTGCATTAACACGAGCATGGACCCCAATCTGCTCCAACAGATCGCAAAGCCCCTTGGCATATTGCTCTCCCTGTACCGCGATCTCCAAATGAAAATCGCCGCGTGGATCGGCCACGAAGCCGCCCGCGATGAGCGCGCCGCGGATATAGGCAAGCCTGCAGCAGGGACGGGCAACGATATGTCGGGGCACGCCGGCGACAAGTCCTCCCCTGCGGTCGAGGATGCCCAGCAGCACCAGAGCCTTATCCAGGTCGGGTTGGTCGGGCAGGGTAATGAGATAGTTGCGAACCTTATGCAAGACCGATTTACGAACGGTGAATTCCGTTTTGAGCTTAAGGATGCGATGCGTCAGTGTGATCATCGTGCGCGCGACGGCGCCCGTCTCGGTCGCGACCGTCAAACGATACCGCCCGGAGCCGGCCAGCGAAAGTGTACCGCTCACACGCGTCAGGGCGGCAAGCGTCGACAAATCGCAGTATTCACATTCGGGTTCGCAGCGCGCGAGCTCGTCACGCACCTCGGCGGTAAACGACATGCAGGCCTATGCTTTCGTGTTGGCGCGCGACAGGTCGCGGTGGGAAATGCTCACGTGATATTGGGCACCTTCCAAATAACGTGCCGTGGCCTCGGCGATGGCAACGCTGCGGTGTTGACCGCCCGTGCAGCCGATGGCAATAGAAAGCTGTGGCTTGCCCTCCGCGATATAGCCGGGCATGACCGTATCGAGCAGCTGCGTCCAAGCTTTCCAGAACTCCTGGGTCTTGGGATGGTCCAGAACAAAGTCGGAGACCTTCTTATCGAGACCGGTCATGGTGCGCATCTCAGGATCGTAGAACGGATTGGGCAGGAAGCGAACGTCGATCATAATGTCCGCCTCGACGGGCATACCGTGCTTAAAGCCAAACGAGAACACGTGAACGTCCATGAGCTGCTGGTCGGACAACTCGGAGAACGCCATGCGCAATTTGTTGCGCAGGGCAGAGGTACGCAGGCGGCTCGTGTCGATGATCATATCGGCTCGATCGCGCACACCCTGCAGCTGCAGGCGCTCGCGCTGAATCGCATCGGCCGTAGTCTCCCCCGGCTTGGCAATGGGATGGCGGCGGCGGTTTTCGCTATAGCGACGGATCAGCACCTCGTCAGAGGCCTCGAGAAACACGATGTCACAGCTCATCTCGCGCTCCTCGAGTGCGGCAACGGCATCGAGCAGCTCATCGAACAAGCCCTGGCTACGCAAATCGCAGGTGACGGCGAGATGCCTGCCCACGCCCGTATTGATGCCGACGAGCTCGGCAAGCTGGGCGATGAGACGCGGAGGTAGGTTATCAATGCAAAAATAGCCCATGTCCTCGAACACGTGCATGGCCTGTGTGCGGCCCGATCCGGACATTCCGGTGATGATGACGATATCGGGGATGCGCTCCGAGCGCTCCGCCGCATCCATGGCATCTCCCTTTTGCATGTGCTGCCTCCCAAAAACAAGCGCGGGACCCAGCAACCCGGATCCCGCGCGGTCAATTGCCTATATTGAGTATACCGCCCCGAGCGGATACGAGGCCTGTCTTACGCCTCAAGCGCAGCCTTGAACCAACTCGTAATACTCGTGGGGTGTGTGATGGCGGTGCCGACGACAACGGCCCAGGCGCCAGCATCAATCGCGGCGCGAGCCTCCTCGGGCGTGTGCACGCGGCCCTCGCAGATGATGGGAAGACCGGGGAATTCCTCGGTCGCCTGACGCAGAAGCGGCAAATCGGGACCGTCGGCCATAGTGCAATCGATAGCGGCGACACCGTGGGAAAGCGTGGTTGACACCAGGTCGAAGCCCATATCAACCGCACGGCGAATGTCCTCGATGGTGGCACAATCCGCCATCAGGAGCACACCCTCCTCGTGCAGCGGACGGAAGGTGTCCTCGACGGTCTTGCCATCGGGACGCGGGCGATCAGTGGCGTCGATCGCCACGATGTCGGCACCGGCGGCAACGCAGGCGCGAGCATGGCGCAGCGTCGGCGTGATGTAGACGCCCTCGTGTCCATCCTTCCACAAGCCGATGACGGGGATCTCACAGCGGCCCTTAATGGCGGCGATGTCGGCAAGGCCCTGGCAGCGAATGGCGGCGGCGCCGCCGAGCTCGCAAGCGCGAGACATTTGAGCCATGGTCTCGGGCGTACGAAGCGGCTCGCCCATATACGCCTGAACGCTCACGACGAGCTTACCCTTCAGGGACTGGATCAAAGGATCAACGGTCATGTTCGACTCAACCTTTCTCAAAACAGCCTTCTGAGACGCCGCACCTTGACGTTCAAACCGTCGCTCGCGTACCGAAGTACGCTTCGCTCCTCTTTCACGTCAATCTGCGGCACCTCAGAAGGCACACTTGGTAGTTATGTTTACTTCAACGAAGCAAGAAGATGCTCGGCGGCACCGATGAGCGGAGCATCGCCCTCCAGAGAACCGATGAGGATCGGCGTGTCCTGAAGCGGATCGAGCGCCTGGCTGGCATAGCCCTCGTGCACCGAATCCTTCCACGTCTGCGAACGCCAATCGGGACCTTGGTGAATCACGCCGCCCGAAAGCACGATGACCTCAGGGTCCAGGATGTTAGCGAGCGAGCCCAAGCTGGCGCCCAGTGCAAAGCCGGCGTCATGGATGACCTCGGTCGCCTTTGCGTCGCCTGCACGGCACAGGTCGTTCACATCGCGACCGACCGAAGGACGGCTGGGGTCGACGCGGCCAAAGCGCTCATCGTACATACGACCAATGGAAGTGCCCGAAGCAACCGACTCCAGATGGCCGGAACGCCCGCAGGCGCAGGGAATGCCGGCGGCAGCCGAGCACTCGATGTGGCCCATATGGCCAGCAGCACCATGGAAGCCCTGCATCACGCGGCCGTTCTCGACATATGCGCCGCCGATGCCCGTACCGATGCCAAGACACAAGACGGAGAACTTGCCCTTGCCGACGCCCCAGTGGGCCTCGCCCAGAGCATGAGCCTGCACGTCGCCTACAACGGCAACGGGAAGACCGAGATCCTCGCGCAGACGCGGCCCCAACTGAACGCCGGACCAGCCGGGCATGATCTCATTGGCATACGCGATGGCGCCCGTCTTGGGATCGACGACGCCGGCGGCACCGATACCGACGCCAAGGACCTCGACATCGGGATTCGCCTCGAGAGCAGCCTTGATGGACGCCTCGATACGCTGGAAGACGGCCTCGCCGCCCTCTTGGGCCTCGGTGGGAACCTCGGCCTCAAAAACGGGATGGGGCACACTACCGTCAGCCGGGTACTCCATGATGGCAGTCGCGATCTTAGTTCCGCCGATATCGACAGAACAGACGTACTTGTTCTCCATGTCGCTCTCCTTAGGAGATAAAAACAACTACAGGAAATGAAGGCTGCGTTATCGCCGCAGCTTGGTAAAGGTTTCCCGGGTGCCCGAGGTTGGGGTGAAAGCGGTCGGGCGTTGACCTAACGGGTCACGCTCGACCGCTTGAGCCCCAAGATCGGGTGCCCGGGGAAGCTTTACAGGAGACCGTTGTCCTGGAGGACCTTCTTAATAGCCTCGACGTTCTCCCCGGTCATGGCCTTCACCGGGCGCGGCATGGTCGGGCTGTCGAAGATACCCATGAGGTTCATAGCGGTCTTGAAGGCGCCGACGCCACCGGCATAGCCCTGGACGCCCGAGGTGACATCCCAGATGTGCGAAATCTCATTGAGGCGATCCTGCTCGGCCTTGACGGTAGCCCAGTCGCCGGCCTGAGCGGCCTTCCACTGACGAACGTAGCCCTCGGGCTCAACGTTGGCGAGACCCGGGACAGAGCCGTCGGCGCCACCGAGGTAAGCGCCGTCGACAACAACCTCGTGGCCGGTGAGGATGCTCATCGGATGGCCGTTCTTCTCGTTCTCCTGAACGAGGTAGCGGAACGAGATGTCATCACCCGAGGAATCCTTGACGCCAGCAAGGACGCCCTCGGCGCCGAGCTTGGCAAGAAGCTTCCAGGGAAGCTTGGTGTGAACGCAGACGGGAATGTCATAGGCAAAGATGGGCAGGTCAAGCTCCTCGTGCAGGATGCGGAAGTGCTCCTCGACCTCGGTCATGCCCTGCAGGGCATAGAACGGGCAGGTGGCGACGAGGGCATCGGCGCCCAGCTCCTGAGCGACCTTGCCGTGCTCAATCATGCGCTCGGTCTCGGTATCGATGATGCCGACCAGAACAGGCACGCGGTGGTCGACGATGCGGACGGCCTCGGCGATGATCTGGCGACGACGCTCGTCGGTGGAGAAAACGACCTCACCCGAAGAGCCCAAGAAGAACAGGCCATCGACGCCGGCATCGATCATGCGGTTGATGCTGCGCTCAAAGGAGGCAACATCGAGCTGGTGATCTTCGGTATCCGGAACAACGACGGGAGGGATAACGCCGGTGAATTTCTGAGTTGCCACAAGAATCTCCTTAGTTGTCTAGCGGGCGGCCCTATGCCACCCACTCTTGTTGGCAGTGTCCAGGCCGTCTAGGCCAAAGAACACGAGTAGAACGTTTGGTTAAAAAAGTCTACGACTTCGTTTTCGAACGCATTGATGCGCTCGTGAGCGTATTTTGCATAGATGATATGCCTCCGGTCACACTCAAGACCGTTGAATACGGCAAACTGGCCCTTGGGATCGCTCACGGTATCCATAAGCGATGTGCCCATGAGCACCGATCCGCGCACCCGAGACGACAGCGCCTCGAGGCCGCCAGGAAGCGGATTGGCAACCGCCGTGCAGGCGAGGCCCCGCTCGTCCAGAGCGGAAACCGCCAGCGCGACTCCGCCGCCAAGACCCTCGCCCCATGCAAAGATGCGGTCGGGGTCAATGCCATCAAGATTGCGTGCGACCTTCGCCAACGCGCAGCCCCAACGGACGCGCCTGACAAATGCGGGCGAAGAAATCCCCCGCCGCAGGTCGTCCGCACCAGCAACATCGTCATCCAGCGCGAGAACGGCATACCCCATGGCGGCAAATCTCGTCATGTGATGCCAGCCGCGCACAGGCCGATCGATGTCGTGGAACATCAGGCACAACGGCACGCGCTCAGATACTCGGGCACGACCGACAGGCTCGATCAAACGAGCGTGAATCGCATCGTCACCGAGCTCAAAGGAGACCTCCGAGTAACGGGCGCAGGGGTTAACAAAGTCAATCGCCGTTATGGCCAGGCCTTGAATCTCAAGATTCGAAGCGCATGTCTCTAAATCAGAAACATCTGCTTGGACATCGCCGCGCCAGTCCCGATATTCTGCGAGCCTTGACGAAACCGTTCCAGGAATTCCCACGAGTCCGGGGACAATCAGCTCGTCAACATTGCTCTCGCACTTAGACATGAGCCTCCCCTCCCTTGCAGAAAAACGGAATGATCAGATCGTCAAAATCCTGAATCTCCTCGTGGCCAAAGCCTTCAAAGAACTCATGACGCTTTTCGCAGGTCAGGTTGTTATAGACCGCAAACTGCGTCGCTGGCGGACAGACGATATCGGCTGTGCCAGTGCCAAACAGCACGGGGCATTCGACCATAGGGGCAAAGTTCTTGGAATCGAAGTACGCCAGCTTGGCATAGGCTTCGTCAATACGAGTCGAGTCCTCGTCAAACCAGCGAGACCAATAGCGCAGGCCCTCGTAGGCAATGTCGTCGGCATCCAAATCCCAGACCAGGCGGAAATCTGACAGGAAGGGATAGAGGATGGCGGCACGATTGATAAGCTCGCTGTTAAGCGCACAGGTCGCAATGCCCAAACCGCCGCCCTGCGACGCGCCGTTCACAAACACACGCGCAAGATCGATGCCCTCGAGCTCGCGAACGATGCGGCACAGGATGCGAATATCTTGGTGCAAGCGGACATAGTAGAGGTTGGCCGGGTCGCCGTCGATACCGGCGACGATATGACCGGCAACCGTTGTGCCCTCAAATCCACCAATGTCCTCGGAGGGACCTCCTTGGCCGGGGCAGTCGAGGGCGATGAGTGCCATGCCCATGCCCGCAAACGACGCCTGCTCAAACCAGCTGCGGCTTGCACCCGGATACCCATGAAACTGAAGCACCAATGGCACGGGCTCGTCCGAGACGGGTTTAAGGTACTTGGCATGCAGGCGAGCGCCACACATGCCGGTATACCAGAGGTCGAAAAGCTGGCAGGTCGCGGCATCGGCGACCGATGCCGCCTCGATCGCATAGTCAAGCCCGACGGCGTCGGCCTCGGCCATGCGATCCTTCCAAAAGAGATCGAAATCTGATGGACGGGGCATGGCGCCTCGATATTCACCAAATTGATGTTGTAGCTCCTGAGCACTTGGCATGGCTCGTGAACCCAACCTTTCGAAATCGCAACGGAGGTGCGCCCGGCAAGGGAACCGGGCGCACGGGAGGGAAAGCGAGGTTACTCGCCGAGCTTGGGATGCAGCAGCGACGGCGCAGCGCCGAGCAGCATCTTGGTGTAGGGGTCCTGGGGGTGCTGGAAGACCTGCTTGGCCTCGCCCTGCTCGACGATCTTGCCGCCATTCATAACGATGATGTCGTCAGAGATATAGCGGACCGTCTGGATGTCATGGCTGATGAACACCATGGCCAGGCCGAGCTCCTTCTTAAGGTCGGTCAGCAGGTTCAGAATCTGCGCGCGGACCGAAACGTCCAGAGCCGAGGTGGGCTCGTCGGCGATGATGGCATCGGGGTTCAGCGACAGGGCACGGGCAATTGCGACGCGCTGACGCTGGCCGCCCGAAAGCTGGCCGGGAAGAACCTCGGCAGCGGAGCTGGGCAGACCGGTGAGCTCCAAGAGTTCCTTGACGCGCTTCTCCTGCTCGGCCTCGGTACCCAGGTTGTGGACGCGCATGGGGTCGAGCAGCTGCTCGCGAACGACCATGCGGGGGTTGAGCGCCGTGGCCGGGTTCTGGAACACGACCGAGATGACGCGACCCATGTGGCGACGGTCCTCGGCGGTACGTTTGGTAACGTCCTTGCCCTTAAAGTAGACCTTGCCGCTCGTGGGGGCCTGCAGGCCGCACATGACGTTAGCGGTGGTGGACTTACCGCAACCGGACTCGCCGACGATGCCGATCGTCTGACCGGGCATGAGCTTAATCGTTACACCCTGGACGGCGTGAACCAGGTTGGGGTGCAGAATCGAGCCGGTACGGGTCCTAAAGGTGACGTGGACGTCATCAAGGAAGATGATCGGCTCGACGCCGTTGACTGCGGTATCGCTCATCTACATCACCTCCGCGTGAGGGGTCAAACCATTTGCCTTGAGCACCTCGTCGGGGAGCTCGGAATAGAAGTGCTCGGTGCCGGGCACGCGCTTGAAGACCGGACGGGTATCCAGGCCAATACGCGGATGGCTCGAGCGGGGTGCGAAGCGATCGCCCTTGGGGAAATCGCGCGGGCTGGGAACGGCGCCGGGGACCTGGTGCAGACGGCCCGAGCCGCTCTCGATGGACAGAACGGAGCCCAGAAGACCGCGGGTGTACTCGTGGATCGGGTTGGTGAGCAGCTCCTTGGTGGGTGCCTGCTCGATAACCTGGCCAGCGTACATAACCGTGATGTTATGGGCAACCTCGGCGACCAGAGCCAGGTCATGCGAAACAAAGATCATGGCAAAGCCGAGCTTGGCCTGAAGATCGTTGAGCAGCTTGATGACCTGCTTCTGGACGGTAACGTCCAGAGCGGTCGTGGGCTCGTCGCAGATGACCAGCTTGGGGTCGCGGGTAAGGGCCATAGCGATCAGGACACGCTGACGCTGGCCGCCGGAAAGCTCGTGCGGATAGCTCTCGAGCGTGCGCTTGGGATCGAGGCCGACGAGCTCCAGGAGCTCCTCGGCGCTGCGGGTTCCGCCGCGCTTGGTGAGCTGCTTCATCTGGGCAGAGATGAGCATGGAGGGATTAAGCGAGGACAGGGCGTCTTGATAGACCATAGCGATATCGGTACCGCGCAGGCCGAACCACTCCTTCTTGCTCATCTTGAGCAGGTCGCGACCCTCCCAGAGAACCTCGCCGGAAAGATGCTCGTCATCGTCGGTCAGGCCCATGATGGCCAGCGTGGTGATGGACTTACCGCAACCGGACTCGCCCACCAGGCCCATGGTCTGACCAGGACGAACGTCAAAGTTGACATGGTCGACGACGTTGATATCACCGTGATGCTCAAACTGGATGCAGAAGTCACGGACCGAGAGAATCGGCTCAACGGACTCGTCGGGCACGTGGCGATCGTCACGCTTGAGCTCGACATCGCGCAGGGCGCCAAGGCGAGCGGAGAGGGACTGGGCCTGCTCCTTGTAGGCGCGAACGGGGTCGGAGACCAGCAGGTCGGCCTCGCGACGCTTGGAGGAATCGGTCGGATCAAGGGCAGCGGAGGGAGCAGCGGCCATGGCGTCGGTAATGCCCTCGGAGAGGATGTTGAGCGCCAGGCAGGTGATCATGATGGCTAGGCCCGGGAACAGCGCCTGCCACCAACGACCGGCGAGCACGCCGCCGCGGGCGTCGGCGAGGATGTTGCCCCAGGTAGCGGTGGGCTCCTGGATACCAGCGCCGATGAAGGTCAGCGAGGCCTCGAAGATGATGGCGTCGGCGACCAGGGTAACGGTGAAGACCATGATCGGGGCGATGCAGTTACGCAGAACATGCTTAATCAAAATCCACGGAGCCTTGGCGCCGGAAACGATGACCGCGCGGACATAGTCCTCGCCGTACTCGGACACGATATTGGCGCGTACGATACGGGCAATCTGCGGAGTGTACATAAAGCCGATGGCGAAGATGATCGACGGCACGGAGTTGCCCAGGATGGAGACGAAGACGGCCGCGAGGGCGATGCCCGGGATGGACATGATGATGTCCAAGATACGCATGATCGTCTCGGAGACGGCCTTGCGCGAAACCGCTGCAAGGGCGCCCACGACCGAGCCGCAGACCAGAGCCATGGCAGTGGCGCCAAAGCCGATAATCAGCGAGTAACGACCACCGTAGAGCATACGCGACAGAATGTCGCGACCCTTATCGTCGGTACCGAAGATAAATCCGTTGCCGGGAGCCTGGCGAGCCGTAAAGATCTCGACCGGGCTATAGGGGGCAAGAAGGGGCGCCAGAATCGCAGTCAGGGCGACCAGCACCAGCACGACGGCGGCAATCTTAGAAGACAGCGTCATCTTCTTCCAGCCACCGAGCTTGAGCCCCTTGGAGGCAGCCTTCTCGAGCTGCTCGGTTTGCTTCTCTCGAATCTTTACCATAATCTACACCGTCCTGATGCGCGGGTTGATGAGCAGGTAGAGCATGTCAACCACGATGTTGATGATGATGAAGGCAAGAGCAACGACGATGACGACGCCCTGAACCAGGTTCGCCTCGTTGCCCTGAACGCCCTGCAGAATCGCGGTGCCCATGCCGGGGAGGTTGAAGATAACCTCGATGACGACGGCGCCGCCCATGAGGTAACCGATCTTAAGACCGAGGGTGGTGACCGGGGTGATCAGCGCATTGCGAAGAACGTTGATGCCGACGACGACCTTCTCGGGAACGCCGGCGCCGCGAGCCATACGGACATAATCCTTGTCGAGCTCCTCGACCATGGCGGTACGCACGATACGAGTCATCTGGCCCGTCAGCGGAAATGCCAAGGCGATAGCGGGCATGATCATACGCCCCAGATAGCCAACCGGATTCGTGGTGAAGTGAGGCAGAGCGCCCGATGCCGGGAGCACCTTAAGGTAGGAAGAGAACAGCAGGATCAACAGAACGGCAAGCCAGAACGACGGGGTTGCCAAGCCGGCGATGGAAAAGACACGGATTACTTGGTCCGGCCATTTGTCGCGATACAGTGCCGCGATGACGCCGAGCAAAAACGAAACGACCGCACCGATGGCAAGACCGATGAAGGTCAGCTGCATCGTGACGGGCAGGGCCGTGGAGATGCGCTTGGCAACGGAGTTGCGAGCAGCACCATAGGTGCCCATGTCGCCATGGATCAAATCGCCCATATAGCGCACGTAGCGCACGGGCCAGGGGTCGTCCAGACCATACTTCTCATGGTACTCGGCAACCGCCTCGGGCGAGGCACCGTCACCCAACGCCGTGTAGGCGGGGTCGGTCTTGGAGAACGACATAAGGAAGAACACCAGGACGGTGACGCCCAATGCCATGATCGGCAGCGCCACAAGACGCCTTCCAATCAAACGTAGCAAGTTGTTCACGTTCTCTCCCCTTTCTTTTGTCGGTAGGACCAACTGGTATATGAGTACGGATACTCATTACAAGACCCGAGCGACATCGTTGCCGCCCGGGTCTTTGTTTCAACTATGAGGATACGGTCCCAACGACCGACATCCTGCATACAGACTCAAGCGAGTCTTACGCCTTGACGGTCGCAACGCCCCTGAAGGACATGCTCGTCGTGCCGATGCCCTTGAAGCCATCGAGGGCCTCGCCGTTGGGTGCAGTGGACGGATCGTCCCAGGAAGCGGAGACGGTCTTGACGTGGACAACGGGGTACAGAACGGCGTTGTCGGCAATGATGTCGAAGCACTCGTTCCACTTCTTCTGCTGCTCGTCGCCCTCGGCGGCAAGAGCCTCGTCCATGAGGCCGTGGAGCTTCTGCCACTCAGCGGACTCCTTCCACGGGCAACGGGTCTGCATCCAGACGTTGTCGCCGTACCACCAGTTGAGCAGCAGGTCGGGGTCGGCGCCGAAGCAGGAAGGATCGCCAGGGGCAAGGAGGATATCGTAGGCCTCGCCGCCGTCGATGGCAGCGTAAGTGGCCGGCGAGGTATCGGTCTGGATGGTCACATCGAAGCCGAGAGCGTCGAGGTCGTTCTTGACCTGGGCGGCCATGCCCTTAATCTGCTCGTTGTCGGTGGTGCGCAGGGTGATGGCACCCGGGGTGATGCCAGACTCCTCGATGAGCTTCTTAGCCTTCTTGGCGTCGGTCTTGTACACCGTGGAAGCCTCATGATAGTTGGTGAAGCTCTTGGGCAGGTAGCAGCTGGCAGCGGTGGCAAGGCCGGCGAAGGTGTTGCTGACCATCTTCTCGGTGTCGAGCGCGTACATGACAGCCTGACGGACCTTGACGTTGTTCCAAGGCTCCTTGGCGACGTTGAACATGATGAAGCGGGTGCCGAAACCCTGAACGTTATCGATCTTGCAGCCGGCGCTCTCGAGCTGGTCGACGGCGTCAGCGGTAACGAGCTCCATAACGAGCGTGGAGCCCTCCTGCTGAGCGGTAACGCGAGCGGTGGGGTCGGTCAGGATGCTGTACTGGATCTTCTTATCCTCGGCAGCATACTCACCGTTGTACTCGGGGTTGGGAACCAAGGTGATCTCGGTATCGGAGATAGAGTCGTACATCCAGGGGCCGGAACCGATCGGCTGCTTGGCGCGATCCTCCTCGGTCTGGGTGGCCGGGGTAACGCGGACGATGGCCAGACGATCCTTGAGCAGGGAGAAGTTGGGGACCTTAGTCTTGACCGTCACGGTGCTGGCGTCCTTGGCCTCGATGGACTCGAAGGGCTGGAAGAACGGAGCATAGGTAGCGGAAGCGGCGCAAGCGGTGTAGGAGGCAACGACATCGTCAGCGGTGACCTCGGTGCCATCGGAGAACTTGGCGCCCTTGCGGATGGTGACCTCGAAAGTGGTGTCGTCCACAGACTTGGGATCGTCGGTGGCGAGCTCGTTGAAGGTGCTGTAGTCGTGGTAATCGATACCGTAGAGGCCCTCGACGACGTGCCAGTTAGCACCCAGGCCCACAGCGGAGCCGGTGCTGGCGGGATCGAAGCTGGACGGAGCGTAAGCGGAACCAGCGGTGATCACGCCGCCGCCACGGTTGGCGGAATCGGTGGAGCCGGAAGCGGAACCCTCGTCGCTAGAGCTGCCACCGCAGCCAGTGAGACCAAGGCCGGCGACAGCAGCGACGCTGCCGGTGAGGCCGAGGAACGAACGCCTGGACATACCCTTGTTGATGATGGCCATGTCTTCTCCTATCAATAGAGAATCTTACTCGGGAGCACCTAGACGTGCCCCCGCGCAACTTGCGGACGATATATACCTTACCTACCGACGAACCCAACTGAGGTGCCGCGCTCGGCGACCGATACATACATACGCTTGAACGGTATTTACTACCGTTCACCGAATTCATTGACAAATGATTCGCCAGACAGTATGTATCGGCGAGGTGAGATATCAGTCTTCGTCAACCCGCAGGATAGCAGGGTTTTCGCTTGGGTTAGTCAAACGTTTTAGCGTTAATAAAACCCGAAATCAGCAGGCAATCATGGCGAAATAAATGGTTGAAAATCGCGCAATCATGTATATCAGTTGTTTAGGCTCGTGTTTAGCTATCGGAATGGCCAGCCGCCGCCTCGGCGCGCTCGGCATTCCATGCAACGAGCGCCTCGTGGACCGCCTTGGCAACATCGGCAGGTATGCCGCGAACTTTCGCGATCTCTTGCTCGCTCGCCGCGCGCAAACGCTTCATCGAGCCAAAATGGCGCATAAGGGCACGTTTTCTGGTGGGTCCCACGCCTGGAACGTCATCGAGCACCGAAACCGTCATGGCTTTATCGCGCAACTCACGGTGGAACGTGATGGCAAATCGGTGGGACTCATCGCGTACCTGTTTAATTAGATAGAGCGAAGCAGACCCGGTCGGCAGCACGACAGGAGTCTCGTCCCAAGGCACAAAAACTTCCTCGTCGGCCTTCGCCAAGCCACAAACTGGTATATCGAGCCCAAGAGCCTCAAGTTGCTTGATCGCAGCGGTCAATTGCGGCTTACCGCCATCGACAACGAGCAAATCGGGGCGCGAGCCAAAGCGCTCGTCGGCCATGCGCTCGGGAGCATAGCGTCGTCCCAAAACCTCGGACATCGACACGAAGTCGTTTGCCTCGTCCAATTCGGCCTGAATTTTAAAACGACGGTACTGGCTCTTGTCGGCGCGCCCGTTGGTAAACACCACCATCGAGGCGACCGTAAAGGTGCCATGCAGTGTAGAGATATCGAAGCACTCGATACGCAACGGCGGCGATGGCAGCGCCAACGCACTTTCGAGCTCCAGGAGCGCTTGATTGGTGCGGTCGTCAGCGTACCCCGTTCGCATCATGTAGCGCATGAGGGCATGGCGCGCATTTTTGGATGCCATATCGAGCAGACGGTGCTTTTCGCCACGCTGCGGCCTATGGAGATGGCAGGAACGCTCACGCTTGCCCGCAAGCCACTCCCCCAGCGCCTCCGCATCCTCAAGCTCGACGGAAAGGTTGACCTCAGCTGGAATATCAGCCGTCTCGTCGTAATAGCGCTTAAGAAAGCCCGACTGGAGCTCTTCCTCGTCAACATCAAGACCCTTGTCGAGAATGAACTCGCAGGTGCGAACTGTTCGGCCCTCGCGAACGACGAAGACGCAAGCGGCGGAGATGGTCTCCTCGCGATAGAACCCGATGACATCGATATCGACACTGGAGGGAAAAACGACTTGCTGACGATCGTCCAGACCCCTGATGACCTCCAAACGACGTTTGACGCGTGCCGCGCGCTCAAAGTCGAGCGCCTCGGCGGCATCCGTCATCTCGGAGGTCAGCTCATCGACGACATCCTTGCGATGGCCCGACAAAAAGCGCTCGACACGCTTGACGTTCTTGGCATAGTCTGCCGGGGAAATCGCGCCGACACACGCACCCGGGCCGCGCCCGACATGGTAGTCAAAGCAGGGACGCCCGTTTTGTGCGCAAATCATATTGACGATGTCTTCCTCGCCCTTGTGGGACTCGATGGTACGGCGACAACGACGCCACTCCGCACAGGATGCAGAGCAGATGGGGATAACCTTGCGCAGCGTATCTATCGTCTCACGTGCCGCACGGCTATCGGTATAGGGTCCAAAATAGCGCGTTCCCGGCTTATGACGCTCACGCGTGTATTTGATCGCGGGATACAGGTCGCCCTTTGTAATGGCGATAAAGGGGTAGCTCTTGTCATCCTTGAGGTCGACGTTAAAGTACGGATGGTACTGGCCGATCAGGTTGCGCTCGAGTACAAGCGCCTCATGCTCGGTTTCGACAACGATGTAGTCAAAGCTCGCCACCAGCTGCATCATCAGCGGGATCTTTTGACGCTCATCCTGCAGTGTCACGTATTGACGCATGCGGGCGCGCAGGTTTTTCGCCTTGCCCACGTAGATGACATCGCCCTTGGCATCCTTCCAAAGGTAGCATCCGGGCTGTGTGGGAACGCGCGAAACCTGCTCGGCAAGCGTTGGTATGTTGTCGTGACCGGCCACGCGCACCTACTTGCGACGAAGCAGCGCCGAGACCTCGGGCATCTTAAGGACGACGGCAAGGCCAAAGGTAACAACAAGCGAGGCGACACCCGCAACGCAAACGTAGCCAAGAGTAATCAGAATCGAGCCGCCAAGTGCCCCGACAAAGTGTTCAAGCGCCCACATGACGCCGGCGCCTGCGGCAGCACCTAGGCCACCGAGCAAAAGGCCAAAGAAACCGCCATGTAGGATAGATTTGACCTGAAGGCCACGCAGGCGACGACGCAGCCACCACAGCGAACAGCCGACCAAGATCACGTAGTCGACGACATACGAAAGCGCGATTGCCGGCATACCGAAGCCCAGCACAACGCCAAACAGCAGAACCGAGCCGGCCTGGCCGATGGCGGAATACAGGCAATAGCGGCTATAGGGCTTCATGTCGAGCAAGGCAGAGAAGCTCTTCTGCATCAACACGACCACGCCGTAGAGCGGCAGCGAGAGCGCCAGGTAGACAAGGTACTCGGACACCAGAGCCACGCCGGATTCATCGAACTTGCCAGCACAGTAGATCATATTGAGCGGACGTGCGAAGACAATCAGGTACAGTGCGAACGGAATCAGGAAGAACAGCATCTGGGCGACGCCACGCGAAATGCCCGTGCGAACGCTGTCGTAATCCTTCTCCTGTGCGTCATGAGAGAGCTCGGTATAGAGCGCCGTCGAAAGCGAGGCGGCAATCAGCGCGTAGGGCAGCGTGTACCACAGGCGCGCATAGGCGATGACGGAAGGACCCGTCTCGGGCTGGACCACCAGCGCGGCAGCGTTGGTGATAGAAGTCGAGACAAACATGCACACCGTGGCGAGCAGCGTCGGGATACCGAGCGCAATCGTCTGGCGCAGCGCGGGGTCCTTAAAGTCGATATGGATATGGGGATGCACGCCGTGCTTGCCAAGCGCGGGAATCTGACATGCCATCTGAACAAAGACACCGAGGGTCGTACCGGCCGCAATCAAGATGATGCCGGCACGTTCGCCAAACTGTGCGGACACGGGCGCAAAACCCATAAAGCTCGCAATGACGATCACATTGTTGAGGACCGGGGCAAACGTCGACCAGAAGTAGTCGCGGTGTGCGTTGAGAACGCCCGAGAACACCGAGCCCAAACCATAAAACAGAATCTGGATGGCAAAGAAACGGAACATGAACGCAGCGGTATCCATGCTGCCACCGTCACCCGAAAGGAACGATTGCGTCCAGATAAAGCCCGGGGCGAACACGGTCCCCAGCAACGAAATGCCACCCAGCACTAAAAGCAGAATGCCGAGCAGGTTGCCCACGTACTCGTTCGAGGCCTCGCGACCCTGCTCACGCCTCACGCCCATGTACACGGGCAAAAACGCCGTCACGAGCATGCCGCCCATCACGAGTTCGTAGAGCATATTGGGCAGGTTGTTGGCGACCTGATAGGAGGACGAGAGCAGCGACATGCCGATAGCGGCCGCCATTGCCCACGTGCGGATAAAACCGGTGACGCGAGACACGATAGTCAGGATGGTCATAAGCCCGGCAGAACGACCAACCGTGGAGTAGTCCGACGAGCCCATGTCGTCAGTGTCATCTCGCGACGAAGAAGCTTCGGATGAGGGTGTCTGAGGCGCAGATTCTTTTGCAAAATGAGCTCCGCGCTTCAATTCTTCCTGCGGCATCGCTCAGTCCTCTCTCGTAATCGCGGCAACCGTCGCCCCACAAAATGCAATTAAATCATCGGGTGCAAGCTCGAGCTGATAACCACGCTTGCCTCCCGAAATAAAAATGGTATCCCAAAGGACGCATGTCTCATCAATGAGCGTCCGGTAGCGTTTTTTCATACCGACCGGGCTGCAGCCGCCGCGAACGTAGCCAGTCGCCGCAAGCAAATCCTTCACATGCATCATGGCCAAGGACTTCTCCCCCGCGGCACGCGCGGCGGACTTTAGATCGAGCTCGTCGGCAACAGGGATGCAGCACACGACATAGTCGTTGGACGGTGTCACGCAGACCAAAGTCTTAAATCCTTGACCGGGCTCCTCGCCAAGCTGCTCCGAAATCGCGACCCCCAGGCCCACCGACTCATCACCATCGTCTTCGTACGTATGTAGAACATAGGAAATGCCGGCGCTTTCCAGCTCGCGCATCGCATTGGTTTTTGGCGTCTTTACAGCCTTTGCCATGACATATCCTTTCCCTCGCATTCGGACGCAAAGATTAAGTATATGTCCAATTCGGCTGCATACGTCACTTCGACACAGCAAGCGCCATCGAATCACAAGGAGTCGATGGCGCCCATAAACTGAATCGCCTATTTATTGAGCATCAAGTTGAGCCTGACGCTCCCGGTCACGCCTGAGCAACGGCGCCAAAAACTTGCCCGTATAACTCTGCGGACAGTCCGCAACCTGCTCCGGTGTGCCCGAAACCACGACGGTTCCGCCGCCGTTACCGCCCTCGGGACCCATATCGATCAGGCGGTCGGCAACCTTGATGACATCAAGGTTGTGTTCAATCACCAGCACCGTGTTGCCCGCATCGACCAAGCGCTGCAGCACATCGAGCAGCTGGCGGACGTCCTCAAAATGAAGGCCGGTCGTCGGCTCGTCCAAAATATAGAACGTCTTGCCCGTCTGGCGTCGATGAAGCTCCTTGGCGAGTTTCACACGCTGCGCCTCGCCACCCGAAAGCGTCGTGGCGGGCTGGCCCAGGCTCACGTAGCCCAAGCCTACATCGTACAGCGTCTGAAGCTTGCGCTTAATCTGCGGGATATTCCCAAAGAAAGCCAGTGCCTCGGCGACGCTCATGTCAAGTACGTCCGAGATGGTCTTGCCACGGTAGGTGACCTCGAGTGTCTCGCGGTTGTAGCGTTTACCGCCGCAAACTTCGCAGGGAACGTAGATATCGGGAAGGAAGTGCATCTCGATCTTGATCTGCCCATCGCCCTTGCACGCTTCACAGCGCCCGCCACTCACATTAAAGGAGAAACGACCCGGCGAGTAGCCGCGCGCCTTCGACTCCGGCGTACTCGCAAACAGCGCGCGAAGATCATCCCACAGGCCGATATAGGTAGCAGGGTTGGAACGCGGCGTGCGGCCAATCGGCGACTGGTCGATATCGATAACCTTATCGATACACTCGATGCCCTCGATTTTCTTATACGGACCCACAGGGCGCGTCGAACGGTGAATGGCATTCGTAAGGGCAGGCGCAATGGTGTCGGTAACCAGGGAGCTCTTGCCCGATCCCGACACGCCGGTAACAACCGTAAGCGTACCAAACTCGATCTTGGCGGTAACGTTTTTGAGGTTGTTGGCTCGAGCGCCCGTAATTTTAAGGCAGCCGCGACCGGGCTTGCGCCGTTCATCAGGCACCCGGATCATTCGTTTGCCGGTCAGATAAGCGCCCGTCATCGACTCAGGACAAGCCATAATATCGGCAGGCGTTCCCGCCGCGACTACGTGTCCGCCGTTGACGCCGGCGCCGGGCCCCATGTCGATCACGTAGTCGGCGGCACGGATTGTATCCTCGTCGTGTTCGACGACGATAACGGTATTGCCGATATCGCGCAGGCGCTCGAGCGTCTTGATCAGGCGCTCGTTGTCACGCTGATGAAGACCGATCGAGGGCTCATCCAGAATATAGAGCACGCCCATGAGACCCGCGCCGATCTGCGTTGCCAGGCGAATACGCTGCGCCTCGCCACCAGAAAGCGTCGCCGAGGCACGATCGAGCGTCAGATAGTCGAGTCCAACATCGACCAGAAAACGCAAGCGCTCCAGGATTTCCTTGACGATGCGCCCGCCGATAAACTGTTGGCGCTCGGTGAGCTCCAGGCCCTCAAAAAACTCGAGCGACTCACGGCACGACAGGCAACAAACCTCGTAAATGGACTTGCCGCCCACGGTGACGGCGAGCATCTCAGGGCGCAAACGAGCGCCGTGGCAGCTCGAGCACGGTTCCTCGCGAATGTACTTCTCCAAGCGCGCCTTGGTGTTCTCGTTCGTCGTCTCGGTATAGCGTTCGTACAGGATGTTGCGAACGCCCGAAAACTTGGTATCCCACTGGCTACGACGTCCGTCGAGCTTTTGGTAGTCAACCGAGATCTTCGTATCGCCCAGGCCATCCAAGAATGCACGACGTACGCGAGGGGGCAAGTCCTCCCACGGCGTATCGGTGCCCACCTTAAAGTGTTTACAGACCGCAGCAAAAATCTGCGGGTAGTAGTTCGAATTGCCAAACAGGCTACCAAAGACTCCGTCGGCAATGGACTTCGAGGGGTCCTCGATCAGCGCCTCGGCATCAACGGTTTTCTTAAAGCCCAGGCCATCGCACTCAGGACATGCGCCATAGGGAGCGTTAAACGAAAAATCACGCGGCTGAAGATCGTCAATGGAGTGTCCATGCTCCGGGCACGCCAAGGCCAACGAATACTCCAGCAGCTCGCCCTCGGTCCCCTCGGGAGCATCACGATCGGGCAGCATGTACACGTTTACATTGCCGTGAGCCAGCGCGGTCGCCTGCTCAACAGACTCGGCGATACGGCCCAGAGAATTCTCACGGATCACGATGCGATCGACCACGACCTCGATATCGTGCTTGAACTTCTTGTCCAGATCGATCGGATCGTCGAGCGAGCGCACTTCGCCGTCGACACGCACGCGGCTAAAGCCCTCGGCGCGAAGGTCCTCAAACAGTTTGGTGTACTCGCCTTTTCGCCCGCGCACCACCGGTGCCAGCACAAACGCGCGGCGACCCTCCCCCGCCGCCAAGACTTTGTCGGCAACCTGGTCGGTCGTCTGGCGCTCAATGACGCGGCCGCATTCGGGACAGTGCGGGGTGCCCACACGGGCGAACAGCAGGCGCAGATAGTCATAAATCTCGGTTACGGTGCCAACCGTCGAGCGAGGGTTTTTAGACGTCGTCTTTTGGTCGATCGACACCGCCGGCGAAAGGCCGTCGATTGAATCCAAGTCGGGTTTGTCCATCTGGCCCAAGAACTGGCGCGCATAGCTCGAAAGGCTCTCGACGTATCGACGCTGGCCCTCGGCATAGATAGTGTCAAATGCCAGCGAACTCTTGCCCGAGCCAGAAAGACCGGTAATGACCACGAGTTGGTCACGCGGAATGGAAACATCGATATCACGGAGGTTGTGCTCACGAGCGCCGCGAATAACGATAGAAGAATCAGACATGGAAGCTCCTTGCCTCCTATTGCATCGAATCATACTGCCGATGAGTTTAGCGCACTCGACGCGCACAGATGTTCGTAATACAAGATTCGCAGACCTTTAGCTTTGCGTATCGGGCGCTTTGTTTCTCGAAATGCCGTGGAAAGGTTACAGTAATCTAATACTGAACTTAATTTGCTGTAACAGAGGAACGTCCATGACCGAAGATATCCCCCTTGAAATCACTTCGAGCGACATGGCCAATCTGCCCATATTCATCGCCGTCCTTATCGTGGCCGCCGTCGTCGTGCGCGTGTATTTTTCAATCAAACACAATGAAAAGCCGCCCATTGCCCGCGTCTTTTGGTGCGCGACGCTCCTCATCCCGCTCGGCGTGGTAGCTGCATGGGTTACGAATCAATTGCTCGTAAATGAGGACAGTTCCCTATGGCTCCTTTCTTATTCGGCGCTCGGTGCTGCCGCCGTCATACTTCTTGTCGAACCCTTGGTTTCGGGACTTATCGACCAAACCGATCTTGCGACGGGAACGGTTGCCTGTATTTGCCGTGACATCCTTGTCATCGCCGCTGTTTCAGCGCTCTCGTTCGTTTCACTCGAAATTGCCTGTAACGAAACGTTCTATCGCATTCCCGCCAACTCATTCGGGTTTTCCGTCGGGCTGCTCGCGACGGTTCTGCTCTCCCTTTATTTGCTGGGACAGCGTCATGGAGGCGTCATGGCCCTCGTGCCCGTCGCCTGTTGCATCCTTGGCATTGCCGAGCACTTCGTCATAACGTTTAAAGGTGAGGCCATCCTGCCAAGCGATATCTTGGCCCTTGGCACCGCAATGGAAGTGAGCGAGGGATACGAGTTTACCTTTACCGCCGGAATCGTAACCTCTCTAGCCCTGCTGGAGATTTCCCTGGGGCTTCTTTCGCTTATCCGACCGAGAAAGCTCCGTACACCCACCCATGTGTTCCCCGCAATCGCCGCTAACCTCTGCGCTTTTCTGCTAGTGACCGTTGTGGGGCTCTCGGGCTTTTCCAGCATCGACTTGGAGCAGGCGCTGAATTTTGGATTTGACCGTTGGCAGCCCATCACCACGTATGCGTCTCAGGGTTTTATCACTTCGTTCACCGAAATGGTCAACGAGTTGCCCATTGAGAAGCCCGAAGACCATACGCCCGATGAGGCGCAGAGCATCGAGCAGGAGCTCGCCGCCACCTACGACAGCACGTATGGCTCGAGCGAGCAGCGCGCGGCGGCCGTTGCCCAGTTCAATGAAATCAAGCCGACGATTGTTGCCGTCATGAACGAGAGTTTTAGCGACCTTTCGTGCTTTGAGCAGCTCCAGGCGGCCGGGTACACCGGCCCCGCATTCTACAACTCACTTCCCGACACACTTGTTCGCGGCACCATGCTCGCTTCGGTCGCCGGTGGCGGAACGGCGAACTCCGAATTCGAATTTTTGACCGGAGCGACAACGGCCTTTGTCGGATTAGGCAAAATCCCCTATCAGCTATATCAGATGAATGGCGTCAACAGCCTGGCAAAGGACCTTAAGGAGCTTGGGTATATCGCTACCGCTATGCACCCGCAAAACCCCGTCAACTACCATCGAGATAAAATCTATCAGCAGCTGGGCTTTGGAGACTTTCTTTCAATCGGCGATTTCGAAGGTGCGCCCTGTTACCATGCCGGCGTATGCGACTACGCCACCTACGACAAGATACTCGACCTGCTTAGAACCGACGAAGCCCCGCAGTTCATCTTTGACGTCACGATGCAAAATCACGGCGGCTACGACTATGGCACCGTTCCCGCCGAGGAGCTGACAAACTATTGGGTCGAGGGAGCCAGCGAGGGCGCCAATAGCGCGCTCAACACCTATCTTACCTGCATCAACGCATCTGACCGGGACCTCGAGTACTTTATCAACGAGCTCCGCAATATCGGCAGACCGGTTGTCCTTGTCTTTTTTGGCGACCATCAGCCGAGCGCCGCAACGACCCTCAACGACGAGCTGTACCCTCAGGAAGATACGGCAAGCCACGCTTTCCGTATCTATCAGTCGACATATTTTGTCTGGGCTAACTATGAAATCGCCGGCAATACCGAGTTCAACGTCTACGACACCGTCGGGGCAAACGAGATTGCAGCCATTACCCTTAATAAGATCGGCGCCCCGCTCACCGACTATCAAAAGGCTCTGCTTGCAACAAGGTCAGATGTGCCCACCATCAATGTCGCCGGCTACCTTGGTGCCGACGGGCTGCGCTACGACTTGGAATCTGAAGATAGCCCATACGCCTCGACGATCGACAAGCTGCAGCGCATGCAATACCTCGAGTTCGCCAGCAAAGTTCAGTAAGCCCGCCCATTCGTTTGGACCCATCGTATTGCAAGCACGCTCGGCCCAAATGCATCGCAAATGACTCCCGCTCGCAAACGAGGGTACAATGACGCTCGTGTCACACCACGGGGCCCCGGCCCCAACATATACAAAGGAGTCATACATGGGTTGCGAGCACGCACAGGCCGCCGGCGGACAAACGTCGCCGTCGCAATTTGAGGAGAACACGCTGTCCGAGGTCAAACGCGTCATCGCCGTGCTTTCCGGCAAGGGCGGTGTCGGCAAGTCGTTTGTCACCGGTGCCATCGCCACCGAGCTTGCCCGTCACGGCCACAAGGTCGGCGTCCTCGATGCCGACATCACCGGTCCCTCCATCCCCAAGATGTTCGGTATGAGCGGACGCCACGTCCATGCCCTCGGCAACCTTATGCTGCCCGAAATCTCCGAGCACGGCGTCAAGGTCATGAGCTCCAACCTGCTGCTCCAAAACGAGACCGACCCCGTCCTTTGGCGCGGTCCGGTCATCGCAGGCGCCATTAGGCAGTTCTGGAGCGAGACCTCGTGGGGCCCCATCGACTACCTGCTGGTCGACATGCCTCCGGGAACAGGCGATGTCGCGCTCACCGTCTTCCAGTCGTTGCCCGTCGACGGCATCGTCATCGTCACGAGCCCGCAGGATCTGGTCTCGATGATCGTCGCCAAGGCGGTCAACATGGCCGAGAAGATGAACGTCCCCATTCTGGGCATTGTCGAGAACATGAGCTATATTGAGTGTCCCGACTGCGGCAAGAAGATCGAGGTCTTTGGCAAGAGCAAGCTCCCCGAGGTCGCAGAACGCTATAACCTCGACATCTTGGGCCAGCTTCCCATCAATCCGGCACTCGCCGAGGCCTGCGATAAGGGCGAGGTCGAGACCGCACTGCCCGATGGCATGTTGCCCAAGGCAGTCTCTGCCGTCGAGGCTATTACCCCGCACGAGACCGACGAGGCCTAAGTGAACACGAGCGCCTTCTATGACGTCCTGGTAATCGGCGGCGGGGCTTCAGGCCTCGCCGCCGCCATTACGGCTGCACGTGCTGGCAAAAGCGTCTGCATCGTTGAGCGCGATGTCGCCTGCGGCCTTAAGCTCCTTGCGACCGGTAACGGCCGCTGCAACCTCTCCAACGAATCGATTGATCCTCAGCGGTATAACCACCCCGCATTCGTCGAATCTGTCATGGGCCCCCAACCCGAACAAGAGCTTATGGGTTTCTTCTCCTCGCTGGGCATCATGACAACCTCCGAGGAAGGCCGGCTATACCCGCGCTCCCTTCGCGCAGAATCGGTGCGCGACGCGCTTCTCAACGTTTGCGACCGCCTAGGTATCACCTTAATCTGCGGAGCCAACGTTGCCTCGGCGCACAAAGCTTCCGAAGGCTGGACACTCCAAATAGACCGTCCAGCGCGGGCACTCAAGGCAAAAAAGCATGACGACCGAAAATCGGAGCTCCGCTCGCTTCGGAAAGCGCTCGCCGATGTCCCTCGCAAGAACGAGGCCCTGGAGGCACATGCCGTAATTATCGCCACGGGTGGCAACCCCACCGGTATCGCCGATACGTTTAGCCTCCCCCTCACTTCGCTGCGCCCCATCCTCTGCCCCGTATCGGCAACGGTCGTCGGCGATCGGGCGGCACTCAAGACGTTGGACGGTCTGCGCGTCCGCGCCCGCTTGACGCTCGCCCGCAATCATAATGAGCTCTGGCACGAAGACGGTGAAGTCCTGTTTCGAACCTTCGGGATCTCGGGCGTCGCTGTCTTCAACCTCTCCCGTCGTATCCAGCGCGGCGATACGATCCTGCTCGACGTTTTCCCCGACCTCTCTAAAGACGAGTTGCTCGATATGCTTAACCGGCGCGTTAAGCTGCTCGGCGGCTTTTCGCCCCGCGATCCCCGTTGGCTCGACGGCATGCTCGCCCCGCAACTCTCCCGCGTCGTCTGCACAGCGTTCGAGCAGTGCCATCCAGGCTCCAACGATGTCATCCACCTGGTCTCGATCCTCAAGCATTTTAAGTTGCTCGTCGAAGGAACCGCCGAGGAGCGCTCGGCGCAGGTCACGCGTGGTGGCGTATCTGTCGAGAGCATCTCAACACCCAGTCTACGCGCGCGCAGCGTTGTCGACACCCCGCTTTACGTCTGCGGCGAAGCGCTCGACATCGACGCCGATTGCGGAGGCTTTAACCTTGCGTGGGCATGGCTCTCGGGCATTCGCGCTGCAAGCAGCTTGTAGCCGCGCAGTCTATAATCAAAAACGCATTCGGGCCGTCTGGGATACCGGACGGCCTCTTTCTTGCCTCTAAGGAGACCTCGATGATTGAAATCACCCAAGTCAACGCGTCGCTCGATGAAGCCGGCGATGAAAATGCCTGCCTCATTGTTGGCAAGCGAGTCGCCAAGCGCGTCCTACGTTGCAAAGACTCCGAGATCAAGTCCATCGAGCTCCACCGCAAGTCAATCGACGCTCGCAAAAAACGAGACGTCCATTTTATCCTGAGCTTTCGTGTTGAGCTGACCAGTCCCCACCTCGAGCGAGAAGCGGTCGACAGCGTTTCCGAGCGTGACCGCTCGCGCGTACGCGCGATAAAAGACGATGGGTCTTCATTCCCCACCCCCGTCTCCGACGCACCTCAAGAACGCCCTGTCGTTGTCGGCGCCGGATGCGCTGGCCTTTTCGCCGCGCTAACGCTCGCCGAAGCAGGTCTTAAGCCCTTGCTCATCGAGCGCGGCGACCCGGCATTTCGCCGCTCGCATGCGATCGACCTCTTTCTAAAGGAGCGCATCTTCGACCCCGAGAGTAATATCCAGTTTGGTCTGGGCGGCGCGGGGACCTTCTCGGACGGCAAGCTCAATACGGGAACAAAAAATCCCGCCCATCGCCTTATCCTCGAAACCTTCGTCGAGGCGGGTGCGCCCCGCGATATTCTGTGGGATGCCAAGCCGCACATTGGCTCCGACATCCTTCCCACGGTTGTCACCGCTATATCCCAGCGCATCGAGCAGCTCGGAGGTATCGTCCGTTATCGAACGAAGCTCGTCGACATTCACATCGACGCGTCTGGCGCCATCACCGGTATTGATGTCCAATCGTCCCAAGACGCCGCTTACGAGCCAATCGAGACAAAGCACCTCATCCTCGCCTGCGGGCATTCTGCTCGCGATATTATTGAGCTCCTTAAGGACCACAACGTGGCCCTCGCACAAAAGACCTTTGCCATGGGCGTTCGCATCGAGCATCCGCAGCGCGACATCGACCGAGCCCAATATGGAGCCTTGGCGGGACATCCTGCCCTCGGAGCAGCCCCTTACAAGCTCGTCGCCCATCTTCCCAACGGCCGCAGCGTGTTCTCGTTTTGCATGTGCCCCGGCGGGCAGGTTGTCGCCGCCTCTTCCGAGCAGGGCCACCTGTGCGTCAACGGCGCCAGTCTCAATGCCCGCGACGGACGCAATGCAAATGCCGCCTTACTCGTTAACGTCACGCCTGAGGACCTTCCCAACGATGACCCGCTCGCCGGCGTCGAGCTCCAGCGTGCCTGCGAGGCGGCCGCCTATCGCCTGGGCGGTTCCAACTGGAACGCACCGGCACAACTCGTCGGAGATTTCCTCGCAGGACGCGCCAGCAAGGCGCCCGGAAAGGTAAAGCCCACCTATCCGCTCGGTGTGACCTGGACGGCAATTGACGAAGCCCTGCCGCAGCATATCGTCGAGTCGCTCCGCCTGGGACTTCCCCTACTCGGAAAAAAGCTACGCGGCTACGACCGCCCCGATGCCGTTCTTACCGGCGTGGAGACTCGTTCGAGCTCACCGGTCACTGTCACCCGAGACCGAACGTGCCATGCTGTGTCGACCCCGGGCCTCTACCCTTGTGGTGAGGGAGCTGGATATGCCGGCGGCATCATGAGCGCAGCCACCGACGGCATCCGTTGTGCCGAAGCCCTGATCGCAGACCTCTAACGCACGAATTCCAGCGCGCAAAAGACGCATGCCCCGAGCTCCGCAGGGAACTCGGGGCATGTTCGCTATTTCTTAAACCGTGCACCCTGGCGTTTTCTGCCCGATGCGAACGTGGAACCCTTGCGGGCCTGCGAACGTAAGCGCTCGATCGTCTCGTCCTCAGACGCACCCTCGAGCATCGCCCGAATCTGAACGATGGCATCGCGCAGGCGCGCCGCCTCCTCAAAGTCCATGGCAGCAGAAGCGTTACGCATATCCTCTTCCATGGTTTCGACGATCCGCACAAGCTCGTCATGCGGCAGTTCTTCCAACTGCTCCGCAAGTGTCTGCTCGGGCGCCACCGTTTCCGGCACGCCACCCTCGCCCGACTCATCGGGCGTATAGAATGCGCCATGGCCAAGAGAGTCGCCCTTCGAGCGTCCCTTGGAACCCACGGTTTTTTCGGCCTCGGCAATAAAACTTGAGATGTCGTTGATGGCCTTGCGCACCGTCTTGGGCACAATGCCATGCTCTTCGTTATATGCCATCTGAATCTCGCGACGGCGCTGCGTCTCCTCGATGGCCTCTTTCATCGAATCGGTCATAACGTCTGCATACATGATGACTTCGCCATCGGCGTTACGGGCCGCGCGGCCAATCGTCTGAATCAGCGAACGGCGGTTGCGCAAGAAGCCTTCCTTATCGGCATCGAGAATTGCCACCAGTGAGACCTCGGGGAGATCCAAGCCCTCGCGAAGCAGGTTGATGCCAACGAGAACATCGATCTTTCCCTCGCGCAGCGTTCGCAGGATCTCGACACGGTCCATCGTCGCTGTATCGGAGTGCATGTAATTGACCTTAATGCCGGCATCAAGCAGATGGTCGGTCAGGTCCTCGGCCATGCGCTTGGTGAGCGTGGTCACCAGTACGCGCTCCTTGCGCACCACGCGCTCGCGAATCTCGTCCTCAAGATCGTCAATCTGCCCACGAACCGGACGCACATCAATCTTGGGGTCGAGCAGACCGGTCGGACGAATAATCTGCTCAACATCGTTCTGGCTCACCCGCAGCTCGTAGTCGCCCGGCGTGGCCGAAACGTAGATGAACTGGGGGATCCTTGCCTCAAACTCATCGAAACGAAGCGGGCGGTTATCGAGTGCCGAAGGAAGGCGAAAACCGTGTTCCACCAGCGTCACCTTACGCGAGCGGTCACCTTCGTGCATGCCGCGAATCTGCGGCACCGTCACATGGCTCTCATCGATGATGCAGAGCATGTCCTTAGGGAAGTAATCGATCAGGGTAAACGGCGGCTCGCCCGGTTTTCGACCGTCCAGATGACGCGAGTAGTTCTCGATACCGTTACAAAAACCCATGGTCTCGAGCATCTCAAGATCATAATCGGTGCGCTGCTGCAGACGCTGTGCCTCGAGCAACTTGTCGGTCGCCTTGAGCTCGGCCACACGCTTCTCGCACTCTTCACTGATTGATTTCAGAGCCGCCTTGACCTTCGGCTTCTCGGTCACGTAGTGCGATGCCGGCCATACGGGGATGGCCTCGTACTCACGAAGCATCTCACCGGTAACCTCATCGATCTCGGCAATCAGCTCGACCTCGTCGCCAAAGAACTCAAACCGCAACGGATGCTCGGCATAAGGCGGATACACGTCGACAACATCGCCGCGCACGCGGAACGTGCCGCGCGCCAGGTCATAGTCATTGCGATCATATTGAATGTCGATAAGCACATGGATAAAGTCATCGCGCTCGAGCGGCACCTTCTTGTCGACGTTTGGAGCCAGACCCGCATAGTCCTCAGGAGAGCCAATGCCATAGATACACGAGACCGATGCGACAACGATCACATCACGTCGAGAGAGCAGTGACGCGGTCGCCTGATGGCGCAGCATCTCGACCTCTTCGTTAATCGAGGAGTCTTTCTCGATATATGTATCGCTTTGCGGCACATACGCCTCGGGCTGATAGTAGTCGTAGTACGAGACGAAGTAGACCACAGCGTTATTGGGAAAGAATTCTTTGAGCTCGCTCGCAAGCTGAGCGGCGAGCGTTTTATTCGGAGCCATGACAAGGGTCGGCTTACCCAAGGCCTCAATGGTTTTGGCCATCGTAAAAGTCTTACCCGAACCAGTCACACCCAGCAAAACCTGATAGCGGTCTCCGTCCCTCACGCCCCGCACAAGTGACTCAATGGCCTTGGGCTGGGAACCGGCAGGCTCATAGGGGGAAACGACTTCAAACGGCACCTCAGCGCCCTCAACGCCAAAGCGCTTAAGTTCACCACCAACGCGTTCTACTTCAAATTCCGCCATGGATACTCCTAACTCATACATCTGCAGTATACGCAGGCGGTGGGCTTAGTCCTATACGAACCGATCGGGATAGAGAGTCTTATATCGAACCCAGGCATTATTGACGCGAATCAGATAAGCCTGAGTTTCAGGGAAGGTAATCGCATTATGGAGTGACGTGTTCTGCTGCGCCCATCCGTCGACATTGCCCATACCGGCGTTATAGGCGGCGATGGCACTATCCGTCGACCAGTTGAAATAGGCGAGAAGATACGAGAGGTATGCGCAGCCAAACTCGATATTCGTAGCCGGATCGTTAAGATTGTCGGCCGAATACTCCCCTCCGTCGACAAGGCCCTTGGCGATCATATCCTGAGCAGTCTCGGGCATCAGTTGCATCAATCCCTGAGCACCCTGATTCGACTCGGCCTCGGGGTCCCAATTCGATTCCGACTTAATGACAGCGCACACCAGATACGGATCCAGATTATGCGAAATACTGGATTGCTTTACATACGCCTCGTAGTCAATCGGATACAGCGGCTTAAAGAAAGCGGCAGGGGCACACGAGTAGACGAGCGAAATAAGGCCGAAGACGAACACAACGGCAAGTGGCGCCACGCGATACCACGTAAAGAAACGTGCCTTAGGCATCGGCCTCCTCCTTATCCGGAGTATCTATAAACCCGTGGCATGCAAGCCATGAGTCAAGCTGCTCAAAGAGCGAATTATCGCCTGCGGCATTATCAATCACCGTTGTAGCGAGATTGCACAGCGCAGACTCATCGGGCTGGCAAGCAGAACGGGCATCGAAATCAGATGGCTCCATGCCACGTTGAATAGCGCGCTCGCGACGAACTGACAAAGGGGCGCTGATGACCAGAATTTCATCAGCCAAGCCAAATGCATCCTCAAAACCAGTCGGAGCAGAAACCTCGACCACCGCAAAGGGATAACGGGGAGATGAAACCGTACAACAAACCGGATCGAGAATCCTAAGCGAAAGCTGTTCAATCAGAACAGGATGCACGATGCCATTGAGCCGTGCGACCGAATCAGGAGAAGCGAAAGCTCGAGAAGCGAGGATGCTGCGGCGAATGCCGCCTTCCTCATCCAAAATGTCCCAACCGAATTCATCCGCGAGAGTATTGACGATATCAGAGCCCGGCACATACAGAGATTTTGCAAGCTCATCCAGATCGATAAGCATAGCGCCACGAGATTCGAAATAGCGGCAGGCCGTCGACTTACCCGAAGCAATATTGCCCAAGACAAATACGGTAAACATCAAGCCCTCCCTAACGCCAATGCGAGTAATTATCGCTCAAATACACTAGAAGGACTCAAAATACAGCCAAAGAGTAAGAGCGCATACGGGGGAGGTGGGTCCCAAAGCACAACGTGTATACAACGCAAAAAAGGGGGAGGCCGCGAGGCCTCCCCCTTCTCAGTTCAAGCGTACGGCTCGGTGCCGTCCACCGGTCAGCGGCGCCCTGGC
>NZ_JBCOIQ010000021.1:0-42705 GCF_040926185.1 Collinsella aerofaciens
GAGCTCCTGTGCGAATTGAAGGGAGCGCTCCCGCAAACTGCCTATTGACAACTTATAGGAGCGTCGGTTTTATTTTCACGAATATCGGCATGGTTGGGGACTCGTGACTCAGCCCCGGAAACCGGCATAGTTTTGAAATGGCATTAAATCGATGGCAGTCATTTTGCTATGCCGGAGCGATCGGCCACTGGTCAATTACCCCCGCAGGTAGGCGATGGCGATCTGCGTGCGGTTGCGCAGGCCCATCTTTGCCAGGATCGAGCTGATGTGGTTGCGTACGGTGCCTTCGCCCATATAGGCGGTGGCGGCAATCTCCTTGTTGTCGAGGCCGCGGGCGATGAGCTCGGCGACTTCGAACTCGCGGTCGGTTAGGCTGGCGAAGGCTGCGGGCCGGCGGGGCGTGCCCGTCTTGTCGCCCATCCCGTCAAAGTCAACATCTTCGATCGCCTTGCCCTCGAGCACGCGTTTGCCATCCATGACCTGTGCCAACGCTGGCGGAATGGCGGCGACATCGGTCTTGATCAGGTAACCGCGGGCGCCCAGCTTGAGCGCCGATACAATGTACTCGTCATCCGAGAATGTCGTCAGAAACACCACGCGCGCCGAAGGGTCGCGCTCAAGGATCTCGCGCGCCGCCGAAAGGCCGTCGCGCCCCGGCATCTGAATGTCGAGCAGCGCGATATCGGGTGCGAGTTCGGCGTAGAGTGTCACCGCGTCGTTGCCGTCGGCTCCGGTGCCCACCACTTCGATCTGCGGCTGGGCGCCCAGGATAATCTTGAGCGAATCGACCACCAAGCGGTCGTCGTCGACAACGATGAGCCTCATCGGCCCTCATCTCCTTGTTGTTTGGGGACGGTGGCAAACACGCGCCAGCCGGGGGCGCCGGCGCGCAGACCGGCGGTGAAGGTTCCGCCAAGCGCCTCGACGCGCTCACGCATGGAGACGAGCCCCATGCCTTCTGCGACGTTGCTGCTGCTCGCCGGGGTCGCGTCCGCGCCATCATCGGTAACGATGAGCTGGTAAAACGACGGATGCTCCATGCACCGCACGGTAATGGTTTTGGCATGGGCGTGGCGCATGGCGTTGGAAAGCGCCTCGCGCAGCACCGCCGCAAAGCAGTTGGCGACGTTTGCGGGCGCATGCTCGGCCAAAACCTCAAGCTCAATCTGCGGACCGCTGTCCGAGCGCGCGCCTTCAACGATGCGTTCGAGCTGCACGGAGAGGTTGGTCGCATTGTCGTTGAGCGCGTGGACGCTGGCGCGCACGAGCTGGAGCGCCTCGTCAACGGTGTATTTGACGTCGGCGAAATCGGCGGCAACGCCGGGCTCGTTGGCATGGACCACGCGCAGGGCTTCGGTTTGAAGCGAAGCGCGCGTGAGCTGGTGGCCCACGTTATCGTGGATCTCGCGCGCGATGCGGGCGCGTTCGGCGAGCGTCGCGAGCTCGACTTCGTAGTCCTGGCGGTCGGCGAGGTCGCGGTTGCGTGCCTCGAGTGCCAGGGCGCGTTCTTGCAGCTTGTCGCGGATGCGACGCATGCGTTCCTGTTCGCGCTCCAGCTGCGCGGTGCGCAGCGACAGCAACGTGGCGGCGACCGAAAGGATGGCGGTTAGCAACAGCGTTCGGGTGGTGAGCGCGCCGCAGCGAAGGTCCGTGGCAAGTGCGCAGGCAAACACGGAGCCAATTGCCAGCGCAGGCCAGATGCGTTCGCGGCGCACGCGTCGCGCGATGTCATAGAGGGCGAGAGGTGCGAACGGCACAAACGGCGGCACGAAGACGGCCGCGATGATGTAGACGTAGCTCGCGGCCTCGCTCGCACGGCGGTCACGGTTTCCCCGTGCGACCTCGGCCAGTGAGGCGGTAATAACGCCAAGACAAAACGCCGCGACCAGGCGAGCATCCACAGCAAGGCCCGTGGCGGCTGCGATGCAGCACGCCAGCACGATCGATTTGTCGAATAGCCTGTTCATACGGGTATTGTACGCGATGCCGCGCACGGGGGAGGCGCCACTCAGAGCAAGCGTGACATTCCTCCCACGCGGCGGGGCGGTCGCGTCAGCAGGCCACGCGACCGCCCCGCACTCGTGACAAAGCTCACTGGTGCGCGCCGCCAGCTCCTGCGATGATGCAATCGTACCGGGCCGCAATCAACAGAAGGGCCGCCTCATGACAGACATCGTCCACGTCGAAAACCTCGTTAAGCGCTACGACGACCTTATTGCGCTCGACCACTTTAACCTGAGTATCGCCCCCGGCGAGATCTTTGGCCTGCTGGGCCCCAACGGCTCGGGCAAGACCACGTCCATCAACTGCATCCTGCAGCTGGTCGCCTACGACAAGGGCACCATCGAGCTGTTCGGCGAGCGCATGACGCCCGCCCGCTACGATCTCAAGCGCCGCATCGGTGTGGTGCCGCAGCAGGTGGCGGTGTTCGACGAGCTCACCGTGCGCGAGAACATCGACTATTTCTGCAGTCTCTACGTCAACGACCGCAAGCGCCGCCGCGCGCTGGTGGACGAGGCGATCGACTTTGTCGGCCTGGGCGACTTTACCAAGTTCCGCCCCGGCAAGCTCTCGGGCGGCCTGGCGCGTCGTCTCAACATTGCCTGCGGCATCGCGCACAAGCCCGAGCTCATCTTTTTTGACGAACCCACGGTGGCGGTCGACCCGCAAAGCCGCAACGCCATCCTGGAGGGCATCTGCCGCCTGCGCGACGAGGGCGCCACGGTGGTGTATACCAGCCATTACATGGAGGAAGTCGAGCAGATCTGCAGCCGCATCATGATCATGGACGGTGGGCGCGTGCTGGCGCAGGGCACTAACGACGAGCTCAAGCGCATGATTCAGATGGGCGAGAAGATTGTAATCGAGGTCGGCGAGGTTCCGAGTGCGGCGCTCGGTGCCGTCGCAAGCCTGCCGCACGTTCTGGACCTTTCGGCAACGGCGGGACAGCTCACGTTTTCGTGCGAAGCGAGCCCGCACAACCTGACGGACATTCTCGATGCGCTGCGCTCGCATGACGTGCCGCTCGGCCGCATCTATTCCGAACCGCCGACCCTCAACGACGTGTTCCTCGAGATCACCGGCCGCGAGCTGCGCGACTAGGGGGCGGCCATGTTCAACACCATCATCATCACGGTCAAAACGCTGCTGCGCCGGCCGAGCACGTGGGTCTGGGGCGCCCTCTTTCCCATCGCGCTTTCCACGATGTTCATGTTTATGTTTGCGAACCTGAGCTCCGACGGCACGGTCGACCCGGTGCCGGTTGCCGTCGTGGCGGACAAGGTCTGGGACGCTTCGACCTTTAAGGGCGTGGCGACGTCGCTTGCCAAGGAAGGCGACGACCAGCTGCTCGAGATCCACGAGCTCGACGACGCAGCCGATGCGAACCGTGCGCTCAAGGCCGGTGAGGTCGCGGGTATCTATACGGTCGACGCTGCGGGCACGCCCAAGCTCACACTGCTATCGAGCTACGACAGCTCGCGCGCATCATCGGTGCTCACCGATCGCAGCATCCTGGAGACGGTGGCAAGCTCGTATACACAAAATGCCGAGCTCATGTCCCAGATTGCCCAGGACAACCCGGCGGCGCTCGCCGACCCCGAGGCGGTTGCGCGCGCCCTGTCGCTCGAGGGCGGCACCCGCCGCGTAAGCCTGACACGCACCACACCCGACGGCACGGTCATCTACTATTACGCGCTCTTTGGCCTGGTCGCGATGATGTCTGCCGAGTTTGCCGCCTTGAGCGTCATCGACCTGCAGCCCAATCTGTCGGGTCTTGGCGCGCGTCGCTGCGTGGGCGGTCTTTCCAAAACGGCGTCGCTGGCCGGTATCTTTGTGGGCTCGTGGCTGGTCTCCTTTGCCTCGATGGCGATCGCGATCGGCTACGTGCGTCTGGTCGTGGGCGTCGACTTTGGCGGGCGCGAGGGGCTGTGTTTGGTGGGCGGCGCCGCTTCCGCGCTTGCCGCCACGGGCTTGGGACTCTTTGTGGGCACGCTTCCCGTTAAGGGCGGCAAGGCGTCCAAGTCTGGCATCCTCACGGGCTTTGCCACTACGTGCGCCCTGTTCGCCGGCCTCTACGGCGAGCCAGCGATGGCGCTTGCCGACGACGTCGCCCGCGCCTGCCCGGCTGAGTGCTGGCTCAACCCCGTCAAGCTTATCTGCGACATGTTCAACCGCCTGTATTTCTTTGAAGACTTGGGGCCTTTTGCCGTTCGCGCGGGCGCGCTGGTCCTCATGACGCTGGTGTTTGTTGCCGCCGCCACGCTGATTTTTGGAAGGAGCCGCTATGAGCACCTTTAAGACCGCGCTTCGCATGGCGCTGGCGCACCCGTTCTACCTGCTCATCTATACGGTGTTCATTTCGCTGATGGGCGTATTCATCGCGGCATCTGTGAGCTGGAACTCGTCGCAGCTCACCGAGTACAAGCCCTACGACGCCAACGTGATCGTGGTCGACCGCGATGGCAGTGATCTTTCACTTGCGCTCACCAAGCACCTAGGTTCGCGGTTTGACCTGGTCACGGGCGTCGGCGATGACACGTACGACCTTGCGGACGCGCTCTCCAAGAGCAACAGCGCCAAGGGCAGCGCCGACTGCGTGTTCTTTATCCCGGAGGGGTTCGAGGACGACCTGGTCGCGGCTGCCCGCGCGGGGGAGTCCCTGCCCAAGCTCGATGTGACCTACGGTGCCGGCACCATGGCGGCGGCGCTTTCGTCTGCCGAGGCTTCGCGCTGGATCTCGCTCGCGGGCGCTGCAGCCGCACTTGAGCCCACTGCCTCCAACGGCGACGTTGCCAAGGCCGCCGAACATGCCGCTGCAAAGCGCGCGGAGGTCCAGATCGAGCGGGTCAAGGTCGACTCGGCTGCTGCCGCCACGCTCGAGTCGTACTTCAACTTTGGCGCGTACGCGATTATCTCGTCGGTCATCGTATCGGTGGGGTTGGTGTTCTCGGGCATGAACGAGCCCGAGCGCGTGCGTCGTATGGATGCCGGCCCAATCTCCGAGCGCCAACGTTCGCTTGCCGTGTTTGCCGCCGCCGCCGTGCTCACCGTCTGCATCTGGTTTGTGTCGAGCATGATGGGCGTCGTGGGCTTTGCCGGCGCGGTCGCCGAGGTCGGCGTGGGCCGTGTGTGCCTGGCACTGGCGGCGACGTTTGCCCTGGCGTGCACGCCGCTGGCCGTTGGCTTTGCCCTTTCGGGCCTGGGTGCGCGCGAGGAGCTGCTCAATGGCGTGGGCAACCTGCTCGGCATGCTCATGACGTTTTTGGGCGGCGCTTGGATGCCGCTGTCGCTGATGGGCCCGGCCGTGCAGACCGTGGCGCACTTTGTGCCGACATATTGGGTGAACGACGCGATCGGCAAGGCGCTCGCTGCGGACCTGACGTCCACCGTGCTGGGCGACATCGCCTGCGATCTGGGCGTCACCGTGCTCTTCGCCGCCGCCATCGCCGCCGTAGGCCTAGCCCTCGCCCACAACAAATCCCACGCCTAGACACCTACTCATTGGGGACAGGCTTAAACGACCAAAAGTATTCATTGGGGACAGACTTAAATGACTAGCCATCGGGGGCAGATAAGGAGCGTCCCCAACTGCCGGGTGGCGAAAGAGCGTCCCTTGTGACTGGTCATTTAAGAACGTCCCCAATGACTAGTCTTAACCACCTGGTCATTCAAGAACGTCCCCAACGACTAGTCTTGAAACAAATCCCCACTCTCGCCCAAAAATAGTTCGCCAAGGTTTACTATTACGTTCATAAAGTAGTATGAGGCTAACAATGGGGGGGGGTAGTATGGCGACGAAGAAAGCCTACGTCCAGGTCAAGGATCTCAAAAAGCACTACGGCGACGGTGATGCGCGCCTGACGGTACTCGATGGCATCGACACGTCCATCAACCGAGGCGAGATCTGCGTCATGCTGGGGCCCTCGGGCTCGGGCAAGTCGACCTTTCTCAACCTGATCGGCGGCCTGGAGGATGCCGACGCCGGCTCTATTCTGGTGGACGGCTGCGACCTCACCACGCTCAACGCCGCCGACCTGGGTGAGTATCGCCGCCGTGAGCTGGGCTTTGTCTTCCAGTTCTACAACCTGGTGCCCGATCTCACCATCAAGGAAAACATCGAGGTCACGGCGCACCTGTCCAAAAACCCGCTCAACATTGACGAGCTGCTGCGCTCGCTGGGCCTCTATGAACATCGCAACAAGTTCCCGCGCCAGGTCTCGGGCGGCCAGCAGCAGCGTTGCGCCATCGGTCGCGCGCTCGTCAAAAACCCGGGCCTGCTGCTGTGCGACGAGCCCACGGGTGCGCTTGACTATAAGACGTCCAAGGAAATCTTGCAGCTCATGGAAGATGTCAACCGCACCTACGGCTGCACCATCATCATTGTCACCCACAATGCCGCCATCGCCCGCATGGCCAATCGCGTGCTGCGCCTGCGCGACGGGCGCATCGTCGAGGACGAGCTCAACGAGTCGCCCGTTGCGGCTGCCGAGCTCGATTGGTAGGCGGCGCCATGACACCTCTCGCAAAACGTCTCCCGCGCGAGCTGCGCCGCAATATCGGCAAGTACCTGGGCATCTTTTTGCTTATGTGCGGAAGCATCGCTCTCACCTCGGGCTTTTTGCTCGCAGCGCATTCCATCGGCTGCCTTATCGACGACATGCGCGATGCGTACACGATTGAGGACGGCCGCGTGACCACCTCCTTCGAGGCTACCGACGACCAGCTCAAGGCCGCCGAGGATGCCGCCAGTGACGTCGGCGGCGTCACGCTCTATAAGAATTTCTCCATTGACGCCGTCATCAAAAAGACCGCCGGCGACGATGGCACCAAGCGCACGCTGCGCACCTATGCGCACCGCACCAAGGTCGATATCGCGTCCTACTGTGAGGGCAAGGAGCCCAAGACGGACGATGAGGTGGCCATCGACCGTGTCTTTGCCACCAACAACGACCTCGCCGTGGGCGACAAGGTCAAGCTCGAGGGCCGCACCTATACCATCTGCGGCATCATGACCCAGCCCGATAGCCAGGCGCTGTTCCTCAACAATTCGGACTTTACGGTGAACACCATCACGTACGGCGTGGCCGAGGTCACCGATGGCGGCTTTGCCGCGCTCGAGGATGCCGGTGGCGCACCCGCCTACACCTACTCCTTCACCTTTACCGATCGCGACCTCCCCACCGCGGACCGCATTGACGCCGAGCAAGATATGGTCGAGGCGCTGACCGACGCCGATGCGCGCGTGGACGACCTGACCGATGCCGATTCCAACCAGGGCATTGGCTATGCGCGCGACGATGTGGACGGCGACTCTATGATGTGGACGACGCTGCTCGACATCATCATCGTGATCATGGCGTTTGTCTTTGTGGTGCTCACCGATGCCACCATCGAGGAGGAGAGCGCCATCATCGGTACGCTGCTCGCCAGCGGCTATCGCCGTCGCGAGATCGTGCTGCACTACCTTGCGCTTCCCGCCATCGTGGGCGTGTTCGCAGCGCTTTTGGGCACCGCGCTCGGCGTTGCGTTCTTTACCGAGCCCATGCGCGGCCTCTATTACGGCTCGTACAGCCTGCCGCCCTTCCAGGTGTACTGGAGCTGGGAGATCTTTGTGAAGTGTGCCGTGGTTCCCGCCTCCGCGCTCATTCTCATTACGTTGGTGGGCCTGCTCCGCAAGATGGGAAAGACCCCGCTGCAGTTCCTTCGTCACGAGGCGGGCGGCAAGTCGGGCACCAAGCGCGGCTTTCAGCTGCCGGAGCGCATGGGTTTCGTCTCGCGCTTCCGCCTGCGCATCTTCCTGCGCAACCTGGGCAACTTCGCCACGCTCTTTGTGGGCATCGCCTTTGCGTCGCTGCTGCTGCTCTTTGGCCTGGCGATCCTGCCCACGATGACGCACTACGCGGACAACCTGGAGACGAGTTTGGTCGCCGAGCATCAGTACACGCTCAAGGCTCCGCTAGAGCTTGAGGGTACCGCCGAGGAGCGCGAGCAGTGGTCGGCGCTCGAGCGCTTGCAGTCGGTCGACGGTGCGCTCCTCACTGCCGCCCAGGATGCGGATGACGAGCTTGATGACGCGGTCGATGCCGCGCAGACGGCCGCCAATGCCGCGACAAGCTCTCCGTCTGCCGAGGGTTTAGCCGCAGCGCAGGACGCGCTCGCAACGGTTCAGGACAAGAAGGACGTCCTCTATGCGCGCCTCGACGATCTTGCCGATGCCCTCGGCTGCAACCGCGACGAGGCTATCGACCTGATCGACAAGGCCTCTAAGATCGACACTGACAACGACGATATCCACCCGATCAATACGACCGACAACGGCGCGGGTACAATCGCGCAGGCCGAGAAATACGCCGTCTACCAGCTGCAATACGACCGCGGCGATGGTAATGGCGAGGAGACGATTTCCGTCTACGGCATCTCGCCCGATTCGCGCTATTGGAAAGACCTCAACGTTGGCGATGGGCGCGTCGTCTTTGGCAGCGGCCTGCTCGACAAGTTTGGCTGGAGCGAGGGCCAGAAGGTCACGCTCATCGACAAGTACGAGGGGGAGCATTATTCCCTTGAGTACGCGGGCAAGGACTGTGCCTGGGGCTCCAAGTCGGACATGAATATCTATATGAGCATCGATGACTTTAACGAGCTGTTCGGCAACGATGCCGCCTACTTTAACGGCTATGTGAGCGACGAGAAGCTCGACCTCGATGCCCGTTACTTTGCCGGCGACACCACGCCCGACGACATGCGCGCCGTGGGTGACCAGTTCATCGGCATGATGAGCAAAATGATCGGCATGATGGTCGGGCTCGCGGTGTTTATCTTCCTGCTGTTTATGTACCTGCTGACCAAGGCTGTGATCGACCACAGTGCCCGTTCGATCAGCTACATGAAAGTCTTTGGCTATCGCGATAGCGAGATCTCGCATCTGTACATCCGCTCGATCACGTTGTGCGTGGCGGTGTCGCTCGTGCTGAGCCTGCCCGTGATCATCGGCTCGCTCACGGCTGTCTTCCGATCGATGCTGCTTGCCTACAACGGCAATATCGAGATCTACGTGCCCGCTTGGTCCATGGCGGCATGTGTTGGCATCGGCTTTGCAACCTACCTGGTCGTGGCGCTGCTGCACACGCGCTCCATCAAGCGCGTGAGCCTGGCCGAAGCTCTCAAGGTGCAGGAGTAGTCATCGGGGACAGTCTTTGCCGATTCGCCGGTTCGCCGGCCGTGCTGGCAAGGACTGTCCCCAACTGCCGGCAGGAAAGGAACGTCCCTAGCTGCCAGGTGGCGAGGCACTCATTTAAGTCCGTCCCCAATGAGTGGTTTCAGTCATTTAAGTCTGTTCCCAATGACTAGGTGCCGCGCTTGACATTAACTCTGCTTTAACTGGTACCATCCCTTATGTCTGTAACGCCATATAGACCGAGGGGATAGATCTATGACCGCAACTGCACCCGCAGCACCCGCTAAGGTGTACTTCACCAACCTGCGCACGCATGCTCGCGAGAGCCAGCTCGACAAGCTCAAGCGCCTCATCCGTCGCGCCGGTATTGAGCAGATCGACTTTGAGAACAAGTTCGTCGCCATTAAGATTCACTTTGGCGAGCTGGGCAATCTGAGCTTTTTGCGCCCCAACTACGCTCGCGCCGTCGCGGATGTCGTGAAGGAGCTGGGCGGCAAGCCCTTCCTCACCGACTGCAATACGCTCTACGTCGGTAGCCGCAAAAACGCGCTCGAGCACATCGATACCGCTTATCAGAACGGCTTTACCCCGTATGCCACGGGCTGCCAGATTATCATCGCCGACGGCCTCAAGGGTACCGACGAGGCGCTCGTCCCGGTCGAGGGCGGCGAGTACGTGCGCGAGGCCAAGATCGGCCAGGCACTCATGGATGCCGATATCGTGATCAGCCTCACCCACTTTAAGGGCCATGAGCAGGCCGGCTTTGGCGGTGCCATGAAGAACCTGGGCATGGGAGGCGGCAGCCGTGCCGGCAAGATGGAGCAGCATGCCGCCGGCAAACCGAACGTCGCGACCGAGCACTGCATTGGCTGCCGTGCCTGCGAAAAGATCTGCGCACACAACGCTATCTCGTTCGACGACACCCGCGAGCGCGAGCTTGCCAACGGCAACACCCGCACGGTGCACGTGGCTGCCATCGACCACGATCGCTGCGTGGGCTGCGGACGCTGCATTGCGGCATGCAACCAGGACTGCATTAAGCCCGGCTATGACGCCGCGGCCGATGTACTCAACTGCAAGATCGCCGAGTATACCAAGGCCGTTGTCGACGGCCGCCCGAGCTTCCATATCTCGCTTGCCATGGATATCAGCCCCAACTGCGATTGCCATCCCGAAAACGATACGCCTATCGTCAACGACATCGGCATGTTCGCGAGCTTCGACCCGGTCGCCATCGACCAGGCCTGTGCCGATGCCGTCATGGCATCCGAGCCGCTGCCCAACACCGAGCTCACCGATAGCGCGGCCAAGATGGAGCATAACCACGAGCACCTGGAGGGCGAGCAGGCCAAGGATCCCTTCTGCATCACGCATCCCGATACCGACTGGCGCGCGTGCATCGCGCATGCCGAGAAGATCGGCCTGGGCACGAGCGAGTACGAGCTCATCGAGGTCAAGTAGCACCTGTCTATTGGACATATCAAGCGCTTTTGTGGCGCAACGTTAGCAAAAGCCGCCCGTGAGCACAGTGTCCACGGGCGGCTTTTCGGAAGTATGCGGCAAATTTCGAGATCGCCGAGCACACGACATTTTTTGGCAACAAAACACCTGATAAATTGTTGGTAAAACTGCGGTCTGGGTCGCGCGCGCAGACGTGGTGTAAGAGTGTCCTGAGGTCCGTCGCTGCAAGTCCCGATGTTACTCCTTCTTGAGACCGCGCTTCTCGACTATCTCGTCCACTATCTCCCTGGCGCGCCGCCCGAGCGCGCGGCGCCTCCCCTCTGTCGGGGCCGGCCTGTCCGCGGGCTCGGCGAAGCCCTCGGCGGCCGAGGCCTCGGAGAACACGCGCTGCTGGGACCACTGCCCCTCGGTCTCCATGAGGCTCGCGCACGTCAGGCGCAGCATCGACTCCCTCGAGGGGAAGGACTGCACGACCCTGTAGCGGCGCTTGATCTCGCGGTTGGCGCGCTCCTGGACGTTGTTGGTGCGGAGCTTGGCCCAGTGCGCCCTGGGGAAGGCCGTGAACGCCAGCGCGGAGTCCTCGGCCTGCTCGAAGACCTCGCCGGCCCTGGCGGACACCGACGCCACCCAGGGCGCCGCCTCGGCCCACACGCAGCGCGCGAGGTCGGGGTCGTCCTGGTAGACCGCGGCGCGCACGAGGTCCCTGACGGCCGCCTTGGAGTCCTCGGGCCTGCCCGAGCAGGCGCTCTGGAGGTTGCGCTGCAGGTGCGTCACGCAGCGCTGCCAGGCGCAGCCCTGGAACAGGCGCGAGACGGCGGCCACGAGCCCGGCGTGGCTGTCGGAGACCACGAGGCGAACGCCGGCCAGCCCGCGCTCGCGCAGCCCGCCGAGGAATGCCGCCCAGGAGTCCTCGCTCTCGGTGTCGACCACGTCGCAGCCCAGGAAGTGCTTGCGCCCGTCGGCGCCCAGCCCGATCGCGGTCACGACGCCCTGCGAGACGACCGACGAGCCGACCCTGCAGCTCATGTAGGTGGCGTCGAGCCACAGGTAGCAGCACGGCGTGCCCGAAAGGTCGCGGCGGCGGAACTCCTCCACCTCGGCGTCGAGGTCGGAGCAGAGGCTCGAGACCTCCGAGCTCGACAGCGAGGATATGCCCAGCTTGGACGCCACGCGCTCGACCTTGCGGGTGGACACGCCGCACACGTACATCTCCTGCACGATGGAGGCCACCGAGGTGTCGACGCGCGACCATCGCGCGAGCATGCCCTCGGGGTAGTAGGTGCCGTGCCTGAGCTTGGGTATCTCGAGCTCCACGTCGCCCACGGCGGTCTTGAGCGACCTGGGGCGGTAGCCGTTGCGGCTGTTCTCCCTGCCGTCGCTGCGCTCGTTGCGGCTCGCGCCGCACATCTGCTGGGCCTCGGAGTCCATCAGCGCGTTCATCACGCCGCCCAGCACCCTGCACGCGAACTCGCGCGCGTCGCCGCACTCCTGCCAAAGCCTCGCCGCCTCGAGGGCCTCGTCGCGGCCGAGGCGCAGTACACTCTCTTCTTGGGGCATCGCCTTTCCTTCCATTCGTCACCTTCATTACTCCAACGACGAATTCTAGGCGGTGTCCCCTCCCTTTCAAGAAAGAGAAGAGGCGGGGCATGCCCCGCCTCTTACACCACATCTCTGCGCGCTATCGCGGTCTGGTCGGCAGTTCCAGATTTTGCCGCATACTTCCGAAAATAGGGGGCCAGATAAAGCCCCAGACGTTGCTTTTTACCTAAAAATACTCGTCGAGGAAGTTGTCGACTGTGTTCCAGTAGAGCTCGGGGTCAACTTGCGCACTCTTGGCGTGGGTGGCGCCATGGATGGTGAGCTTTTGCTTGACCTTGCTGGCGCACGCGTCGTAGTTTTGGTCGAGCATACTGTACGGCACAAAGGTGTCCTGGTCGCCGTGGATAAACAGCATGGGAACCGTCGCGTGTTTGAGTTGCTCCACACTGCTCGCCTTATGAAAGTCGTAGCCTGCGCGCACGTTGCACACCAAGTTTGCTACATCGAGCAAGGGAAAGCTGGGCAGGCCGAACACGTCCTTGAGCTGCAGAGAAAACTCGTCCCAAACACTCGTATAGCCGCAGTCCTCGATAATGCATTTCACGTTTGCGGGCAGAGATTCCCCCGCGACGTTCATGGCGGTTGCCGCGCCCATCGACTCGCCAAAGACCAGGATGCGCGCCTCGGGGTCAGCCTGAACGATTTGATTGATCCATGCGACGATGTCGAGGCGCTCGGGCCAGCCCATGCCGATATAGTCGCCGCCGGAGCGCTCGTGGGCACGGGCGGCGGGTGCGAGTACGTTCATGCCGCGGTCATGGAATCGTTTGGCGTATCGGGCCATACCGATGGGCTCGTTGGTATATCCATGCAGGCAGACGGCGTAGTCGTGCGTGCTCTCCGACGCAGCAAAATACCAAGCGGCAAGCTCGGTTCCGTCATCTGCGGTGAGGCTGCTGCTCTCGCGATTCTCTTTAAACCATGCCCGCGCCTCGGTGTCCTCGGCATCCGGCTGCTCACCTTCTTTGTCGTTCTTGCTATCCTGCATCATCTTCATGGTGTACGGCGCTTGGGGGTTCAGGGCAAAGTCAAACAAAAAGTTGCCGGCAAATCCGAGCAACGTGACAACGAGCGCCAACGCAACGACGCCGGCTATCTTGAGCTTTCGATGGGAACGTGCATTTTGAGACATAAGAAGCTTTCCTATAAGATGTTAATACATTAACATTTAATGCAAGCGCATTATGGACGTTCGCCGTTGATGCGTCAACAGGCAAAGAATGGGTAAACAAAGGGTCACGTAAGGTGCAAATTTCGCACGCACCCAGACGCTTTGATATAGTGTTGAGAACTCTTTACGTTGGAGGATGTAACCGGCATGTCCGATTCGAGCGACAGTTCTAAGCCGCGACCCAAGACCGCGGCCGTTCCACACTACACGGTGGGCGAGGAGATCATGAACTCCGTCACCCATGGTGTCGGCTGCCTGCTGGGTATCGCGGGCCTGGTGCTCCTGATCGTATTCGCTGCCCTGCGCGGCGGAGGCCCAGCCCACATGGCCGCGGCAATTGTCTATGGCGTCAGCATTATTCTCGAATATCTGGCCTCCACGCTCTACCACGCGATTCAGCCCGCTCGCGCCAAGCGCGTGTTTCGCATCATCGATCACAGCTGCATCTACCTGCTCATAGCCGGCAGCTATACGCCGTTTTGCCTCATCACGCTTGCAAATGACGGCGGCGCCGTGCTGTTCTTTGCCGTATGGGCCATCGCCATTATCGGCATCGCCCTCGAGTGCTTTATGCGCGAGCGTCAGCCGCACTGGGTAAGCGGCTTGGTCTACCTGCTGATGGGCTGGCTTGTCGTCTTTAAACTGCCCGAGCTCGTGTCGCTGCTCAACCCCGTGGCACTTGCCCTGCTCGCCGTCGGCGGCGTGTGCTATACCGTGGGCGTGCCGTTCTATATCGCCAAAAACGTGCGCTATCTGCACAGTGTTTTCCACTTGTGGGTGCTCGCCGGCAGCATCTTCCAGTTCATGGCGGTGATCCTCTTCGTAATCTAGCGACCGCGCCCGCGTCCTCGTCCTCGTTTGGGCGCCGGCGCAATTGCCGTATCCGCCACCAACGTTTTACCCTAACGTCCCGAATCTTGGAGGTTCGAGAAACTCCCGATGGACATAACCATCTCCCTTATCACCACCCTCGTTTTGACCCTCATCAACGGCTACTTCTCCATGTCCGAGATGGCGCTCACCACGGCAAAGCGCGCCGTGTTGGAGCACGATGCCGAGGAGGGCGATAAGCGCGCCGAGCGCGCCGTCCAGCTCGCCGCCGACTCCGATCAGCTGTTGGCCACCATCCAGGTCGCCATCACGCTCGTGGGCTTCGCCTCGTCCGCCGTCGCCTCGACGAGCCTGTCCGACCCGCTTGCCACGTGGCTCATGGGCTTTGGCATCGCGCCGCTTTCCGCCATCGCGCGCGGCCTGGCGCCGGTCATCATCACCGTCGCCGTCGCCTTTGTGTCCATTGTGATCGGCGAGCTCGTGCCCAAGCGCATCGGCCTCGCTAACGCCGAGGGCGTATCCAAGCAGGTCGTGGGGCCGCTCTCCGTGTTCCAAAAGATCGCCCGCCCGCTCGTGTGGCTGACCGGTGCCTGCTCCGACGGCCTGGCCCGTATCCTGCGCATCAAGAGCGCCGATGACCGCCAGAACGTCTCGGAGGAAGAGATTAAGTACATGGTCTCGGAGCAGGACGATCTGCTCGACGAGGAAAAGCGCATGATCCACGAGATCTTCGACCTGGGCGACACCGTGGCTCGCGAGGTCATGGTGCCGCGCGTGGACACCACCATGTGCGAGGACGACGAGACGGTCGCCGACGTGCTGTCCACTATGCGCCAGACCGGCTTCAGCCGCATCCCCGTCTATCACGAGGACCCCGACAACGTCGCGGGAATCGCGCACATCAAGGACCTGATCCAGCCCGCGCTCGACGGCAAGGGCGACCAGCCCATCGCCGGCTTTTTGCGCGACGCCACCTTTGCGCCCGACACCAAGGACATCCTGCCGCTGCTGTCCGAGATGCAGACCTCGCACGACCAGATCGTGGTCGTCGTGGACGAGTACGGCGGCACGGCCGGCATCATCACCATCGAAGATATCGTCGAGGAGATCGTCGGCGAGATCGAGGACGAGTTCGACCCCGACAACAAGTACCTCACGCGCCTTTCGCGCCGCGAGTGGCTCGTCGATGGGCGTTTTTCGTGCGATGACGCGATTGAGCTTGGTTGGCCACTCGAGGAAAGCGATGATTATGAGACCATCGCCGGCTGGATCTTGGAGCTTTGTGACTCGGTGCCCGACATCGGAGAGGTGTTTGAGGTCGCGGGGTACAAGTTTAAAGTGCAGTCGATGCGTGGCCAGCGCATCTCGCTCATTCGCGTGATCGCTCCGGCCGAAACCGATAAGAAGGATTCCGAGTCTTCGGTAAACGAGCCGACGACGTCGGGTGCGGGTTCCGCGAATCCGCACGACGGCGACGAGTAGGGCAAGGAAGAGTAGGGGAGAGTTATGGCAGGCCTGTTCAACATCCTTAAGGTCACCGTCAGCGAGGACAAGATCTGCGCGCATGTGCTGGTGAACCCCGGCATGCCGCTCATGACCTCGGAGGATATCGAGGCCACGGCGCGCGTGTATTACCTGGTGCCGGCGATTGCCAAGCACCTGTGCCTGGGTGATTCCGGTCGCGAGTTCCAGGACTGCATGGGCCAGACCGAGCTCTGCCACCTGCTGGAGCACGTGACGGTTGAGCTCATGAACGAGACCGGTCTTGCCGGCAACATCTCGTGCGGCCGCACGCGCGTGAGCGAGCATGACGAGCGTGTCTTTGAGGTCGAGCTTTCGTGTCCCGATGACGCGTTGGCCATTGGCGCGCTGTCTTCGGCCACCTTTATGATGGACTGGGCGTACCTGCACGCCGACCAGCCGGCCCCCGACGTGGAAGGCACGGTCGCGGGCCTGCGCAACCTGGTGCTGGGCATGCGTGCCGAGGCCGAGGGCAAGGACCCGCACGAGGCCGTTGCCGCTGCGAACGGCGAGGACGTGGCCGAGGATGCGCCCGAGGGCGACGCTCCTGCCGATGCCGACACCGAGCCCGTTGCCGAAGCACCTGCTGAGCCCGAGTCTGCGGAGCCCCAAGGCGTCCCGAGCTTTGACGACGAGCCGCAGATGCCAATCGATACCGAGGGTGCGGTCGCCGAGAACCACGAGGCCCCCGCGGCCGTCTTTGGCGGTGCGGCAACGGCTCCGTCCGGTTCGGCGCACGAGGGCAACCTGCCGCTCGTCGATGGCGCCGGCGAGAATCCGGCCGCCACGGTCGCCATGCCGGCTATGCCGCAGGAGTAGGCTCACTCGCTTATCATCATCATGTACCTGCGCTTTTACCGTACGCAGATGAGCGCGACGGCAAGTGTTGCGCTGCGGGTATAATGGACAGCATTCAAACGGCGGGCATCGAGGTGCCCGCAGGAGAGGAATGATCATGGGAAAGACTTTCAGCTTTGTCTCCGGTGCGCTTTTTGGTGCTGCCGCCGGCGCTATCATCGGCGTTGCTCTGGCCCCGCGCTCGGGCGCCGAGACCCGCGCCATGGCTGCCGATATCGCCAACGACGCTTGGGATAACATGCGCGATACCTGCGAGCACGGTGCCGAGGAAGCCCGCGCCGCGGTCAACGACTTTGGCCCGATGGTCGATGCTAAGACCGATGACCTGCGCGCCAAGGTCGACCTGGCCCGCGAGCGTATGGACCAGTTGCGTGAGCAGCTCAACGACGCCATCTCGGGCGGCAACGTGACGCCCGCTGCCGACGTCGTGGTCGAGAACGCCGCCGAGGCCGACACCGAGGCTGCGGAGCCCTCGACCGAGGCATAATGCGCGCTGGGGATTTTGTCGGCGCCAAGATCTATCGCAAGCCTACCGAGGACAAGCGCATCAAAAAGGACGGCACGCCGCGCAGCCCTAAAAAGCTCGGAAAGATTCACTTTCCGGTCTTTACCCCGGGCGGTACGCGCGTGGTCGGCTTTATGGTCCGCCAGTCTGATATCGCGGGCATGATCGAGCGCCCCGACCGATTCGTAGCGCTCGACGCCATTGGTGTCTACGAGGGCGCCATTGCGGTCGATGACGTCAAGGACACGTACGATGCCGCCGCTGCCAAGCGCCTCGACATCAACCTGGACGATTGCATCATCTGGGTCGGTATGGACGTGCGCACGGAATCAGGCGACGTCGTGGGCTATTGCTCGGACGTTGAGTTCAAGCCACGCTCGGGCATCGTGCAGGCATTCTATGTGACCGCCGGTGCTGCTTCGAGTGTTTTGGTTGGTGACACGCAGGTGCCGCCGACGATGCTGCGCGGCTATGCGGACGGCGCGATGATTGTTTCGGACGAGGTCAAGTCGCTCGGGTATTCGGGCGGTGCGGCTGCCAAGGCCGCCGAGGCCAGCGTCGTGGTGGGCGACAAGGTCAAAAAGGGCGCCAAGGTGCTCGACGACAAGGGATCGGTTGCCGTGGACAAGGGCAGTCGCGCACTGGGCAAGCAGCTCGGCAAGACGCGCGGCATGTTCAAGGCCTTTAAGGACGAATACCAAAAGGCGAGCGGAGGCTCGTCAAAAGCTACAAAATAGCGACGTACCAAATGATGGGAGGCAAGCCGGAGACCTGTTGCTCCGGCTTGCTGTGTTTATGGGGGAGGGCACATGCGCCAAAACGGATCCAACTTAAACGGGCGTTCGGGTGCGCGTCCGACGGCGCGCCGCGATCTGGGGCAGCTGCCCAGCGGTCAGCGCAAGCGTCACCGTAAGCCCGGCGCGATGTACCTCAACCATAGCCGTGGGTTTAGCGATCGCAGTGCGCGCATCGGCAACAGCCGTACGCCCCGTCGTTCGTCTCGCCTGCCCTACGCGCTCATCGCCGTGGGTTGCGCGCTCGTGCTGTTTATCGCTGCCGTCGTGGGCTACGTCAACCGCAGTGTGGACGTGGAGCTCAACGGCCAGAAGACCGCGGTGCGCGTGGGCTCTACGCTGCAGAATCTCATCGACGACCAGGAGTTGACTGACACCTACGACGCAGGCGACCTGCTGGCCGTCGATGACAGCGTGCTCAAGCGCCATGGGGGCGAAAAGCTGTCGGTGAAGGTCGACGGCAAGCGCGTGAAGCAGGGCAAATGGGACAGCCGCGAGCTTGAGGGCGGCGAGAAGGTGACGGTCAAGGATGGCCGTAACACCTACGAGAAGCACGAGGTTCAGGCTACGGTTATCGAGCCCAAGCTCAAGGTCGAGGGTACGGGCGCTATCGAGTATGTGCAGACGTGGGGTGTCCAGGGCCGCTCCGAGGTGTGGGTTGGTGAGCAGTCGGGCAAGACGCAAGACCGCGGCGAGGTTGTGCCCGCCACCGATTGCGTCGTTGCGTGCGCCAGCGTGGCGCCCAAGGGTAACGAAAAGTATGTGGCGCTGACGTTTGACGAGGGTCCGAGCGGCGCTACCAAGCAGATCTTGCAGGTGCTCAAGGAAAAGGGCGTCACCGCGACGTTCTTCCTTTCGGGCGATGCGGTCGAGGCCTCGCCTGCCACGGCCAAGGCGATTGTCGATGCTGGGTGCGAGATCGGATCCAACAGCTATAGCGACGATTCGCTCAAGGGTCAGGACCGTGAGGCGGTACGCGAACAGATCACGAAAGGCACCGACGCGATTAAGTCGGCGACCGGCGTCGAGACGATGCTGCTGCGTGCTCCCTACGCTGCCTTTGACGAGCAAAACTGGATTGATGCGATGGACCTGGTCTCCGCCGTGGTCTCGTGGAATATCGACTCGGGCGACTGGCTGCTAAACGGTGCCGACGAACAGGTCTCGACGGTGCTCGATTCGGTGACGCCGGGCAATATCGTGCTGCTCACCGATAGAGACGAATGCGCCGAGCAGACACTCGAGGCGCTGCCGCAGATTATCGACGGCCTCATTGCCGACGGCTACAAGATCGTGACGCTCAGCGACCTGGTCAAGACGGACACGTCGCTGAGCAAAAAGCTCACCTCGCTGACGAAGGTCACCATGCCCAAGGACGCCGTGTTTCCCCAACTTGCCGAGGACGACGACACCACAGAGTAGTCATTGGGTAGTCGTTTAAGAACGTCCCCAATGACTATGTCGCGGATGCGTCAGCGTTTGGTATGCCTGCAATGTGCAGCGCATAAATTCGATGCCGCAGGGCGATGCTGATGCTATAGTTACTGCGGTTAATGAGGGTTAAGAGAAAGGTTACAGGTGAAATCCAAACCTCGACCATACAGTCGATGACCCCATGCAGGTGCTTTCTGCGCATGCACGGGGTGTAAGCGTCGAGCGGCGTGCCGCCCGCGCATGCGTATACATATCCAGAAGCCCCCGGACGCCGCACGCGCGGCCGCGTCCGGAGGAATAATGATGGGGAGCACCATTGAATTATCTGAGTGAGATGCTCAAATTGCCGGTCTTGGACGTCGACGGCGAAAAGCTCGGCGTTGTGAACGATTTTGGCATTGCTACCGGCGAAGTCTTTCCGCACGTGACGTCGCTCGCGTTCCGCGGACCCGGCAAGACGCCGTTTATGATCAGCTGGCGCAAATGGGTCGACCGTATCGACGAGACGGGCGTACACCTTAAGTCGCCGGCCACCGAAATCCGTTTTTCGTACCTGCAGCCGACCGAGCTCCTGCTTGCCCGCGACGTGCTCAACAAGCAGATTGTCGACACGCAGGGCATGAAGGTCGTGCGCGTCAACGACATCAAGTTTTCCATGTCGGGCGAAAATCAGCTGCGCCTGCTGGGCGCCGAGGTCGGTGCCCGCGGTCTGCTACGTGCCATCAGCCCCGCGCTCGAGCATATCGTCGAAGGCTTTATGAAGCACCTGGGCAAGCCGCTCAGCGAGGACATCATCGCTTGGTCCTACATGGACCTGCTCGACCGCTCGACCAAGAACATTCAACTCTCGGTGTCGCACAAGACGCTCGGCGAGCTGCACCCTGCCGACATCGCCGACATTATCGAGCAGCTCGACCCGCGCCTGCGTGCGCAGGTGTTTGCGCAGCTCGATACTGCCCAGGCCGCCGAGGCCATCTCGGAGTTCGATGACGACGAGCTTATGACCGAGATGCTCGAGGGCCTGTCCGACACCGACGCATCGTCGATGCTGGCCATGATGGACCCGGACGACGCCGCCGATCTGATCGACGAGCTCGATTACGAGAAGGCCGAGAAGCTCCTACGCCTGATGGGCGTCAAGGAGGAGAAGGCGATTCGTAACCTGCTGGGGTATGAGGACAACACCGCCGGCCGCATCATGACCTCGGAGTTTGTCTCCCTGCCCGCCACGGCAACGGTCGGTGACGCCATCGAGGCGATTCGCGAGCTCGACGAGGACTTCGAGAGCGTCTACTACGTCTATACCGAGGATCCGAGCGGCATGCTCACCGGCGTGCTTTCGCTGCGCACGCTGATCGTAGCCGACCGCGACGCCACGCTGGGTCAGCTGGCCTATCGCGACCTGGTCTATGTGTCGCCCGACGAGGACCAGGAAGACGTGACGGACGAGATGACCAAGTACGACCTGGTTGCCATCCCTGTCTGCGATGAGAACCGTCATATCCTGGGTATCGTAACCTTCGACGACGCCATGGACGTTATCGCTGAGGAGCATCAGGAGGACCTGCAGATCGCCGGTGTCGGCTCGGGCGATAGCGCGTCGGACGACTCGACGAACGTGCTCAGCTGGTTCGTGCATCGCCAGTACTGGGTTGTTGTATGGGGCATCGCGTCGTGCATCATGGCGACCGTGCTGGGAACGGCGCTCGGCTCCGCGCATCTGGTGGTGTTCCCCATGTGCGCCATGCCGCTCGTGCTGCTGGCGGCCTCGCGCATGGTGTCGTTCGTCAAGAACTACTTCCTGGAGTACGACGGGCACGACGACGAGCCCAAACCGTACCTGGGATTCTTCTTCCAGAGCACGGGCATGGGCCTGATCTTGTCGCTCGTGACTTACCTGTGCGCCCAGCTGGTGCGTACTGCCGCGTTCCCCGATGCCCCCATGTTCGAGGAGCAGCTCTTTACCGGGTGCTTTAACATCGCTGCCATCATTTGCCTGGTTGGCAACATGAGCGCCGTGATCTATCTGATGGTGCTGTTCTGGCGCGATGAGCACGACCTCAATACGTCGGGTACCGCCATGAACGTTATTGCCGTCATGATCTCGTGTGTGGCGTACTGCACCGCTGCGGTGTTGCTCACCATGTCGGTCATGGGATAGGTGGTCGCGTGCAAAACACGAAGCAAAAGCCGAGCACCAAGCAAAAGCTGACCATTGCCGCCATCTTTGGCGCTATGGGCCCTGGTCTGCTGGCGGCGCTTTCGGGCAATGACGCTGGCGGCATCGCCACGTATTCCAGCGCGGGCGCCAGCTATGGCTACAAGATGCTCTGGATGCTCCCCGTCATGACCGTGCTGCTTATCGTGACGCAGGAGACCGCGGCGCGCTGCGGTTGTGTCACGGGTAAGGGCCTGGCTTCGCTCATCCGCGAGCGCTTCGGCGTGCGCAAGAGCGTGCTGGCCATGGCGGCGCTGTTGATCGCCAACACGGCCGTGACTATCTCGGAGTTTGCGGGAATTGCGAGCGGCCTTGCCCTCTTTGGCGTTCCGGCGAGCATCTCGGTGCCGCTCGTGGCGCTGCTGGTGTGGATGCTTACCATGTCGGGCAGTTTCCAGCGTATCGAGAAGATTTTGCTGCTGGTGAGCTGCGTGTTTGTGACCTACATTGTCGCCGCGTTTATGGCTGGCCCCAATTGGGGCGAGGTCGCGGTCGACTTGGTCGTCCCCAACATTCAAAATGATCCCAACTACGTGTCGCTCGTGGTTGCAACGATTGGTACTACCATTGCGCCGTGGATGATCTTCCTGGCGCAGAATAACGTGGTCGATAAGAATGCGGGCGAGGACGATATCGTGCTGCAGCGTATCGATACCGTAAGCGGCTCGATCGCTGCCGATATCATCGCCGGCTTCATTATCATCACGACCGGCACGGTGCTGTTCCCGGCGGGTATCCAGATTAGCGACGCTGCCGACGCCGCCCGTGCGCTGGAACCTATCGCGGGTCAGTGGTCCACGGTGCTGTTCGCCTCGGGCCTGGTCGCCGCGAGCTTCTTGGCTGCCTGCGTGCTGCCGGGCGTTACGTCCAGCGCCATCTGCGAGGCTTTTGGTTGGGAGCGCGGCGCCGACCGCAGCTGGGACGAGGCTCCGGTCTACCGTGGCATCATTACGGCTATTATCGGTATCTCTGCCGTGCTGGTGCTCATGCCCGGTGTCGATCTGTTCCAGATTATGATGACCTCGCAGGTCATCAACGGCGTGCTGCTGCCCGTGGTTCTGGTGTTCCAGGTGGTTATCGCCGCCGACCGCCACATTATGGGCGCCAACCGCAACGGCCGCGTGTGGAACGTGCTCACGTGGGCGACCATCGGCGTGATTACGGTGCTGACGGTCGTCATGTTTGTGCTGCAGGCGATGGGTTACAGCGCTTAACGTCCCTTTTGGGTTTCGAGCAGGCCGCAGCAATGGGTTGCGGCTTGTTTTTTTGCTTGCTATAGGGGGTTAGTTATATGGCAATGGGCAAAAAATGCCAAAAATGAGTACTGTTGCTAAGGCGATGGTATTTATGTGCAAAAAGATAATGTACACAATCTAGAGTGTGTACATTAAAATTTGCCACAACAGGCTCTAATCCAGCTAGGTTGGCCGCTTTAGTGGTTTGCAGGGGGTCGCACGGACGCCATTTTGGGCGGTTTTGCCTGCTACTAAAATGGTAACAGTACTCATATTTGCCCTTTTTTGCCCACGACCCCTTGGCATGTTGTTGCGAAGCCGCCCCCGGACTGGAATTGACAGCCCGGGGGCGGCTTTCACTTGTCGCGGGAGTGTCCCAAGGGGCCGGCATAGAAGGAGTGTCCCTAACTGCCAGATTACTTGTCGGTGCCTAGCTTGTGCGGCTTGAAGGCGAGCGCGTTGACGAGTGCGTCGGTGGCAGACTTGACGGCCGCCGGCTGCGGGTCGTTGACGTGGTCCTCGGGGTGCACGGGCAGGTCCTTCTTGACCGCGTCGTGGATCAAGTTGAGATACTCGGTCACGCCGGTGGTCGATAGATGCGTGCCATCGCCGTCGAACAGGTCATTTCGGTTAGCGCTGTATCCGTACCAGTCGACAACGCGCACGTTCTTGTAGCGCGTGGCAGCGTTGGCAATGGCCTGGTTGGTCGAACCAACCCACGGCTGCGGGCTGCGCGTGTTTACAAACACCACGATGCGCTTGTCTCCGGCATGGGACATGATGGCATCGATCTGGTCGTCGGTCACCAAGCCGTTGGTGCCCAGGGCAAAGACCACGATTTTGCCGGCAAGGTTCTGCTGGATATAGCCCTCAAATGTCGCACGGCCCGCATCGAATTGGCGGCCCTTTTCGGCATCGATATGACTGTGCGGGAACACGCCATCAAAGGAATCCACGGCGCGCAGCGATACGGAGTCGCCGATCATCAGCAGGTCGTAGGAGCCGTCCGCGAAGCCGTCGTTGTCCTTGTCAGTGTCGTCTGCCGCTTGCTGGTCCTTAGGCGTGGCGTTTTTGGCTTCTTTGTTGAGGACTTCGGCACCTTCGCCGCTGAGTGCAGACGTCTCGGGCACAAAGATCAAGCCGCCCAGTGCAACGACCAGTACGACAGCGCAGGCGGCGCAAACGGGAATATGCGCGCGCACCCAATTGGCAGGCGTGGTGGTGCCATTGCGGAACTCGGAGACGGTGCGTCCGAAGACGCCCTTCCTAAACGGCGTCTCGATAAAGCGGTAGGAGCACTCGGCCACGGCGACCACCAGCAGTACCTGCAAAATGTACTGCCACCAGGGCGTATCGTTGATGTTGGCGACCGGGTTCATGAGCAGCAACAGCGGATAGTGCCACAGGTAGATGCTGTAGGAGCGCTTGCCAACCCATACGAGCGGCTCGGCGGATAGCGCGCGGGCCACCATTCCCTGGGGCTGCACGCAGGCCGCGATGACCATGAGCGTAAGGATGGAGCACAGCAGCGTGCCTCCGCGATACTGGAATGCCGTGTAGCCGTTGGTGAGCGCGACCATGGCGGCAAGGCCAACCAGGCCCACGACGCCCAACACATCGATGGATGCGGGTGAGGACCAAAAGCGTACGAGCGCGCTCGGCTGGGCTGGGGCAGTCTCGGCTGCGTTGTCGGCCTTCGTACCCTGTTTGTTCTCGGCATTCTTTCCGTGCCTGGCGGCGCCAACCAGGCGGTCGAGCCCCAGACGATGCGCGAGGCGCACGGGCGCCAGGTCGCGATCGGGGATAAAGGCCATCCAGGCGCCCAGCAGCAGTGAGAACACGCGGGTGTCGGTGCCGTAGTACACGCGGCTGGGGTCGGCGGCAGGGTTGTAGAGCACCATCATGGCGATGGCGGAAACCGCAGCCAAGCCCAGAACCACGCGGCGCGTGCTGGGCTTGCTCATGTGCATGGATACCATGGCAAGCAGCAGCGGCGGCCAAACCAGGTAGAACTGCTCCTCGATGGCGAGCGACCAAAAGTGCGTGAGCGGCGAGGGGTCGCCCAAGGCGTTGAAGTACGAGACGTCCTGCGCAATCTGCCACCAGTTGTTGAAGAACAGCAGCGACGGCAGGATGTCGGGACGCATCTTGGTGAGCATCACGTGGTTAAAGATCGTGCACAGCGCGCAGGTCACCACCACGACGGTCACTACGGCGGGGAACAGGCGGCGGATGCGGCGAATCCAGAAGCTCTTGAGGTCGATGCGTCCGGTCTTGGCGACTTCGTTGAGCAGCAGGCGCGTGATCAGATAGCCCGAAAGCACAAAGAAGATCGTGACGCCGAGCAAGCCGCCTTGCGCCCATGTGAGGTTGAGGTGGTAGAGCACCACCGCGACAACGGCGAGCGTGCGCAGGCCGTCGAGGGCGGGAATGTAGCGGGATTTGGGACGAGCGGGCGTCTGGTCTGCGGTGGCGGCGCTGGCATGGTTCGCTTTGTTGGCGGGCGAACGATGGGGGCTCGGGGCGCGTCGCGACTCGCCGGTGCGGCGCTCGGCGCGCGGGCGTTCGTGCGGCGCCGGCTCGTTGCCCGTACGGCGCGGGTCGCGCGAGCTCGATTGCGGGAATTGTTCCATAAAACATCATCCAATGACGAGAATAATCAGCACATATTTATTGTAGCTGCCCGCTCCTGTGAATGCTTGCTGCTGGCACAAGCTCAAGCGCGCGTCCACATCAAGTTGAACTAAAGTTATAGAAAGCGCGTAAGCGCGTGATCGACGGTCGAGAAGGGGGCATAAGGCACCCTGGGCAAGGAGGTTTCCATGGCAGATCGCGGCATCGTTGCGGTGTTCGGCAGCATGAACATGGACCTTTCGGTGGCGTGCGAGCACATGCCGCGCGCGGGCGAGACCGTCGGCGGCAGCGGCTTTATCACCAACGCCGGCGGCAAGGGCGCCAACCAAGCTGTGGCCGCTGCGCTTATGGGCGCGCGCACATGCATGATTGGCGCTGTCGGACGCGATGCGTTTGGCGAAGCACTCGTGGCGGGACTCCAGAATGCCGGCGTGGGCGTTGAGTTCGTGGCGCGTCGCGACGACGTGGAGACCGGCACGGCGACCATCATTCGCTGCGAGGGCGACAATCGTATCGTACTGTCGCCGGGCGCCAACCATGCACTTACGGGCGAGGATGTTGCCGGTGCCCTGCGTTGTCTGGTGGCCGATGAGCTCGGCGCGGACGTCTGCGACCTCGCCCCAGCGGCTGGCGGCGTCTTTATCGCCCAGGGCGAGTGCGACCTGATGGCGACGGCCGCGGCGCTCGCCTGCGCTCACGGCCTGGGGTTCTATACGGTCTTTAACCCGGCTCCTGCCTACGATTTGCCGGCTGGGGCGTGGCCCGCGGTGGACCTGGTGTGCCCAAACGAGACCGAGTGCCAGGTGCTGACGGGCATTCTGCCTACGGACGATGCGAGCTGCGCCGCCGCGCTCAAGGCGTTGCTCGGCAAAGGAGCCGGCGCTGCGGTTATCACGCTGGGAGGTGCCGGTTCGGTCACGCTTGGCGACGACGGTGAGCTGTTGCGCGTGCCGGCGCTGTCGAGCGAGGTGGTCGATACGACCGCCGCGGGCGATACGTTTATCGGTGCACTTGCGGCGGCTCGTCTGCAGGGCTTGCCGCTTTTTGAGTGCATGGCCGCGGGCGCTCGTGCCTCGGCCGTGACGGTATCGCGCCTGGGTGCTCAGCAGTCGATTCCCACGCGCGCCGAAGTTGAACATTGGTTTGGTTAAACGATAAAGACGGAGAAGCGGAGTAGAACGATGGCAACCAAGAAGCTGATCCTTGATCTGGATATGGGTGTAGACGACGCTATGGCGCTCGCTTACGCCATCGCGAGCCCCGAGGTGGAGCTCGTGGGTATTACGACGTGCTTTGGCAATGTGCGCGTCGAGCAGTCGGCGCACAATTGCTTGGCGGTGCTCGACTTGCTCGGCCGCCCCGAGGTGCCGGTGTACCTGGGCGCCGATCGTCCTCTGCGGGCGACCGAGCCCTATACGCCGCCGGCGTCCACAACGCTCATTCACGGCAAAAACGGCATTGGCGGTGCGAGCGTGCCCGATTCGCCTTACGAGCCGGTGGGCGCTACGACGGCCGAGGGCAACGCTGCGGTCGATTACCTCATCGATGCCGCGCGCACCTATGGCCCCGACCTGGTCTATGTGGCAACCGGCCCGCTCACCAACATGGCGCTCGCCCTGGAGCGCGATGCGGCGGCGATGATGTCCGTTGGCCGCGTGGTCGTGATGGGGGGCGCCCTTACCGTGCCCGGCAACGTGAGCGCGGGCGCCGAGGCCAACATGGCAAGCGACCCCGAGGCCGCGGACGCGGTGCTGCGCTCGGGCCGCAAGCTCACCATGGTGGGGCTGGACGTGACGCACCGCGTGGTGCTCACGCGCCGCGATATCGCGGGCTGGACGGGGTCGGGCACCATGGCGGGCTGCGCGTTTGCGGGCATGGTCGAGCACTATATCGGTTCGTACGAGATGAACGCGCCCTACCTGGGCGGCTGCGCGCTGCACGACCCGTTGGCCGTTGCCGTGGCGATTGACCCCACGCTCGTGGGCGCGCTCGGCTGCAATTTGCGCGTCGACCTGTTGGGCGAGTATCGCGGCCGCACCATTTGCGATGAGCACCGCCTGTCCGATCCGGACAAGAGTGCGCTTGTGGCGCTCACCGTGGACGCCCCGCGCTTTCTGTCCGAGTTCAAGGCGCGCATGGCCCGCATCCTAGGCTAGGCTCGGGATCGAAGCACGCCCATCTGCTCGATGTGGCCGCTGGCGGGCCGACATCTACCGTTCGCCAGCCCGATGGTCCTCGGGGCGGGGAGAGCGCTATAATGCATTCTGCATCTTGGATTGTTACTCCTGTGTGGAGGCATGCCCAAGAGCAATACAACACGGATTGTTACGTAAGGCATGACCGCAATAGCACTGCTATTGGCTATCATGCCTTTTTCTGTGAGTGTTCTTGAAAGGAGGTTCACCATGCTTGCAATTAAAAAGCTTAACAACAACGCGGTTCTTTGCCGTGACGGACAGGGGCGAGATGTCATCGCCATGGGCAGGGGCGTCGGTTTCGGCGGAGATTTTCCTCGAGAGCTCCCTCTTTCTAAAATCGAGCATACGTTTTACGACATTGATCCTAAAGGACAAGATGTCATGAGGGATCTTCCCTCGGATATCGTGATGTTTGCGGCGAAAGTTATGGACATCGTTGCCAACGAACTGCCCTACGACCTCTCGACCAATGCGACGCTGTTCATGGCTGATCACCTGTCGTTTGCCGTTGCGCGAGCCCAAAAGGGGGTCCGCATCGCGATGCCTCTTGCCTATGAAGTGCGGGAGACGTATCCGAAGGAATACAAGGCTGCCCAGTTTATCGTCATGCGACTCGAGAAGGAGCTCGGAGAGCGGCTTCCCAAGGATGAGATTGCCAGTATTGCGATGAATCTCGTGAACGCACGGGTTGTTGAAGCCGTCAAAGCCACGGCCGAGCCCGCAAAGCAGTTCGACGATATGCTCGAGGACGTTATCGAGATTCTCGAAAGCGATTTCCGCATTATTGTCGACCGCGATTCCTTTGATTTCACCCGCTTCGCCACGCATCTGCGGTACCTGTTCAAGCGCATTCAAGCCGGCGAGTCGCTGAACAGCGCCAACATGCAGATGTACAAGAACTTTCGTGAGGAGTTTCCGCAGTTGGCAGAGTGCGTGAAGCATATCGGTTCCTATTGTCGTGAAACGTGGGACGCCACGCTCTCCGAGGAGGAGGAACTCTATCTGATGATCCATCTCAACCGGATCATCTCCAAAAAAGGATTGTAACCCGTAGCCATTCGGGGCATGACCTTTGCCGATTCGAACAGTAAGCCAAGATTGTGCAAAGGAGCCAATGATGGCAAATTACAAAAAGGTGGCAGAGCAGATTCTCTCCACTGTGGGCGGGGCGGAAAACGTGGCTTCGGTTACGCATTGCATGACGCGCCTGCGCTTCAACCTCAAGGATGAAAGCCTCTCGAATGATGAGAAGCTTGAGGACATCTCGTCTATCATCAGCGTCGTGCACGCCGGAGGGCAGGTGCAGCTGGTGGTCGGGCCCACGGTCGACAAGGTCTACGACGAGGTTTGTAAGCAGGGCGGATTCGAGGTCACGGTATCGATTGACGAGGAACTCGATGGCCCTCAGCTTAGCTGGAAGGAGCGCTTGGCGCCCAAGCACCTCTTCAATCAGCTGCTCGATGCCGTGAGCGGCGCTATCACCCCGATCCTTCCGATCTTTTGTGTCGCCGGTATCTTCAAGATGCTCGTTATTCTGTTTGGGCCCGAAGGCGCCGGTTTTATGTCCGAAACGAGCGACCTGTATCGGATCCTTTCCCTGGTGGGCGATGCGGCGTATTACTACTTCCCGGTGTTTGCCGCCTATAGCTCGGCTAAGAAGTTCAAAACGAGTCCTGTGCTGGCACTGCTCATCGCTGTTGTGATGATTTATCCCGACATGCTCGCTATTGTTGAGGACGGAAAGCCTTTCAGCGTCTTCGGCATCCCCATGCAGCTCGTCAACTACACCCAGGCTGTTCTTCCGGTCATCTTGATCACCTGGGCCCAGTCCTATGTTGAGCGCTTCTTTAAGAAGATCTCGCCTGATATGTTGCGCATTCTGATCGTACCCGTGGGTACGGTGCTCGTGATGTTGCCGGTCGCGCTGTGCCTCTGCGGCCCTGCCGTCCAATTTGTCATGGGCCTTGTGGCCGATTTCATCATTTGGCTCGCCTCTGTTGCCGGTCCCGCTGCGACCGCGGTTATCGGCGCATTCTGGAATCTGATCATCGCCACCGGCATGCACGTGCCGATCTATACCGCCATATTGCCCGCCGCGCTCCAGAACGGTTACGACGCCATCTTATACCCCGGCACCGCGGTTGTAGCCTACACCACGCTTGCCATCGCGCTCGCCTATGGCCTGCGCGCTAAGGGCAAGGAGAGTCGAGCCACGGGCTGGAACTTGTTCATCACCTATGCCTTCGGTCGCATGAGTGAGCCCATCATCTACGGCATCCTGTTTCGCGACAAGAAGGCTCTTGCCTGGAACATGATTGGTGGTGCTGTTGGTGGTCTGCTGGTAAGCCTTCTTCATGCCAACGTCTATATCTTCACTGGCGTTGGTTTCCCATGGATGAACGTGCTCATGTTTGCTCAGGATATCATCCCTGGCACCATCGGGTGTCTTGCTGGCGGTGCCGTGACGTTTGCGTTGGCGATGATTTTTGGATTTGAAGGACAGGAGAAGATGCCGTTGAAGTCCAAGAGCGGCGATTCTGAGGCCGTTGAATCCGTCGAGGCATAAGAGGCTACTACACAAATATGCTCCCCAGCCGTTGCGCGGTCCGACCCCTTGGCCGCGCAACGGTACTGTGCTGTTGCGCGGCACTTGCCGAGTCCGTTGCGTTCGACAGTGTGGGCCGGGAATTTGATAGAAAGGACGACACCATAATGTTTAGAGAAGATTTTTTATGGGGCGGGGCTCTGGCTGCAAACCAGTGCGAGGGAGGATGGAACGAAGGCGGTCGCGGTTTAGCCAATTCCGACATGCTGCCGTTTGGCGATCAACGCATGGACGTCATGCGGGGAGACCTTGATCCGCGTGCGTTGGCACCCGACAGCTTCTATCCCGCTCGCAAGGGCATTGATTTTTACCATAGGTACAAGCAGGATATTGAACTGTTTGCCCAGATGGGTTTTAAATGCCTGCGCTTATCAATCGCCTGGAGCCGCATTTTTCCCAAAGGAGACGAAGCCGAGCCCAATGAAGAAGGCCTTGCCTTTTACGAGGATGTTTTTAGGACGTGTCGCGCGCATGACATTGAGCCTTTGGTGACGCTCAACCACTATGATGTCCCCATGCATCTCGTCGATGCGTATGGCGGATGGCGCGATCGCAGGTTGGTCGACCTGTTCGAGCGATATTCGCGTACCGTGTTCGAGCGCTATCGGGGATTGGTCAATTATTGGCTGACCTTTAACGAGATCAACATCATGACGCAGGCGTGCTTTATGGCGGCGGGGATCATCTTCGAGCAAGGGGAGAATCGCTATGCAACGGTTCACACGGCCGTGCACCATGTATTGGTTGCGAGCGCCCGTGCGGTCGGGGCGTGTCATGAACTGTGCCCTGGGGCGAAGATCGGTTGCATGCTCAACGCAGGTGTCTTCTATCCGGCTACATGTGATCCGGACGATGTGCTGGCTGCGCAGGCTGAGAATCGCAGCCATTACATGTTTACCGACGTCCAGGTGCGCGGTGCGTACCCGAGCTATGTTCTCAAGGAATACGCCCGCCATGGTTTTGAGGTGCCCTATCGGGATGATGACCGCGAAGTACTGGCTGCAAACCTGGTCGATTTCGTCTCGTTTTCGTATTACTCGACGCGCGTCGCAAAAGCGCATGCGGAAGGTCAGTTCGATTCGAACCTTCTTCGCTCGGCGCCTAATCCGTATCTAAAACAGGAGCCTTGGGGGAGGTTTATCGACCCCAAAGGGCTGCGCGTCACCATGAATGAAATCTGGGATCGCTATCAAAAGCCGCTGTTCATCGTCGAAAACGGTTTGGGTGCTCCTGATGTGCCGGAAGATTCGGGTGAAATAGAAGACGACTATCGAGTTGAATACCTGCGGACCCACATCGAGGCGATGAGGGAGACCGTCGAGCTCGACGGGGTGGAACTCATGGGATATACCTGTTGGGGCCCGATCGATTTGGTTTCGGTCGCCACAGGACAGATGCGTAAGCGCTACGGGTTTATCTATGTCGATCGAGACGATAGCGGTGCGGGCTCGTTTGAGAGACGTAAAAAGAAAAGCTTCGAATGGTACCGACGCGTAATAGCAAGCAATGGCGAAGACCTTGCGTAATAACGTTAAGATGGACAAATGCGCCCGTTGGGGGAATAGTCGTGCCACTTCGCTTGACAACAGGCTAAACTAGCTATTAAACATTTACTATTCTGTTTAGATTGAATTTGCGGTCGTTTAGTTGCCGAGCCACGGGGCGGTCAAGCCACGATGCTCGGCCGCGACCGATGCTAGGGGGAACGATGGCTAAAGCAAGCGTCCGCGAGATCAGCCGCATTACCGGCTTTTCGCCCGCAACCGTGTCCAACGCGCTCAACCGCAAGCGCAGCGTGAGCGAGGAGACCGCCAAGGTCATCCTGGAGTGCGCGCAGTCGCTTGGCTATCAGCAGTCGACGCAGCTCGAGAGCATCCAGTTTGTGCTTGCGCGCAAGACGGGCGCCATCCTGGACGAGAGCACCTTCCATCCCGCGGTCATCGAGGGCGTGGAGCGCCAGGCGCGTCGCCACGGCATGAGCACGAGCTTTGTCTCGCTCGACTTTAGCGACCTGGACGCCGTGCGCCCGCAGGTCGAGGGCCTGATCGCCGACCCGTCGGCCGCCATCGTGCTGATGGGTACCGAGCTGGGCGAGGAGGACTACGCCCTGTTCGCCGACGCTGCCGCCCACCTGATTGTGCTCGACGGCTGGAGCGATCGCCAGTACTTCGATGCCGTAGTCATCGCCAACACCGATTCGGTGCTGCGTGCCGTGGATTACCTTATCGAGAAAGGCCACAGGCAAATCGGCTATCTGGCGGGCGACCTTCGGATCCGCAACTTTAAGGACCGCGAGCGCGGCTATCGCCAAGCGCTTGAGGACGCGGGCCTCGAGGCCAATCCGGCATGGCGTGTCACGTTGGGCACCACGCTCGAGGGTGCCTATCGCGACATGGGCGTGTGGCTCGACAGCGTCTCGCGCGACGATCTGCCGACGGCTTTCTTTGCCGAGAACGACGTGCTCGCCGTGGGCGCCATGCGCGCGTTCAACGAGCACGGTATTCGCGTGCCCGAGGATGTCTCGATCATCGGCTTTGACGACCTGTCTTTGGGCGCCTTCTCCAACCCGCCGCTCACCACGGTGCATGTTCCCAAGCACGAGGTGGGCGAGATCGCGGTGCGCCGCCTGGTGGGCAACATCCGCAATCCCAAGAGCTATACCTGCAAGACGGCCGTGTCGACCGTTTTTGTCGAGCGCCAAAGCGTGCGTGAGATCTAGGCAAAGGCAACGCTGGGCCGTAGGGAGGCAAAGCTCGCTAAGGCAGCCATACATAACGCTACTAAGAGAGGGTCCTTTGGGCCCTCTTTTTGATGCCCTTGTATGTTCAGTTTGTTTACATACCGTTTAGGCTGATTTCTCTACCGTCTACGGGTATTTCGCGTTAAACTTCTAAACAGTAGAGTAAAACATTTAGTAAACAGAACAAAACGAAACATGCGTCTGTTTACTGAACATGTGATTAGGGGAGGACGTACATGGACAAGATCAAGCTCGGCTTTGTGCCCACGCGCCGCAGTATCTTTAGCGCGCCGGACGCAATCAAGTATCGCGGCCTGACGGCTGATCGCCTGCGCGAGATCGGTGTCGACATCGTGGACATCGACGACATTAATGACGAGGGCCTGCTGTTTGACGACAGCCATATCGAGCCTATCGTCAAGAAGTTCCGCGCCGAGGGCGTCGACGGCATCATGCTGTGCCACGCCAACTTTGGCACCGAGCACGTTTGCGCTCGCCTTGCCCGCGAGCTCGGCCTGCCCGTGCTGCTGTGGGGCCCGCGCGACGAGCGCCCCGAGCCCGACGGCACGCGCCTGCGCGATAGCCAGTGCGGTCTGTTCGCCACCGGCAAGGTCCTGCGCCGCTTCCAGGTTCCCTTCACCTACATGACCAACTGCCGCCTGACCGACCCCGAGTTCGAGCGCGGCGTTTGGGACTTTTTGGCCGTTTGCAACGTGGTCAAGACCTTCAAGCACACCCGCATCCTGCAGATGGCCACCCGTCCATTCGACTTCTGGTCGACCATGTGCAACGAGGGCGAGCTGCTCGAGAAGTTCAACATCCAGCTTTCGCCTATCCCCATGACCGAACTTGTCCAGGCCGTGCGCGACGCCCAGGCCGACGAGCAGGCCATGGCCGCCATGCTTGCCCACATCAACGACAGCTTTGAGATCTGCATCCCCGAGGACAAGGTCCCCGCGGTCGCCGGTCTTGCCATCGCCATGAAGCGCCTGGTCGAGAAGTACGGCTGCAACGCCGGCGCCATCCAGTGCTGGAACGCCCTGCAGGACGAGCTGGGCATTATGCCCTGCGCCGCCAACGCCATCCTCAACGAGATGGGCATTCCCGTCGTCTGCGAGACCGATATCCACGGCGCCATCACCGCGCTGATGGTCGAGGCCGCCGACCTGGGCCGTCACCGCGGCATGTTCGCCGACTGGACCGTGCGCCATCCCGATAACGAGAACGGCGAGCTGCTGCAGCACTGCGGCCCCTGGCCCTGCAGCTGCGCGGCCGTCAAGCCCAAGCTCACCTACCCGCTGGCTTTCGACCACCCCGGCGCGCTGACGGCCGAGGCCAAGCACGGCGATCTCACCCTTGCCCGCTTTGACGGCGGCAACGGCGAGTATTCGCTGCTGCTGGGCAACGCCCGCGGCATCGACGGCCCGGCCGGCATGGGCACCTACCTGTGGGTCGAGGTCGACAACCTCAAGCGCCTCGAGGCCAAGATCGTCGAGGGCCCCTACATTCATCACTGCGTCGCTATTCACGCCAACGTGGTACCGGTGCTCTATGAGGCGTGCAAGTACCTTGGCATCCAGCCCGACCTGTACGACCCCATTGAAGAAGACGTCAAAGCCTACCTGCGAGGAGAGTAGAAATGGCAACTATCGAAGAGCTTGAGTCCCTGCGCTGGGACCTCCGCCGCGATTGCGTCGACATCATCATGGCCGGCGCCGGCGGCCATATTGGCGGCGACATGTCGGTGATCGACGCCCTCATGACCCTCTATGCCAACCACCTCAACATTTCGCCCGAGACCGTCGACGACCCCAACCGCGATCGCTTCGTGCTCTCCAAGGGCCACGCCATGGAGGCCTACTACGCGGTGCTGTGTCACGAGGGCTACCTGGACCTCGACGACGTCAAGGCCCGCTTCTCCAAGTTCGGCAGCCCCTACATCGGCCACCCCAACAACAAGCTCAAGGGCATCGAGATGAACTCCGGTTCGCTGGGCCATGGCCTGCCCGTGGCCGTCGGCATGGCGCTTGCAGGCAAGATGGACGGCCGCGACTACCGCGTCTACACCATCATGGGCGACGGCGAGCTTGCCGAGGGCTCGGTCTGGGAAGGCGCCATGAGCGGCGGCAACTACCAGCTCGATAACCTGTGCGCGCTCGTGGACCGCAACCGCCTGCAGATCAGCGGCAGCACCGAGGACGTCATGAAGCAGGATTCGCAGGAGGAGCGCTGGGCCGCCTTCGGCTGGAACGTGCTCTCCATTCCGGGCAACGACGTCCAGGCCATCGACGCTGCGCTGACGCTTGCGGCCGAGACCAGCGGAAAGCCCACGGTCATCATCCTCAACACGGTGAAGGGCTATGGCTCGCCCGTCATGGAGGACAAGGCCGCCTGGCATCATCACCTGCCCAACGATGAGGAATATGCCCAGATCATCGCCGATTTCGCTGCCCATAAGGAGGCCATCAATGGCTAACAAGATCGCCAACCGCAAGGTTATCTGCGACACGCTGCTCGAGGCCGCCGAGACCGATAAGGACATCGTCGTCCTGTGCTCCGACTCCCGCGGCTCCGCATCGCTCACGCCGTTCTTCGATCAGTACCCCCAGCAGTCCGTCGAGGTCGGCATCGCCGAGCAGGACCTGGTGAGTATCGCCGCCGGCATGGCTTCGTGCGGCAAGAAGGCCTGGGCCGCCTCGCCGGCGTCCTTTGTGACCACGCGCTCGTATGAGCAGTGCAAGGTCGACGTCTCGTACTCCAACACCAACGTCAAGCTCATCGGCATCTCGGGCGGCGTGTCCTACGGCGCTCTGGGCATGAGCCATCACTCCGCGCAGGATATCGCCGCCATGAGCGCTATCCCGAACATGCGCGTGTATCTGCCGAGCGATCGTTTTCAGACCGCCGAGCTCGTGCGCGCCCTGGTTGCCGACAACAAGCCGGCCTATATCCGCGTGGGTCGCAACCCGGTCGAGGACGTGTACACCGAGGATAACTGTCCGTTCCAGATGGACCGTGCCACCTGGGTGCGTCGCGGCACCGATGTGACGATTGTCGCCACCGGTGAGATGGTCCGCCATGCCGTGGACGCCGCTGATCTGCTCGCCGAGCAGGGCATCTCCGCCACCGTGCTCGACATGTACTGCGTCAAGCCGCTCGATGCCGAGGCCGTGATCGAGGCCGCCAGTGCCACGCGCGCCGTCGTGACCGTCGAGGAGCACAGCCCCTTCGGTGGCCTGGGTTCCATGGTCGCGCAGGTCGTGGGCGAGCATTGCCCGCGTCCGGTCAAGTGCCTGAGCCTGCCCGACGCGCCGGTCATCACCGGCACGAGCCCCGAGGTCTTTGCACACTACGGCCTCACCGGCGAAGGCATTGCCAAGACGGTCGCCGAGTTCCTTCCCGCAGAGTAATTGGAATGTGACAAAGGGACAGTCCCTTTGTCACATTCATTTTGAAAGGGGTGGCCATGGGCCGCTACATCATCGGAATCGATCAATCCACGCAGGGCACCAAGGCGCTGCTGGTGGACGAGGGCGGCCATCTGATTCATCGTGCCGACCGCGCGCATCGCCAGATCGTCAACGAGGCCGGCTGGGTGAGCCATGATCCGGCCGAGATCGCGGCCAACGTTCTGGCCGTGGCGCGCGCCGTGGTGGAGGAGACCGGGGTCGACCCGGCCGACGTCGCCGGCATTGGCATTTCCAACCAGCGTGAGACCACCGTTGCCTGGAACCGTGCGACGGGCGAGCCGCTGTGCGACGCCGTGGTGTGGCAGTGTGCCCGCGCCCGTGAGCTGTGTGACGAGCTTGCGGCGCGCGAAGGCGTGGCAGAGCTGGTGCGTGACACAACGGGCCTGGTGCTCTCGCCCTACTATCCGGCGGGCAAGATGGCTTGGATTCTCGCGAACGTTCCGGCGGCTGCCGAGGCCGCGGCGTCGGGTGAGCTGTGTCTGGGCACCATCGATGCCTGGGTGGTCTGGACGCTCACGGGCGGCGCGGAGTTTCGCTGTGACTGGTCCAATGCCAGCCGCACGCAGCTCTTCGACCTGCGCCGTGGCTGCTGGAGCGAGCCGGTGTGCGAGGCCTTTGGCATCGATCCGGCCTGCCTGCCGCAGGTGACCGATTCCGACGGTCTGTTTGGCACAACGGACCTGGATGGCTTTTTGCCCGCACCCGTGCCGGTACACGGCGTGCTGGGCGACAGCCATGCGGCCCTGTTTGCGCAGGGTTGCCACAGCCGCGGCATGGCCAAAGCGACCTATGGCACCGGTAGCTCGGTCATGATGAACGTCGGCAACGAGTTTGTCGCCAGCTCGCACGGGCTTTCGAGCTCGCTTGCGTGGCGTATGGATGGCGTGACCGAGTATGTACTCGAGGGCAACGTGAGCTACGCCGGCGCCGTCAAGACCTGGCTGCGCGACGACCTGGAGCTCATCAACAACCCCGAGGAGGTCACCGACCTGTGCTACGCCGCCAACCCGGCGAGCCATGTTTACTTTGTGCCGGCGTTTACCGGCCTGGGTGCGCCGCACTGGGCAAGTGATGCCGAGGGATGCGTTTTTGGTATGACACGCACCACGGGCCGCGCGGAGTTCGTAAAGGCTGCCGACGAGTCGATCGCCTATCAGATTTTTGACGTCATTGATGCGATGGTCGAGGATTCGGGCGCGGCGCTTGCCGAGCTTCGTGTTGACGGCGGCCCCACGCGCGACGCGTACCTGATGCAGTTTGAGAGCGATTTGGTCGGCTCGCCCATCCGCATTGCGAGCAACGACGAGATGAGCGGTCTGGGCGCGGCTTGGGCCTGCGGTATCGCGCTGGGCATGTATACGCGCGATGTCGTCGACGTCTACGGCGCCCGTGGCATCGTGGAGCCGTCGATGCCCGCTGACGAGCGAGCCAAAAAGATCGCCGGCTGGCGCCATGCCGTCGAGGCGACGATTGCGTACGAGTGACGCCTTGGGGCGATGTTACGGAGCGCTATTCGTGCCGATAGGTGAAGATGCGAACGAGAGAGTGATGTGATGCGGTAGAGTCCAACGCGTCGAATGATGGTCTACGTATGTGGGATTCTATTCCTGAGCTGCGGCGTTGTAATGAATGCACGCACGGGGCTTGGTGTAGCGCCCATGAGTACGGTGCCGTACCTGATGTATATCATCGAGGGTTTGAGCCTCGGTACGGCATCGTTTATCGTGTATTGCGTATTCGTGGTTGCCCAGCTTCTCCTGGTGCGCTACCCGGATGTCAAGATTCTCTTGCAGATACCCGTCAGTCTGCTGTTTAGCGTTTTCATCGACGTGCTGGATATCTGGCTGTTTCCATTTACCGCAACGGGACTCATCGATGGCCTGGTCATGCTGGTCATCGCCGTATCGTTCACAGCGCTCGGCGTGACGCCGATCGTCTCCGCGCGGCTCGTTCCCGTTGCGCCCGACGGCATGGTGCAGACGCTCTCCCAGGTGTTTCACTGTGAATTTGGTAAGGCGAAGTATTTCTTTGACGGGAGCTGTGTGGGCATCTCGCTGGTCTACGGGCTTGTGCGTACGGGTGCTGCGGTGGGCATCGGTATCGGCACCGTAGCCGCCGCGCTCCTGGCGGGCGGTATCTGCACGTTTTGGGGTCGTCTGCTCAACCGCAGGCTCATGGCCTTTATGGAAGAGCCTGCGAGCATGTAGACGCATTGAGCGAGAGGGGAGCGGCCATGAGGCAGCTGTTTGGAATTGATATCGGCGGAACGAGCGTCAAATGGGCGATTGTGAATGAGAACTACGAGTTTGGTGACCGTGGTTCGATTCCGACGGCGTTCGTCTCGGCCGATCAGCTGGTCGACGCGCTCGCGGCACTCGTAGGGCCGTATCGCGGACAGGTTGTAGGCGTGGGCATCTCGGCCCCAGGTGGCATCTTCGGTTACGAGGTCGATCCAGACGGGACGATCCATCGCGGTGGTGCGCTGCCGTACATGGACGGGTTTCCGCTTGGCCGAGCGCTGCGCGAACGGCTGGGGCTGCCCGTGACCGTTGTCAACGACGGCAAAAGCTGTGCGCTTGGCGAGTACGCTGCCGGCGCGTTGCGCGGCGTGGACGTGGGTTGCGTGGCGGTAATCGGTACGGGCATCGGCGGAGGCATCGTGGTTGACGGCCGGGTGCTGACAGGTGCGGGCGGCTTCGCGGGCGAGTTCAGCTTCCTGTCCAACAACGTAAGCGAACCGCTTGATCATCGTGATACGTTCGCGACTTCGAGCGGATGGCACGGCCTGCAGAATCTCGTGGCAGTCGAACTTGGCATTTCGGATGAAGCTGACTGGAGGCCCTCGATGGCCGACGGATCTTCGAGCTACTGGAGCACGGGAGCGCGTCCGAAGTCGCCGCCGTGCAGCGCGGATTGGATGCCTATGCTGAGCTGTTTGATCGTGTGCTTGTGAATCTGCAGTGCGTCATCGACCCGGCAGTCTTCGCGATTGGTGGTGGCATCAGCTGCCATCCCGCGCTGTTCGAGGCGCTCGACCGTAAGATGGATGACGTCATGGCGCACTACACTGGTTTTCTGAAAGATATGCCTCGTCCGCACGTGGTCCCGGCGCAGCTGGGTAACGACGCCAATATCTACGGTGCCGTCGCAACTTGTTTGCAGGTGCTGTAAGTGCAGGCCATCTATTGGTCTGGTGGCGATTACAGTCGCTGCCGGGTTTTTGGCTGTTGAGCTGCTCGCACGCTCTGCATTGCGGACGACGCAGCATCAATAGGTGAGGGGTCAGAAAACTAGATGCTGAACGGTCGATATTATCGGCTGCGCGGCGCCCCGTCCCAAAGTAGTCATTTGGGACGGGGCTTTTTTGACTGCTATCATGGGTGGGATTGTTGCGACCAGCTAAAAGAGCCCTGTCCCAAATTGACTACCGAGAGGATCTGCCATGGAGCGCATCGCGAGTTTTTCCGTTGACCATCTGCTGCTTGAGCCCGGCGTGTATGTGAGCCGCGTCGACCGCGATCCGGCGACCGGTGCCGCCGTCACCACCTTTGACCTGCGCTTGACCACGCCCAACAAAGAACCGGTTATGAACACGGCCGAGTGCCACACCATCGAGCATCTGGGCGCGACGTTCCTTCGCAACCATGCCGAGTGGTCGAGCCGTATTGTCTACTTTGGCCCTATGGGCTGCCGCACGGGCTTTTACCTGGTTGTGTTTGGCGAGGTGACGAGTGAGGAGATCTTGCCGCTCGTGCGCGAGTTGTTCGAGTTTGTTGCTGGCTTCGAGGGCGATGTCTCCGGTGCCGCTCCCGAAGAGTGCGGTAACTACCTGGACCAGAATCTCCCTATGGCAAATTGGCTCGCGCGTCGCTATCTCGACCGCGATCTGATCGATATCGATGAGGCACACCTGCACTATCAGCAGGCGTAAAGGTTTCGTCGCTCAAAATGAGTTCACTGGGCGCCTTCGCTTATGCGGGGGTGCCTTTTTGTTGAGCGGACATGGCGGACGTTTAAAACCGCGCGTGATTGTTCTAGAATGTTCGTAATATCACACAAACGAACAGGAGCGAACATGCATATCTACTCTGTTACCGACCCCGAATTCAAACCCTATGGCCGCGTGTGGGATGACGTCCCGTCCAGCCTGACCGCCCCGCTCGTCGAGGCGCTCTCCGCAACGCCCATCCCCGAGGGCAGCAAGTACGTGGCCTCCGCGCCTGAGCTGGAGCAGGTCGAGGGCGCCGATGCGCTCGGCCTGCTCATGTATGGCGGCCGTCCGTTCCAGCTGGGCTGGTGCAACGGCCACAACACGAAGCTCAACTGCTTGGAGTATCACCGCGCGAGCGAGTTCAACCTGGGTGCTCGCGACTTTATTCTGCTGCTCGCCAAGCGTGAGCAGATTGTCGACGGCAAGCTCGACACCGCGCAGGTCAAGGCGTTCCGCGCGCCCGCCGGCACGCTCGTCGAGGTCTACGCCACCACGTTGCACTACACGCCGTGCATGGTCGACGACGGTGGCTTCCAGGTGATGGTTGCGCTGCCCGCCGGCACCAACGGTCCGCGCCCCGAGGCTGCGGCCGACATGCCCGCGGCCGGTGATAGCTACTGCTACTGGAAGGCCGACAAGTGGGTTCTCTGCCACGCAGATAGTCCCAAGGCTGCCGAGGGCGGCTACGTAGGTCTCGTCGGCAAGAACCTCGACATCACCGTGGACTAGGGTCTTCCGTCTCAATCTGTAACAGTTGGCGCGCTAAATCGTCTCTATCTGTTACAGATCAAGACGAACCACGGGGGCCGCCCGAACAATCTCAATCTGTAACGCCAAGCCCGGTTTTGACGGCCTAACTGTTACAGATCGAGACAAGCGGGCCCAACCCACCACAAAGGTGCCTGTCCCCTTTGCGATGGTTGCCTAGAGCTGGCTGCGCAGGTAATCGGCCATATAGGGGACGGCGAAGCGCACGTAGCCGCGGCGCGCCTGCTCGATAACGCCGGCGTCGATGAGGCGCCGTCGATACTTTTGCGCATAGTCGGGTGTGACTGACATGCGCTTCGCAACATCAGAAATGCGAGACACAGCGTCTTCGTCATCAGTCATTGCGGAGAGAAACGCGACGTCTTGGTCTGACAGCGCGGCGAGCGTCGTTTCGCACACATCGTTTTCGAAATCGACTTTCGACGCCTCGATGGCTCCGTCGATTAACCCTTGCGTCGCACGTTCGCCTGTCCTGCAGCGATTGGCGATGTTATAGCCGATGAGTTGCAGCATATAGGGCGAGCCTTGGGTTGCGCGAGCGGCACGGAGGCGAAGATCGCTTGGAATATCAAGGCCGAGCTCATCGAAAGCCCGCTGGTAATAGGTATCGACATCTCCGACCGAAAGTGGCTCGAGCGTGACCTTTCGAGCGCGGTTGAGAAATGTCAGCACACGGTCATTGAGTGTTGCGCAGACGGCTCCCGGAAGGCCCGCCATGACGAGCGCGACGTTGAGTCGTTCGCCGACCAGCTCTTGATAGGCGGTGACGAGCTGTCTGATCTCGGGTGAATTTGCTTGGAGCTCGTCGATGAGGATGAGGATGCCGTGCCCCTGCTCGGTCAGTTTGCGCGCGAGCTGCGTGAGCTTGAACTGAAAGCTCTTGGTCTCCTGCACGTCTCGTGTGAACTCGAGGCCTGCCGAGAGCCCGAAAACACTTAGGCTGCCGCTCGCGAGTTTGGGAAGGCGGCGTTTGTTGACGTAAGGTTTGCCTGCTTCTTGGATTTTCTCGACAATGCGCTCGAGCATATCCTCGGAGGCTACGGTAGGCGTGGCGACAACAAAGCCGAGCTTGCGTGCGCGGTCGGCAAGTTCCCACAGAAGAACTGTCTTGCCGCTGCCTCGCTGTCCAAGCATGAGCATGGCTCGGTCGCGATTGCCCGGTTCCTGCTCAAGGCCGGATATGAATGTCGAAATTACAGTTTCGCGCCCGACGAGATAGGATGGGCGATTTCCAAATGAGGGGGAGAAGATGGTTTCAGTCATAAGTCTCCTTTCCTTTCTTTCCTATTTTTTCCTTTCTTTCCTATTCAGTCAAATGGTCTGCCACCCGAGGGCGCCTTCGCTGTTGTGGAGGCGCCCTTTTTTGCAAGTGAGTAGACTTTTTGGCTTAGTCTGACCACGCCGGAACATGCCAGGTAAGCTACCTGCACTGATAATTGTCCTTGGGGGAAGCGGGCACTGCGGGGGCGCGTCAACAGCGCGCGATTTCCGCGTCGC
>NZ_JBCOIQ010000022.1:0-42364 GCF_040926185.1 Collinsella aerofaciens
GGTATCGGGTTCCCACATTCATCCGCACATGTGCGGATGAATGTGGGAAGTGTTCGGATGAAGTTGATAATCAAGGAAGTAGTCAAAAAAGCTCCGTCCCAAATTAGCTAGCTTGCTCTGGCGGGCGGGAGCAGGTAAGATATACCGAGCGCCTAGCGCGTTCGATGGGTTCGGATGACGACATGTTCCGAATCTGGTCAGGTCCGGAAGGAAGCAGCCATAAGGAGCCTCTGTCGGGCATCCGAATCCATCGAGTGCGCAGGCGTTTTTTTGGTGCCGCGGCTACCCGCGAGTGCCGGCAGGGCGCTTGGTGTCTCGCTGGTCCTCGGCTTCGCCTGCGGGATCGCTCGACTACCAAGCGCCCTGCCGGCACTCGCGGGTAGCCGACCAAAACCGCCTGAAGGGTCACATTTATCTGAATAGTTTAATCCCGTGCCTTTTGCTGCTCGCTGGCGTTGTCTGGGCATTGATGGCTACGTAGTTTAAGAGGCGGCGGTGCTGTTGTTTGAATTTTTGCAGTTAAAGAGGTCCGTTTCCCTAGGTGGGGAAACGGACCTCTTTTTGTCTCTGGGCTTGTGGATTGGCGAAGACAATAACCGCTGGCAGCTATTTTGAGTTCTTGATGCGGCGTGTGGCAGTGGCGGTTATTCCGAGGCCTGCGGCGGCGATTGCTGCGAGTGCGATTGCGCTCGGCGCTGTGTCGCCTGTGTTTGCGAGCTTGCCGGCGGTCGTATCTGCTTGTTTGCCGCTGTTTGTGTTCGCCTGCTTGGTGGAGCTTGGCGAGGTGTCTTTACCGGTCGCGGACGAGCCGGCGGGTGGTGTCGTCTCGGCGGGTTGCGCTGAGCCGGAGGGAGGCACTGTCTCGGTCGGTTTTGCTATCTCGGGCGAGGTGGCCTTGTCTGCCGCGGCTTTTGCCTCTTCGTATGCCTTGCAGGCGTCGTCATAGGCCGCTTGCGCCTTTTCCAAATCGCCGAGGAGCGCATCTCGCTTGGCTGTCTCTTCGTCGATATCGGTTTGACATTTTTCCGCATTGGCTTCGAACTTCGCGACGACACTTTCCTGGCTTTCGAGCCGGCGTTGGCAGTGGTGAAGATCATCTTCACAAGATTTTTCTCGCCTTTCTGCCGACATGATCTCACTTCGCAACTGCTTAATAGTTTCGTTAGAAGCTCCGTCGTCGATTGCCTTATTTAATTCTGCCTGAAGGCCGCTTGTCCGGTTGTGGGCCTCATCGTATTTGGCTTGGGCTGCATCGACGTTCGCTTGTAGGTAAAGAAGAGGTCCCCTTGAGTCGTCGGCTTCCTTCAGCATCCTGTCGCGGAGCGATTGCAAATCGGTAATCACATGCTCGATAGTCTCTAATATCTCAGGACCTGCGGCGTCTTTTGCGGCTTCGAGGTTTTTGAGCGCTTCCTGCATGGCCGCATGCGCTTTTTCTTTTTCGGTGGCCGCGTCTTCCGTCTGCAAGGCAACTGCACCGGTGGGGGAGCTGGTTTCTGCCGCGATCGCCGTTACGGGGGCGATTCCCGCGGCAAGTGCCACGGAAAGGGCGATGCCCATAGTTGCTCGTCTTGCTCTTCTTGCTCTTCTTGCGAGAATGTCGTTCATCTCGGCACCTCATTTCAAGGGTTGGCGACTCACTTGGTAGCACTAATGTAAGTATGTCAGGCGATTAACCCGCTCTTGAATCTCGCCAGAAATGACGAGTTGTTTACGCTTCTTTTGGGCTCACCGTACTATCATGATTCGAATTGAGTGTGAATGATGATAGGGAGCGCCTTTTTATGATTGAGTTGCTCAGGCGTTTTGGTGGTAAGTTTCGCCGGTATATGGTGATCGGCCCTGCGTGCAAGTTGATCGAAGTGATCTTTGACCTGCTGACGCCGCTCGTGATTGCCCAGATGATCGACAAGGGCATCGGTGCGCACGATGTCAACGCCGTCGTCCACTACGGTATGCTGCTTGGCGCCATGGCCGTGATCGGCATCTCGTTTACGCTCGTTTGCCAAAAGATGGCGGCGCTCACCTCACAGGGCATGGGCACCGATATTCGCGGCGCGCTCTACGGGCACATCAATAAGCTGAGCTATGCCGAGCTCGATCGCTTTGGCACGCCGTCGCTCATCACGCGCATCACCAACGACGTCAATCAGGTGCAGCTCGCCGTGGCGCTGGGCGTGCGCATGCTTATCCGCTGGCCTTTCCTGGCGGTGGGCTCCATGGTTGCGGCCCTCGCCATCGACCTTAAACTCGGCATTATCTTTTTGATCTGCACGCCCGCCATCGGCCTGGTGTTTTGGTTTGTCATGGCGCACTGCATCCCGTACTACAAGCAGCTGCAGGCAAAGCTCGACCGCATCGCGCTTATCTGCCGCGAGGGGCTTTCGGGCGCCCGCGTGGTCCGCGCGTTTGTGCGTGAGGACCATGAGCGTGAGCGTTTCGCCCAGGCGGCCGATGACCAGGCGCATGTCGCCATCGCGGTGGGCAGGCTCTCGTCGATTCTCAACCCCGTCACGTTTTTGGTGATGAACCTGGGCGTGTGCGCCATCCTGTGGGTGGGCGGCATTCAGGTCAACGTGGGCGAGCTCACGCAGGGCCAGGTCATGGCGTTCGTCAACTACATGACGCAGACCCTGACCTCCATCGTGTACGTCGCCAACCTGGTCGTGGTCTTTACCAAGGCGAGCGCCAGCGCGTCGCGTATCAACGAGGTGCTCAATTGCGTGCCGAGCATCACCGACGAGGGCAATCAGCCGGTTGCGCTGCCCCAGGCGCCCGCGACGGACGTCGACGCCCCGGCCCCTGCGCTGAGCTTTGACCATGCGAGTTTTTCGTTTGGCGCGGGCGCGGCAAATGCCGTCGACGATGTGACCCTGGAGCTGCCGCTGGGCAAGACGCTCGGAATCATCGGCGGCACGGGCAGCGGCAAGTCCACGCTCGTCTCGCTTATTCCGCGCCTGTATGATGCGGGCACCGGCAGTGTGAGCGTGATGGGTACCGACGTGCGCACTTGGCCGCTCGATCAGCTGCGCCATGTGGTTGCGACCGTACCGCAGCGCGCGTCGCTGGTGAGCGGCACCATCCGCAGCAACCTGACCTGGCGCGACGAGGCGGCAACAGACGAGGAGCTCTGGGCGGCGCTCGATATGGCGCAGGCCAGCGAGTTCGTGCGCAACAAGCCACAGGGGCTCGATGCCCCGGTCGAGGCGGGCGGCAAGAACTTCAGCGGCGGTCAGCGCCAGCGCCTGACCATTGCGCGTGCTCTGGTGGGCTCGCCGCAGATCCTGATTATGGACGACTCCGCCTCGGCGCTCGACTTTAAGACCGACGCGGCGCTTCGCCATGCCATCCGCAAGCGCAGCGTGCGCGGTGCCGCCGAGGGCGGGCTGCCGCTGACGACCGTCATCGTGAGTCAGCGCGTCTCGACCGTGCGCGACGCCGACATGATCTGCGTACTCGATCACGGCTCGGTTGCGGGCCTGGGCACACATGACGAGCTGTATGCAAGCTGCCAGCTCTACCGCGAGATTTGCCAGTCGCAGCTGCGCCGCGAGGAGCTCGAGGGCCAGCAGGGGAGCGCGGCGTCCGCGTCCGCCCCGACTGCCCCCGCATCCGTCTGCACAAAGGAGGGCTGTTAGATGAATCCGTATACTTCCTCCGGTTCGGTCGCCACGATGACGGCCAACGTGTCCGGCAACGATAACCTCAACGACCTGGGCGACGGTCCGCGCCAGCCCGGCGATCCCGAGCGCTATCCCGTGGGTGCGGTGACTCGCCGCCTGTTGGGCTACGTCCGTCCGCATCGCATTTCGTTTGCGGCGTCGTTTGTGAGCGCCGCCATCTCCGTTATCTTGCAGCTCTACACACCTATTCTCATTGGCGAGGGCATCGACCTGATTGTTGCCGCGGGCCAGGTGGATTTCGACGCACTGCTGCCGCTCGTCACCAAACTCTCGCTCGTCGTGGTGGGAGCCGCGGCCTTCCAGTGGCTGCAGGGCTACTGCGTTAACCGCCTATCCTACGAGACGGTGCGTGACATGCGCGTGGAGGCGAGTGATAAGCTCAGCCGCATGCCGCTCGGCTTTATCGACGGCCATGCCCACGGCGACCTCATGAGCCGCGTGGTCAACGATGTCGATCAGGTGGGCGACGGTCTGCTGCAGGGCTTCACGCAGCTCTTTACCGGCGTTATTACCATCGTGGGCACGCTCGCGTTTATGCTTTCCATCAACCTGACCATGACGCTCGTGGTGGTGCTCGTCACGCCGCTTTCCATCTTTGCCGCCGGCGCCATCGCCAAGCTCTCCAACAAAAGCTTTACGGCTCAACAGCGCATTCAGGGTCAGCTTGGCGGCCATATCGAGGAATACGTGGGCGAGCAGAAGCTTGTCGACGCCTTTGCCTACGGCCCGCGCGCTCAGCAGCGCTTCGATGCCCTCAATGCCGAGCTCTACACCGCGGGCGAGCGCGCGCAGTTTATGGGTTCGCTCTCCAACCCCGGCACGCGCTTTATCAACAACATCATCTATGCCGTGGTCGCTGTGATCGGCTGCGTGGGCGTGATCACGGGCGTGCCCGCGGCGCTCACGGTGGGCGGCGTGCAAATCTTCCTGTCCTATGCTAACCAGTACACCAAGCCGTTCAACGAGGTCACCAACGTCATTACGCAGATCCAGACGGCGTATGCCTCGGCGCGCCGCATGTTCGCGCTGCTCGATGCGCGCGAGCAGGAGCCCGATGCGGCGGATGCCGTGGAACTTGCTGCCCCGCAGGGCGAGGTCGCCTTTGAGCATGTGGACTTTAGCTACGTGTCCGACCGCAAGCTGCTGCAGGACATCTGCATCGAGGCCAAGCCCGGCATGCGCTTTGCCCTTGTTGGCCCCACGGGCTGCGGAAAGACGACGCTCATCAACCTGCTGCTGCGCTTTTACGATATCGATGCCGGCCACATCACGGTTGATGGCAGGTCTTCGCGTGACTACACGCGCGCAAGCCTGCGCCATGCCTTTGGCATGGTGTTGCAGGATACGTGGCTGTTCGAGGGCACGGTGGCGGAAAACATCGCCTACGGCTGTCCCGACGCCACGCGCGAGCAGGTTATCGAAGCTGCCAAGCGCGCGCATGCGCACAAGTTTATCGTGCAGCTGCCAGGCGGCTACGATACGGTCATCGGCGAGGACGGCGGCACGTTTAGCCAGGGTCAAAAACAGCTGCTGTGCATCGCGCGCGTCATGCTCACCGATCCGGCGATTCTGCTGCTGGACGAGGCAACGTCGAGCATCGATACACGTACCGAGCTGCAGGTGCAGGCGGCATTCGACGAGCTCATGGCCGGTCGCACGAGCTTTGTCGTGGCGCACCGCCTATCGACGATCCGTAACGCCGATTGCATCCTAGTCATGCGCGACGGGCAGATTATCGAGCGTGGCACGCACGACGAGCTGCTAGCGGCAGGCGGCTTCTACGCCGAGCTCTACCGCAGCCAATTCGCCCAGTGAGCAAGACGCGGGACATGTAACGCAGCGCTAGGGCGCGAGCGTGTCAACGGGGGCAACGATGATGCCCTCGGGCGTTGTGTGGACCGGCATGCCGAACCCGATGACGATGAGTTTGGCCGCGGGAGGCCTCTCGCCGCGTTCGACCAGCTTGCGCTCGAGTCGAAGCAGGTTTGCAGACGCCTCGGGGATCTGCGGGCTTCCGAGTTTTACTTCCACGGCAATCCAAGTTCCATCGCGCCTGTGTATAACGGCATCGACCTCGAGATCGTCGGCGTCGTGGTAGTGGGACACCGATGAGTCATTTGCGGCGGCATAGACCTTAAGGTCGTGCAGGACGAGGGATTCGAAGAGCAGCCCCAGTGTCTTCGGGTCGGATGCCAATGACTCCGGATTTGCTCCGAGCAGCGCAACGGCAAGCGAAGGGTCGGCGAGGTGCCTTTTCGCACTTTGCCGCAGCTTTACCGGCGACCTGAGCGCCGGATGCCAAGCCGGGATATCGTCGATGATATTGATTCGTCTCAGAGCATCCATGTATCTGGAGACCGAATTCTTCGAAACGCCGGTACCGATATCTTTATCGATGGACTTCGATCCAGCAAGTGTCGACTCATTTCGCGCAAGCGATGTCAAAAGAGACCTGACCTTGACCGGATCACGTTTGACGCCGTCAGTTCTAGAAACATCCGATTCGCATACGCCATCAACATAAGCAGCGGCAATCCGCATAGCATTTTCAGTTGTTTTCCCCATCGCTTGAGGCCAACCACCGCGACACAGCAAATCGGCGATGCCGGCGACACCAGCGATCGATCCGACCGCCTGCTTGGCGGGGTGGCCGGAAAGCAGCGCTCTAATCGAAGCCGCGCCCGAAGAAACGCCGAGCTCAAACAGCGTCATGGTATCCATTCGCAATCTAGCTATTCGCCCAACGCCGCTATGCATTGGCTGCTTCGAATCTTGCGGCGTTGCTGAGCCCGTAAGAATAAACTGTCCGGATTCTCCCTGTCTTGCGTCACACTCGAAACGTATGGCATCCCATAGTTTTGGTTCTTCCTGCCATTCGTCGATGAGTCTAGGCGACGGTCCTGCTATTGCCTGCGCTGGGTCGATCCGAGCCAACTGGAGAGCGGAAAAATTTCCAGCCGGATCGGAAAGAGACAAGGATGATTTGGCAAAACGTCTGGCCGTAGTGGTCTTTCCGCACCACTTCGGGCCTTGAATGAGAACCGCACCGAAGATATCGAGATTATGCCTGATTGCCTTGTCGATGCATCTGTCTACATACCTATCCATACCGTCACCTTCTCAACTTGCCTTGATTATGTATTTTACCAGCTGCGTGGTGACGATTGACGGTAATCTGTGGTGACGATTGATTACGAACTATGGTGACGATTGGCGGGTATCTGTGGTGACGGTTGTCATCGATTCGGGGCATAGGGCAGCTTAGCTGTCTCAAAGCTTATAGATTTCGGGGCTTGCGCTGCGGGCGTTTTTGTCCATTGATGTCGCCTGCGTCGCCAATCGGCAGACGGTGGTTTACATCTGTCGCGTTAGTACTAAGATATTCATCTAATAAATTGCATTAGTGGCTTTAGTTTTGGGGGAAACGAGCAACGTGACTATGACATGCTCTTTGGTGGTTAACAGCAAGAGCGGTAATACCAGGATGGTTTCGGGCGCGATCAAGCGCGCTCTGCAGGCTGCGGGCGTTGAGTTTGTCCACGCCGCGGCGTTGAGTGACGATGCGGATGCCGAGCAGGTCGCGCGCGAAGCGCAGGGGGCTTGCGCGGCCGATACCGTGCTCGTCGGTTTTTGGTGCGACAAGGGCGCATGCACGCCTTCGGTCGCGGCGTTGCTCTCCGCCCTACACGGCAAGCGCGTTTTCCTCTTTGGTACCTGCGGCTTTGGTGCCGATCAGAGCTATTATCAGCAGATTATCGATCGCGTGTCGTCCAATTTGGCAGAGGATGCCGAGCTTGCGGGCTGGGCGATGTGCCAGGGCAAGATGGGCCCCGCGGTCAAGCAGCGTTACGAGGCCATGCTCGAGCAAGATCCCGACAATGCCCGTTTTAAGATGCTGCTCGACAACTGGGTCGCCGCAAAGGATCATCCCACCAAGGAGGATCTGGACAACATGGCGATGGCCGCCAAGAAGGCCGTTCTGGGGGAGTAGGTCCATCTTCTAAATGCAATGCCCTCCCGGGTGGCGGCCCTTTATCGATGGAAGGCCTCATAAGCTGAAGTTCAATCCCCGGGATGCGTCCAGAGTGGGACGTGCTTTCCCGATGGGTGGGGTTTCGGAAAGTGGGGACTGGATTTTGAGCCTAGAGTGGGACATGCTTTCCCAAAGGCCGCTCAACGGGAAACCGCATCCCACTATTAGCCCGAGAAACGGGATGCACTTTCCCAAAGAGAGCCAACGGGAAACTACGTCCCACAATCAGCTTCCAAAGTGGGACACACTTTCCCGTTGAGGGTTGTTCCGGAAAGTGCATCCCGGAATTGATACTCAGAATGGGACGTCGTTTCCCGTTGAGGGTCTCGGCGAGACCGAGTTCAAGCGTGTGGCTGCCGATGGCAACCTCGCAGCCGGGACGGCCTCGACGCTTGGGATTGACCTGACCGCAGATGATGACGGCGCGCAGTACTACTGCCATGTGGGTTACAACGATGTTGGCCTCGATACCGGTGTGACGCTCGTGAATATCGCGACCGAGGAGACAGCACCCACAACGGTGAATGCCACCCCGATCCGCACGCGCCGCCTGTTCTCACAGGCAAGTGCGGGCGCCAAGAAGTTCTTGGACCATACGCTGGTAAACACTGCCGGCCCCACCGACTCCGAAGGCTCAAAGGACCCCGAGACTCCTGAGACCCCGACGAACCCGGACAAGCCCAAGTCCGACAACGGAGCTAAGACCGACACCAAGGTCAAGACTACGACCACAGCGAAGAACCTCGCAAACACCGGCGACCAAACATTCGCCCTAGTCGCCACCGCAGCAGCAGCGGGAGCAACGCTCGTAGTGATAGCCCTCATCATGCTGATCAAGCGCCGCAAGACCCACTAGTAGCCAGTCGAACATATCGACAAAGTAAAACCCGGGTAGCCAAACAACTGGCTACCCGGGTTTTCTCTTTATTAGAAATCAGAGTCTTCAAGGCAAGAGCCCGATTCAACCAGAGACACTCCGAATACTCCCCATGACAAGTCGCGCTCCAACAACGAGGCGTCTGCCCGGGCGGCGCGGAATGTAAGGTTCATCGCGAGTTCCGCACGAGCCGGAGAGCACTTAATGTGCTCTCCGTGCGAGCAGGACTGCCCGAGCAGGGAACCTTACATTCCGCGCCGCCCGGGCAGACGAACCGGGATAGACCCGCAGCGACCCGCTACTTGATCTTGGTCGTACCTGGCGCCAGGTTGGGGTCGGTTTCGTTGGCCTCGGTCTGGAAGTGCTCGGTGTACACGTTCTTGCCGTCGCGGAACATCTCGTAGTACTGCATCTTGGCGTAATCCTCGCGTGCCTTGGTGGCGGCTGCTGCGGCGGCGTCGTCACCGGTGACGTTGGAGGAGAGCGCCCAGCGCAGGCTGGCGTCCTCGTAGCCCACGGAGTTGATAGCGGGCAGCGACTCGCGCAGCGTCATGTGCGCTTTCTGGTAGTCGGTCAGCGGGGCGCCGATCAGCTGCATCAGCTGAGTGGACAGGTAGTTGGTGGACAGGTCATCGGTCTCGCTCGTCTGGTCGCAGCCGGCGACGTCGTAGTTAGCCCAGATGATGTAGTCGGTCTGCCACAGGCGCTCCTGGTGGGTGGCGTCGTCCTCGTCGGTAAACCACTTGTCATTGAACTTGGACGGGAAGAACGGCTGGTGGTCGCCCCAGAACACCACGACCACCTTGCGGTCGAGCTTGCTCAGGGCGTTGAGGAAGTAGCGCAGCGCCTGATCGGACTGCTCGATGCACGAGACGTACTCGTCGACATCGGACAGCGTGCCGTCCTCGATGGTCTTGGCGTCCAGGTCGGTCGTGTCGATGTTCAGGTGCACCTGCTTGTCGAGCGGCACCAGGCCCGTGTCGTAGCCCGAGTGGTTCTGCATGGTCACGTCGAAGATAAACTGCGGATCGGCGTTCTGGTCGAGCAGCTCAAGAATCTTGTCGTAGGTAGCCTGGTCGGTCACCATGCCGCGCAGGGTATCGGCGCCCTGGAAATCGTTGATGGACAGGAACTGGTCAAAACCAAAGTCCTTGTAGACGTTCTCGCGGTTCCAGTTGGTTGCGTGGTTGGGGTGCATGGCCGTGGTGGAATATCCGAGCGATTTGAACTGCTCTGCCAGATTCCCGGTCGTTTCCATGTTGTAGATGGTGTAGGGGTACACGCCCGAGCCCAGGTTGGCCATGGAGTTGCCGGTCATAAACTCAAACTCGGTATTGGCGGTGCCGCCGCCGTAGGCGCTCACGTAGAGCTTGCCGCGGCTGAGGCAGTTGGACAGGTTCTTAAAGTACTGCGGGCCTTCGTAGCCGGCGCGCATGTTCTGGTAGATCGAAAGATCCGAGAAGGTCTCGTTCATGATGGCGATGACCGTGGGCTTCTCGCTGTCGAACTGCTCCTTTGCGGCGGCGCGCTCGTCGCTCTTGGCCGCGTCGGACTTGTCGTAGGCCTTGGCGTACTTTTTGAGCGTGGCCTTGGCATCGTCGACGGAGTAGTCGGCGGGTTTGGGCGGCTTGATGGACTGCGCCGCACTAATAAAGGCAGGCAGGTAGCCCTCGCGCCAGTAGCTCTCGAGCGGGCGCCAGGTGTAGACGGTGATGCCGAGGGTGTTGTAGTAGTCGATGAGCGTGACGTGTGCGGTCACACCGCCCAGGCACAGCACGGCGACGAGCAGGTTGGTGAGCAGCATGCGCTTGGCGTTGGCGGCGCCCTTCTGACGGTGCGGTGCCACCAGGCCGGCGTACTCGCACAGCAGCATGGCGATGGCGGTAAAGCCCATGGACAGCACGCAGAACAGTGAGATCGAGAAGGTGTAGCCGGTGCCGGCGACCGCGGCGGCGGTGGAGATGGCCGAAAGGTCGCCCGGCTGGATGGGCATGGATTTAAACGTGATGACGAAGAACTCGGCAATGCCCAGGACAAAGAGGGCAAAGGCCAGGACCGCGGGAGCTGCGCCGTGGCGCTGGAACAGGAAGAACAGGCCGGTCATGAGCGTGGTGATGATGGCCCACTCGAGCAGGATGCACAGGGGGTAGACCCAGGTAAAGTCGTGGTTGGACGATACCTCCATGCCTAGCAGCGCAAAGACGCCGGCGAGCAGCAGGCACAGCACGGCGGCGACGAGTGGCTTGCCCACAAAGGCGCCGCGCAGGCGGGCGAGCTTGCCGGTGGGAGCGGGGGCGTCGGGCGCGGCGAACGCAAAGACGCGCGGGGCGATGCGGTCGCGTGCGATGCTGGCCCAAGCGCAGCCGGTGAGGATGGCGTTGGTCAGGATGAGCATCACAAAGGCGAGCGGCTCGTTTTGGGCGACGAGGCCAATGGCGCCCCAAATGGTCAAAAAGACCTGGAAAAGACCGAAGGCGACGCTCCACCCAAGAGCGCTTTTGGCAACGGTGCCCGACTGAGCGCGAATGGCCTTGGCCTCGCGCAAGACAAGGTAGACGGTCGCCGCAAGACCGACGAGCGAGATGGCGGCAGCGAACATGCTGAGACTCCTCACAAACTAAAACCTACGAAAGCGGGGGTTTACCCGATTGTTACTAAGATATGCGCTGCAATTGGTGGCTGCGCACAACAACCAGCCATATTAACGCGCACGTGTGGCGGTGTGGCGCAATGGAGTGGCGACCTGCGCGATAATGGACGGGAATTACACGGAAACGTAAAGGCTTCTTAAAGAATTAGCGAGGATAGAGCTATGGGCGAGCAGGTTTGTATGACGGGCACCGAGTACTGCGGCGGAGCTGTGGGCGTGGACGCGGGCGGCTATCCGGTCGAGACTACGGGCAACGCGGCGCTGGACATCTTGGAACACCGCTCGTCCACGCGTGCCTTCGCGCGTGATGACGACGACCGCCCCGTGGCGGTGACCGACGAGCAGCGGGCGGCGATCTTGCATGCGGCGAGCCGCGCGCCGTCGGCGGGCGCCATGATGATGTATTCCATCGTGAGCATCCGCGAGCAGGCTACGCTGGACCGCCTGGCCGACCTGTGCGACCACCAACCCATGATTGCCAAGGCGCCCTGGGCACTAATATTTGTGGTCGATTATGCCAAGTGGATCGATCTGTTTGAGCACGTGGGCTGCTTTGAGCCCGAGTTTGTCGAGCGCACGGGCAAGTCGCCCCGCCGCGCACCGGGTCTGGGCGACTTTGCCATCGCGGCGCAGGATGCCGTGATCGCTGCGCAAAACGCCGTGGTTGCCGCCGAGGCCCTGGGCCTGGGGAGCTGCTACATTGGCGACATCGTGGAGAACGCCGAGGAAGTTGCCGAGCTGCTCGATCTGCCGCCCTATACCATGCCGCTGTCGATGCTCATCATCGGTACGCCCCGTAAGGAGCGCCCGGCCATTGCACATCCCGTGGTGAACCTGGTGCACGAGGAGCGCTACTGCCGTGCGGACGACGCGACTATGGATGCGCAGGTGGCCGAGATGGATGCGATGTTTCGCCCGCACGCCCGCGAGGTGGGGGAGCGCGTCGTGGATATCTACACCCGCAAGCACACGAGCCCCTTTATGGCCGAGATGAGCCGCTCCATGGAGTGGTGGTTCAAAAACTGGCTCGGAAAATGACGGACGTGACAAAGGGACAGTCCCTTTGTCACATTCCATATCGCCGCGGTGGCCTAAAGGCCGTATAAATGTTTATTTAGCTGGGAAAACAGTGCCATTCAAACATGGGCCGATTACCTATAATTCCTTCGAACATTAAAGTTGGGAGGAAACCGGCTTATGGAACAGAAGGCCAAGGAAGCAGCCTCGCACGCTGCGATTCCTGTGAGCATCTCGGCGATGCTCGTCACGCTGGGCGTGGTGTACGGCGATATCGGCACCAGCCCTATGTATGTAACCAAGGCGCTCGTTGCCGGCAACGGCGGCATCGGAAGCGTGACGGAGGAGTTCGTGCTTGGCGCGCTCTCCCTTGTCGTGTGGACGGTCACGCTGTTGACCACCATCAAGTATGTGCTCATCTCGCTGCGTGCCGATAACCATGGTGAGGGCGGCATCTTTGCCCTGTACAGCCTGGTCAAGCGCTGCGGCAAGTGGCTTATCATCCCCGCCATGCTGGGTGGCGCCGCGCTGCTCGCCGACGGCATCCTGACGCCGGCCGTTACCGTTACCACGGCCATCGAGGGCCTGCGCACCATCCCGGCGGTCCATGCCGTGCTGGGCGATGACCAGGGCCGCGTCGTCGCCATTACGCTCGCCATCATCATCGCGCTCTTTTTGGTGCAACGCATCGGTACGGCCAAGATCGGTCACGCCTTTGGCCCCATCATGACGCTGTGGTTCCTGTTCCTGGGCGGCACGGGTCTGTTTTTTGTCTTCCAGCACCCCGCCGTGCTGCTGTGCCTCAACCCGGTGCGCGGCATCGCCTTTTTGCTGAGCCCCAACAACCACGCGGGTATCATGATTCTGGGCAGCTGCTTCCTCGCTACCACCGGTGCCGAGGCGCTCTACTCCGACATGGGCCACGTCGGCCGCGGCAACATCTACGCCACCTGGCCGTTCGTTAAGTGCTGTCTGCTGCTTTCCTATATGGGCCAGGGCGCGTGGCTTATCAACAACGCCGCCAACCCCGAGCTCATGGGTATCGCCGACCTCAACCCCTTCTACCAGATGCTCACCCCGGGCCTGCGTCCCTTTGCCGTCGGCCTTTCCACCGTCGCGGCCATCATTGCCTCGCAGGCGCTCATCACCGGCGCATTCTCGCTGGTGTCCGAGGCCAGCCGTCTGGACCTTATGCCGCACATGCAGGTCTTCTATCCTGCCGAGACCAAGGGCCAGCTCTATATTCCCATGGTCAACAACGTCATGCTCGTGGGCTGCGTCATCGTGGTGCTGCTGTTCCAGAACTCGGCGCATATGGAAGCCGCCTACGGCCTTGCCATTACGCTGACCATGATGTGCACCACGCTGCTGCTCTTCTTCTACCTGCACGAGGAGCGCAAGCTCAAGGTTGCTCCGTGGATCTTCGTGGCCTTCTTCCTTTTGCTCGAAGGCTTCTTCTTTGTGAGTTCGCTCACCAAGTTCTTCCACGGCGGCTATTTCACCATCCTTATGGCTGCACTCATCATGGGCATTATGGTGTGCTGGTACAACGGCACGGCGGTCGAGCAGCGCCAGTTTACGCTACTGCCGCTGCGCAGCTACCTGCCGCAGCTCAAGCGCCTGCGCGACGACGACCGTTACGAGCTCGTGAGCGACAACATCGTGTACCTGACCAAGGACACCCATACCGACTACATCGACCGCGATATCGTTTACTCGATCTTGGATAAGCATCCCAAGCGCGCCCGCGCCTGGTGGTTTGTGAATGTCGAGACCATGGACGAACCGCACACCTTTGCCTATTCGGTCGAGACGTTCGGCACCGACTACGTGTTCCGCGTGCATCTGTACCTGGGCTACAAGATCAACCAGCGCGTCAATGCTTACCTGCGTCAGGTTGTTCAGGACCTGGCTGCCACCGGCGAGCTGCCGCCGCAGACGCATGACTACTCGGTCTACAAGGATCCGGGTAACATCGGCACGTTCAAGTTCGTCCTGATCCGTAAGCTTCTGGCGCCCGAAAGCGATGTGGAGCCCAGCGAGCGTACGGCCATCACGCTCAAGTACATCATCCGCCGCGCCGCCGGCACGCCTGCACGCTGGTACGGCCTGGAGAACTCCAACGTGAGCTTTGAGTATGTGCCGCTGTTCACCAAGTTCAAGGCTGTGAACAAGATGCAGCGCCTGGCCCCCAACGAGCGGCCGTAGTCGACGCTCGAGGTTTGTCTGCGAACGGGCGGGTTTGTATTGACGGGGATTGAGTCCTGGGAGGAAACCATGGATGCAAAGGTGCTTGACGGTTGCGATCTTGCGACCGAGCTGGTGCGTGAGGTACGCGCCGATGCTGCCGAAGATCGGTTCTTTACGAATCGGGCCAACATGGATATGGCCGACCGCGTGATTTCGATCGTGGTGACGGTGCTTGTCGCGGCGTGCGTGTGCGCACTGCTCGCGCACGTGCTGTTTGTCTAACGACCGCAGGTTGCAAAGGCTTTACACTTGGAACCACCACAAGGGGAAACCACCACAAGGGTGCCTGTCCCCTTTGTGGTGGTTTTTGTTTTTGAGAGAGGGGCGGGACGCTGATGGACGTCCGTACGGACGGCGATATTGCCGATAGCTTTTGGTGGCGGCGCACAACGCTGACGCGCCGCACTCCTCTGTATGACGCCTGCGTATCGGTGGGGCTGCTGGTCGCGGCGACGATTGTGGGCGCGCTGCTCGACCATCCGGGTCTCGCGCCGAGCATCATGATCGTCTATGTGTTCGCCGTTCAGCTGTGCGCATTCTTTACCTGGAGTCGCCTGTATTGCTTGCTGAGCTCGGCTGCCGCCGTGGCGCTCTACAACTTTTTGTTTGTCGACCCGCGCTACTCGCTGTCGCTTATCGACCGCGGCTATCCCGGCATGTTCTTCATCATGTTCGTGGTTTCGCTTGTGTCGAGCTCGATTGCGTTGGCCCTGCGCCGCGCCTTGGCACAGGCTGCCGCCAGCGACCGCCGCACGCATATGGTGCTCGAGACCAACCGCATGCTGCAGCGGTGCGCCGATCAGCATCAGATCGTTCACGCCATGGCCACGCAGCTGGCGCGTCTTTCGGGCTGTCCGGTTGTGTGGTACAGCGCCGACGCCGAGGGCGATGACCTGCTGCCGCGTGCGACGTACACGGCCGTGGGCGATGCCGCCCCGGTGCACGAGCTGGCGCCGCAGATGCCGCCGAGGCTCTCGGCGTCCGCCTACGTGGGAACGCCGCTCGACGCCACGTTTGGCGGTTCGGCGTTTTATGGCATCTACCTGACGGTTCGCACGGGCGACGGCTTCGTGCGCTCGGGCGACCCCGCCTCGGTGGTGGGCGTGCTGGCTATCGTTGCCGAGCCCGATGTGCTAACACACGAGGAGCGGACACTTGCCGATGCCATCGTGAGCGAAGGCGAGCTGGCACTCGATCGCGCCCGCGCCATGGAGGCCCGCGAGGAGGCGGCGGTGCTCGCCAAAAACGAGCAGCTGCGCGCCAACCTGCTGCGTTCCATCTCGCACGACCTGCGCACACCGCTCACCAGTATTTCGGGTAATGCCGACGTGCTGCTCGACCAGGGCTCGACCGGCACCGCCGTGCTCGACGCCCAGACGCGTCGCGGCCTGCTCCTGTCCATTCGCTCGGATGCGCAATGGCTCAACGCCACCGTCGAGAACCTGCTTGCCATCACCAAGCTCGAGGGCGACGGTATGCATCTGTCGACTACGCTCGAGCTCATGGACGATATCGTCGAGGAGGCGCTGCGCCACGTAAATCCGGCTGTGCGCGAGCACGACCTTAAGGTGGTGGCGTGCGATGAGCCGGCGCTCGTCAATGTCGATGCGCGCCTGATGGTGCAGCTGGTGGTCAATCTGGTGAACAACGCCGTCACCTATACGCCCGCAGGCTCGCATATCGTGATTTCGATTGGCGTCGACGATGGGCACGTGACGTGCTCGGTGGCCGATGACGGGCCGGGTATTGCGCCCGAGGACCGCGAGCGGATCTTCGAGTCGTTCTATACCGCCAACCACGGTCTTGCCGACAGCCATCGCAGCGTGGGCCTGGGTCTTTCGCTCTGCCGCTCCATTGCGCTGGCGCATGGCGGTAGCATAGAGGTTGCCGCGGCGGACCCGCACGGCTCGGTCTTTACGATTGAGCTTCCCGTCGCCGACGTTTCGTTTGATAAGGAGTAACGCTGTGCCGAACTCTGCCGTAAAACCGCTCATCTTGGTCGTTGAGGACGACCCCGCCGTTCGTAACCTTATCGTTGCCGCGCTCGAGGCGCACGGCTTGCGCCATATGGCCGTGGAGACCGCCCATGCCGCCATCGCCGCCGCCTCATCGCAGACGCCGAGCATTGTGCTGCTCGATTTGGGCCTGCCCGATATGGACGGCGTCAAGGTGGTGGAGTCGGTGCGCACATGGTCGGGCATGCCGATCATTGTGGTCTCGGCGCGCAGCGAGGATGCGGACAAGATCCGTGCGCTCGATGCCGGTGCCGACGACTACCTGACCAAGCCGTTTTCGGTCGAGGAACTGCTCGCGCGCATTCGCACGACGCTCAGGCGCCTTTCGTATGCGCAGACGGGCGGCGTTGTCTCCGAGGGTTCGTTCGATACCGGCGAGTTGCATATCGATTTTGATGCCGGCATCGCCACGATGGATGACGAGGAGCTGCATCTGACGCCGATCGAGTACAAGCTCCTGTGCCTGCTGGCGCATAACGCCGACAAGGTGCTGACGCACCAGTTTATCCTGCACGAGATTTGGGGCACGGCAACTAAGAGCGACCTGGCGAGCCTGCGTGTCTTTATGGGCACGCTGCGCAAAAAGATCGAGTCCGACCCCGCGCATCCGCGCTATATCCAAACGCATGTGGGTATCGGTTACCGACTGGTCACCCAAGGCTAGATCGCCAACCACCATTCCAATATGAGTTGCGGTGAAATACGGTCTAAATATGCCTAATTCCAGGCAAAACAGTCCGTATTCCACCGCAACGTTGTTTATTTGCCCTTGGGCTTGCTGGCGTAGAACTTCTTCTTTTTGAGCTTGCCGGTGGGGGAGGGCTTGCCGGCAAAGTTGGACTTGCCGTTGCTGGCCTGCGCGTGCGCGGGTGCTGCCGCGCGAGGCTTGCGGGCCTCGGGGTTACGCAGCTCCTCGGTTCGCTCGGCAATCTCCTCGGCGCTAAAACCGACCTCGGCCATGGCGTCCTCGATGGGCAGTCGGCGCACGATATAGCAATGGTGCACCTTCTGGTTGCGCGCGAAGTCCTCGGGGATGGTCTGTGCCGTAATGTCCTCCAGCACGACGCCCGCGCGCGCGAGCTTGCGCGTCTCGGGGCGGAAGCCGCGCAGGTTGCAGCTAAAGATGGCATGGCCGCCCTGCGCGAGCAGGCGCGATACGCCGGCCAACAGCTCAACATGGTCGCGCTGGACATCCCAGGTACGGCGGCCCATCTTGGACGAGTTCGAAAACGTGGGCGGGTCGACAAAGATCAGGTCCCAGCGGTTGCGCGTCTGACGCTGGTCACGAATCCAGGCGAGCACGTCATCGCGCACAAAGTGATGCTGCGGCCCCACAAAGCCGTTCTGACGCATATTGCGCTCGGCCCAGTCCAGATAGGTGTTCGAGAGGTCGACCGTCACGGTCTCCTCGACGCCGCCGTCTGCCGCGTAGCAGGTGGCGGTGCCGGTATAGGCGAACAGGTTGAGGAAGCGGCGCGCCTGCTTGGCGTGCTCGCGCACCAGGTTGCGGGTGACGCGGTGATCCAGGAAGATGCCGACGTCCAGATAGTCGTCAAAGTTGACGGCAAAGGTGAGCCTGCCCTCTTCGATGAGCGGCAGGCGACGGCGCGCGATGTTGGCGCGCTCGCCCGAGCCGCCCTTGCCGGCGCCCTGCTTGCCGTACTGCGAGCCGCCGCGCGAACGCATGCGGGCCTTGGCGTGCACATGCTCGGCCGGAACATCAAGGATGCGCGGTGCGATGGCCAAGATGTCGAGCATGCGGGCCTGGGCCAGCGCGGGATCGATGGTCTTAGGCGCGGCGTATTCGGCGATGACGAGCCAGCGGCCCGGCGTCTGCGGGCAGCCCTCGTACAGATCGATAGCGGCAGAGTAATCGGGCAGGTCGGCATCGTAGACGCGGTAGCAGCTCACGCCCTCGCGCTTGGCCCACTTGCGGCGCAGACGGGCATTCTTGCGCAGGCGGTTGGCGAACTGCTCCGACTCCGGGATGAGCACGGGCAGTGGCTTGCCATCGCCCAGGTCGAGTGTGGCGGCAGGCTCGGGCATGGGAGTGCCGGCGGCGTTGTCGTTGACTTCGTCGGCATCCGTGACCTCGGCCTCGGCATCTGCGCTGGTCGCAGCCTCAAACGCCGCGGCGGCGTGGTCGAGCGAAGGCCAGACTTCGACGGTCGCCTCCTCGTTGTTGGGCATGACGGCGATCGAGCGCTCGGGCTCGGCGTGGAGCGCGCGGGCCAGCAATCCGTCGCGGGTGAGCGCGGCGACCGGCGCCGAAGCGAGCTCGGGCGCGCGGCGCAGCTCACCGACCAGCGTCATGGCGTCGTGCATGAGCGAAAGCGGGGTCTCGGTGGTGTCTGCGACCACGGCGGCGCCGGCGACGGCGCCCGCGTGGTCCAGTACGGTTGCGGACTTGGCGGCGCAAAAATCGACAAAGCGCTTGTAGCCGGCGCACTTGACCATGCGCTCGGCGGTCTTGCGGGCGGCGGGGTCAACATCCGCGGCCACGATGCGTGCCTGGCGCTCGCGTGCTGCCGTCTCGCGCTCGCGTGCCTCGGTAAGCAACTGCTCCCACAGAGCGGCGTCGTGCAGCTGCCAGCCCTCAAAGCCCCAGCGCTCGCGTGCGGCGCCTGGGGCGCGGTCGGTCAGAATATTCACGGCCTCCAACAACAGACCGCCGCCGGCGCACGAGGCGTCGATCAGCGTAGGAAGGGCTTCGTCCTCGTAATCGTCGGCCGTTAGCTCGCGCTCGCACAGTGCGGTCCAGCCGACCTGTGCCAGCACCAGGGCAGCGTAGTCGGGGCGCAGCACGTGCGTGCCCTCGCCGGCACGAGTCGCGGCGGGCGGCAGGCGCTTGAACAGCGGGTCGCCCGAAAGGTCCAGGCTTATGCTCGCGCGGCGCTGGCGCAGCGAAAGCAGCAGGTGAACGTCGGGATCGGCGGCGTCGACATCGGCGCGACGGCCCGTGGTCTCGGCCAGACGGTCGCACAGCGCGTCTTTGGCGCGCAGGGCCGAGAAGCGCGTGTTGCGCAGCTGCTCGGTCACGCCGCGGGCGGTGATGGCGATGGTGGCGCCGGGGCGAACAATGCCCTCCCAGGCGATGTCGTAAACGCTATCGTACAGTTCATCGGCATCTTGCGCCTCAAAGCGCCCAAGCATCACGAACACGCGGCTGGCCAGGCGCGACCACAGACAGGCGCGGTAGCCTTCTTCGAGCTCGCCCTCAAATGTAGCGCGGCCTTTCAGGCGGCGGACATGCGAAAGTCCGAGGCGTTTAAGCTCATCGGCGAGTGCGGACTCAAAGCCCTCGGGGCAGCTTGCGTAAAATTCCATGGGTGACCTCTCTGGTTGCGTCGCTCCATTATATGATGGATGCTTCGTTTGCCCTTATCCTCGAAAGGAACCCATATGATTGATGCGTGCTCCTTGATTCCCATTTTCATTGCAACAGCCTCAGGACTCGGGGCCTCGCACAGGCTCCCGCCGCCTTACAGAACTGAAAGCTGGGCGTAGGGCAAATCCATGGCACGTGACCTGCGATTGCTCGGCCATAGATGGCGTAATCGAGGCCAAGGGAGGGCATCATGTGCGAGGGAAACGAGAGCTGGTTCTGGCACGCGAACGACATGGTGGTGGCGGGCGACATGAACCTCGTGGTCCGCGTCCTGTGGGTCGCGCTCATCGTAGGCATCGGCGTCGCGACGATGGCCACGCTCTGGATCGTCACGAGGTAGCGCGCCACGAACGGATGACGAGGCACGCGGCGCATGCCACGCTGGCGGAACCCTAGCCTCGCTGCTGGACAATCTGTTCGATGAGCTCCGCGACGGAGTCCTCGGCTGCGTCCCCGATCAGGTGATGGGCCGCGGCCTTCGCCTCTGGCATCGCGCCCGCGACTGCGTAGGAGTTCGGCACCTTTTCGAGGAGCGTCACGTCGTTTTCCGAGTCTCCGATAAAAGCGACCTCGTCCAGCGTGACCCCAAGGCTGCCGAGAAGCGCGTCGAGTCCGTTTACCTTGCTCCAGCCAGCCGGAACAACATCGAGGAAGAATGGGACGGGCGAGGGGAAATCAAGCTCTGGGCAGGCTTCCTTGCATCGACTCCGAACGACTTCCGTCGGGGCGGAGCTGACGTTGACGAAGATGCCGGCGGTGATGACGTCACGGTTCGTGGGCACGTCTCCGAGCGCCATGTCTCTTCCGGAGTCCTTAACGATTTCCAGGGCGAATTCGTCGCCAGGCTCGACGGCGCAGAGGAACTGCTCGCAGCGTTTGCCTGTCTCATCGACATCGGCGACTAGCCAGAGTGACGTCCCCGCGTAGGGGCGTACGGCGCTATCGAGCTTGACGAGGGCCTCCGTCGAGAGCGTCTTTTTGAACACGAGTTCGCCGCTGGAGAAGACCTTCTTTCCGTTGGCCATGATGCCGGTCGAGAAACAGCGCGCGTCGCCGTCAAAGGCATCGGCCAGGTCGGCGTAGTCGCGGCCGCTTGCGGGGCCGAACGCGATGCCCGCATCAAGCGCCGAAAGAATCGCGCTGTGCGTGCGCTCCGATACGACCCTTGAGCCAAACGGCAGCAGGGTCCCGTCCATGTCTGCGAGGATGAGCTTTATCAAGGGGTCCTCCCGTTTCGGTCTGGGCGTCGGTGCGCCGGTGTGCGTCGTCCTAGCTGTATTGCCTGTCTCCCAAGAGATTCTTCGAGATGATCCTGTTAAACTCTACCGGGTCATCCCAGCAAGAGGTCAGGAAGAGGAACAGCAGCTCGATGACGAAGTTGATCGAGCTGTGCGAGAAGGCGACCTCGGTTCCGGTGATGGCCTGATCTCGCGAGATGGCTCGGATGATATACGTGGCACGCTTCGCGAGCGGCGTATCTGGGTTGTCTGTGATCATGATGATGGGGGTGTTCGAATCCTCGGCAGAGTCGAATATGTTGACGAGGCGCTTCGAGTATCCGGACGTCGAAATGACGAGCAGGATGTCATTCTCCTTGAGGCTGGTTGCGGCGGAGACCATGGCATCGGTGGTACTGGGGCAAAACGCCCTGACTCCAACCTGTGAGAGCTTGAACGCCGCGTTTACGCCCATGCTAATCGAGTTGCCGACGCCCGCAATCAGGACGAGGTTGGCGTTGTGGAGCAGATTGACGACTGCCGAAAAGTCATCGGAGTCAATGAGCGAGGCGGTTTGGGAGAGCTCCTTGACCTTGTGAGACAGGACGTACTTAATGGAGCCCTCGACGTCGTCCAGAGTAACCTTGCCGCCCGTGGCCTTTTCCTCGCCGGAGGCCCTGCTGATGGATATGCCGAGCGCCAGACGCATGTCCGAATAGGTTCGGTAGTCAAGCGTCCTTGCGAACCTCGAAACAGACGCCGGTGACGTACCGGTTCCTGCGGCGAGTTCGCGGACGGTCATCGTTGCGACGTCCGACGGGTGGTCGAGCACATACGTTGCGATTGCCTTCTCCGAGGGGGATAGGCTGTTCATGACCGCGCAGATGTGGCTGAGCACATCCCCTGTCTTATCCATGGTTACTCCTTGGCCCTAGTTTGCTTCGTATCTTAGGTCAAGAGAGGTGAAAAAAAAGCAAAATGTTTCATAAGCGGTGAGCTGCTATCTTATGAGCCGTGAAACAACGGCACGAAAACGATGAAACAACAGAACATTGTTCCAACGCCTCACAACTTTGTTTCACGCTAGATGGCGAATCACTTCGAAGCCCAGACAGGCACCCGGCGAGCAAGAAGGGAGAAGCACGATGCACAACGCCAGGACAAACGCAAGCATAACTTCGCTGTTCTTCGCGAACGTCCTCTACTGGGTCTGCGCGGGCGTGTACTCGCCGTTCCTCTCCGCTCACTACACGAGCCTCGGCCTCAGCGCAGCCCAGACCGGCATCCTCCTCGCGGCGACCCCGGTGTGTGCGCTCGCCATCCAGCCGCTCTGGTCGACGATCGCCGACAAGCTCGGGCGCCGCCGCGCGGTCATCGTGATCCTCTGCCTTGCGGCGGCGGTACTCGCTCCGCTGTATTACCTGGCGTCGACGTTCGTCCCGGTCCTTCTCGTAACCTTTGCGTTCTCGGCGTTTTTCTCGGGGCTCCTGCCCCTGAGCGACTCCCTCGTCATCGAGCTCGCGGATCGCTCTGGCCTGGACTTTTCTCGCATTCGCATGGGTGGCACTATCGGCTATGCCATCGTCGTCCTGATCGTCGGTCGGCTGCTCGACATGGCTCCTCAAATCCAGTTCGCGGTGGTCTCTGCCGCGCTGGTGGTCTTCGCGGCTCACATGTGGCGCCTCCCCGAGGCGGGAATTCGCGCCAATGCCGCGGACGATCCCAAGGTCTCCCACGGAAAGGGCCTCCTCTCGCTGTTTACCAGCAATGAGATCGCCTTCGTCTTGGTCTTCGCCTTCATCAGTTCGGCCGCGATTGGCTTCATCGGGGCGTTCTTGGGCCGCTACGCGGTCGAGCTTGGCGAGGGTCAGAACCTCGTGGGCGTCCTGAGTGCGGTCTCCGCTGCGAGCGAGATCCCCATCCTGCTCGTTTCCTCCAAGCTGGTCAGGCGCTTCGGCGAGATGAACCTCCTGATCTTTTCCTGCTTCATGGCGGCGCTCAGGCTCGTGCTCGTGGGCACCGGCATCGTCCCGGTCATGATCTGCGGCCAGCTGCTGCAGAGCGTGAGTTACATGACCGTCTACTACTCCTGCGTTACCTACATTGCCAACCACACTTACGAGGATTGTCGCGCTCGAGGTCAGAGCGCCTTCGCGATGGTTCAGAGCGGTCTGTCCGTCGTGGTTGCGAACCTGTTTGGCGGTTGGGCGTGCGACGCGCTCGGCACGCACACGGGTTTTCTGGCCTTCGCCCTCGCTTCAACGATTGCTGCGGTCGTTGCTTTTGTGGCGTACGTACTGTGGCGTCGAAGCGCAGCGCCACAGCCTGAGGGCCAGTCGGCCGCATAGGCTCCACCGCGTTTTGCAAGCGCCTGCCTGCTTCGCGCTTCTCTTCGTGTTCAACCAGCTGACGAGCTGAGAACTGTCCAATCCAATGGTTATCCAAGTGAAAGGAAGACAAAGATGTCTCTCATCAAGGTCAACGAGCTTCTTCAACATGCGACCGAGCACCACTATGGCGTGCCCGCGATCAACGTCATCAACACGGAGACCATCCGTTATGCGATCCAGGCCGCCGAGGATGAGCACATGCCTATCATCATCCAGTACTGGCCCGGCTTCGAGGACCACTGTGCCCTCGACATCATCGCCTTCGCCGCCCGCTATTACGCCGAGCGCGCGAGCGTGCCCGTCGCCGTCCACCAGGATCACTCCGCTGGTTACGAGATCGCCGTCAAGGGCGTCAAGGCCGGTTTCCCCTCCGTCATGGTCGACGGCTCCTCGCTTCCCTATGAGGAGAACTTCCAGCTCACGAAGGACGTCGTCCAGGTCGCCAAGATCTTCGACGTTGACATCGAGGCCGAGCTCGGCCACGTCGGCAACGGCTCCGACGCCAACGACTTCGTGAACAGCGACCACTATACCGACCCGAACCTCGCCGAGGAGTTCGTCGAGGGCACCGGCTGTGGTTCGCTCGCCATCGCCGTCGGCAACGCCCACGGCCCCTACGTCAAGGTCCCGAACCTCGACATGGAGCGCATCAAGGCCTGCAGGGAGGCCGTCAGCGTCCCCCTCGTCATGCACGGATGCTCCGACATCCCCGACGAGCAGCTCCAGGAGGCCGTGAACCTCGGCATGAGCAAGTTCAACATCGCCACGGAGTACTTCCGCTCCATGTACCGCGCCTTCGAGAAGGACATCAGCTCCGGCAAGAACGACGGCAACGGCGTTGGCCTCCTGATGGACGCCGCCCCCGACATGCGCGCGTTCGTCGCAAGCAAGATCCAGCTTCTGAACCCCAACCACTATTCGCTCTAGGAGAGACTCGATGAAGAAAGTTCTTGTCGCGTCGCACGGTCACCTCGCAAGCGGAATCAGGAGCTCGATCGAGATCCTGACCGGTATGGCGGACATGGTGGAAGCAGTTGACTGCTACGTGGACGACTCCGATTTCACTCCTCGCATCCAGGCGTTTATTGACTCGGTGGGCCCTGAGGACGAGGCCATCATCTTCACCGACATCTACGGTGGCTCCGTCTTCCAGAAGGTCGTCCTCATGGAGCCGGAGAAGCGCGGGATCGTCCATGTTACCGGTATGAACCTCGGCCTCGTGATCGAGGCGCTCCTCGGCGCTGAGCCGGTCACGGCAGATTCGATCAAGCAGAGCGTCGAGCTGGCGAGGGCGACGATGCAGGTCGTCGAGCCTTCGAGCAAGGCCGCGGACAACGAGGGGTCCGACGGAGACTTCTTCGATTAGAGAGCACTAATAGGTAAGGAGAGGAAGCAATGATTGTTCAGGTTCGAGTCGATGACCGTCTGATTCACGGGCAGGTCGCCCTGGTGTGGACCAAGGAGCTCAACACCACCAGGATCATCGTCGCCAACAAGCACGCCGTGGAGAGCGATGCCCTTCGCATGACGCTTTCCATGGGTACGCCGGCGGGCCAGAAGCTCCTCGTCAAGGATGTTCCGGATGCTTGCCGCATCGCGAACGATCCGCGTGCGGACTCCATGCGCATCTTCGCGCTCACCAACTGCGTGCGTGACGTGCTTGAGCTCGTTAAAGGCGCACCGGGCAAGATCGAGGGCGTGAACGTTGCCAATGTCGGCCGCTTCGACAAGTCCGATCCGGATAGCAAGGTCGCCCTCAACTCCACGATCATGCTCAACCCGGATGAGCTCGAGGCCGCGAAGGAGCTTTGCGAGCAGGGTATTCCGGTTTTCCATCAGCTTATCCCGTCCAATCCCAAGACTCCTCTCAAGAGTCTGATCGAGGCGGCGGAGAAATAAGGGGATTTGGCCAGCGGTCAAATGAAATGAGAGAAAGGAAGTCAAATGATTGGGTTAGCAGTAATGGCCTGGTTGACCGTGCTGATTTGCTACGGCGGCAACTGGGTTCTCGGTCAGTGTATGATCGAGCGTCCTCTCGTGGTCGGCCTCGTTGCGGGCCTTCTGATGGGCGACGTCAAGACCGGTGTCATCATCGGTGCCTCTCTCGAGGCAATCTTCATGGGCGCGGTTAACATCGGTGGCGCCATCTCCGCCGAGCCCGTTACCGCGACCGCCCTCGCCGTCGCCTTCACCGTTGGCGCCGGCATCGACCAAGGCGCCGCCATCACGCTGGCCGTTCCCGTTGGCGTCGTCACCGCGTTCCTCTCGATCTTCATGAACAACGTGTTCCTCGCGTTCTTCGCCGCCACCTTTGACAAGATGGCCGCCGAGGGCAACGAGAAGGGCCTCGCGCTTCAGCACTTCGTTCTCTGGTTCGTTAAGTACGCCGCCTTTGGCCTCATCGCCTTCCTCGGCGTTTACCTTGGCGCTGAGCCCGTTGCCGCTATCGTCAACCAGATTCCGGCCAATGTCATGAGCGGCCTCAACGCCGTGGGCGCCCTCCTGCCCGCCGTTGGTATGGCGCTCCTGCTCCAGATGCTGTGGAGCACCGAGCTCAGCATCTACTTCTTCCTGGGCTTCACGCTCTACCAGTACCTCGGCCTCCCGATGATCGCCATCGCGGTTCTCGGCGTCATCATCGCGGTTGCCTCCGCCCTCCGCGACAAGGAGATTTTCGATCTCACCAAGAAGGGCTTGGCCACCCAGGCCGTTTCCAACGACTCTGTAACCAGCGACGAGGAGGATTTCTTCGCATGAGCAACCTGACCAAGAATGTGAGCCCTGAAGACAAGAAGATGCTCAACAGCATTTTCCTGCGCTCTTTCTCCGTGTTCGCCTCCTGCGCCGGCGGTTCCGTCAAGGCTGGCGCCGACGGCTGGCTGTACTCCGTCCAGCCCGCGCTTAACCGCTACTACGCCGATGACCCCGAGGCCCGTGCCGAAGCCATGAAGCGTCACACGACTTGGTACAACATTACCCAGAACGTCGGCACGTTCGCCATGGGCCTCGTCGCCTCCATGGAGAGGGAGAACTCGCAGCACGAAGACTTCGACACCGAGTCCATCGACGGCATCAAGGTTTCCCTGATGGGCCCGATGTCCGGCATCGGTGACGCAATCTTCTGGGGCGTCCTGCGTGTCATCGCTGCCGGCATTGGCATCAACCTCGCCATGAGCGGCTCGCCCCTCGGCGCGATCATGTTCTTGCTGATCTACAACATCCCGTCGATCCTCTGCCGATACTTCATGACCTACCTCGGCTTCAGCATGGGCACCAACTTCATCTCCGAGATGTACGAGGGTGGTCTCATGAAGCTCATCACCAAGGCGACCTCCACGGTTGGCCTCGTGATGATCGGTGCCATGACTGCGGCGAACGTCCAATTCAACACGATCCTGTCCATTCCGGTTCAGGACTCTGACCCCGTCATGATCCAGACCTACCTCGACTCGATCTTCAAGGGCATCGTGCCCCTGGGGCTTACGCTCGTCGTCCTCTGGCTCCTGCGCAAGAAGAACGTGAACGTCAACATCATCCTGGTTGGCATCATGATTCTGGCGCTCGTCCTCGGCCTCGTGGGCATCGTGTAGGGCGGCTTCCGGATCATTCGAAGCTTGTTTAAGGCAATTCCCGGCGGCACGCGATCGAGGACATTCGACGCGTGCCGCCCCATTAGAAGGAGAGAACATGCGCTACACGCACCTCAAGAATTCCGATGTCGACGTCTCCCAGCTCGCTGTGGGCACCTGGGCGATCGGCGGCGACTCCTTTGGTGAGAACGATGACGCCGCCAGCATGTCCGCCATCCGCACCATGCTCGATCACGGCGTCAACCTCATCGACACCGCGCCGTGCTATGGCAACGGCACGTCCGAGAAGGTCGTCGGCAACGCGCTCAGGGGCGTCGACAGAGAGAGCTACCTGCTCTCGACCAAGGTTGGCCTGATCACCAGCGCCGCCGGCTATGACCGCGACTCCTCGTTCAAGAACATCATGAGGGAGGTCGAGAGCTCGCTGCGCAACCTCCGCACCGACTACATCGACTTCTACTTCGTGCACTGGCCCGACGCTAAGACTCCGTTCTCCGAGACGATGTGCGCCCTCCAGCTCCTCAAGGAGCAGGGCAAGATTCGCCACATCGGCGTCTCCAACTTCACGACCGAGATGATCGAGGAGTGCGAGAAGGTCGCTCAGATTGACGTCCAGCAGCCGCCCTACTCTATGGTTGACCGCTCCTCCGAGGACCTCATCAAGTGGGGCTACGAGCGTGGCATCGACTCCTTCACCTATGGCTCCCTTGGCGCGGGCATCCTGTCGGGCAAGTTCCGCGAGCTGACGAAGTTCGAGGAAGGCGACGTCCGCGGTGGCTTCTACGACTACTTCCGGGAGCCCAAGTTCTCGCGCGTCCAGGAGCTGCTCAAGGTCATGGACGAGATTGCCGAGGCCCACGACAAACCCGTGGCGCAGGTTGCCGTGAACTGGAGCACCCAGAAGGAGTACGTGGGCACCGCTCTCGTGGGCGTGCGCACGGACGCCCACGCGATTCAGAACTGCGAGACGTTCGAGTGGGAGCTTTCCGCCGACGAGATGGCCAAGCTCGACGCCAGGCTCGACGAGCTGAAGATCGGCTAGCCATGAGCGCCGAGGATAGGAAGTACCCCACTTCCGAGCTTGAGGTGCTTGAGAGTGGCGCGAGGGAGGTTGTCGAGCCTAACGGCCTGAGGCTGATGCTGAAGCCCGTGCCGGGTGACGACCGCGAGCACGTGCTCGATCCGCGCGTCTATGCTCGTGCGCACGCGAAGCTCGCTGCGGCTCCTGCGGCGGGGTCGGCGCCGGCCGGACCGGTGGACGTGATCGCGTGGCGCTCCGCGCCCAACAAGGAGACCCACGTCGTGAGGGGCGCGAACGTTGCCAAGAGGACCGTCGTCATGAACTTCGGCGACAAGGGCATTCCGCTGCACATCTTCACGCCGGAGGGGCACGAGGATGGGTCTGCCGCGCTCGTGTTCATCCATGGCGGCGGGTTCATGGTGGGCAACATCGGCCAGTACGAGAACTGCCTGCGCGACATCGTGGAGCGCACGGGTTGCGTCGCGATCTATCCGGAGTACCGCCTGTCTCCCGAGACGATGTTCCCGGGTGGCGTCGAGGACTGCGTGAAGACGCTCGACTGGCTTGTCGATCACGCTGACGAGCTGGGCGTTGATGCGACTCGCATTGCCGTGGCTGGTGACTCTGCGGGTGGCAGCCTGTCGAATGCCGTCGTGCTCGAGGGCTCTCACGCGGATAGGATCAAGGCGGTTGTCGAGCTTTATCCGCTCGTTGATGGCGGTCCCGTTCCGGATGAGTGGTCCTATGACCTGTACGAGGTCGTGGATGAGCAGAGGCCCGAGGCGCTGAGCAGGGTTGATCGCATTCGCCTCGCCAACAACGACCTTCCGCCCATGTACGTCAACGGCGATGCGGACAAGATGCTCGACCCGCTGATTTCCGCGCTGTTCGCGGAGGACGTGAGCGCGTTCCCCCGCACGGTCATCATCTCTTCCGAGTATGACTATCTGCGCTATCAGGACGAGCTGTTCGCGAAGAGGCTGCAGGATGCGGGCGTTGACGTCACTGCGATTCGTTATCGCGGCTGCGACCACGGCTTCTTCGAGATGTACGGCGTGATGCCTCAGGCTGAGGATGTCTGTCGCGTCATCTCCGAGGAGCTTGCGAAGATCTAGGGGCTCGTCGCGGCGACCTCCTGGACGAGTGACGGTCCGGCGGGATGCTAGGTGCGTCCCGCCGGACCTTTGCGTTGGCGGGCGCGTGCCGCTTGCCGGCGGGCGCGTGTGGGGTTTGCCTCGGCGGTGCCGGATTGACTGGGAGACGCGTTTACCGCCGATCTTCCAAGCGAGCCCAGCAAGCAAACCGCGAGCTGAGCCCCAAGGGCATTGACAAGGGCGTGGGCGTGGCGCAAGCACTGGAGTATCTGGGATGCAGCCGTAACGCGCACACCTTTGGCTTCGGCGATTCGGGCAACGACCTGGGCATACTCGCCGCTGTCGAGATGGCTGTCGCCATGGGCAACGCCATGCCCGAGGTCAAGGCGGTCGCCGACTATGTGACCGACGACGTCGAGCACGACGGCACCGTCACGGCGATGCGCCACTTTGGGTTGATCTAGCGGGAACCGCCCAATTACCGTTCACCCGCGGCGGGCGGCTCAAATGGGCCCGCCCTGCAAAATCGTTTTGCTGCTGGAAGGTGTGCTCAAAAACGCTAAAGCGTTTATACCGTTCGCCGAGAAGATAAAAAACCGCAGTTCACGCCTTGATAAACGTAGGTAAAGTGTTTAGCAGTTTATCGGCCGTATGCTAACGAAAGGAATCAGGCAGATGGCAATCAAGGTGTTCGCTGATGGTGCAAACCTCGAGGGCATGCTCGACATGTACGAGAACGGCAACGTTCAGGGTTTCACGACCAACCCGTCCCTTATGAAGAAGGGCGGCGTGACGGATTACCGCGCGTTTGCCAAGGAGGTCCTGGCCCACATCACCGATGTATCCGTCTCGTTTGAGGTATTTGCCGACGACGTCGAGACCATGGAGGTCGAGGCCCGCGAGATCGCTACCTGGGCCGAGAACGTCTACGTCAAGATTCCGTGCGTGACCACCAAGGGCGAGTCCACCGCCGAGCTGGTGCGCAAGCTTTCGGCCGACGGCATCAAGGTCAACGTCACCACCATCTTTACTCCCGGGCAGGTTGACGAGATGGTCGAGGCCGTTGACACCGAGACGCCGTCTATTATCTCGCTCTTTGCCGGCCGTATCGCCGATGCCGGCGTCGACCCCATTCCGTTTATGACGGAGTCGGTCAAGAAGGCCGCTGCCAAGCCCAACTGTGAGGTCCTGTGGGCTTCCACGCGCGAGCTCATCAACATTTACCAGGCCGAGGCCTGCGGTTGCCAGATCATCACGGTGCCCAACAGCATCCTGGCCAAGCGCAAGAACATCGGCCGCGACCCGTACGAGGTCTCGCTCGACACCGTCCGCGGCTTTGCCAAGGATATCGCCTCGCTCGGCTTTCATATTCTGCCGTAAGCAAGGGTACCCCCTGTAGCGACGTGCAAAATCGCGAGTATTCAGCAAGGTAAAGGTCTTTATCAGTTAACCGAAGCATGGAACGGCCCCCGTTTTGGCTCTGACGACGCTAAAACGGGGGCTGTTTTTTGCTTTTTCGTCTCTGAGGGGCATCCGGAACGGTGGAATTTGCAGAATACTCGCGATTTTGCACGTCGCTACAGGGGGTACCTTTGCTTTGGCGGTTTACTTGCCCTGTACCATGGTGAGCGAGATCTTCTTGCGGTCGCGATCGACCTTCTCGACCCACACCTTGACCGTGTCACCGACGCGCACCACGTCGCTGGGGTGCTTGACGAAGCGGTTGGCCAGTTTGGAGATGTGCACGAGGCCGTCCTGGTGCACGCCCACGTCGACGAAGGCGCCAAAGTCGACGACGTTGCGCACTGTGCCCTTGAGCTCCATGCCGGGCTCCAGGTCGTCGATGGAAAGTGCCGAGCGGCTAAAGACCACCTCGGGCGCGTCGTCGCGCGGGTCGCGACCGGGCTTCTTGAGCTCGTTGACGATGTCGATGAGCGTCAGGGTGCCGCAGTCCAGGTCGCTTGCCAGCGCCGAGATGCTGCCCAGACGGCGCTCGATATCGGGCACGCCGCCACGGCTGAGCTCGCTGGCTTTAACGCCGGCGCGTTCCAGGACGGACGTGGCCACCTCGTAGCTTTCGGGGTGGACGCTCGTCGCGTCGAGCGGGTTCTTGCCACCGCTGATGCGCAGGAAGCCCGCGGCGTTGAGATATGCCTTGGGCCCCAGCTTGGAGACCTTCTTGAGCTGGCGGCGATCGGTAAAGGCGCCGTTTTCCTCGCGGAAAGCCACGATATTCTTGGCCACGCTCGGCGTGATGCCCGATACGTATCCCAGCAGGCTCGCGCTCGCGGTGTTTACATCGACGCCCACACGGTTGACGACGTCCTCCACCACGTGGCCCAGCGTGCGCGAGAGCTCGGCCTGGTCAAGGTCGTGCTGGTATTGGCCCACGCCGATGGACTGGGGCGGAATCTTGACGAGCTCTGCCAGCGGGTCCTGCAGGCGACGACCCAAGCTCATGGCGCCGCGCACGGTGACATCCAGATCGGGATACTCCTGGCTCGCGAGCTCGGAGGCGGAATACACCGACGCGCCGGCCTCGTTGACGATGGTGTAGCGAAGGCTGGGCGCCTGCTCGGCAATGAACTCCGAGACGACTTCCTCGGTCTCGCGGCTGGCGGTGCCGTTGCCGATGACGATGGTGTTGACGCCGTCCTTCTTGACGAGGCGGGCGAGCTCGCGCTTGGTGCCGGCGACGTCGTGGCGCGGCTTGGTGGGGTAGACCACGCCGTGGTCGAGCAGCTTGCCGGTCTCGTCCATGACGGCGACCTTGCAGCCGGTGCGGTAGCCCGGGTCGAGCGCGAGTACGCGGGCGCCACGGACGGGGCGTGCCGAGAGCAAGCCCTCGAGATTCTTGGCAAAAACGTTGATGGCCTCGGTCTGGGCGCGAACGGTGAGTTTGGCGCGGGCCTCGCGCTCCAGCGAGGGGGCCATGAGGCGCTTGTAGCCGTCGGCGATGGCGGCATCGAAGACGGGAGCAAACACACCCTGGCGTCGGGGCCAACGGCTGCCGAGGCGCGCCGTGGCGGCAGCGCCGTCGACGTTCACGCGCACGCGGAGCTTGCCCTCGCGCTCACCGCGGTCGATAGCCAGCACGCGGTGGTTGGGTATACGGCGCAGCGGCTCATCATAGCTGTAGTACGGCTCGTAGGGAGTCTTTTCGGCGGGGTCGGTGGCCTCGACGACGATGTCGGCGGTGTTTTGCGTAAAGGCGCGCAGGTCGGCGACGTTCTCGGGGTCTTCGGCCACCGTCTCGGCCACGATGTCGGCCGCGCCGGCGAGCGCCTTCTCGGGCGTGTCGAAGCCGGCCTCCTCGTTGACGTATGCCGCGGCGGCGTCGAGTGCGCTGCCCTTGGCCGAGGCCTGCATGATGATCATGTTGGCGAGTGGCTCCAGGCCTGCCTCGCGAGCCTTCTGCGCGCGGGTCATGCGCTTTTTGCGGTAGGGCTTGTAGAGGTCCTCGACGCGCTGGAGCTGCGTGGCCTCGCGAATCTGCTGCTCGAGTTCGGGCGTGAGTTTGCCCTGGGCGTCGATGAGCAGAATGACGTCCTCTTTGCGCTGCTCAAGATTGCGCAGGTAGGACAGGCGCTCGTCGAGTGCGCGCAGGGCGACGTCGTCCATGCCGCCCGTGGCTTCCTTGCGGTAGCGCGAGATGAAGGGGATGGTGTTGCCCTCGTCGATGAGCTTGACGGCCGCCTCGACATTGACGGCCTTAAGGTTGAGCTCGCGGGCAAGCTGGGCGATAAGATCCATGGGACTCCTTGCGTTTAAGGTGCGTTTGCAGCACAGGGCTACCAAGGATACCACCCGCCGCTCTATCAAAGCAGTCAATTTGAACTGCCAAATCGTCCCCAAGTTGCCAAAATGCCCCGCGGGCAGGGGCTGCTCGCGGGGCAAAGAAGAGGGACTTGTTGACAGCGGGCCGAGGGGCTCGGCACAGGGTTGCTGCCGCGGCCTGCCCTGGGGCATTACAACTCGACGAGTTGGCCGGTCTCGGCGGCCTCCTTGACGGCGTTGAGAAGCGTGAGCGTCTTGACGTTGTCGGCGGGGGTCACGACGGGCTCGACCTCGCGGCGGACGACCTTCACAAAGTGCTTGAGCTGCATCTTGTGCGGCAGCGCCGGGTCCACGGCCGGGATCTCCATCTGCAGCGGCTTGTGCCAGTTGGAGGCGCCGTCGTAGGAGAACTGGTGCAGGCGGGGCAGCGACAGGGCGCCCTTGGTGCCGCCGATAAAGTAGGCGTCGGCGTCGAAGGGACGGTACTGCGGATCCTCGCGAGCAGTGGCCTCCCAGTTCCAGGGGCTGGCGGTGGCGTCGGAGATGGTCATGCTCGCAAGCGCGCCATCGGCAAAGCGGACGTTGACTACGGCGGAGTCCTCGGTCTCAAAACCGCGGGCGGCGCTGGACTGCATGCCCTGGACGGCGACGGGCTCGCCCAGCAGGTAGCGGAGCAGATCGACGTCGTGCACCAGGTTGACCAGGATCGGGCCGGCACCCTTCTTGCGGCGCCACTCGACATCGAAGTACTCGTCATTCTTATAGATCATATAGTGGAAGCTCGACACGGTGAGCTTGCCCAGCTCGCCGGACTCGATGATCTCCTTGGCCTTGTTAACGAAGGGGTTGTGGCGACGGTGCTGACCCACGAGCACGGGCACGCCGGCGGTCTCGGCCTCGGCGGCGAAGGCCTGGGCATCCTCGAGATCGTTGGAGATCGGCTTTTCGACCAGCGGCACGATGTTGCGCTTGATGGCCTCGCGAGCAACGCCCAGGTGCAGGTCGTTGGGGGTGGCGATAATGACGGCCTCGGGCTTGACCTCGTCCATCATCTGGGCGGGATCGGTATAGAACGGCACGCCGGCGGCCTCGGCCGTGGCGCGGGCGCCCTCAAAGGCGTCGGCGATGGCGACGAGCTCGGCCTCGGGCTCCTCGGTGACAAAGCGGATGTGGTTGCGGCCCATGGCGCCGGCGCCGATAACGGCAATGCGGACGGGGTTGAGCTCAGACATTTCGACTCCTTAATACTGGTGGCGGTGGAATGCGGCAAGGGGGCGGTCCTTGCCGCATCAAGCAAAACTAGGCGGACTTCTTCTTGCTGTCGGAGACCATCATGTAGACGGTGAGCACGACGGCGATTGCGGCGATTACGATGGCACCGTAGAAGGACTGCTGGTAGGCGGCGCTGCCGGCCTCGGCGTGATACAGCACGGCGGTGATGGGCTGGCTGATCCAGGTGGAGGCGGCGTAACCCAAAAACATGATGCCGTAGTTGACGCCGATGTTGCTGGTGCCGAAGGCGCCACCAGTGAGCGGCGGGTAGATGACGAGCAGGGCGCCAAAGCTAAAGCCGAGCAGGGCGAGCGCCACAAAGAACATGCTCTGCGTAAAGCTCATCGACATGATGACGAGCGCGACGATGGTGACGACAAGGCTGATGAGCAGCGACTTATAGGCGCCGAGCTTGTCGATGATCTGGCCAAAGGACAGACGACCGACCAGGTTGGCGCAGGTGTTGACGGAGACGACCACACCGCCGAGGGCGACGGCCGCGGCGCTCGTGGGGTCGGCGAAGAGCTGGACGGCGGCGATGGAGGCAACCTTGCCCACGAGCAGGGTGCCCGCGGTGGCGGCAAAGGCGAAGGTGACGATGAGGACCCAGAAGCGCGGGGTCTTGACCATCTCGCCCGGGGTGAGGTCACCGAAGGTGCCGGCATGTGCGCCACCCTTGGGGGCCTCGAAGCCCTCGGGCAGCCAACCGGCCTCGGGGGCCTTCAGGAACAGGGCGGAGGCGGCGATCGTCACAAAGAAGATGACGCCGAGTGCCTTGAGGGCGCCAAAGATGCCCAGGCTCGGGATGAGCAGCGAGGCGAGTACCGGGGACAGCACGGCGGGACCGGCGGTCGAAGCGGCCAGGGTGATGCCGGAGGCGAGACCCTTCTTGTCGATGAACCACTTTTGGCCGGTGGTGAGCGCCGGGTTGTAGCCCAGGCCGTTGCCGATGGCGGCGACGAGCGAGAACCACAGGTAGAACTGCCATGGCTCGGTGACGGTGCCGGACATGAACCAGCCCACGCCGTAGCACACGGCGGCGGCGATCACGACGTTGCGCGGGCCGATTTTGTCGGAGATGCGGCCGGCGAAGATGCCCGTCACGGCCATGATGGTCTGAAAGACCGGGAAAGCCCAGGCAAGAGCGCTCGACCACTCGGGGTAGACGGCGAGCAGGTTCTTGCTCACAACGGAATACAGAGCGATGGAGCTGATGAAGAACATGGTGACGCACGCGGCGGAAAGCACGACGGCGCGACCCTTGTTGGAGTTGGTGGAAGCCATTGGACTCTTTCTAATCGATGCGGGGGGGGGGGGGGGGGATTTGTCCCGCGCCCCTCTCTACCGGGCTGGTTTACTGGTCGGTCGGCTTAGCGACGCCGGATTCATCGGACCAGAGCTCGACACCCTTGTTCTTAAGGTAGTTGTCGGCGTATGCGCGACGGCCGCCGGGCTTAGCGGTGAGGTCGCCCATCATGTTGGAGAAACCGCCATCGACCTTGATGGCGTCGCCGGTAGTAAAGTCCGAGCGCTTGGACGCCAGGAACATGACGGCGTTGGCGATATCGCTGACCTCGCCGATGCGGCGCGTGGCGATCAGGCGGCTGCGGCTCTTCTCGACCTCGGGGTCGGCATAGAAGTTGGCCGACATGGGGGTCTTGACGAAGCAGGGCTCGACGCAGTTGGAGCGCACGCCATACGGGCCCCACTCGGCGGCAAGCATCTTGGACATCATGTTGACGCCGGCCTTGGTGGAGCTGTATACGCCAGAGAACGTCTCGGGGGAGTGGCTGGCGACGGTGGAGATGTGCACCAGGCGGCCCTGGCCGGCCTTGATCATCTCGCGACCAAAGCGCTGCGAGGTGATGAAGTAGCCGGTGAGGTTGACGTTGAGCACCTGCTCCCAGTCGCTCAGCGGCAGGTCCTCCATAGCGGCGAAGCGCAGGATGCCGGCGGTGTTGACGAGGACGTCGACGCGGCCGAAGTTGGCGATGGTGGCGTCGACGGCGGCCTGAACCTCGGCCTCGTCGGTGGCGTTCATCTTGTAGCCCTCGGCGTGGATGCCAAACTCGGCAGCGAGGTCGGCGGCAGCGGCCTTGACCTTCTCCTCGTCCAGGTCGAGCATGACGACGTTGGCGCCATTGCGGGCGAACTCGCGGCAAATCTCGACGCCCATGCCGCCGAGTGCGCCGGTCACGGCGCAGACATCGCCCTCGAGCTTAAGCCAGTTGCTCATAGGAACTTCCCTTCTTGTGCCTCCCTGTGGGTCGCTCCCATTAATCGACCCACGTGGTTTTCGCTGGTTATAGTATGCTTTGGATTTGCGCAGGTGAATTGCATATTTGTTAGAATGGCGTAAACCAATGGTTTATAGCTCGCAAGGCGGTTTGTCCTTAATTGAGTATGTGACCTGCCAAAACGACCCCCTTCGGCCGCGCATGGCCATACGTCTGGAAACGGGAGATTGACGTGTACGATCGACGACTCGAGGCCATATCGGCCGCTGCGGAGCTGGGAAGCTTCTCGCGCGCCGCGGCAAAATTGCGCGTATCGACCCCGGCACTCGTCAAACAGGTGTCGGGCTTTGAGGCCGAATTTGGCATCACGTTGTTCGAGCGCTCGCATTCGGGCGTCAAGGTGACGCCGGCGGGCGCTCTGCTGGTGGACGACGCGCGCTCGATCATGCGCCAGTCCGAGGACGTGCTGCGTCGCGCCCGACGCGCGGCAGGCGATGGCGGCGCCGTGCGCCTGGGCGTGTCGATGATGTGCCCGGGGCGCCAGACACTGTCGATGTGGACGGGCATTCACGATCTGGAGCCGTCGCTGCGATTTGAGATTGTGCCGGTAAGCGACCTCTACGACGAGCGCGAGACCGTCATGTGCAGCTTGGGCCGCGAGGTCGATGTGGTGCAGTCGAGTTTTTCGACTCCGCGCTGGGGCGACACCTGCCAAAAGCTCCGCATCGTCAACGTGCCGTTTTATATCGACCTGCCGCGCACGAGCCCGCTGGCGCGCAAGACGCGCATCACGGTCGCCGACTTGGAGGGCATGCGCCTGCGCGTACTGCGCCACGGCAACGATGCCATGGATAGCCTGCGCATCGACCTGTTGGCCGACGGCGGTGTGGACGTGATCGATGTGGATAGCTTTGACTTTGCGCTCTTTAACGAGGCGGAGGAAAAGGGCGACGCGGTGCTCACCTGCGGGGCGTGGTCGGGGGTGCACCCGGCCTTTGTGGGCGTGCCGTTCCTGTGCGGCCGCGAGGTGCCGGTCTTTCTGCACTACCCGCTCGAGCCCACCCTTCAAGTGCAAAAATTCGTCAACGCCATGGCCCAACTCCTCAAGTAGTTAATTTGTGTGACAAAGGGACAGTCCCTTTGTCACACAAAACGAGGCCCTGGCCAAACGGCCAGGGCCTCGCAAACTTTTATTCCGTTTTTAATGACGGGCTGATCGCGCGCAGGAGGGCGCCCCCGGGGCGCCCTCCGTCAGTAACCGGTCCTACTCCAGCTCAAACGCTCCGGTATAGAGCTGGTAGTAATACCCGCGCTTGGCGATCAGCTCGTCGTGGTTGCCGCGCTCGATGATGCGGCCGTGGTCCAGGCAGATGATCGCGTCGGAGTTGCGCACGGTGCTCAGGCGGTGTGCGATGACAAACGTCGTGCGGCCCTCCATGAGCTTGTCCATGCCCGCCTGCACGATTGCCTCGGTGCGGGAGTCGATGGAGCTCGTGGCCTCGTCCAGAATCATCGCCGGCGGATCGGCGACGGCGGCGCGCGCGATCGAGATCAGCTGGCGCTGGCCCTGCGACAGCTGCGCGCCGTTACCGGTGAGCATGGTGTCGTAGCCGTCGGGCAGGCGGGTGATAAAGTCGTCCGCTCCCGCGAGCTTGGCCGCCTTGATGCACTCCTCGTCGGTGGCGTCCAGGTTGCCGTAGCGGATGTTGTCCATGACGGTGCCGGTGAACAGGTTCACGTCCTGCAGCACCACGCCGAGCGAGCGACGCAGATCGGACTTGCGAATCTTGTTGACGTTGATGCCGTCGTAGCGGATCTTGCCGTCGGCAATGTCGTAGAAGCGGTTGATGAGGTTGGTGATGGTCGTCTTGCCGGCACCGGTGGCGCCGACAAACGCGACCTTCTGGCCCGGCTTGGCGTACACAGACACGCCGTGCAGCACCTCGTGGTCGGGCGTGTAGCCAAAGTCCACGTTGTCCATGACCAGGTCGCCACGCAGCGGCACGTACTCGATCTCGCCGGTCGCGCGGTGCGGGTGCTTCCAGGCCCACATACCGGTGTGGTGGTCGGCCTCCTCGAGCTGCCAGGTGTCGGGATTCACCTGTGCGTTGACAAGCGTCACGTAGCCCTCGTCGGCTTCGGGCTCCTCGTCGAGCAGCTCAAAGATGCGCTCGGCGCCGGCAAGGCCCATGACCACGGCGTTGATCTGCTGCGAGATCTGGCCGATCTGGCCGCAGAACTGCTTGGTCATGTTGAGGAACGGCACCACGACGGCGATGGAGAGCGCCATGCCCGAGAGGCTCAGGTTGGGCACGCCCAGCGCCAGGAAGATGCCGCCGGTCAGCGCGACCAGCACGTAGAGCAAGTCGCCCAGGTTCCCGAGGATCGGCATGAGGATGTTGGCGTACATGTTGGCCTTCTGCGAGACCTCGAAGAGCTTCTCGTTGCGCTCGTCAAAATCGGCCTCGGCAGCGGACTCGTGACAGAACGCCTTGACGACTTTCTGGCCGTTCATGACTTCCTCGATATGGCCCTCGACCACGCCGAGCTCGGTCTGCTGCGCGATAAAGAAGCGTGCGGAGTTGGAGCCGAGCAGCTTGGTCATAAAGGTCATAAAGGCGACGCCGGCAATGATGACCAGGCACATCCACGCGCTGTAGTACAGCATGATGAAGAACACGGTGACGATGACGATGATCGTCATGAGCAGGTTGGGCAGCGACTGGCTGATCATCTGACGCAGCGTGTCGATGTCGTTGGTGTAGTGGCTCATGATGTCGCCGCGCTGGTGCGTGTCGAAGTAGCGAATCGGCAGGTCCTGCATGCGGTTGAACATCTTTTCGCGCAGCTTCTCGAGCGAGCCCTGCGTGATGACGGCCATGGCACGGTTCCAGAAGAGCGAGGAGGCGACGCCCACGGCGTAGATGCAGCCGAGGGTGGTCACGAGCTTCAGAATCTTGGGCTGCGCGGCCGTCCAGTCGCCCGACTGCCACGATTCGCTAATGACCTGCAGCGCGCTCTGGAGAAACGTCGCGCCGATGGAGTTGATGATGGCGCAGAGCACAACGCCGGCGACGACGAGGGGCAAAAGCACGGGGTAGAAGCCAAAGAGCATCTTGATCAGGCGCGTCATGGTGCCGCCCTTGCGGTTGCGCGCGCGCTCGGCGGTAGCTGCCTTACTCATGTGCCTCGCCTCCTTCCTGGGTCTGAGCTTGCGGCGCGGATGCCTCGGTGTTGGCTGCGACGGTCTCGGCCGCCTCCTCGCCCTCGGCACTCATCTTGTTTTGCGAGGTAAAGGTCTCGCGGTAGATCTCGCTCGTCTTGAGCAGCTCGTCATGGTTGCCGATGTCCTTGATGCGGCCACCCTCCATGACGATGATGCGGTCGGCGTCCTGCACGGAGCTGATGCGCTGGGCGATGATGAGCTTGGTCGTGTTGGGCAGGTAGCTCGCCAGGCCCTCGCGGATCTTGGCGTCGGTCTTGGTGTCGACGGCGCTCGTGGAGTCGTCCAGGATCAAGATCTTGGGGCGACACAGCAGGGCACGCGCGATGCACAGGCGCTGCTTCTGGCCACCGGAAACGTTGGAGCCGCCCTGCTCGATCCAGGTGTCGTAGCCCTTGGGGAAGCCGTCGACGAACTCGTCGGCGCAGGCCAGATGTGCGGCCTCGCGGACTTCCTCGTCGGTAGCGTTCGGGTCGCCCCAGCGCAGGTTCTCGGCGATGGTGCCGCTAAACAGCACGTTTTTCTGCAGGACCATGGCTACCTGGTGGCGCAGCGCGTCCAGGTCGTAGTCGCGCACGTCCACGCCGCCGACGCGCACGGTGCCCTCGGTGACATCGTACAGGCGGGCGATCAGGTTCACGAGCGTCGACTTGGCCGAGCCGGTGCCACCGATAATGCCGATGGTCTCGCCGCTCTTAATATGCAGGTCGATATCGTCGAGCGCCTGGCGGCGGGCATGCTCGGAATACTTAAAGCTCACGTGATCGAAGTCGATGGAGCCGTCGGCAACCTCGTGCACGGGCTCGGTCGGGTTGGCGATCGTGGGCTCGGCGGCCAGCACCTCGGTAATGCGGTGCGCCGACTCGTCTGCCATGGTCACCATGACAAAGATCATTGACAGCTGCATTAGGCTCATCAGAATCTGGAAGCCGTAGGTAAAGATGGAGGAGAGCTGACCCACGTCGAACAGGGTGCCCTGGCTCGTGATGATGAGCTTGGAGCCCAGGTAGATGATGACGACGAACGCGCCGTTGACGCAGATGTTCATCATGGGGTTGTTGAAGGCGAGCAGCTTCTCGGCGCGGGTGAAGTCCATCTGGACATCGCGCGCGGCGGTGGCGAACTTCTCCTTCTCGTAGTCCTGGCGCACGTAGCTCTTGACCACGCGCATGCCGGTGACGTTTTCCTCGACCGACTCGTTGAGCGCGTCGTACTTGCGGAACACGCGGGCAAAGATCGGGCGCACCCTATAGATGATAAAGAACAGGCCAAAGCCCAGCAGTGGGATGATGACCAGGTAGACAAACGAGACGCTGCCGCCCATGGCGTAGGCCATGGTAAAGGCGAAGATCAGCACCAACGGCGAGCGCACGGCGATGCGGATGAGCATCATAAAGGCCTGCTGCACGTTGTTGATGTCGGTGGTGAGGCGGGTGACGAGCGAGGAGCTCGAGAACTCGTCGATGTTCGCGAAGCTGAACGTCTGGATCTTGTAGAACAGGTCGTGACGCAGGTTCTTGGCGAAGCCGCAGCTCGCATGGCTGCAGGTGACGCCGGCTGCCGCACCAAAGGCGAGCGACGTGAGCGCGATGAGTACGAGAAGGCCGGCGGTGGGCAGCATCTCGGTAACGGCGGTGCCGTCCTTGATGGCGTCGATCATGTCGGCGGTGATAAACGGGATCATCATCTGGCAGATTACCTCGCCAAGCACCAGCAGCGGCGTGGCGATCGTGACCTTCATGTAATCGCGGATGCTGCCCATAAGGGTTTTAATCATCCAGTTCCTCCCAGGTTACGCGGATTTTCTCGAGCATCTCGGCAAGCTGTTCACGCTCGTCGTGGTTGAGGGCACTAAAGGCCTGCTCTCTAAAGCGGATGCGGGCGGCTTGGTCGATGCGGGCCTTCTCCCAGCCGATCTCGGTCAGGCGAATGGTGAGCTGCCGGCGATCTTTTGGATTGCGGCTGCGCTCGATGATGCCGGCGCACTCGAGCTTGGACAAGATTTCGGAAAGCGACCCCGGCTTGAGGTCGAAGTGCATGCCGAGTTCCTGCTGCGACATCTCGCCGTTTTCCTGCTTGGCAAGCAGGCAGACGATGGGCGCCTTGCCGGACACGCCGCCGCCGTGAAAGTGCATGTAGTGGCCGCAAAAGCCTAGGCCGCTCAGGATGCGCTTGGCGAGCTTGTCTTCGCCGTTAACTGCTTCGGGCACGTCTGCCGGCTCCGAAGGATCGCCGCCGGGCTCATGCGGGCGAAGGTTAAGGGGTTCATCGCACATGAATTCGTATCGCTCCTTTCTTTAGTTAGGTAGTGGAATTGTTTTGTGCCTAACTAATCTAGGAGTGCCACACAAGAATGTCAAGGTACCAAACTTATTTAGTTACGGCGCCGCAAAACATCGGGGTAGTCGTTGGGGACGTTCTTAAACGACTAGTCGTTGGGGACGTTCTTGTTTGACTAGTCATTTAAGAACGTCCCCAATGACTAACTTCAAAACTATGCCGGGTTACGGGGCTGAACTGCGGATTGTCGACCATACCGAAATTGGTAAAAAGAAAACCGACGCTCCTATAAGTTGTCAATAGGCAGTTTGCGGGAGCGCTCCCTTCAATTCGCACAGGAGCTCGTAATA
>NZ_JBCOIQ010000023.1:0-38109 GCF_040926185.1 Collinsella aerofaciens
GCGACGCGGAAATCGCGCGCTGTTGACGCGCCCCCGCAGTGCCCGCTTCCCCCAAGGACAATTATCAGTGCAGGTCAGAGCTGTGGCGTTTTGGGGCGTGCTTGACCTCCTGCAAAAAGCCTACTCACTTGGTTTTTCTGCTAGAAGACCGCCGCGAGGGAAGGCAGCTCCCTCGCGGCGGCTGACATTTGCCCAGATAAAACCTGCCAAAATAAACCTGTCTACTCTTTGAGCCAGAGCCGACACTAATACAAATGGCGAAATCAAAGGGCGTTCTCTGCATGGAGGGCGCCCTTTTTTATCGCGGGATGTTTTGCGTGGCAGTCATGAGGCCCAGGCGGTTGCTGACGCCGAGCTTGCGATAGATGGCGTTGACATGCTTCTTGACGGTTGACTCGCTTATGAATAGCTCGTTTGCCATCTGTTTGTTCGTTTTGCCGTCGAGCATGAGCCGCATGACTTCGGCTTCGCGCGGTTGGATATTGTGTTCTGTAATGAAAGCATTTAGCTGGTTTGTGTCTTCTGTCTGGGTGAGTTTAATGCCCCGAGGATAGAGGTTGGCGAGCGCGAGGCTCGCGTGCCGAGCGACTTCGAGCAGGATTGCGAGCTCGGTGTCGGTGAAGTCTCCGGCCGTGCGTTCACGAAACAGGGTGATGCTTCCTAGCGGGCTGTCGTTGTGCGCGAGCGTGGCCGTACAGCCAAAGTAGACGCCCTGCGGTTCCATCCATTTGCGATAGATGGGCGTGGCATCGCGTCGCTCGACGTCGACGAGGTCGAGGTCGCGGTAGACGCCGACCTTATGTAAGTCAAAGCTCCATGTTGTATAGTCCATCGCGGCGTAGCGGTTGTAGTAGTCGCTCAGTGCGCGGTCGTCCATTCCGCTGCTTGCGGGGTGGACGTAGCGTGGGGCATCACTGCCCGCTGCCTCGATCAGGTCGAACATGGCGATCCGATGGGGCACGAGCCCTGTCGTTCCCTCGAGGGTCTCCTTTTGCAGCTTATCGACACCGTGTGATGCGTGGATTGCAAGCGCGAGCTCGTTGAGAGCAGTCCAGGTCGTACTGTCCAACTCAATAGTCTGCTGATTATTGCATGGGGGCATAGGGCATCCTTTCCATTGTGGAACCCAGTATGTCATGTTCTCGGCCTGAATAGAACTTTAGGTCAGCGAATGGTATACCGTCGGTCGCTGAAAGGGGCTCGAGGGACCATTGAGAACATCTCGGTGCGGCCGCATCATGGTCTCGTCAAGCAAAAGCACCGAGATTTAGGAGCTTGAAATGAAGACCATTTACGAGAGCGAGTCTACGCCAAAGAAGGACGGATTCTACATGCCCGGCGAGTACGAAGAGCAGGAGCGCACCTGGATTTTGTGGCCGCATCGCTCGGATGTGTGGCGCTGTGGTGCCAAGCCGGCGCAAAAGGTCTTTACCGAGATTATTAAGACCGTTGCACGTTTTCAGCCCATCACTGTGGGCGTCAACACTGAAGACTTCCCCGCGGTGTGTGAGATCTTCGACGGCGTTGAGAACGTGCGCGTTATCCACATGGAGTACAACGACAGCTGGATTCGCGACCCCGGCCCGGCGTTTCTTGTCAACGACAAGGGGGACGTGGCACTCTCGCACTTCCACTTTAATGCTTACGGCGGTTTCATTGACGGCCTGTATTTCCCGTGGGACAAGGACGCTTCCATTGGCCTGCAGGTGGCACAGCTCGAGCAGGTTAACCGCTATCGTCCCGAGGATTATATCCTCGAGGGTGGCTCGTTTAACTGCGACGGCCAGGGCACCGTGGTGACCACCGAGATGTGCCTGCTCAATGAGGACCGCAACCCCCAGTACACCAAGGAGCAGATCGAGGAGAAGCTTGCCGAGTACCTGGGCATCGAGAAGGTCATTTGGATCAAGGATGGCATCGACCCGTTTGAGACCAACGGGCACGTGGACGACGTCGCATGCTTTAGTGCGCCCGGCGAGGTCTGCTGCATGTGGACCGATGATCCCAACCATAAGTTCTACAAGGAGTGCCAAGAGGCGTATAAGACGCTTTCCGAGACGACGGATGCCCGTGGCCGCAAGCTCAAGATCCACAAGGTGATTATGCCTGCGACCTCGGTATATATGACCGAAGAGGAGGCCAGCACGATTGACCCCGTCGAGGGCGTGCTGCCGCGTACCCCCGAGGATGCTTTCGAGCCGAGTTACCTCAACTTCCTGCCCATCAACGGTGCGGTGCTTGTACCGCAGTTCGGCGATCCCAATGACGCCCAGGCGCTCAAGTATATCCAGGCTGCTTATCCGGACCGAGAAGTCATCGGTATCATGACTCGCGAGGTTATCTACGGCGGCGGCAACATCCACTGCATCACCCAGCAGCAGCCCAAGGCGCGCTGCAAGTAGAGGCGGTTGCAGGCACACGGGGTAGTGTCGATATGACCTGGGGCCCGCTGGCGCACACGCTGGCGGGCCCTTTTGCGTGCGGCGGGCAGCGTTGCACGCGGGCACTCGGGTCTAAGCGAGGGTACCAGGGGCCTTGCTTATCGTCGATAGTTGGTCTAGAATCGTCGATAGTCGATGATAGGGGGTAGCATGCAGCTTGTTGAAAGTGAGACCGTGGAGTTCAAGTGCACATTTACCCCTAAGCTGCTCAAAGCTGTGGTGGCGTTTGCCAATTCGAATGGTGGTACCTTGTATATCGGAATCGACGATTTTGGCAGCATCGTCGGAGTGGACGATATCGATGCCACCATGCTTCAATGCTCTAATGCAATAACCGATGGCGTGTATCCCGACGTTTCTGAAATCACGACGGTCTCCGCATTGGACATCGATGGCGTAGCGTTGGTGAAAATCGAGGTGGAAGCGGGTCCTCACAAGCCGTACTGCCTGTGCTCGAAGGGATTTGTTCCCGCCGGGGTATATCGGCGCCTAGGCCCTGCAAACGTGCCCATCGAGATGGCCCAGATCCGCTCGATGATCAAGCGCACCGACGGCGATTATTTTGAGACCGCGCGCTCTCATGAACAGAGCTTGACGTTTTTTGAAGCCGAGCGGGTCTTTAGGCGCGCGGAGATTACGTTTGACCAAACCTCTCAAAAGAATCTCGGCCTTATCGATGAGCTGGGCTTTTACACCAATTTGGCACTGCTGGTCTCTGACCAAAACCCCTTTGCAGTCCGCGCTGGCCTCTTCAACGACGATGCGTATACCGAGTTTATCGACCGTCAGGATGGCGAGGGCTCGATCTTCAGGCAGATAGAGGATATCGAACGGTTCCTCAATATATCGAACGCAACGCGTATGTACTTTGTGCCGGGAAGGCTCGATCGCATAGATAAGGACGACTATCCCCGCGAGGCTGTTCGAGAGGGAATTCTGAACCTGTTTATCCATCGCGACTACGAATCTTCGGTGGCGTCTCTTATCAAGATGAGCCGTACGGCGCTTGAATTTACCAATGCGGGAGGGCCGCAGCACATCAGCGTCGAGGAGGCGCTTGCGGGCGGCTCGGACGCTCGGAATCCAAAGCTGCAACTGCTCTTTTTGCGTCTGGGGATGGTTGAGGCGTTTGGAACGGGCCTCAAGGGGATCCGTGCGCTCTATGAGGCGGAAGGGTTGGAACCCGAGGTCTGCGCCTACCCTGCAATGTTTAGGTTGTCGCTGCCCAACGTCAACGCCGTGCGCAATTCCTATCTGACGCCTCGTGGCAATAGCGGTCCCAACTTGCGTGGGGATTACAGCGATTATGAGCAGCTCGAGCGGGAAGGGGCGCTGCCGCCCGATGTTTCGCAGGCGTTTGCATCCGTGCGAGCGCAGCGAGAGGGGCACGTGTCGATGAATGGCGACTGCGGCCACGAGGTGCGTGCCAAGCTCGTGGAGGAGCTTGGCTTTGATGCTGCGTGCAAGGCGTCCGCGATGCTACAGGATGTCTCGGACGAGCGACGTGGCGGATACGCTCGCACCTTGATTCGCTTTGCCCTTGAGCGGCCCCGCGGTTTTACGCGTCAGGATGCTTCGGACGCTCTGGGAACTGGGCGCGACGTGACGCTGCGGGTTATCAACGGTTTACTTGAGGAAGGCGCACTCGTTAAAGAGGGGCGTGCTCGAGCGACGAGATATCGCGCTGTCGGACAGGTTTAGGGACGGGCGGTCCGGCCCCCTGGGTTATTCCTGGGCAGAGGCCAAGGGCCGGGTGCCCGGCTCGCCTTGATTGAAGGGGTACTTAGAGCGTGCCGCCGTACATGTAGACGATAAAGCCGTCACCGGTGTCTTGGCTGTGGTCCTCTAGGATGCGCTTCATGTTGAGGTGCTCGTAGAACTGCCAATCGGAGTTGCAGTCGCTCATCAGGAAGAATTTGGTGCACCCGGCTGTGGCGAGTTCGGCGCGCGCAAGGTCGATGAGCGCACGGCCGAGCCCCTTGCCCTGCCACTCGGGCACGATGATGATCAGGTTGAGCTGGCCCTGGGCATATTCGTTGCCCGTGGCGGCAAAGCGGTCGGCTGTTGCCTTCTCGCGGCTATCGCCAAAGAGCGAGCCTTCGAGCTTGGCATCGGCGGTCTTTGCCATCTCGGTTGCCTGGGCGAACATCTCGTTGTAGCAGGGCTCCCACGTGGGATTGGTGCGTGGTTTGCCGTCTTCGAAGATGCCGATGCAGCAAGCGGCGATGATGCGGCCTTCAGCTTCGGCAACGAGCGCGATGGGGGAGCGCTGCAGCTGCATGGCGATGTTAAAGCGCGCACAGAAATCGGCGGCTTCGACGTCGCCTCGGTTGCGCAGCGTGTTGCACCACAGCTGGTTGTAGATGGCGGCGATGCCGGCTAGGTCATCGAGCGTGGCGGCACGCAGAGTTACGTTGTCAAGGCTCATGGGGGCTCCTTCCAAGTTGGGTCAGGCCACTTCTGAGTGTGACATGGCCGCAGGGCGCCCGCATCAATCATTCGGCAGACGAGCCCCGATACCTCGGGGACGGAGAGGTGGCAATTGGGTAGTCATTGGGGACGTTCTTAAAAGACTAGTCAAACAAGAGCGTCTCCAACGACTACCCCAAAAGGAGCGTCCCCAAGTGCCAGCTTTGGCAACGACGCTGGCAGAAAAACGTCAGCGAAAATCCGCCAGAGCGAGCAAGGTGCCTTGAAGCGAGGCGGCATTGACCTTTTGGTCATGCCGTCGAAGCTGAAAGGCAGATTGCTCGCTCTGGCGGATTTGCAGCGTCGGCCGGTTACGGCGTTTGGTAAAACGCCGTAACCTACACCCGCTCCGCGATCTCGTGGATGAGGTAGTCGGTCTTTTCCCAGCCCAGGCACGGGTCGGTGATCGACTTGCCAAAGACGCCGCCATCGACTGACTGATTGCCATCCTCCAGGTAGGATTCGATCATAAAGCCCTTGACCAGCTTGGAGATGGACTCGTTGCGGCGGCAGCTGTCGAGCACCTCCTTGCAAATACGATACTGCTCCAGTGGGCGCTTGCCCGAGTTGTCGTGGTTGCAGTCGATGACCGCCGCCGGGTTGGCGTAGCCGGCATGCTCGGTATAGCGCTCGGCCAGGCGCTCCAGGTGTTCGTAGTGGTAATTGGGGTAGGTACGACCGTCGAGACCGATGTAGCCACGCATAACGGCGTGTGCGAGCGGGTTGCCGTCGCACTCAACCTCCCAGTTGCGGAAGATGAAGCTTTGATGTGCCTGGGCGGCGTAGATGGAGTTAAGCATGACGGTGGTGGAACCGGCGGTGGGGTTTTTCATGCCGACGGGCACCGAAATGCCGCTCGACACCAGGCGATGCTCCTGGTTTTCGACCGAGCGCGCGCCCACGGCAACGTAGCTCAGCAGGTCGACGAGGTACTGGTAGTTGGACGGGTAGAGCATCTCGTCGGCGGTAAAGAAACCGGTCTCCTCGATGACGCGCAGGTGCATGTGGCGGATGGCCTTGACGCCTTCGAGCAGGTCATCGGGCGCCTCGGGGTCGGGGTTGTGCAGCAGGCCCTTGTAGCCAGTGCCCTTGGTGCGCGGCTTGTTGGTGTAGACGCGCGGAATGATGATGAGTTTGTCCTTGACCTCTTCGGCGACCTTGGCCAGTCGGTTCATGTACTCAAGCACTGAGTCCTCGCGGTCGGCAGAGCACGGGCCGATGATGAGCACCTTGCGTGCGTCCTCGCCGGTAAAGACCTTGGCGACCTCGGCGTCGAATGCCTGCTTTTTGGCGGTAAGCTCGGCGGAAAGCGGCATTTCCTCGCGGATCTCCATGGGGATCGGCAACCTGCGCTTGAATTCCATGGCCATATGGGGCCTCCTTTATCAATTAACGGCAACAATTGGCGAATTCTCGAATGCTCGGCATTATCCGCTGTCGCACGCTAAAGTGCAAGCGAAATCTGCCGAAAAGGGACAGGTTTATTTTGGTCGGTTTTATCTGGGGAAATGTCGGCGCTTGCCGGAAGGGGAGGGCCAGCGTACGGCACGCTGGCGCAAGTTGGATCTTCTGCGGCATGCCCTGTGGACAAAAAACGGCAAATATGAGTACTGTTGCTAGCATAGTATCATATCGATCTTACAAGATAATAGACACAACAGTAAATATGTTTATTAACGTTGGCATACAGAAGCATGCTACCGGGCATTTTGATCAATTTGAAGGCATACCTAGGCCGCAAAGAGGTCGTTTGGGGCAGTTTTGGCTGTTACTAAAAAGGTGACAGTACTCATATTTGCCATTTTTTGTCCACGGGGCCTTGAGGGAGGCCGTTAATCAGGTCCCGGGGGAGGCGGTTCGAGGGCCGCAGAACAAAAAACGGGGGCACAGTTCATTCTGCGCCCCCGTTTTTGGGTATTGCGGTTGTTTGCCGCCGGTTTTACGCCGCCTCGTCGAACTGCGAGTTGTACAGGTCGGCGTAGAAGCCGCCCTGGGCGAGCAGTTCGTCGTGTGTGCCCTTCTCGACGATGTCGCCGTCGCGGATCACCAAGATTACGTCGGCGTTGCGGATCGTGGACAGGCGATGCGCGATGACAAAGCTCGTGCGGCCCTGCATCAGCGCATCCATGGCGCGCTGGATGAGCTCCTCGGTGCGGGTATCGACGTTGGAGGTCGCCTCGTCCAAAATCAGCGCCGGACGGTCGGCCAAAATGGCGCGGGCGATGGTCACGAGCTGGCGCTGGCCCTGCGAGAGGTTGGTACCCTCCTCATTGATCATAAAGTCGTAGCCGCCGGCGAGCGTATGGATAAAGTGATCGCAGCGCGCGGCACGAGCGGCGGCCTCGACCTCGGCATCGCTCGCATCGGGGCGTCCGTAGCGGATGTTCTCGCGGATGGTGCCGTTAAACAGCCAGGTATCCTGCAGCACCATGGCAAACTCGCCGCGCAGCGCCGCGCGGTCCCAGTCGCGCACGTCGACACCCTCGACGCGCAGCGAACCGCCGTCCACGTCGTAAAAGCGCTGCAGCAGCTTGATGAGCGTGGTCTTGCCAGCGCCGGTGGGGCCGACGATGGCGATGGTTTGGCCGGGTTGCGCTTCGCAGCTAAAGTCGTGGATGATGGTCTTGTCGGGTGTGTAGCCAAACTTGACGTGGTCGAACTCCACGTGGCCGGGGCGCTTCTCGGGAATCTGCGCGTCGGCCTTCTGCTCCTCCTCGGGCGCGGCCAGGAACTCAAAGACGCGCTCGGTGGCAGCGGCCATCGACTGCATCGTGTTGCTCACGTTGCCCAGCTGCTGCACGGGTTGGGTAAAGTTGCGAACGTACTGGATAAAGCTCTGGATGTCGCCGGGCGTGGCATTGCCGGTCAGTGCGAGCTGCGCGCCCACCACGACGACGCCCACGTAGCCCATGTTGCCCACCAGGCTCATAAGCGGCATCATCAGGCCCGACAGGAACTGCGAGCGCCAGCCACTAATAAAGAGGCGGTCGTTTTGACGGTCGAACTCCTCGATCGAGGCCTCGGCGCGGTCGAACACCTGGATGACGTTCTGGCCGGCAAAGTCCTCCTCGATAATGCCGTTGACGGTGCCAAGGACTTGCTGTTGCTCGCGGAAGTACGGCTGCGAGAAGTGAATCATCACGGTCAGGATAATCGCGGCGGCCGGCAGCGTGAGCACGGTGACGCCGGTAAGCGGTAGGCTGATCGAAAGCATCATGACGAGCACGCCGATAATCTGCGTCACCGACGTGATGAGCTGTGTCACGCTCTGGTTGAGCGACTGACCCAGCGTATCGACGTCGTTGGTGATGCGGCTGAGCACGTCGCCCTTGCTGTGTCCGTTAAAGTAGCTCATTGGCACGACGGCGATCTTGGCGGCGATCTCCTTGCGCATGCGATAACAAATCTTTTGCGTGACGCCGGTCATGAGCCAGCCCTGGATCAGGCTGCAAACAGAGCTTGCCAGATACAGGCAGAGCAAAAAGCCGAGCGTCTTGGCGATCCAGTCAAAGTCAACGTCGCCGGTGCCGTTGACCTTGGCGACCAGGCCTTCGAACAGCTTGGTCGTAACCTGGCCGAGCACCTTGGGTCCCACAATGTTAAAGATGACCGAGCACACGGCAAAGGCGACGGCGGCAAACACGGCAATCTTGTGCTGGCCGATATAGCCGAGCAGCTGCCTCATGGTGCCATTAAAGTCCTTGGCCTTTTCGCCGCGACGCATGCGGCCCATGGGACCACGCTGGCGGGTGGGCTTGGGAATCTGAGTCTTGGTCTCGTCTGCCATTAGCGCTCGCCTCCTTCCATGACGGCTGCAATTTCTTCTTGGGTAAGCCCCAGCTCCTCGGCGGAAAGCTGCGACTGTGCGATCTCCAGGTACGCCGGGCAGCTGCGCAGCAGCTCCTCGTGCGTGCCGGTGCCCACTACGTGGCCGTCGTCGAGCACGATGATCTGGTCGGCGTGCATGATGGTCGCGATGCGCTGGGCCACGACCACGAGCGCGGCGTCGGTAACGTTTTTGGCCAGCTCCTCGCGTAGACGCGCGTCGGTCTTGTAGTCGAGGGCGCTAAACGAGTCATCGAACACCACAACCTCGGGCTTTTTGGCCAATGCGCGGGCGATGGCCAAGCGCTGGCGCTGACCACCCGAGACATTGGAGCCTCCCTGGCTGATGGGGGAGTCGTAGCCGCCCTCGCGCTCGGCGATAAAGTCCTCGGCTTGGGCGATGCGTGCCGCCCGGTGCATGTCATCATCGCTCACCATGTCGCCGGCAAACTTGAGGTTGCTCTCGACGGTGCCCGAGAACAGGCGACCCTGCTGCGGGATGTAACCAATGCGGCGGCGAAGCTCGGAAAGGGTCATGTCGCGCACGTCGATGCCGTCGAGCGAAATGCTGCCGCCCGTGACGTCGTATAAGCGCGGAATCAGCTGTACGAGCGTGGACTTGCCCGAGCCCGTGGAGCCAATGATGCCGAGCATCTGACCGGCATGCGTGGTGAAGTTCACGCCGCTGATGACGTCGGCGCGGGCATCGGGATACTGGAAGCTCACGTCGCGGAAGGTGAGCTCACCGCGCGGCGCGCTGGCCGTGGGCAGTTTGGGCGAGGCGGGGTCGTTGATGCTCGTGGGGCAGGTGATGACCTCTTCTACGCGCTCGGCTGCGACCTCGGCGCGGGGCAGGATGACCGAAACCATGGTGAGGATCATAAACGCCATGACGATCTGCATGGTGTAGGAGATAAACGCCATCATGTTGCCGACCTGCATCACGCCGTCGGACACGCCCTGCGCGCCAAACCAGACGATAAGCACGGTGATGCAGTTCATGACCAGCATCATGAGCGGCATCATAAAGCTCATGGCTCGGTTGGTGTAGAGCTGCGTGGTCATCAGGTCGAGCGAAGCCTTGTCAAAACGCTCGAGCTCATGCTCCTCGCGGTTGAACGAGCGGATAGGCATAAGGCCGTCGAGCAGCTCGCGGGCGGTAAGGTTCACGCGGTCCACGTAACTTTGCATCTTTTTGAACTTGGGCATGGTGAGGCCCATGAGCACGCCGACGACGGCCGAGACCGCGATGATGGCAACGGCGATGGTCCACTCCAGGCCGGTATGGTTGGCCAGGACGCGCATGACGGCGACGATGCCCATGACGGGGGCCATCAGACACATGCGGATAAACAGGGTTGCGGCCATCTGGATCTGCTGAATGTCATTGGTGCAGCGGGTGATGAGCGAGGCCTGGCTAAACTTGCCCACCTCGGCCGGCGAGAAGTGCATAACCTTGTTGAAGGTCTCGCGGCGCAGGTCGCGGGCGATGGAGCAGGCAGTGCGCGAAGCAACGGCACCGGTCAGGATGGTGGCGACCAGCGACACCAGACACAGCCCAAACATCGTGGTCGCCATGCGGCCCAGGTAGGCGTTCTGCACGTCGGCGGGGTCGATGCCCTGTGCCTTGTACTCGTCCTGCACATAGCTCACGGCGCGTTGGGTCACGATGGAGCCCGACATGGAGCCCATTTTGTCCGCCATATCGTTGGCGCCCTCGACGAGCTTGCCCTGGTCGATTAGGCCGCCTTCAACGCCTAGACGCAGACCCTTCATGGTGATCTTACCGCCGTCGGCATCAATCTGCTTTTGCATATTCTGCGCCGCTGCGGCCTTCTGCTGCATCTCGGCGAGCTGCTCGGGCGTCATCGCCGCCATTTGCTCGGGCGTGGGCATGGCCTGAGCGGCGTCGCTGTCTTTCTCGCTGGACGTGCCGGTCATGTCGCCCATGGAGTCGGCGTCGATGCCCTGGTTGAAGGCGAGCACGACGGTCTCAGGCAGGCTCATAATGTCGGCAATCTTGCTGCCGTCGGCACGCTCTTCCTCGGTGCCCTTGTACGTTCGAATGCCGTTCTTGTCTGCCTTGCCAAACACGGCCTCCACAGCTTTGGCGTCCTTGGCGCGCATAAAGAGTTCGAGGTCGTCGAGCGATTCGGCGCGAATGGTGTCGGGCACGGGCGAGGCAATGCCGCCTTGCTGCACGCCCACGTCGACGATGTCGCTCATATAGGTAGGCAGCGCCAGGTCGGCGTTGCAGCTGATTACGATAAGTACGATAGCTGCGAACAGTGCCAGGACATGCTTTTTAAAGAGCTTGAGAATCCTCACTCGGCATCTCTCCTTTCTTGATTGCGGTCGATAATTTCGTTGGCACGTCTTAGAAGGCGCACCATCTCTTGGGTATCTGTTTCGCCGAGCTGCTCGAGGAAAGCCGCGGTGCGCTCCTCGAATTCCCGGCGTTTGATTTCGAGATCCTGGAATCCCTTGTCGGTCACTATGACGTGTACGCGACGACGGTCGGTCTTTGAATGCTCGCGCTCAATCCAACCCTTGGCCTCGAGGGCGCGCAAGATATTGGCGATGCGGGCGCTCGAGACCCAGGCACGATCAGCGAGTTCGCTCGGCGTGAGCGAACCGCCAGCGAGCATGAGGGCGCGCATGACGGCCATCTCGCCGCTGAGAACTTTGTCCACAAAGCGCGAAACGCGCTGGTGAATGCCGCCAAACTCAGTAAGGAGCTGACGTCCAAGCTCATGGAAATCGGTATCTTCCACCGAAAACCCCTAACACTAGAAACTATTTTCGGTGAAAGATGATACCCTTGCACGCGCACCCTATACGGTAGATTTTGGGTCATGCCTAGAAAACAACCTTTAGGCGACCTCCGTACACCGTCGGTATCAGCAAAGTAAGGGGTAGATCGTAAGGCATGTCCCAAAGCCTACTCAGAGGCACTTTACTCTGCTAAAGCTGGCATAACAGCTAGAGCGAACGTCGTACAAAGGCAAGGAAAAATACCAAACAAATCGGTGAACGGTAGTTGCTCGCGCTCGCATTTCCTGCGGATTTGTTAAAAACGCCCTAATGGTATAAAAAAAGAAACATATAACAGCCCTGATGAAGGGGGTCGCTATGTTATCCTTCTCAAACGGGTGAAATCTTGGGTTTTGGGTTGCAGTTCCAAGGTGGACAAACGTTTTTCCCTGCACCAACATGTGGTGAAGAACGGAAGAAGCCGGTAGTGCAAGCCGAAAATTCAAGAATTCAATAAGCAGCGGTGTGAGAGAGCGCCGCATTACACGTAACTAGGAGCGTGGTTACACAATGCAGGAGGCATGGGAAGGCTTCAAGGAAGGCATTTGGACGGGAGAGGTTGACGTCCGAGACTTCATCCAGAAGAACTACACCCCTTACGAGGGCGACGAGTCGTTCCTCGTAGGTCCGACCGAGCGTACCAAGGAGCTGTGGGGCGAGGTTCTCGACCTGCTGCTTAAGGAGCGCGAGCAGGGTGGTGTCCTCGATATGGACACCAAGACCGTCACGGGTATCGTGAGCCACCCCGCTGGCTACATCGATAACGCCCACCGCGAGAAGGAGACCATCGTCGGCCTCCAGACCGACAAGCCGCTCAAGCGCGCTCTGCACGTCAACGGCGGTATCCGCATCGCTTGCCAGGCCGCCAGCCAGCACGGCTACAAGGTCGACGAGAACGTTGTCGAGCGCTACACCTTCGAGCGCAAGACCCACAACGCCGGCGTCTTCGATGTTTACACCCCCGAGATGCGTGCTTGCCGCTCGGCTCACATCATCACCGGTCTGCCCGATGGCTATGGCCGCGGCCGCATCATCGGCGACTACCGTCGTGTCGCCCTGTACGGTGTCGACTACCTGATTAAGGACAAGGAGGCCCAGAAGGCTTCCACCCCGACGGTCATGACCGCCGACAACATCCGCGATCGTGAGGAGCTGCAGGAGCAGATCCGCGCCCTCGGCGAGCTCAAGATGATGGCCGAGACCTATGGTTTCGACATTTCCAACCCTGCTACCAACACGCAGGAGGCCATCCAGTGGATGTACTTCGCCTACCTTGCTGCCGTCAAGGAGCAGAACGGCGCCGCTATGTCCATCGGCCGTACCTCTACGTTCATCGACATCTATGCTGAGCGCGACCTTGCCAACGGTACCTTCACCGAGGAGCAGATCCAGGAGTTCGTGGATCACTTCATCATGAAGCTCCGCATGGTCAAGTTCGCCCGTACTCCCGAGTACCAGGCCCTGTTCACCGGCGACCCGCAGTGGGTCACCGAGTCCATCGGCGGCATGGGTGTTGACGGCCGTACGCTCGTTACCAAGATGAGCTACCGCTACCTGCACACGCTCGAGAACATGGGCACCAGCCCCGAGCCCAACATGACCGTTCTGTGGTCGACCCGTCTGCCCGAGAACTTCAAGAAGTTCTGCGCCAAGACTTCTGTCGCCAGCTCCTCGATCCAGTACGAGAACGACGACCTCATGCGCGTCTATCACGGCGACGACTACGGCATTGCCTGCTGCGTGTCCTCCATGCGCATCGGCAAGGAGATGCAGTTCTTCGGCGCCCGCGCCAACCTGGCCAAGTGCCTGCTCTACGCACTTAACGGCGGTGTTGACGAGGTCTCCAAGAAGCAGGTCGGCCCCAAGTACCGCGCCGTCGAGGGCGACACGCTCGATTACGACGACGTTGTGGCCAAGTACAACGACATGATGAAGTGGCTCGCTGGCGTGTACGTCAACTCTCTGAACATCATTCACTACATGCACGACAAGTATTGCTACGAGCGCATCCAGATGGCTCTGCACGACAAGCACGTGCACCGCTGGTTCGCTACGGGCATCGCTGGCCTTTCCGTTGTGGCCGACTCCCTGTCCGCCATCAAGTACGCCAAGGTCCACCCCGTCCGTGACGAGAACGGCATCATCGTCGACTTCGAGACTGAGGGCGAGTTCCCCAAGTACGGCAACGACGACGACCGCGTCGACCAGATCGCTCACGACGTTGTGCACCAGTTCATGGAGTACATCCGCATGAACGACACCTATCGCAACTCCGTGCCCACGACCTCGGTTCTGACCATTACCTCCAACGTCGTGTACGGCAAGAAGACCGGTTCTACGCCTGACGGCCGCAAGGCTGGCCAGCCGTTCGCCCCGGGTGCTAACCCCATGCACAAGCGCGATAGCCACGGCGCCATCGCTTCGCTGTCTTCGGTTTCCAAGCTCCCGTTCCGCGATGCTCAGGACGGCATCTCCAACACCTTCTCCATCATCCCGAGTGCGCTCGGCAAGGAGGACCAGGTGTTCTTTGGCGATATCGACCTTGATCAGCTGGGCGAGTAACTATTGTTAGTGCTATACTAACAATAACGATTACTGATTAGCGCGCCGGTTTCGGCCGGCGCCTATCAATCGAAGGAGACACATTATGAAGGTTTCTGAAGTTTCCGAGACTCAGGCCGATAACCTGGTCCACATGCTCGACGCTTACGCCGAGAAGGGTGGCCACCACCTGAACATCAACGTCTTCAATCGTGAGACGCTGCTCGACGCTCAGGCTCACCCCGAGAAGTACCCGCAGCTGACCATCCGCGTTTCCGGCTATGCCGTGAACTTCCACACGCTCACCAAGGAGCAGCAGGACGAGGTCATTTCGCGTACCTTCCACGACAAGTTCTAAAGGGGTTTAACTCCCGCAGGATCGCCGGGCCGCTTTGGGTTACTTTCCAAAACGTCCTCGGACATGCAAAGGGCTCCGCTGCGCGCTTCGCGCGGCGGAGCCCTTTGCGTCCTGCGGAAATGTTTTGGAAAGTAACCCAAAGCGGCCCGGCGGGGGTCCTGTGTAGTCACCCTTTAGGCGGAACTCTCCTAATTTTTTGGATGAGTCGTTTACTTGCTTGTGCTGTTACCGTCTTCCCGCTGTTGTTGGGGTATGCTTTGTTCGTATGTAAACGTTTGACATGTTGATGGGGGAGGGTGCTATGGCTCGCGAGGGCGCTCGTTCTAAGGATTCTGCTAAGCCTGGCATCAAGGAAGTTGCAGCGGTGGCGGGGGTTTCGCCCACTACGGTATCTCGCGTGCTTAATAATCGCGGCTATATTAGCCAAGAAACCCGCGATAAGGTCCATGCCGCGATGGAGCGCATCAACTATACGCCCAACGATATCGCCCGTGCCATGCTCAACGGTCGCCTGAACCTTATCGGCATGATCATTCCCTTTGTGAGCAGCCCGTTCCATGCTCAGGTTGCGCAGGCGGTCGAGCGCACGTTGGCGGAAAACGGCTTTAAGATGTTGCTGTGCAACAGCGCCAATCGACCCGATCTTGAGCGTTCCTATATTGACATGCTCCGCCGCAATATGGTCGACGGCGTCATCGTCAACTCCCTCAATATCGGTGCTGAGGCATATGCCGAGATGGGCTTGAGCCTGGTTGGTATCGACTGCGACCTTGGCGAGGCCTCTGTTCAGATTGCGAGCGACAGCTATAGCATCGGCGAACTTGCCACGCGTCGCCTGATCGATGACGGGTGTTCACGCATCCTGTGCCTGCGCAGCAATAGCCGCATGCGCATGCCTGCCAATAAGCGTACCGATGCCTACCTCGATGTTGTTGAGCAGGCCGGTTTGCCCGCGCTTGTCCGTGAGGTCGAGTTCGTTAAGCCCGACGACGAAAAGAGCGCGGTCGTTGCGAAGATCCTCGATGAGAACCCCGATATTGACGGCATCTTTGCGGGAGACGACACGATGGCGGCCATCTGTCTCAACATTATGAAGCAGCGCGGCTTGAGCGCTCCGGACGATATTAAGGTCGTGGGCGCGGATGGTGCCCGCCGCACTATGACGTTTATGCCTGACTTAACAACCGTACGCCAAGATATCGATCGCATCGGAGAGCTCGCGGCGCAATCCATCATCGCTCTTGTTAACGGCGATAATCCTGAATCGAATATCAAGCTCCCCGTTGAACTCATTGAGGGCAAAACCGCGTAGTTCATCCCGTGCCAAAAGAATTCCTCAAACGCCTCTGATGACCGTTCGCCGGCATATGTCAACCGTTTGCCGACGACTGGAACTGCGAAAAGACGTATTGATGTGAAAACGTTTGACATATGAAAACGATTGACATATCTTGCAGTTGTACCGAGTTAGTATCTTGTGGGAAAGGAAGTCTCGGATGCACAAGGTGTATTACCAGCCTGAGGGAATTTGGGTAGGCGACATCATGCCGTACGGCGAGGACGGCACGTTCTATCTCTATCATCAGCGTGACACGCGTAACCCCGGACCTTTCGGAGAGCCGTTTGGCTGGGCACTCGCGACGACCAAGGATTTCGTCAACTACAAGGACTTTGGCGAGAGCCTTGAGCGTGGCGGCGACGAGGAAGTCGACCAGTATGTTTATGCCGGCACAGTGTTTAAGGTGGGCGACAAGTACCATGCGCTCTACACTGGTTGCAATCGCGATAAGGTCCGCGCGCGCTTGATGAAGCAGGTTCTTCTTCACGCAACGAGTGACGACGCCGTCAAGTGGGAGAAGAACATCGCCGAGACGCTGCTTCCGCCCCAGGAGGGTTACGATGACCGCAACTGGCGCGATCCCTTTGTTCTTTGGGATGAGGAGAACGAAGAGTACATGCTCATCCTCGGCACGCGTGTGGGCGAGGACAAGCGTCTGATGACCGGTCGTCTGGTCAAGTTCACCTCCAAGGACCTGGATGCCTGGGAGTTCCAGGGCGACTGGTGGAATCCGGGCCTGTACACCATGTTCGAGATGCCTGATCTCTTTAAGATGGGCGACTGGTGGTACCTCGTCTTTTCCGAGTACAGCGACGGCAACAAGACCCGTTACCGCATGTCCAAGTCCATCAACGGTCCTTGGATTACCCCCGCTGACGACTCCTTCGACGGCCGCGCGTACTACGCCGCTCGCACCGCATTCGATGGCGAGCGTCGCGTTCTCTTTGGTTGGGTTCCTACGCGTGACGAGGGCGGCGACCCCAGCTCTTACCTATGGGGTGGCACCTTTATGCCCCTCGAGATCGTTCAGCGTGCCGACGGAACGCTCGGCACCAAGCTCCCCGACAGCATGCTTGGCGCCTTTGGCGAGGGCAAGGCTGTCGAGACCTTTGAGCTTTCCTGCGAGTCGGGCAAGGTCGAGCAGGTGCTCGCCGCGGATGCCGGCTCCACCTACTTGCTCGATGCCGACATTGAGCTCGGCGGTAACGCTGCCGGCTTCTCGGTCAAGTTCGCTGAGGACGCCGAGACCGGTCTTGCCTATGAGTTCCGCGCCAACCTGCGCGAGGGCAAGCTCGAGTTCACGCCGGCTCCCCAGTACCCGTGGTTCCAGGTCAACAACATGGGCCTCGAGCGTCCGTTGTTCTTTAAGGGCGAGGGCACTCACCATGTGCGTCTGGTCGTCGACGACGACATCGCGACCATCTTTGTCGATGATGTTGCGCTCAACGCTCGCTTCTGCAACAAGCAGGGCCAGGGTGTGGCGCTTACCGTCACCGACGGTGCGCTCAAGTGCGCAAACGCAACGATCGCGTCTCTGTAGCGGCAACGAACCGTTTTATGATTTAGAAAAGGAATGGAGAGGAACATGGACTACAAGGCAGTGTCCCAGCAAGTCGTCGACAACGTCGGCGGACTGGAGAACATCGAGGGCGCCACGCATTGCGTGACCCGTCTGCGTCTGGTGCTCAAGGATACGAGCAAATACAACAAGGCCGAGCTCGAGAACATCGATGGCGTCAAGGGCGTGCTGTACAACAGCGGCCAGCTCATGATCATCTTCGGTACCGGTACCGTCAACAAGGTTTACGATGAGTTTATGGCTCTGACGGGCGTTAAGGAGATCAGTGCTTCCGAGGTCAAGGGCGCCGAGGCGGACAAGAAGGGCAAGTTCTTCTCGGTCCTCAAGGTATTCTCGGACATCTTTATCCCCATCATTCCCGCCTTCGTCGGCGCTGCAATCATCATCGGCCTTAAGTCGTTGATCGTTGCCAACGGCCTCTTTGGCATGGAGGGCAGCCTCGCCGATCACAGCGAGTTCCTCAAGAACCTCGCAAGCTTCTTTGCCATTATCGCCACCACGTTCGACTACCTGCCTGTCCTGGTTATGTACAGCGCAGTCAAGCGTTTTGGCGGTAACCCGATCCTGGGCATCCTCGTCGGTATCGTCATGGTTCACCCGAGCCTTATGAACCGCAACACGTTCGTTATGGACCCGACGGGTGCTGAGTACTGGAACTTTGGTCCGCTCTCCATTCCCATGGTTGCTTTCCAGGGCGGCGTGTTCCCTGCAATTCTGACCGCCTGGTTTATGGCCAAGGTCGAAAAGATTGCCCAGAAGTACATCCCCGAGGTCGTTTCGTTCGTCTTTGTCCCGACCGTTACCCTGATTCTTGCTAACGTCGCCCTGTTCACCGTGTTCGGCCCGCTCGGTAACCTGATCGGTGACGTCCTCGCCGGCGTAATCGATATCCTGTACAACAGGATGGGCGTCTTTGGTGCCTTTGTCTTCGCCGCGTTCCTGCAGCCGCTCGTCGTTACCGGTACGCATCAGTTCATCCAGGGTATCGAGGCAAACCTTGTTGCCACGACTGGCTTCAACTACATCCAGGCCATCTGGTCGGTTTCCATCATTGCCCAGGGCGGCGGCGCCATCGGTATGTACCTCATTCACAAGAAGCACTCCAAAGAGCGCAACATCTGCATGTCGTCCTTTATCCCGACGCTGGTCGGAATCTCCGAGCCCGCTATCTTTGCTGCAAACATGCGCTATTCGATCATTCCGTTCATCTGCGCATGCATCGGTGCAGGCTGCGGCGGTGCCTTCGTCAAGCTCTTTGAGGTGCGCGCTATCGGTCAGGGTCTGACCGGCGTGCTTGGCCTGCTCATCGTCACGCCCGAGACCCTCGTGTGGTATGTGGCTGGCAATCTCATCGCCTTTATCGTGCCGATCGTCTTGATCTTTGCCTACAACAAGGCAAAGGGCGTGCCGACCACCGATGAAGAGGGCGCTGGTGCTGGCTTCGATGTCAGCTTCTAGTTGAGCCGTTCAGCGTAATGTGCGGATAAGTCCATTTGAGGAAGGGCGCTCGGCTCGTGCGAGTCGAGCGTCCTTCCCTATAGACGAGAAAGTCAATGGCGATGTTTAATCAAAAAAATAAGGTGACACGCGCGGACTATGAGCAGTGGCGTGCCGGACAGGATGAGACGGCTGGTCGCATCGCGTCCGACCCCGATAGGCTCCTGTTCCATGTGGAGCCTGAGCTTGGCTGGCTCAACGACCCCAACGGTTTGGTTCAGATTGGTGATACGTATCACATCTATCATCAATACGATCCGTTCGATGCTGCGCATGGCGGTCCAGTGCTTTGGAACCATCTGACGACAAAGGATTTTGTGACGTACGAGAATCACGGCCCTGTGCTGTTCCCCGATTCCGATTTGGATTCGAACGGAGCGTATTCTGGTTCTGCCTTTGTACGCGATGGCAAGATTCACTACTTCTATACCGGCAACGTCAAGCATTTTGACCGCGATGATTACGACTACGTGTTGACGGGCCGTGAGCAAAACCAGATTCATATGGTTGCCGAGAATCCCGACGAATTGGGCGAGAAGTGCATAGCTGTTGGACCGGTCAATTACCCCGACGATATCGGTACGCACGTGCGCGACCCCAAGATCCTTGAGCACGATGGTATCTACTACATGGTTCTGGGCGCTCGTACGAAAGACGACCGTGGCTGCGTGCTTGTCTATACCTCGCGCAATCTTGAGGACTGGAGCTATGCGACGCGCATTGAGTTGGGCGAGAAGTTTGGCTTTATGTGGGAGTGCCCCGATCTGTTTGAGCTCGATGGCGAGCTTATTCTCGTTTGCTGTCCGCAGGGTGTGCCTGCCGATGGTTGGCGTTACCGCAATCCGCATCAGTGCGTGTGGTTCCCCATCGAGGCCGATTGGGAGGCGCCGAGCTTTAAAATCGTCGGGCAGGGCATGCCCCCGATGGTCGATGCCGGTTTTGATTTCTATGCTCCGCAGTCCTTTGAGGATGCTGCAGGCCGGCGTTTGATGATCGGATGGTCGGGTTGCCCCGATGCGACGGCAGAAAACCCGACGGTGGCGCGCGGGTGGCAGTGCGCGTTGACGGTGCCGCGAGAGCTGAGCATGCGCGATGGTAAGCTCTGCCAGCAGCCGGCGCACGAGATTGAGAGGATGCGCGGCGACTGCGTTCGCGCGACAGGCGGTGAAACCGTTGAGGAGCCGGGACGCCTGTTTGATCTTGTGGTTTCCTGTGAGGGCGCCAAGATGGTCGAGCTCGAAATCCGCAAGGGTGTCTTTGTACGTTATGCGGACGGGATGCTTACCCTCGACATGGGTGACGAAGGCTATGGGCGCGACCAAAGGTCGATCGAGCTCAGCGAGCTTCGCGACCTGCGCGTGCTTTCGGACACTACGATGGTCGAGATTTTTGCCAACAGCGGCGAGGCGGCACTTACGAGCCGTACCTATTCGCCGGCGGTTTCGGCGATGGGGTTGCATGCCGAGGGTGCGGCGTCGATGGATTTCTACCGCCTCGCGCATTAACCGTGCGTGGAGCACGATTGGACTTGCCGGGTGGAATGTGTCGCAGTTGCCGCAGCGAACTACCGTTTATCGGATGAAGTTGATAATCAAGGCCGTTTATCGTGTATAGCTACCGTTTGCGGAGTAAGTAACACTCATTTATAAACCGTGTAAAATCTCAGTTAAGCACGGAGTTTTCCAGGGAGACGCTGTCCTTTGCTATGTGCAAGGGACGGCGTCTCTTTGGCGCTTGGAGGCCGTTCTGCAGCAGGACGGCGGACGTGCGTCACATATTAAAAAGCCAATTTCGAGATGGGTCGTGATAAGAATGGGCAAGTACGTAATCGTGGTTGAATCTGGGTCGGATGTGACGCCGGAGCTCTGCGAGCGCTACGGCATCGTGCGCGTGCCCATGCATGTCACGATTGGTGACGAGACCGTCGAGGACGGCTCCATCGATCCGCTCGAGATTTACTCGCGCTGCAACGAGTTTGGCGTGATGCCCAAGACCAGTGGCTGTGCGCCTGCGGATTTTGCTCACGTGTACGACCGCATTCACGCTGAGCAGCCCGGTGCGACCATTCTGCATCTTGCGTACTCCGAAGTCACGACTTGCTCGCATCAGTCCTCCAAGATTGCGGCTAAGGGCCGCGACTACGTATTCTCCATGGATACGCGTTTTGTCTCGGTGGGCCAGTCGCTCGTTGCCGTCGAGACCGCCAAATACATCGAGGCTCACCCCGATGCCACCGTCGACGAGATCTTTGCATTTACGAACTCCGTCATGGACCGCGTGCTGCTGGGCTTTGTTCCTACCGACCTGGCCTTTCTTAAGGCGGGCGGTCGTCTGTCCAACGTCGCGTTCCTTGGCGCCCACCTGCTTAAGATTAAGCCCTGCATTGAGGTAACGGGCGGCAAGTTCGTGGCGACCAAGAAGTTCCGCGGCTCTATGCTCAAATGCGCCCGTGCCTTTATTGACCACATGGTTGCGAAGGGCGAGATTGACTACTCGCACATTGGCCTGGCGTATTCGGTAGGCCTTTCCGAGGAGCTGCGCGACGACATGGAAGTCTATGCGCACGACCTGGGCTTTAAGGACGTTACCTGGACTCAGGTCGGCGGCGTGATCTCGAGCCATTGCGGCCCGACCGCCTTTGGCGCGGTGCTCACACTCAAGGCGTAACGCCTGGCGTCTATCGATTTCTATTGCCTCGGCGGCGGGCGGGTTGCGACAACCTTCCCGCCGCTTTTGCATGGGGCCAAATAGGACAATCCAATTGACCGCTAAACCGTTTCGCCATCAAGCATATAGGCTAGAATGACTCTGGCATTTATGTAGCTAAAACCAATGAGAGGCAAGGTAGCGGGAATGGCTGAGATGACGCTCGAGGGTGTGGACGCTCGTCCTGAGGACTCCGCGTTTGCCCTGGGCCGCGTGCATTCGATTGAGACGATGGGGACGGTCGATGGACCCGGCATCCGCTTTGTGGTGTTTGTTCAGGGCTGCCCCATGCGCTGTGCGTATTGCCACAACCCCGATACCTGGTCGGTTAACGGCGGTACCATGGTGACCGTCGAGCACCTGATGGACGAGTTCCAGAGCAACCATGAGTTTTACCGCAGCGGTGGTATTACGGTATCCGGCGGCGAGCCGCTCCTGCAGCCTGAGTTCTTGGCCGACCTGTTCCGCGCAATGCACAACAACCCCGATGGTCGCGTACATACCTGCTTGGATAGTTGCGGCTATGCGTTCGATCCCACGCATCCCGAGAAGTTCGATGCCGTACTCAACGAGACCGATATGGTGCTGCTCGACATTAAACACGCCGATCCCGTCGAGCATAAAAAGCTGACCGGTTGCGATCCCGCACGTATTCTGGCGTTTGGTGATGAGCTCGCGCGTCGCAAGATTAAGGTTGTTATTCGCCACGTGGTAGTGCCGGGTATTACCGATACGGTGGAGGAGTGCGAGGCGCTCGGTCGCTTGATTGCCCCGTGGCATAACGTGGTCGGCCTGGAGATGCTGCCGTATCACACGATGGGTGTCGTCAAGTACGAGCAACTGGGCATTCCCTATAAGCTCGAGGGCGTGCCCCAGATGGATACCGCGCGCATGCCCGAGCTGCGCAACGCCGTCATGACGGGCATGAAAAAGCGCCGCGCGGAACTCAAAAACGCCATCGGCTAGCGAGCCATTTTCGCCCCTTTATGATATCCGAGCTGCGCTGGCTTAGCGTGTTCGTTTGGCGAGGTCAAACAAAATGCTGGTACCATACCTTGGTTGAGAATTTCGTATAGGTTTGGGGAATGGTATGGCTACCATCGCGATTATCGGTGCGCTCGAAAAAGAGATCATGCAGATTAAGGAAGAGCTGAGCGACGTTTGCGAGGCACGGGAGGCGGGCTTGACCGTTGTGAGCGGTGAGCTCGACGGCCTGACAGTTGTCGCCACAACGGCGGGCATGGGCACGGTGAACGCCGCCGCTGCAACACAGCACCTCATTAGCAAGTATGCTCCGCAGGCTGTTGTGTTTTCGGGCATTGCGGGCGGTTTGAACCCCAAGCTCCATATCGACGACGTGGTCATTGGCAAACGCCTACGCTATCTGGATACCGATACCGCGCTTATCGCCGAGTCCGCACCGGGGCTCGAGGAGTTTGGCTCGACGCCCGCGCTGGTCGATATTGCCGCCGACGTGCTTGCTGAGCGTGGGTTTGTTGACGCTTCGAAAAATGCAGTCGCTTCGAACGAGGGCACCAAGCAGTTCCTGGTCGGCACGATTGCCACGGGTAACCGATTTGTGACGGGCGCCACCATGCGCAACGACGCTATCGAGGCGACGCATGCCGATTGTGTCGGCATGGAGGGCGCGGCAATTGCCCATGTCGCAACCAAAAATGGTGTCGATTGCCTGGTGTTGCGCGCTATCAGCGATAATTGTGACGAGGCGTACGATGCAATTTGCGAGCGCGAGTTCGATCTGTTCGAGTACGCGCGTGTCGCAAGTGACATCACGCTCGATATCGTCCGCCGCATTGCCGCTGCGCAATAGCGCGTCTATTTGTAAGAACCTACGACCAAGGAGTGTCCATGGCCGATTCCATTAACTACCAGCTTGCCAAGTTCGTCGCCAGCTATGGCAAGGTTTCGCAGATTCCCGAGTCCACCTGCCCCGAGGTGAGCTTTGTCGGCCGCTCCAACGTGGGCAAGTCGTCGATTATGAACAAGCTTTTTGGCCGCAAGAACCTGGTCAAGGTTTCGAGTACGCCGGGCAAGACGAGCAACATCAACTTCTTTGAGGCTGACGATGTGCACTTCGTCGACCTGCCGGGCTACGGTTTCGCCCGTCGTTCCAAGGCCGAACGTGACCGCTGGGCCGAGCTCATTGGCGACTTCTTCGACTCCGAGCGCAGCTTCAACCTGGTTGTGTCGCTGGTGGACATTCGCCACGACCCCAGTAAACTCGACCATGACATGATCGACTACCTGCAGGGCAACGAGTTCAACTTTATCGTCTGCCTCACCAAAGCCGACAAGCTCAGCCGCACCCAACAGGCCCGCCAGGCAGCAGCCATCAAAAAGCAGCTCAACGTTCCGGCCGAGAACGTAATCATCACAAGCTCCCAGACCGGCACCGGCATCGACGAACTCAAGCGCCGCATCGCCGAGGCTTGCCTCTAGTAAGGGTTCTTGGCAGGCAATAGTTTGCATCTATCTATATCACCCCAGTGATAGTTATTGGTACACTATCACTGGGGTGATATTTTTGTTTGGAGGTCGATATGGAGCTTTGGCACGGGTCGGAGGTTGTTGTCGAGCATCCGTCGTTGGATAAATGCAGACAATTCAATGACTATGGGTGTGGGTTTTATTGCACGCCACATGAGGAAATGGCAATGGAGTGGGCATGTCGGACTGAGTCTGATGGCATTGCAAATCGATATGAGCTCGATATGGATGGTCTCGCAGTCTTGGATTTGGAGTCCGGGGAGTTTTCAATTCTCAATTGGCTTGCGATTTTGGCTAACAATAGGGAGTTCAATGTTTCGACACCGCTGGCGCGCGAAGGACTTCGCTATCTGCTGGATAACTGCCTGATTGATATTTCTCCCTATGACGTAATTCGAGGTTATCGCGCCGACGACTCCTATTTTTCGTTTGCAAGACAGTTTGTCAGCGGCATGATCTCGCTCAGGCAGCTGCAACGTATCATGCGCTTGGGTGATTTGGGTATCCAATATGCTCTTATGAGCGAGTGCGCATTTTCGGCGATTAGATTCTGCGATTGGAAGCAGGCTTTGGGGTCTGAGTTTTATCCCAAGCGTTTTGAGCGAGAGCAGAATGCTCGACGCAAATACTTGGATACGGTTAACGGGTTCGATTCCGAAGGTATCGACATTAGGGATTTAATGGCAGGGAGGGTTGATTTAAATGATCCAAGAGTTAACGGATTGTGGGCCGAGTAGGACATACCCCGTCTACTACCTCGAGGATGCAACGAACAACCTCGGCGACTGCTTTGACTATGCCGTTAACGATTATGGAGCAGAAGGATCGGAAGTTGCTGAACTCTTTTGCCTGAGCGGCGTAGCTCGCGAGTTCGAACGCGGCAACGCATGGGTCGTATCGGGAAAATCGGGCGTTGAGCTGTTCGCGCTTATCGCTGAAAGGTCCGGCTATCAGAGCGGGTCTATACCGGATCGCACCTATCGTTTTGAGAAGACGCCAGAGTATTGGACAGGCTGGATACTGGCATATCTGCAGTGGCGTTTAGGGGAGTCTTTCGAAGACCTGCTGCATGTCGTTCCGTTTGACGCACTGCGCAGTCTGTACTATCCCTGGCATGAAGCCTCGGAGGAACGCGTGGCTCGCCTCGTCTGCGATATGGCGAAAAAAGCGTCCAGGCAAACCAAACTTGCGTTAGCAAGAAAGAAGCTTAAGAAAACCCAACAAGACCTGGCATACGAATCGGGCGTGTCCCTCCGCTCAATCCAAATGTACGAACAACGCCAGAGAAACATCAACGAAGCCTCGGTAACAACCGTAAGGGATATAGCAAAAGCCCTACACTGCAACATCGAAGACCTCCTAGAGCCAGTCTTCGAATACAAAGAAACCAGCGCCGCCTAAACCAGGCACGCAGCCGATGCCCGCCTCTAGGAAGTGCTCCAGCCTAGCAAGAGCCCCTACCAATAAAAAGCCAAACTATCAGCCCGGCGACTTTCCAGAGCGTAGGTCCCTGTAGCCGCCGCCGGCGAAGTTAACATAGGGGAGGCCAGGGGGCTTTGCCCCCAAATCTTTCCGCAGGACGGCAGGACCCCCGCCGCACGAAGTGCGCAGCGGGGGTCCTGCCATGTCCGAGGACGATTTGGGGGCAAAGCCCCCTGGCCTCCCCGGCGAGTATACGGGACGGCGACTACAGGTATTCGATCTGGGCGCCTTCCGTGTCGCACGTCAGAATATGCGTATCACACTTAGGGAACTGCTCGCGCAGCTTGACCTGCAGGAACTTTGCCACGATGGTGTCGTCAGTCACGGCCATGAGAGTCGAGCCCGAGCCGCTGATCCAGATGGTCTTGGCGCCGCCGTTAAGGCAGGTGTCGCGCACGGCGTTGTAGTCGGGAATCAGACGGCGACGATAGGGTTCCTGGATGCGGTCGTCATTGGCGGCGGCAATCAGGTCGAGGTCACCAGTCTCCAAGCCGCGCGTCATGCCGGCGATGCGGCCCATCTGCCATACGGCAGTGGAGAGTGGAATCTCCTGCGGCACAACCTTGCGCGCCTCGCTCGTATGTACCTCGTAGGGCGGAATCACGGTAATAAAACGCAAACGATCGCTTACCTCGTAGCGCAGGCACTGGGGAAGCGAATCGGTCGGCGTAAAGGAGCAGACGGCGCCGCCCAGGATAGCGGGGGCGACGTTATCGGGATGCCCTTCGACCTCGGTGGCAATGCGGACGAGCTCGGCGCGGTCGACGGTGTGGCCCGTCAGCGCGGCGGCCGCCATGATGCCAGCGACGACGCAGGTTGAGCTGGAACCCAGGCCGCGGGCGACGGGCACGTCGGTCTGAATGTCGATGGCGACGGGGAAGGCCGGCTCGCCCCATGCGGCCAGTGCATCCACAAAGCTCACGTAGACCAGGTTATTCTCGTTTTGGAACTCCTCGGGGCAGCCCGTGATGGTGAGCTTGTCGGCGCGCTCGAAGGTGAAGTGCGAGTAGAGGCTGACGGCCATGCCGAGGGTATCGTAGCCGATGCCTAGGTTGGCGCTGGTTGCTGGGACGGTGATTTTGATCATGTGGGTCCTCCTGGGCGGGTCTGGCCGTTTAGTTCGCTGCTCGGGCAGTCCTGGCTCGCTCGGAAAGCACATTAAGTGCTTTCCGGCTCGTGCGGAACTCGCGACGAACTAAACGGCCAGACCCGCTCGCATGCTCGTCATCATTCCGAAAGCTAAATAAATAGAAGGTGCGCCGGCTTTCGCCGGCGCTTAATAAGGGATCTAGTTGGTGCTCATTCGTTTTGCTGCGGACTCGACGTAGCTTGCCATCTCATCGACGTCGCAGACGTCTTCGAAGCGGACGGGCTTGGATTCGAGTTCGGCGAGCTGGGTCGGGGCGACCGTGTTGGTGGCCTGCTCGAGCACACGCATAGCCTCAAAATCATCCTCGGGAACGTCGAGGCCCAGGGCGTCGCAGCAGGCGCGCGGGAACTTGTAGGGGCTGGCGGTCGAAAGCAGCACGCGGGCCTTGGCACCCTCGGCGGGAACGACCTGCTCAAAGACGTGATAGCCGCAGGCGGTGTGCGGGTCGATCACGTAGCCGTTCGCATCCCAGCAACTCTTGATGGCAGCGCGGACCTCGTCCTCGCTGGCCCAACCGCAGCCAAAGACGCTCTGAATCTTTGCCAGCAGGTCGGCGGGAACCTCGTAGCGACCAGTCTGTGCCAGCTGCTCCATAAGGCCGGCAACGAGTTCGCAGTCGCCATCGGACAGGAAGTAGAGCATGCGCTCGAGGTTGGAGCTAATAAGGATGTCCATCGACGGCGAGATGGTCGTGAAGAACGGGCGGTTACGGTCGTAAACGCCGGTGGTCAGGAAGTCGGCAAGCACGTTGTTCTTGTCGCTCGCCACGACGAGCTTGGCGACGGGCAGACCCATGCGCTTGGCGTAGTAGCCGGCCAAGATATCGCCAAAGTTGCCGGTCGGTACGCAGAACTCCACGGCGTCGCCGGCCTCGATGGCGCCGGCGCGCAACAGCTGCGCATAGGCGGCAAAGTAGTAGACGACCTGCGGTACCAGGCGACCGACATTGATGGAGTTGGCGCTCGAAAGCACCGTGCCGGCGGCCTCCAGACGCTCGGCAAGCTCCTTATCGGCAAAGATGCGCTTGACGGCGCTCTGAGCGTCGTCAAAGTTGCCGCGGATGCCGCAGACGGCGACGTTGTCGCCCTCCTGCGTGGACATCTGCAGGTTCTGGACGCGGCTGACCTTGCCCTCGGGATAAAAGACGGTGATGCCCGTGCCCGGAGCGTCGGCAAAACCGGCGAGCGCGGCCTTGCCCGTGTCGCCCGACGTGGCGGTGACGATCATGATGCGCTCAGCGCCGCCGTCCCTGGCGGAAGTGCGGGCCATCAGACGGGGGAGCATCTGCAGGGCGACGTCCTTAAAGGCGCTCGTGGGGCCGCCAAAGAGCTCCATCACATAGGTCTGAGGGGCGTCGGCGCCCGGCGCAGCGTCGAGTTTGACGAGTGGCGTAACCTCTTCACTCGCGAACGTGCCGCGGTATGCCTCGTCGACACACGCCGAAATTTCTTCGGCCGTGTAATCATTCAGTAACATTCCCAACACATCTTGAGCGATTTCAAAGTACGATTTATCTGCAAGCGAGCTGATATCGACCTGCTGGGTGCCGAGCTCGTCCGAGACAAACAAACCCCCGTCGGGAGCGATGCCGGTGCGGATTGCCACCTTACTTGAGCACGATAAAGTGCGTCCTCGTGTACTATGATAAGTTCCCATATAACACTGCTCCTCGGATGCCTTGGTCCCAATCGGTGAAACCATGGTATCAGAGCGCGCAAAACAGGTTTGCAGAGGCTTTTAGAAAGGTAACCTCAAGCCCATGATTAAGATTGCCAAGTTTGGCGGCTCGTCGGTCGCCGACGCCGAACACTTCAAGAAGATCAAGGCCATCGTCGATGCCGACCCTGCCCGCCGTTTTGTGGTGGTTTCCGCCTGCGGCCGCCGCTTTAAGGGCGACACCAAGGTGACCGACCTGCTCTACCTGGTTAACGCGCACGTTAAGTATCACGTGTCGTGTGAGGAGCTGCTCGAGGACATTGGCCAGCGCTATTTTGATATCGCTGACGAGCTGGAGCTCACCTATCCCATCCGCGAGGAGTTCGCGGCCTTTGCCGAGCGCGCCCGCTCGGGCGGCTACTCTACCGAGGAGCTCGTGAGCCGTGGCGAGTACTTCACCGCTCGCCTGATGGCGGAGTACCTGGGCCTGCCGTTCCTGGACGCCGCGACGGTTGTGGCGTTCCATCATGACGGTACGCTCAGCATGAATCGCACCTCCGAGCTGGTGCAGGAGTACGGCCAGCAGGGCGGCTTTGTTATGCCCGGTTTCTACGGCGCGACGCGTGAGGGCCAGATCAAGCTGCTCGACCGTGGCGGCGGCGATATTTCCGGCTCGATCCTGGCCAAGTGCCTGGGCGCCGACTTGTACGAGAACTGGACCGACGTCTCGGGCTTCTATTCTGCCGATCCTCGTATTGTTCCCGAGGCTCAGCCCATTGCGCGCGTTACCTACGAGGAGCTGCGCGAACTTTCGTACATGGGTGCAAGCGTCCTGCACGAGGAGGCCGTGTTCCCCGTGCGCGAGGCGGGTATTCCGCTGGTCATCAAGAACACCAATGCGCCGCAGGACCCCGGCACCATCATTAGCGAGACGGCTGATGAGGGTGAGGCAGAGCCCATCATTACCGGCGTGACCGGCAAGCGCGGCTTTGTCGCCATCAACGTTGCCCGCGACCGCACCAAGCCCCGTGTTGGCTTTATGCGCCGCGCGCTTTCGGTCTTCGAGCGCTATGACGTTTCCGTCGAGCACATGCCCACCGGTGTCGACCGCTTTGGCGCCGTGGTGCAGGAGCAGGACGTGCACGACTCGCTGTACTCGCTTGTGGGCGACATTCAGCAGGAGGTCGAGCCGCTCGAGATCGAGGTTGTCGAGGGCCTGGCGCTCATCGCGACCGTCGGCCGTAACCTGCGTGGCCGCGCAGGTATCTCGGGCCATCTGTTTGGCATGCTTGGCCAGGCCGGCGTGAGCGTGCGCATGATTTCGCAGAGCTGCGACGAGATCAACATCATTATCGGTGTCGAGGAGAAGGACTTCGACCTGGCGATTCAGACCATCTACCGTGCCTTCTCCGATGAGAACGGCATTGTGAAGGTCTCCGACCTGGAGGCTTCCGCGCCGGTCGATCCCGCCCTGGCCGCGCTCCGCAAGTAGCTGCTATCTCGCTAGATTTTTGAGTCATGTCTCAAAATCTACGGCGGGGCGTTTCGTTTCGGTTTCGTTTCGACGGGGCGGGTTTCGTGCCCGCCCCGTTCTTGTATACACTGGCAACAATAATTGGCCTGCTCGGCGTGCGGGCAAAAACCACAACCTTTAAAGGGGGAAGCATGAAACAGTACACGGTTGCTATTTTGGGCGCGACGGGAGCCGTGGGCACCCAGATGCTCGAGTGCCTCAACGAGCAGAAGTTTCCGGTCGGTAAGCTCAAGCTGCTGGCGAGCGCGCGCTCTGCGGGCAAGACCGTTGAGTTCCGCGGCGAGCAGATCGTAATCGAAGAGGCTTGCCCCGAGGCCTTTGAGGGCTGCGACATCGTACTCGGCGCTGCCGGCGACGATATCGCCAAGGAGCTGCTGCCCGAGGCCGTCAAGCGCGGCGCCGTTGTGGTTGACAACAGCCACGCCTTCCGCATGGATCCCGAGGTGCCGCTGGTCGTGCCCGAGATCAATGCCGATGACATCAAGTGGCATCACGGCCTGATCGCCAACCCCAACTGCGCGACCATCATCGGCCTGGTTCCCACGTGGCCGCTGCATCAGCTCGCCGGTGTGAAGCGCATGATCGTCTCGACGTATCAGGCGGCTTCGGGTGCCGGCGCTCCCGGTATGGCCGAGCTCGAGGCCCAACTGGCCGCCCTGGGCCGCGGCGAGGAGATTCCCGAGCCGCACGCATTTGCCGCCCAGCTCGCGAGCAACCTGATTCCGCAGATCGGCGGCGTCAAGGAGGAAGGCTTTACCTCCGAGGAGATGAAGCTGCAGAACGAGGGCCGTAAGATCATGCACCTGCCCGAGTTGCGCGTGAACTGCACCTGCGTGCGCGTGCCCGTGCTGCGTTCGCACTCCGAGAGCATTACGCTCGAGTTTGAGCGCGATATTACGGTCGAGGAGGCTCGTGCTGCGCTGGCTGCCGCTCCCGGCGTCAAGCTGGTTGACGATATGGCTGCCGAGGATGCACACGACCGTTTCCCCATGCCGATGGATACGTCCGACCAGGACCTGATTTGGGTCGGTCGCGTGCGCCGCGACATCTCGAACCCCGAGGCCGCGCGCGGTATCACCTTCTGGTGCTGCGGCGACCAAATCCGTAAGGGCGCGGCAACCAACGCCGTCCAGATTGCCAAGCTGCTCTGCGAGTAGTGGTGGACCTGTCCGGCGGGGGCCGGGCTTAGTTTTCAGAACGTCCTCGACCATGTGTGGCGCCTTGTCCTGCTCCTTCGGAGCCGCGGACAAGGCGCCACACTGGTCTGCGGAGTGTTCTGAAAACTAAGCCCGGCCCCCGCCTGCGGTGACTCGGCTGCGAGCGGCCTGCGATGGGACCGTTGTTGGTTGGGGCCGCTGGGCTGATGTGAGGGCACGTGGCCGCTGCGGGCCCTGGTCCCGGCGGTGGCCTCGGCGCTTTGCGCCTGCCGCCTTGGGGGACTGTGGGGCGCGGCCGGCAGCTGCGGCGCGTTGCGCCTGCTGCCTGCGGGGACTTTGGGGTCGTGCGGCAGCTGCGGCGCTGCGCGCCTGCTGCCTTGGGTGACTTTGGGGTCGATTGGGGTTGTCTGCACAATTCGCGGTATTATGTTGCGGAGTTTTGAAAGGAGCCGCTGGTGGTCACGACGACGTTTGCTTCGCCTTTGGGCGAAATCTTGCTTGCCGCTGATGGCCGCGGTCTGACGGGGCTTTGGTTTGAGGGACAGGAGCATTTTGGCTCCACGCTTCTCAAAGAAGATCCTGAACATGTTGAAGGCGCCGATGCAGTTTCTGGTGCTGGCGGCATGTCGTCGGTGAGTCCTGCAAATGGTGCGGCGTCTTCGGTGCTTGAGCGTTCCTGGGCTTGGCTGAATGCTTATTTTGCAGGGCAGGAACCTCGGTTTACGCCGCCGTTGCATTTGATTGGCACGGCGTTTCAGCGTGAAGTTTGGTACGAGCTGCTTTCTATTCCGCGTGGCGAGGTCGCTACGTATGGCGAGATCGCCCAGCGTGTTGCGGCTCGACATCGTGTGCCGGGAAATGAGACACCCGTTGTGTCTCCCCGTGCCGTGGGGGCCGCGGTCGCTCGCAACCCTGTTTCGATTATTGTGCCATGCCATCGCGTGGTGGCGGCCGACGGCTCGCTTAACGGATATGCCGGCGGGCTTGATCGCAAGGAGTGGCTGCTTCGGCTTGAGGGCGCGTACGAGGAGTAACACTCGAGCGCTTTGCATAGCCAAGATGCCGTGAAAGAACGGGACATGCTTTCCGAATGGAGGCTCAGACGGAAACTACGTCCCGGAATTCCGTTTTAAAGCGGGATGCGCTTTCCGAATGGCGTTCCAAGCGGAAACCGTGTCCCGGAATACAGCCTCAGAGTGGGACGCCGTTTTCGGCTGAGACCACCTGCCTGGACATCGATCTACGCCCGCTCCTGCAGGGCGTAGATGGACTTATCCATGTTGAACAGGTAAGCCACAACGCAGACAATAATGAACATCGGCAAGTTACCAAAGCCGAAGACTTCGCAGCCAATCAGGATGGGTGCGAGCAGCGTATTGGTGGCGCTGCCAAAGACGGCTGCGTAGCCCAGCGCGGCGCAAAGCGCGATGGACATGCCGAGTTGAGCCTCGTTATGGCGACATCTGGGTAACAGAAAGGCCCGCGTTCCTCAGAGGCAAGATAGGCAATTCTGCTTCTGAGGTAGATCTCAATTCTGCCGACCGCATCAAACATTAACTGCCGGAGGGCTCGGTCAAATTCATACGTGTAGATGATGGTTTCGAATGTTGTGCCTTCGCGAAAGATGGTAATCCCGGACTTGCATTTGGTTTTGTAGGGAAACCAGTAGGCCGACAGTCTGTAGTGGCCGACTTCGACCAAAGCTCGCTCGAGTTCGCTTTGATCAGAGCACTTAAGACCCCTGTATTCTGTCAATAGTGCTATTTGTTCGTTGATGGATATCCGCGACTTCCGGTATTTCATTTAAGCCTCTTGATAGAAAAAGAGCTGGAGTTGCGCATCGTTGAGAGGCTTTCCAGCTTTAGCAAAACAAACTTATAAGATGCGACGGGCCGCGTCAAGATAATTACCGGACGGCCTAGGAGGCGGCTGGTTGGCTGGCTTAAAACCTAGCGCGTGAGATGACGCTCCACGCTATTCAGCGCGCTTGATAGGATGACGAACCACAGTCTTAAGTTTCTCCGGTGCACATTTGCGTGGATCGGAGAGATAGATTTCGTGATGGAAACGGGTGTCTGAGAAGTCGGGGACATAGCCCTGCTCGGTCGTGTATTCATTCATAGCGCCTACGGTCACCGGTTCGTTGTCGTAGGGTCCGGTATGCATGCATTGAACGCAGAGACCCTCGTCAACTTTAAGCAGCTCGACGGCAGAAAAGTCCAGTTTCTTTTTGGTCGTGGCTTCCGCGACTGCCCAGTCAAAGTCATCTCGGGTGACGAAATCGGGCAGGCGAATGCACGAGATAAAGTTGAAATCGTCCTTGCGTACATAATCGATGTCGCCGCTCGGGGAGTCTTGCCACCAGAAACCCTCGAGCGGCGGTACCACAAAGTCGAAATAGCCCTCGATACTCCTTGAGCCTTTCTTCGACATCTTGACGGTATAGGCGATGCCGTAAAGCAGCGGCAGGGCGTTTTGATACTCGCCACCTTCGGTATTTGGGTCGCCCTTTCCGCGAACGGCAACGTAGCTCATTGGCGGGACAGTTACGATACTCGGCTTGCTTGCAGGTTTGTAGAGCTCCTTGCATACCTTCTTAAAGTCGAACGCCATGTTGGCCGCCTTTCTGCGTATTGGCCTGCTTGGATATCGGAATCATATCATAGAAACGAACAGCTGTTCGAATGATTTGGCTGACAGATTGAAATGCATGCGTTGCGTTTGGCGGTCGGCCTGACCCCGTTGATGATTTCTCTGCCTCCCGGCGCTTGCCTGCGCTCCCCGTTTCCCCATATAAAACCTGCCAAAATGAACCTGTCCCTTTTTGGTCGGCGTGAAATGGGTAATACTAAAGAGTTATCCGACCAGATGGGAACCGATCGATGGCCTATATCGAATTCAAAGACGTCATCAAAGCATACGGCGAGGGCGATGCCCGCATCCATGCGCTCGACGGCGCGAGCTTTACCGTTGAGCGCGGTGAGCTCGCCATTATCCTGGGCGCTTCGGGCGCCGGCAAGACTACGGCGCTCAACATCCTAGGCGGCATGGATACGGTAACCTCCGGCTCCGTGACAGTGGACGGGCGCGACGTGAGCTCTGCCAACGAGGCGCAGCTTGTGGAGTACCGCCGCGCCGACGTCGGCTTTGTCTTTCAGTTCTACAATCTGGTTCCCAACCTGACGGCGCTCGAAAACGTTGAGCTTGCAGCTCAGATCTGCCCCGATTCGCTCGATGCCGAACAGACGCTTCGCCAGGTTGGCCTGGGCGAGCGCCTCGCCAACTTCCCCGCGCAGCTTTCGGGCGGCGAGCAGCAGCGCGTGTCCATTGCCCGCGCACTGGCCAAGAACCCCAAGCTTCTTTTATGCGACGAGCCCACGGGCGCGCTCGACTATAAAACCGGCAAGCAGATCTTGCAGCTGCTGCAGGATACCTGCCGCAAGCAGGGCATTACGGTCATCATCATCACGCACAACTCCGCGCTCGCGCCCATGGCCGATCGCCTGATCCGCTTTAAGAGTGGTCGCGTGGAGAGCGAGACGGTCCAGCAAAATCCCGTGCCTATCGAGACGATCGAGTGGTAGCGCCCATGGACCAGGACCGCCAAAACAGCCAAAACCACGATACGGAGCGCGCGGGTCGCGACCGGGAGTTTGCGACCTACCGCACCGCTCAGAGCTCAAACGATATGGTGCCGACGGTTTTTCGCCGTGGCATCTACCGTACAATCCGCGGCAGTCTTAAGCGCTTCTTGTCTATCGTGGTCATCACCGCGCTTGGCGTGAGCGTGATGTGCGGTCTTAAGGCAGGCTGCGAAGATTTGCGCGATTCGGTCGACGCCTATTTTGACCAGCAGAATGTCTATGACATTAACGTGCAGTCGACCTATGGCCTTACGCGCGACGATCTTGCGGCTATCCAAGAGGTCGACGGCGTCGAGACGGCCGAGGGTATCTACACCGAGACCGCCTACACCGCCGTGGGCACAACACGCGAGCGCGTGATCGTGCAAAGTCTTTCCAAGGAGAATATCGATCAACCGGTGCTGGTGAGCGGTGATTTGCCCGAGAGCGCCGATGAGGTCGCGGTGACTTCGAAGTTCCTGAAGGCTTCGGGCAAAAAGCTCGGCGATACGGTGAGTTTTGCCGCCAATGACGCGAGCTCGTCGAACCAAAGTGCCAAGGATCAGTTCGGCACAGGCAATTACACCATCACGGCCGAGGTTCTCGATCCCACCGACGTGAGCTCCGACTCGACGGTCAACGCCTTCCGTGCCGCCTCGGCTGCGGACTATAAGTTCTATGTGAACGAGGACGCCGCGACATCTTCTTCCTACTCCTCGGTCCACGTGATCGTCGAGGGAGCCAAGAGCCTCAACTCCTATTCGGATGCCTACACGACAAAGATCAACGAGGTCAAGGGCAATATCGAGAAGATCCGCAGGGAGCGTGAGAAGGCACGTGCTCAGGAGTTGACGGTTGACACGCCGGCAAGCTTGGATGCGGCCGAGCGCCAGGCGAATATGCTCTTTGGGATTGAACAGGGCAACATCGACCGTATGGCCGAGGGCAGCGACGAACGTGCACAGGCGCAAGCTGACCTGGACCAGCGCCGCGCCGCCGCTGACCAGCATTTTGCCGATGCCCGCGCCGAGCTTTCCGATCTGGGCGAATGCACTTGGTACATCCAGGACCGCGGTAACATCGCAAGCTACTCGAGCGTCGAGAGCGATAGCTCGTCAATTGAGGCCATCGCCACGGTGTTCCCGTTTATCTTCTTTATCGTCGCCGTGCTCATCAGCCTCACCACCGCCACGCGTATGGTTGAGGAGGAGCGCACGCTCATCGGCCTGTATAAGGCGCTCGGTTATTCGCGCGGGCGCATCCTGTCCAAATACGTGGACTATGCGCTGTGGGCTTGTCTGATCGGCGGCGTGCTCGGCAACATCATCGGCTTTGTGGGCCTGCCGCTGTTCTTGTTTACGGTGTTCGACGACATGTACTCGCTGCCTCAGATGCTGCTTTCGTACGACATCGTGTCCTCAATCGTCTCGGTGGCGCTGTTTGCCGTGGGCGTGGTGGGCGCCACGATTATCGCCTGTCGTCACGAGATGGCCGAGACCCCAGCCTCGCTCATGCGTCCCAAGGCCCCGCGCGCCGGCTCGCGTATCTTGCTTGAGCGTATCGGCTTTATCTGGCACCGCATGGGCTTTTTGAACAAGGTGGCAGCGCGTAACCTGTTCCGCTACAAAAAGCGTGCCTTTATGACCATCTTTGGCATCGCGGGCTGCACGGCGCTTGTGATTTGCGGCATGGGCATTCGTGATACGTCGGTCGCGCTGTCGCCCAAGCAGTACGGGCATATCACGCGCTATGACTTGCTGGCGGTCGCCAATCCCGACGATTTTTCGCAGACGTGCGCGGCATTGGATGAGCGCAGCGCGGCCAAGGATTCCGACGTGACCGTGACCTCGACCCTGCCGATTATGACCGACAACGTCACCTTTACATTTGGCGGCAAGAGCGAGACTGTGCAGCTGATCGTGGTGCCCGATGACCGCACGAGTGACTTGGGCGATTACGTGCGTCTGGAGGATGAGTCCAAAGAACCGCTGCCTTTGCGTGACGGAGACGTGTATCTGAGCAAAAGTTCACAGCTGGTGCTGGGGATTCAGCCGGGCGATACGGCTCACGTCCAGGATTCGTCGCTCAATGTTGCCAAGGTCAAAGTCAGCGACATTTCGCTTAACTATCTGGGCAACACGCTTTACATGACGCAGGGCACCTATGAGCGCACGTTCGGCCGAAGCGCGCGTCTTAACGGCATCTTTGCACTGCTCAAGGGTTCGTCGGCCGACCAGATTGCGTTTAGCAAGAATCTTAAGAGTGACGGTTGGCTTACGATTTCGAGTACGGCCGAGCATTGGGAAAACTATGAGGCGAACTTTACGATTATCAATTCGGTCGTGGTGCTCGTGACCTTTATGGCGGCGTGCCTGTCGTTTGTGGTGGTGTTTACGCTGTCCAACACGAATATCTCCGAGCGCGAGCGCGAGCTGGCGACCATTAAGGTGTTGGGCTTCCGTCGCGGCGAGGTGCACCACTACGTCAACAAGGAGACGTTGACCCTCACGGCGATTGGCGCCGCACTGGGCGTACCGCTAGGCGGCTTGCTGGCCGAGAGTTTTACGTACATCCTGCAGATGCCGTCGCTGTATTTTGATGTTGAGGTCGAGCCGCTGAGCTACGTGCTATCCGTGTTGCTGGCCTTTGCCTTTACGTTTATCGTCAACCTTGCCACCAATCGAACGCTCAACAAGATCGACATGGTCGGCGCCCTCAAGAGCGCCGAGTAACCTGCCAAAAAGGGACAGGTATATTTTGGCAGGTTTTATCTGGGCAAACGTCGGACAACCATTAGGTGGCCCAGCGTTTGCCCCGTTTTGCTGGGGATGTCTGTCGTTCAGTGCTCTTACTGGCCAATCCAGTGTTGCGCATAGCTCTTAATGTCTTCGGTAAAACCGTCAAGGTCGTCAAGGGTGATCACGCTGTCGATAAGCAAATTGGCTATCTCGCGGTGCATTGTGCTGCGGCGAATGTCGTTTGCAATTACGCCTGAGGACAGCTTGTCTCTATTGAGGCGCTCTTCTAGTGCCCAAAATCTACTGGACGCTTCGCTGTCGCCGTTCAGCATCTCAACGTACTGGCCGATGAGCTTTTCCATATAACGTTCTTGCCATTGAGGAAGCATTTTCTTAAACAGCTTCCAGTCGCTTTCGGTTACGTCGCGCATATGTTCTCCGCTCGTCAAACGGGCTTTCCATTTGCCTTTCATTTTATTTGGTTTTCGCTCGCAGGTGCGGATGAGAGGCTCTCTTTAGCCTTCGAGATTGGGCTTGAATGGGTCGTATGCCACAAAACGGGCCTATCTACTACGTTAACGCGGAGAGCCCAGACCATGCTGAAAAGTGCGAAAATAAAACCGACGCTCCTATAAGTTGTCAATAGGCAGTTTGCGGGAGCGCTCCCTTCAATTCGCACAGGAGCTCGTAAT
>NZ_JBCOIQ010000024.1:0-35144 GCF_040926185.1 Collinsella aerofaciens
GGGGCCGCGGGGGCGTTCAGCTAACTGCGGGAATGGCCTATTTGCTCAATGTGTTCGGCTGAGATCGGAAATCAACCCGGGGCGGGTCTGGGCCGATTGTCTCAATCTGCAACAGCTGCTCAGCAAAAACCGGCCGAACCGTTACAGATCAAGACAGAGCTCAGCCACGCAAAACAACATCTCGATCTGTAACAGTTAGAGCTCATTTTCCCCGCTAGATGTTACAGGTTGAGATGTTTGACAGGGACTGCCAACGATTGAGCGGCCACCCTCATCTGTATCGGAATGTCATGCATTTCTTTCCGTACTGGACACCCCCAGGGGGTATGGGTGTATAGTATCGGTGGGTTAACATTTCCGACACTACGCCACAGAAAGGAGAAGCCATGGCTCAAGATAAGTTTGACGTGGGCGGCATGACGTGCGCCGCTTGCCAGGCACACGTGGACCACGCCGTCAGCAAGCTCGACGGCGTCCAAAGCGTCGCCGTCAACCTGCTCGCCGGCTCCATGCTGGTCGACTATGACCCCGCACAGGTCTCCCCCGACGATATCTGCACCGCCGTCGACCGCGCGGGCTACTCGGCCTCGCCCGTCGATGCGGGCACCGGTGCCGCCAGCTCAAACGGCAGCACGCAAGTCAGGTCCGGCGCCGCCCATATGGAGTCGCCAACCAAAAAGCTGGAGGCCGCCGCCTCTGCCATGCGCACCCGCCTCATCATCTCAATCATCTTTCTCATTCCGCTGTTCTACATAGGCATGGGACACATGCTCGGCTGGCCGCTGCCCAGCGTCTTCACCGACCACACCCACAGCATGACGTTGGCGCTCACCGAGCTCGTCTTGCTCATCCCCATCGTCTACGTCAACGACGCATACTTTATCAACGGCTTCAAGTCGCTCGTGCACGGCGCGCCCACCATGGACGCCCTCATCGCCGTCGGCGCCACCGCGTCGATCGCCTGGTCGCTCTACGCTATGTTCATCATGGCCGACAAGCTGGCCGCAGGTCAGGTGCACGAGGCCATGATGACGAGCATGGACAACCTGTACTTTGAGAGCGCGGGCACGATTCTGTCGCTCGTCACCGTGGGCAAATACCTCGAGACGCGCAGCAAGTCCAAGACCGGCGGCGCTATCGAGGCGCTCATCGATCTGGCGCCCAAGACTGCGACCGTCGTTGCCGATGACGGCACCGAGACCACCGTCGACGTCGACAGCATCCTACCCGGCCAAGTGCTGCGCGTGCGCCCCGGAGAGTCCATCCCTGTCGATGGCGTGGTGCTCGAGGGCAGCTCGGCCGTGGACGAGAGCGCGCTCACCGGCGAGTCCATCCCCGTGGAAAAGACCGCCGGCGACACCGTCAACGCCGCCACGGTCAACCGCACCGGATCGTTTACCTTCCGTGCCACGCGCGTGGGCGCCGACACGTCGCTTGCCAAGATCATCCAGCTCGTCGAGGACGCCAATGCCACCAAGGCGCCTATCGCCCGCCTGGCCGACAAGGTCGCCGGTGTGTTCGTGCCCGTGGTGTTCATGATCTCGGCCGTGACCTTCGTGGTGTGGATAGCGCTGACCGGCAGCGTGAACGAGGCGCTCACCTCCGCCGTGGCCGTGCTGGTAATCAGCTGTCCGTGCGCACTGGGTCTGGCCACGCCCGTCGCCATCATGGTGGGCACCGGCAAGGGCGCCGAGATGGGCATTCTGTTTAAGAGCGCCGAGGCGCTGGAGAATCTGCGCAACGTGGGCACCGTGGTGCTCGATAAGACCGGCACCGTCACCCGCGGCAAGCCGGCCGTGACCGATATCGTGGTGGCCACGCGCGCCGACGGCTCGCCCGCCATGAGTGAAAAGGCGCTGCTCAAGTTGGCCGCCGCGTTAGAGCGCTCGAGCGAGCACCCGCTGGCCGAGGCGATTATGGCCGAGTGCGAGTCGTGCGGAATCGTCGCACGCATGGTCGAGGACTTTGCCGCCGTGCCCGGTCGTGGCGTTACGGCACGCGAGGGGCAGAATATCATCGCGGCCGGCAACGTGCGCTTCATGGGCGAGTTGGGCGCTGCCGTGCCTACGGACCTTGCCGAGCAATTTGCCACCGAGGGCAAGACGCCGCTGTTCTTTGCCAAGAACGGCGAGCTTGCCGGCACCATTGCCGTGGCTGACGAGGTCAAGGAGACGAGCGCCGGGGCCATCGCCGCACTGCGCTCGCTTGGCGTCGACGTGCGCATGCTCACCGGCGACAACCGCGTGACGGCCGAGGCCATCGCCCGCCGCGTGGGACTGAACAGCAAGCAGGTCATCGCCGACGTCCTCCCCGCCGACAAGGAGCGCCACGTGCGCAATCTGCAGGATGCGGGCAGCAAGGTCGCCATGGTGGGCGACGGCATCAATGACTCCCCCGCCCTGGCGCGCGCCGACGTGGGCCTTGCTGTCGGCACCGGCGCCGACATCGCCAAAGAAGGGGCTGATGTGGTGCTCATGCGCAGTGACCTCATGGATGTTGCGCGGGCCATCGAGCTTTCGCGCGCCACGATCCGCAACATCAAGCAGGACCTGTTCTGGGCGCTGTTCTACAACGGCATCGGCATTCCGCTGGCGGCGGGCGTGTTCTTCCCGCTCACCGGATGGCAGCTCTCGCCGATGTTTGGCGCTGCGGCCATGAGCCTGTCGAGCGTATGTGTCGTAAGCAACGCTCTGCGCCTAAAATCCTTTAAGCCCAAAGCGGCAAAATAGGATCGCCATTAAGTCCATTTAGAACGGGTTTTCCAGGTGCCCGAGATTGACCTGAAAGAGGAGCGACGCGTACTTTGGTACGCGAGCGACGGCTTGAAGGTCAAGGTCGGGTGCCTGGGAAAGCCGACACAACAGAGAGGAATACCCATGCGTTTCACAATTAAGACTTCCGGCCTTATGTGCGGCCACTGCGACGCCACCGTCGAGACGGCGTTGCTCAACGTGGCCGGCGTGACCGACGCCGACGCCGATCACGAGACTCAGACCGTACAGGTGGAGTGCGCCGACACCGTGACCGCTGAGCAGCTCGCTGCCGCCGTCGAGGGCGCCGGCGAGAAGTTCCACGCCCTTTCGGTGACCGCCGCATAACGACCCGCACGTACCCCCGACCAGAAACGAGGACCCGCCATGATGGCAGACCATAAATCGGTGACCCGCATGCTCAAGACGGCACGCGGTCAGATCGACGGCATCCTGCGGATGGTCGAGGAGGACCGCTACTGCGTCGATATCTCCACACAGCTCATGGCCACACAGGCGCTCCTCGCGCGCATTAACGCCGACGTGCTCAAGGCGCATATCGAGGGCTGCGTGACTTCGGCAATCGAATCGGGCGACGAAGACCTCAAAGCCGCCAAACTCGCCGAAATCGAACGCGTCGTCGACAAACTCTCCAAGTAATTGGGGCATTGGGGACAGGTACGTTTGCACCGTCTTGGTATTCCGGGGACAGGTATGTTTGCACCACATTGGTGCAGATTAACCTGTCCCCCTTGCTCTAAATCGGGTATAAAGGCGTGCAGCATATCGAACGAAAGGCAATTTGCATGAATGACTTTATGAAGGGTCGCAATGGTGCCGATGAACTCACCATCGTGATGGGTTTTGCCGGCATCGTCATCGCGATGATCGGATCGATAGCCCGCATCCAGTGGCTCAGCTGGATTGCCATCGCCGTAATCGTGATTGGCGTGCTGCGCGGCCTGTCCAAAAATATCGACGCACGTCACAAGGAGAACGAGGCCTTTGTCGCCGCGACTGCAAACGTACCCGGCTTGGGCAAGTTTGTAGCTAGTTTGGGCGGCGGAGCTGCAGCGGCCAACGCCTCGCGCGCAGCCGGTACTAGCAAGGAAGACTTTGAACGTGCCAAGCGCACAGCCAAGAAGATGTGGAAGGGCCGCAAGACCACGGCCTATCTTAAGTGCCCCAACTGCGGCCAGATGCTCTCCGTTCCCAAGGGCAAAGGCAAGATCCGCGTCACCTGCCCCAAGTGCCATGCCAAGATGGAGACGCGCTCATAGCCGCCATACCATGGGACAAATAAAAGCCGAGGCCTCGCACTGGGACCTCGGCTTTTTCTGATTATGACAAAAGGATTGTCCCTTTGTCGCATCACCATATCGCGCGCTTACGCCACGCCATCGCGGGCAAGCTCCTCGGCCAACGCCTCGGCAGGCATGGCCATAATCGCGTCGAGCTCGGCGTCCACCTCGAGGATGCGCTTCACCTTGAGCTTGCGCACCAGATCGCCGCGACACATCACGTGCATCGGCTCACGCAGAGCGCACAGGTCATCGAGCGGGTTCTCGCGCGTCACCAAGATATCGGCAGCCTTGCCGCACTCAATTGTGCCGGTCTCGCCGCCCAGCCCCAGCAGCTCGGCATTGACCTGCGTGGCCGTATGCAGCGCGAAGGCGTTACTCACACCCACGTACTTGGCAAAATAGGCCACCTCACGCCACATGTCGTACTGCGTCACGAACGGGCAGCTCGAGTCCGTGCCAAGGCCCACCTTAACGCCAGCTTCCAGTGCGGCACGGGCGCTCTCGATGATGCCCGAGCACACGATGTCGCCGTTCTTCTTTTGTGTATCGGTCGAATGGGTCTTTTCCGGGTCGAGCAATACAAACGGCAGCGCCGGGCTGATAGTGCAGGTAACGCTGGGCGCACGCCCCTCGAGCTGCGTGCCCGCGGTGCCACGGCACAGCTCCAGAATCTCGGACGTCAACGGAGCGCCGTGCTCAATCGTGTCAACGCCGGCCTCAAGCGCAACCTTCACACCCTCGGTACTCTCGACATGGGCCATGACCGGAAGGCCCATATCGTGCGCCGCCTTGCACGCCGCCGCGGCAACCTCCACCGGCATACGCAGCACGCCCGGCTCGCCCACCTCGGTCGCATCGAACACACCGCCCGTTACGAACAGCTTAATGACGTCGGCACCGCGCGCATACAGGTCGCGCACCTGTTCGGCTGCCTCGGCGGGACTGTTTGCCACCTGGGCGAACAAGCCCGCACCATGGCCGCCCGGCACCGTGACGCCCGTTCCCGGCGCCACCAGGCGAGGACCTTGATACTTGCCGGCGTCGATGGCATTACGAACGGCGATGTCGGCAAACAGTGGGTCGCCCGCGCCGCGCACCGTGGTCACGCCGCTTGCCAGTTGTTGTTGGGCGCTGCCCTTAAGAATATGGCGCACGATGGCGCGCCCCACGGGATTATCGAGCTTCTTCATCAGCGCGCCCGCATCGCCCGCCGAAACCGGCTTGCCCGAACCGCACAGATGCACATGCATATTGATGAGACCGGGCATGAGATACGCACCTGCCAGGTCGATGACCTCGGCACCTGCAGGTGCCTGCGCCACAGCACTCGGCCCCATCCACGTGATGACACCGCGCTCAACAGTCACGGCCATATCGGGTTGCGGCTCCATATGCTCCGAACCATCCAGGACGGTCGCATTGATAAACAACGTGGAACGATCGGCAGACGCCATATCGAGCTCCTCCCTCGCAATTAACTTGAACATTTGTCCATTATCACCTAATGCAGCGAACTAAAGTCAAACATATCGGTTAACGGAGGGAAGAGGGGATGTGGGGGACGGAATACGTTGCAGCCCCATCCCAGCAACATCAGGGGAATGTCTCGAACTGTAACAGGTACAGGGTTATTGGGCCCCTTGATGTTACAGATCGAGACATTCGGTCGACGTTTCACCGGTTTGTCTCGATCCGTAACAGTTACGAGCTCAAATAACCTCTAAACGTTACAGATTGAGACAAAACCTCTCAGCGCCCATACCACCGGCATCTCCATTCCTCAGCCAAATCAGCCCGTCGCGGAATACCCGCCAGCCTCATTTTCTCGACCAGCTTCCCCGGGTCTTTGAGTTCGTTAAACGTAAACCGAAGCACCTTATGCCCGAGCATTGTCAGATGGGACTCCCGTTGACGTTCTGCCACGAATGGGTCGACCGACTCCCGACCCTCGCCGTTCTGCAAGGTGTACTTCCCCTTTCCGTCGAGCTCGCCGATGACACACGTCCCGTTCTCGAGCCGCCAAAAATAGTCGACGCGAAACACCTGGCTCGGATCGAGCGGGTCGCGAAACTCCACCTGCAGCTCCGGAACCGGAAAGCCGTACGCAATAAAGAACGCTCGGAACCGAGACTCGCCGCCGTTTTCGGACAGCCCGTCCGCATACGACGCAATCACCTGTGCCCTGCGATACCCTCGCCTGCCCTTACAATCGACGCGGAGGCGCTCGCACAAATCCCCACGCGATACGCCTTTCGCCCGCAGTGCAGAATCGGCAATCGCCAACCCGTAGGAGAACGGCGCACGCAGCAAGCAATCATCTACCGTGCGCCAAAACGGCGTCGCCCACACGCCGTCGACTTGTTCAAGCGCACCCGCCGCCTGCGGACGCAACAGCCGACATCCTGCACTCAGCGGCACCGAGCAACCTGTCTTAACAAGATAACGCGGCCCGAGCAGATCATTCGGCACCTCCAGACCCCATATCAGTGCGGCGTCATATCCCCAAAACGCCCAATCGGGATGAAATTCCGCAAGCCCTCTGATAGTCCTCAGTGCTCGCTCCGTCAGCGTCAATGCATCCCAATCATGCTGAAAACAGAACAGGTACGGCTCGGGCTCCGCAATATCGTCGGTTCCAACATGGCGTCGCAACCACATGAGCTCGGTATTGTCATGCGTTGCGAGCAGCGTACCTTGCTCGGTCGCCTCCGTGAGCCGCGCGAGCATCCTGTTCCGCGCCAACGTGTTGCGAGTCGCATGTTTGTGTTTGAGAACGGTATTAGACACTTTCATCACCACCACGTCAGACAAATGGACCATCGTCACCGTTGCCTCCGCTGACAAATGTCTTGATCTGTAACAGGAAGACAGTCTTTGAGCCTCTAGTTGTTACAGAACAAGATCTTTCGGCAGCCGCCAACCTTCCGTCTCAATCTGTAACAGTTACGGGCCCAAACAGCCGCCAAACGTTACAGATTGAGACAAAGTCAGGGCAGCAGGGCGACGCCAGTCACATCCCTTACTCCCACTCCTGCTCGTAGATGTTGAGCGACTTTACGTACCGCCCCTGGGCGCCCATGATGTCGCGGACCAGACGCAAGAAGAAACTGATGCACGAGGTGTCAAAGCCATCCTGCAGGTCCTCCGGATGCACCGCACCAGGCCCATCGACCGCCGTGTCACTCAGGCGTGCGATGTCATACAGATAGAGTTGTCCCGCCGTCAGCCAGACATCGTCGACGCAGGCGAGGCGCACCGCAATCGCTCCGTCGCTCCAATGCTCCTTTTGCACGATATGCGGATCGTAGACGTCAAAGCGACGGTCGGTGCGTGTGTCCTTCAGCGCGACCATACCAGTCGCAGGATCCTTGTCCAAAATGCCAAAGCGCGAGAAATACTGCGTGTCGCATACCTGCTCGAGCCGCTTGAGCGAGGCAGGCGAAAGCGATGCCGGCGGCTCATCAACATACAGCTCGAGCAGCGTCTTGCCATGGCGATAGGGGCGCTCGAAGAGCAGCCAATCGGTAAATGCCATGTTGTAGGCCATGATTTCGTTTTGGGAAGGCTCGGTGCAATAGCCGAGCCACGGGTCGACAATGATCTCGAACTGCTCGCGCGCCGGCTCCAAAAACTGAAACTTCCGCAGCATCCAAAAATGGGCCATGTCGGCAATATCGTTGCCAACGGCTTCGGCCAGATGCGCTCGGTCTAAAACGTGGTCAGTCACGGCATCCTCCTCAAACTGATGAACCTCAATTTGAGCTTACGAGGAGGGTGGGCAGCCACTGTCAGCACGGACAAAATAGGCCTCCGGCTGCAAACCAACTGCTGACCAAACACTTGACGGGATGCTTGACCGAAAATGCGCACCGCAATAAAACCGCAGGTAAACATAGACGGCCAACCCGCCCTTTTGAGCCATATGCCCACAGCCACCACAGAAACAACAGGTGACCACAGCTCAAAAAGACGCCGAATGGACACTCGCGCGTCGACAAACGAACAAATCGGTCGCAAACCCGCAAGAAGTGTCCCCGAATGCCGACCCAAAAGGAACGTCCCCAGCATGCCGGCACTTGGGGACGTTCCTTTTGGGCCGGCCGTTGGGGACAGCCCTTGACGATTCAGCTGTGGACAGCCGCCTTACAGCTCCAGCGCCTCGGCGACTTCGGCAGCGCAGGCCAGGGCGTCGGCCATGGCGCTCACTACGAGCGAGCTGCCGTTGCGGGCGTCGCCGGCCACATACACCGGCGCGGCATCCGCGGCGACGCCCTCGCCACGCGCCGCAAGATGCGAGCCCTCGGCGGCCATCACAGGCAGCGGACGACCAGCGGTGGCAACGGGCACGCCAACGGCGTCGAACACACTGTGCTCCGGGCCCGTGAAGCCGCAGGCGATGAGCACCAGCTGCGTCGGCACCTCGTGCTCGGAGCCCGCGATGCGCTCGGGCTTTCCCGCCGACCAGTCCAGATCGACCACGCGCAGGCCCGCGGCAGCGCCCTTCTTATCCAGCAGCACCTCGAGCGTATCCACGCCCCAAGCGCGCATCTCGCCGCCCATGGCAGCGATGACCTCCTGCTGGCCGTAATCGGTCTTCTTCACGTTGGGCCACTGCGGCCAGGGGTTGCTCGCCGCGCGCGCATCAGGCGCCGCCGGCAAGAACTCAAACTGGCGCACGCTGCGCGCACCCTGACGTACCGCGGTGCCCACGCAGTCGTTACCGGTATCGCCGCCGCCAATGACCACGACGTCCAGGCCGCATGCATCGACGACAGGCTCGCCGCCATCGAGTATCGAGACGGTCGAGGCCGTCAGGTAGTCCACGGCATACACCACGCCGGGTGCGTCAATATTCTCAGCAGCCAGTCCACGCGGGGCGCGAGCACCGGCAGCCACCACGACGGCGTCAAAGCCATTGAGCTTGGCCGCCACCGCAGGGTTCGTAACGTCAGCGCCCAGCTCAAAGACGATACCCAGCTCGCGCATAAGTGCCACGCGACGCTCGACCACGGACTTCTCGAGCTTCATGTTGGGAATGCCGTACATGAGCAGGCCGCCCGGGCGGTCATCACGCTCAAATACCGTCACACAGGCACCGCGACGTGCAAGCTCCCATGCTGCCACCAGACCAGCAGGACCGGAGCCCACCACGGCAACCGTGGGTGCGCCCTCCCCCGCCGGCTCAAAGCGGCGCGGACCGCCATTTGCCCACTCATGGTCGCTGATCGCGCGCTCGTTGTCGTGAATCGTCGTGGGCTGACCGTCGACCGAGCCCAGGTTGCACGCGGCCTCGCACAGCGCCGGGCACACACGGCTCGTAAACTCGGGCATAGGCGAGGTGAGTGACAGACGCTCGGCAGCCTCGTCCCAGCGGCCGCGATACACTAGCTCGTTCCACTCGGGAATCAGATTGTGCAGTGGGCAGCCACTCGGACGCGCCTTGCCAAAGCTCGCGCCCATTTGGCAAAACGCCACACCGCACATCATGCAGCGGCTCGCCTGGGCACGGCGCGCATCGTCGTCGAGCTCCACGTACAGCGGATCGAAATCGCGGCTGCGCTCCTCCACGGGGCGCAGCTCGTGGGTCACGCGATCGATATCAAGAAAAGCACCGGGCTTACCCATGGCACTTACGCCTCCTTCTTGGTCGAAGCAACAGAGCTGGCGGCGGCGGGCACAGCGCCAGCGACACCACCCGCCACATCAAAGCGAGCGACATCAGCGGCGTCGGCGCGACCGGTCACAATGTCAAACGCCAGCTCCTCGGCCTGCGCATGCGTCTTGCCGACGGCCTCGGCGGCGGCGACAATCGCCAGCACGCGCTCGTACTCGGTCGGAATGACCTTCACAAAGTGCTTGCTCATCGTCTCAAAGCTGTAGAGCAGCTTAATGCCGCGCGGGCTCTGCGTCGCGTCCACGTGCTCCTGGATGAGCTCGCGAATCTGTGCCAGCTCACCGGCCGTCGGGGCCTTGAGCTCAACGCTCTCGTGGTTCACACGGGCATCGAGGGTGCCGTACTGGTCAAAGACGTAAGCCACGCCGCCCGTCATGCCGGCGGCGAAGTTCTGCCCGACCTCGCCCAAAATGAGCGCCAGGCCGCCCGTCATGTACTCGCAGCCATGGTTGCCGCAGCCCTCGACCACCACGGTGGCGCCGGAGTTGCGAACGCCAAAGCGCTGGCCGGCCAGGCCGTTAATGAAGCCACGGCCGCTCGTGGCGCCAAAGAACGCCACGTTGCCCACGATGATGTTCTCGTCGAACTTGTAGGTCGCACGCGGGTTGGGGCGCACGGAGACCTCGCCGCCCGAAAGGCCCTTGCCAAAGTAGTCGTTGGCGTCGCCGCACACGTTGAGCGTCACACCGCGCGGCAGGAACGCGCCAAAGCTCTGACCGGCCGAGCCATCGCAATCGATGGTGATGGAACCGGCGGGCAGGCCCTCGGGATGCGCCTTGGTCACCGCGTTGCCCAGGATGGTGCCCACGCAGCGGTTGACGTTGGCGATATCGGCGCGGAAGCGAATCGGGCGCAGGTGCGCACGGGCATCGGCCGTATAGGGCACAAACAGCGTGGAGTCGAGCGTCTTGTCGAGCTCGCTGTCCGCAGCCATCTGGGGCAGGAAGTGACGGCCGTCGGCGCCCGGGATGTGGGCACCAAACTCACAGGTCACGCTTGCCAGCACGGGCGACAGATCGAGCAGGTTGGCCTTGCGGTTGCCCGGGACCTCGATCTGGCGCAGGCACTCGGGATGGCCGACCATCTCGTCGACGGTGCGGAAGCTCAGGCTCGCCATGACCTCGCGCAGCTGCTCGGCCACAAAGAGCATAAAGTGCTCGACGTGCTCGGGCTTGCCGCGGAAGCCGCGACGCAGGCGGCAGTTCTGCGTGGCGATGCCGGCCGGGCAGGTGTCCTGCTGACAGTCGCGCTGCATGAGGCAGCCCATGGAGATGAGCGGCATGGTCGCAAAGCCAAACTCCTCGGCACCCAGCAGGCAGGCGACGGCAACATCGGTGCCGTCCATGAGCTTGCCATCGGCCTCGAGCACCACGCGTGAGCGCAGGCCGTTTTGCAGCAGCGTCTGCTGGGCCTCGGCAAGGCCAAGCTCCAGCGGCAGACCGGCGTGCCAGATCGAATCGCGCGCCGCAGCACCGGAGCCGCCGTTGTGGCCGCTGATCAAGATCTTGTCGGCGGCACCCTTGGCCACACCGGTGGCGATGGTGCCGACGCCGGCCTCGCTGACCAACTTGACCGACACGCGTGCGCCGGGGTTGGCGTTCTTAAGATCGAAGATAAGCTCCGCCAGGTCCTCGATGGAGTAAATATCATGGTGCGGCGGAGGCGAGATCAGGCCGATGCCGGGCGTGGACTGACGGACCTCGGCGATCCAGGGGTAGACCTTCTTGCCGGGCAGGTGGCCGCCCTCGCCGGGCTTGGCGCCCTGGGCCATCTTGATCTGAATCTCGAAGGCGCTGCACAGGTAGCGGCTCGTCACGCCAAAGCGCGCGCTTGCCACCTGCTTGATGGCGGAATTCTTGGAGTCACCGTTAGCCAGCGGGGTCTCGCGACGCGGGTCCTCGCCGCCCTCGCCCGAGTTGGAACGGCCGTGCAGGCGGTTCATGGCGATGGCCATGCACTCGTGTGCTTCCTTGCTGATGGAGCCGTACGACATGGCGCCGGTGTTAAAGCGGCGGACGATGTTGAGCGCGGGCTCCACCTCGTCGAGCGAAACCGGCGTGCGACCGTTGGCATTAAAGTCCAGCAGGTCGCGCAGGCGCACGGCGCGGCCGGTGCGGTGCAGGCGGGCGCTGTACTCCTTAAAGGTGTCGTAGCTGTCCTCGCGGCAGGCGGTCTGCAGCAGGTAGACGGTCTGCGGGTCGATAAGGTGATCCTCGCCGCCGAGCGGGCGCCACTTGGTCAGGCCCAGCGTGGGCAGCTGCTCAGGCGCGGGGCTCTTAAGGATGGCGAGCGCGGCGTCGTAGCGCTCGTTCTGCTCGCGCTCGACGTCCTCGACACCCATGCCGCCCACACGGCTCACCGTGCCGGCAAAGTACGCATCGATGAACTTGGTGGTAAAGCCCACGGCCTCGAAGATCTGCGCGGAGTGGTAGCTCTGCACCGTGGAGATGCCCATCTTGGACATGATGGAGACGATACCTGCCGTCGCAGCCTTGTTGTAGTTGTCGATGCCTTGCTCGGCCGTCACGTCCAGGTCGCCACGTGCCGCCAGATCGCGGATGCACGCATGCGCGTTGTACGGATAGATGCCACTCGCGGAGTAACCCACCAGCGCCGCGAAGTCGTGCGGGGACACGGCGTCGCCGCACTCCACCACGATGTCGGCAAAGGTGCGCACGCCGGCACGAATCAGGTGATTGTGAACGCAGCCCACGGCGAGCAGCGACGGCACGGGCACCTCGCCCGCGGCAGCGCGGTCGCTCAGCACCACGATGTTCACGCCGTCGCGGACCGCGGCCTCGACGTCCTCGGCAAGCTGTTTGAGTGCAGCCTGCAGCGCGCCTTCGCCAGCGTCGCGGCGGTACACGGCACGGAAACGGCGGGTCTTAAAGCCCACGCGGTCGATGGCGCAGATGCGGTCGAACTCTTCCTCGTTGAGCAACGGGCGCTCTAGGCGCACCAGCTGGCAAGCCGTGCGGGAGTCCTCGAGCAAGTTGCCGTGATTGCCCAGGTAGAGCGTGGTCGAGGTGACCATATGCTCGCGCAGGGCGTCAATCGGCGGGTTCGTGACCTGGGCGAACAGCTGATAGAAATAGTCGTAGAACGAGCGTGTCTTCTTGGACAGGCAGGCCAGCGGCGCATCGATGCCCATCGAGGCGAGCGGCGCCTTGCCCTGCTGGGCCATGGGGCGCACGACCTCGTCGACATCGTCCCAGTGATAGCCGAGCTTGGCCATGCGCACGGCAGCGGGCACCTCGGCGTCCTCAGCCGGCGTCGCCGCGGCGGGCTTATCGAGCGCGTCGACGGTCAACGTCTCCTCGGCGATCCAGTCGCGGTAGGGCTTTTCCTTGGCGTAGCGGGCGCGCAGCTCGTCGTTGTAGATCACGCGGCCGCGGGCAAAGTCGACCTCGAGCATCTGGCCCGGTCCCAGGCAGCCGCTCGTCAGGATGTTCTCGGGGCGCACCTCAATGGTGCCCACCTCGCTCGCCAGCATAAAGCGGCCGTCGCGCGTCACGTAGTAGCGGGCCGGGCGCAGGCCGTTGCGGTCGAGGGCGGCGCCCAGGGTGCGGCCGTCGGTAAAGGCGATGGCGGCCGGGCCATCCCACGGCTCCATGAGCATGGACTGGTAGGCGTCGTAGGCGCGGCGCTCCTCGCTCAGGCTGTCGTTGTGGTCCCACGGCTCGGGCAGCAGCATGGACGCGGCACGCGTGAGCGGACGACCGTTCATGACCAGGAACTCAAGCACGTTGTCTAGAATCGCGGAGTCGGAACCCTCACGGTTGATGATGGGCATCACGCGCTCAAGATCGTGCTGCAGCACGGGGCTGTACAGGTTGGGCTCGCGGGCGCGAATCCAGTTGACATTGCCCTTGAGGGTGTTGATCTCGCCGTTGTGGATGATAAAGCGGTTGGGGTGCGCGCGCTCCCAGCTGGGCGTGGTGTTGGTGGAGTAGCGCGAGTGGACGAGCGCCACGGCCGTCTTGACGGCGGCGTCGTTGAGATCGATGAAGAAGCGGCGCATCTGCGTGGCGACCAGCATACCCTTGTACACGATGGTGCGCGAGCTCATGGAGCACACGTAGAAGATCTTGTCGCGCAGGGCAAACTCAGCGTCGGCCTTCTTCTCGATGGTGCGGCGGCACACATACAGACGGCGCTCGAAGGCGTCGCCCGCCGGCGTGTCGTCCGGACGGCCCAGGAAGGCCTGCAGGATAGTGGGCATGCAGGCGCGGGCCGTCTCGCCCAGGTCGTGCGGGTCGACCGGCACCTCGCGCCAAAAGAGCAGCGGCACGCCGGCCTCGGCGCAGCCCTCCTCAAACACGCGGCGGGCATCCTCTACGCCCTTGTCGTCCTGCGGGAAGAACAGCATGGCCACGCCATAGTCGCCCTCTGCCGGCAGAATCTGGCCGCACTTTTGAGCCTCTTTGCGGAAAAAGTGATGCGGAACCTGGAACAGGATGCCGGCGCCGTCGCCGGTGTTCTTCTCGAGTCCCGTACCGCCGCGGTGCTCCAAGTTGACCAGAATGGACAGTGCGTCGTCCAGAATCTGGTGATGGCGCTCGCCGTTGATATCGGCAAGCGCGCCGATGCCACACGCATCGTGATCGAATTCGGGGCGATAAAGGCCCTGCTGCTGAGCGGAATCTGCCTGCATCGCGATCCTCCCCTAAATATTAGACAATCAGTTGAATAGGCATACTAGGAGCATCACCGGCCCGTTGTGTTTCCCGCCCGTTTCGAAACAATCGCGTAACGCACGCCCTACGAGTGGACACCGCCGACCTCAAGGACGACAACAAGGGCCCCAAGTTCGGCCTGTAAGCTCACCGCTTCAAACATCTCAATCTGTAACAGGAAGACCCAATTTTGGCGCCTAGATGTTACAGATTGAGATGTTTTCGAGAGACAGTTCCGAATGTCTCGATCTGTAACACGAAGGGCCGGTTTTTGCAGCTAACTGTTACAGATCGAGATTTTCCATAGGACCATTTCTTCCTGTCTCGATCTGTGACACCTAGGTCCAATTTCCATCCCTAGTTGTTACAGATCAAGACATTTCGGCAACTCCTTTCCCCATCCTATTCAAATACAACAATTTTGTTAGTCTCGGTTAACCTTTAAGCCTAAAACGGGTACCCTTTACGGCGTCAAACAAACGGCACGCAGGAGTGCACCATGCTCAACCATCTCAAACAACACTTTGGTTCCCGGCGCACCGGTGGTCACGGAGGCCTAGACATTGCGCGGCATATCGGCCCCGGGTTGCTCGTCACCGTCGGCTTTATCGACCCGGGCAACTGGGCCTCCAATATGGCCGCGGGCTCGCAGTTTGGCTACGCGCTGCTGTGGATCGTCACGCTGTCCACGATCATGCTCATCGTGCTGCAGCACAACGCGGCGCACCTGGGCATCGCCACGGGCATGTGTCTTGCCGAGGCCACGACGCGCCACCTACCCCGCCTCGTCGGGCGTGCGATACTCGGCAGCGCGTATCTAGCCACGGTCGCCACCGCCATGGCCGAAGTCCTGGGCGGTGCGATCGCGCTTCAAATGCTCTTTGGCCTGCCCGTACGCGCCGGCTGCATCATCGTGGCGGCGGCATCGATTGCCATGCTCATGACAAGCTCCTACAAACGCGCCGAGCGATGGATCATCGCCTTCGTAGGCGTGGTAGGACTTTCGTTTTTAGCCGAGCTTGCACTAGTCAAGGTCGACTGGCCGCAAGCCGCCGCAAGCTGGATCACACCCTGTATGCCCACCGGCTCGGCCGCGATTATCGTAAGTGTCCTAGGCGCGGTCGTTATGCCCCACAACCTCTTCCTGCACTCCGAGGTCATCCAATCCATGCACTTTGAAGGCCAAGGCGAGCAGGTTATCGAAGAACGTCTGCGCTACGAGCTCTTCGACACGCTCTTTTCGATGGGCGTGGGCTGGGCAATCAACTCGGCCATGGTCATCCTGGCCGCAACGACCTTCTTTGCGCACGGCATGGTCGTAGACGACCTCGCCGTCGCAGCGGCCACGCTCTCCCCCATTCTGGGCCCGGCAAGCTCGACCATCTTTGCGGTGGCACTGCTGTTTGCGGGACTATCGAGTAGTGTGACGGCGGGCATGGCGGCGGGCACCATCACCGCGGGCATGTTCGACGAGGAATACGACATCCACGACCGACATTCCTCGATCGGGGTGGCGGCCTGCTTCGTCGGCGCAGTGGCGGCGTGCTTGGTCGTCCCGAATCCTTTTGAGGGTCTCATTTGGAGTCAGGCGCTGCTGTCGCTTCAGCTGCCAATTACGGTCTTTGTGCTCATACGACTCACCAGTTCGCCCCGCGTCATGGGCAAATACACCAACTCGCGCCCGCTCAACGCGCTGCTCGTAGGAATCGGCGTCATCGTGACGATTCTCGACATCGTGCTGCTAGCGGGGATGTAATTGGGATGGCGTAACTGTCCAGATATAACGTCTCAATCTGTAACACGTGAGACCGTTTTAAACCGTCAGATAAATCAAAAGGGTCCCGGCCGAGAATTCGACCGGGGCCCTTGGACAGAGCTATATGTTGTTGCAAGTCGTGTGTCTACGAGCTACTCCTCGACAAGCTCAAACTCATCGGGGCCGACGCCGCAGACCGGGCACACGTAGTCCTCGGGCAGCTCGGGCGTGTCGACCTCAACCTCGTAACCGCAAACGGTGCACACAAACTTATACGTCTTCTTTTCCTCAGCCATGATGTTCTCCTCTCGAACGTGACTGCTGGTGTACTTACTTATTAGTATATATTCTCAATAGTATAATGCAAGTATTTTTAGAACATTTCTAGCCTTGATACGACGAGGCTTTGGGCGGCGTCTTGCCCTTTAGCACCTTGTGATAGTAGTCGTACGTCAGCGGCGTCTCGTCGCTCAGGCGCTCGGCATCCTCGACCTCGCCAATAAACAGCAGATGCGTGCCCACATCCACAGTGTCGATCAAACGGCAGCTAAACAGGGCCGCCGCGTGCTCGGGCACATAGGGCATGCCCAGAGCCGTCTCGCGGGTCTCGTATTTGGCAAACTTGTCATAATCGCTGCTGGTGCGGAACCCAAAGTTACCGATGTAGAGCATGTCGGCCGTCTGATCGATCACGGTCAGCGCGAACGCTTTGGCCGATGCGATGACGCCCGAGGTGACATTGTCCTTGTTCACGGCAACCGAAATACGCGGCGGCATGGACGTCACCTGCACCGCAGTGTTGATGACGCAGCCGGCGCGCAGCCCGTCTGCCGCAGCGCTCACCACGTACAGACCGCTCGGCATGGTAAAGAACGCAGTTTTGTCCATAACGATCACTCCCCTAGCTCGGGTTGGAACCTCATGAATGTATGTACCCACAAAAAAGGCGGCACCCATAACGGACGCCGCCTTTGAGACATATGTGTCAGAACAGTAAGAAAGATGAGACGCCCGCAGTTGCGGTGAAATAGGGACTGAATAGCCCCTCAAACAGGCAAAACAGTCCGTATTCCACCGCAACTTATGCAGAGTGCCTAACGGTTGCGTTCCTTAAGGGCGCGGTCGATCTCGCGTTGGACATCACGCTTGGCCATGTCCTCACGCTTGTCGTAGAGCTTCTTGCCGCGACCCAGACCCAGCAGCAGTTTTACGCGGCCGTCGATATTAAAGTAGAGCTCCAACGGAACCAGCGCATAACCACGGTTGCGAAGTTTGCCGTCAAGAAAGTCGATCTCCTTGCGGTGCAGCAGCAGACGACGCCGACGGTCGGGATCGCGATTCCACACGCCACCATGGCTATAAGGGTGGATATGCAGTCCGACGAGCCAGCACTCGCCGCCACGAATCAGCGCAAAAGTGTCAGTGATCTGACAGGCGCGCTCGCGAATCGACTTGACCTCGGTGCCGCTCAGCTCAATACCGCACTCAAACGTCTCATCGATAAAGTACTCGTGATGTGCCGAGCGATTCTTGGAAATGAGTTTGCGCTCGCGCTTACTGGGCATCGCCGGCCTCCTTGGCTCCATCGGCGTTTGAGCCCGCAGTCTCGCGCTTTGCCTTGCGCTCGGCATTGAGCTCGGCATCGCTCTCGCGCACCAGTTTGATAATCGCCGCGCAGGCCTCCTCGCCCACCAAGTCGCGAGCACGTACCGTCAGGCGCGTCGCCTCCTGCTTGTCGCCGTCGCTTGCAGCATCGGTCGCGCACATAATCAGGCAGATGGCAATCTCGGCCGAAGGCGAGGTCGGCACGCCTTGCAGGGCCAGTTCACCCATCACGTGGTCGTCGCTCTCATCGGCGGCATCCGGATAGGTGGTATGGATCTTGTTGAGCAGGCGCGTCGTATGCGCATCGTTGGGCGCCAGGCGCAGCGCCAGACGCGCGCAGCCCACGGCAGCCGAAACGTTCTCGGTCTCGGGCTCCAAGAAGTACTGGCCTAGATTGGCGTAAGCGCGGGCGGCGCACTTGCCATCGCTTGCACGCTCCAGCACCGAGAACGAGAGCGATGCCCATTCCTGCTTGTCCTCGAGTGCGCGGAACAGCTCGGCCAAATCCAAGCGATAGTTGCAGTTCATGGGGTCCCAACGCACAGCCTGCATCAGGGCATTACGAGCGCTCACATAATCCTGCTGGCGAATGTAGGCAAACGCCATATCAGAGTACAGGCGGTCAAACGGCACCTCGACCTGCACGAGCTCGCGCGGATCCTTCTCCACGCGGCGATAGGCCAAGCGCTCAAACTTGCTATCGAAGCTAAAGTATTGACGCTTCTCCTCCGTCTTGCACTCAGCATCAATATACTCCTCGGCGAGCTCCACCAGACGCTCCAGCAGCGGCGTCGCCGTAGCCAGGTCGCCCTGCGCCAGATAGTTCTCGGCATACGTGATGTCTTGCAAGCTGATGGGCAGATCCATGGCTACTCCTCGATCTGAGCGAAACACGGCAGGCGCCGTATATACGGTCAATACACAAAACCCGGGTCTCTTACGAGGCCCGGGCGTTCAATTTTGGTAGCCCGTACCAGATTCGAACTGGTGATCTCCGCCTTGAGAGGGCGGCGTCCTAAACCGCTAGACGAACGGGCCATATGTAGCAAATGCAATGGCTGGGATGGAGGGAGTCGAACCCCCATTGACGGAACCAGAATCCGCTGTCCTGCCATTAGACGACATCCCAATGACTGCATCGCTGCGCTCGGCTGTGCCTTTGCGCAAGAAAGAAATATACGGGAAGTCTCGCCGTGACGCAAGCCCCAATTTTGACTTTTTTGAAATTCAGTCAAATTGGCCTAATTAAGTCCAACCCGTGAAGGACCTGTGAAGCCGACCGCTGTACACGAAGGGCAAAACGCCGCGAGCGGTAGCCGTCAACCGTTGGCAGATTCTACCGCGAAAACGATAGCACCAGGCAACACAATCGAAGTATCAATGATCACGTAGATATCGAGGCGCCATGGACGAAGAGCTTGATTACCTATGGGAGACCCTGGGCCTTGAGATCACTGCCGACCTTTGGCCCGAACGGGACAAAATCCATCCCACACTGCGCCCCGCCATTACTGTGGTGCAGGCAAAATACCGCCGTGCATCCTTTTTGATCATGCGGATGTCATGGCACGCGGGACTCCCCGACCTTAAGCGAATCCAGGCAAGCCTCGTCGAGTTGTCCGGCATGCCAACCGTCATATCCGAGGCGCACCTGGAGCAGCGCCAGCGCGAGCGACTGCAACAGCAGCGGATTCCCTTTATCTGCCCCGGCGTTCAGGCATATCTGCCCTTTATGGACGAGGAGTACTGGAGCGGCAAGCCCAACAAACACGTAAAGGTCTACGATCCGCACGAATGGGCACAGCTGGCGGACTGACTGGGGCAGGCCCGCCGGCGGAAAGTGCGTCCCAGATTTCAAGCTCAAACTGGTCCCCACTTTCCCGTCGAGCCCTCAACCGGAAACCGTGTCCCACAATCGAAGCTCAGAATGGGACGTGCTTTCCGCAACCGGCCACTTTGGGAAAGCGCATCCCATTCTGGAAGCGAATTCCGGGTCGCACTTTCCGCAGCCGCTACAGCAACGCCTCGGCCCAAGCCGCTTCCCTAAAGCCGGGAATCGCAAAGTCGTCGCCCACCAGCAGCGGACGCTTGACCAGCATGCCGTCGGTCGCCAGCAGCTCGTAGCACTCCCGATTCGTCATGCCCGCATCCAACCGCGCCTTCAGGCCCAGCTCTCGATATTTCATGCCCGACGAATTAAAGAAGCGCCGCACCGGCAGCCCCGAACGAGCAATCCAGGTCGCAAGCTCATCAGCCGCGGGATTGTCCAAAACGATATCGCGATCGATATATTCTACCCCATGTTCGTCCAGCCATGCCTTGGCCTTCTTACAGGTCGAGCACTTGGGATATTCAACAAACAATACCGCCATGGGATTTCCTTTCTTAGAGAAAACAGGTGTCTGGAAAACTGCACATCGACGACCACTCGCGATTGCAGCCGTTATTGTAGTCAATGTCGAAGCATAGGCAGTCGCGATGTCTCGTCTTAAGGCTAGCGCCTCGCATGGGCGCCGATCGGCCGAGTCACATGGCGCACCAACGCCGCTGCCAGCAATACCAACAGCATGGCGGTGACATAGCCCGCAGCATCGAATCCTAAATCGATAACGTCGAAATGCCTGCCGGGAACAAAGATCTTATGTACCTGATCGCCAACGGAGCAGGCGGCGCAAAAGAGCAATACGGGCACGCAACGGGAGCATACGCTCCACGGACGCCTGGAAAAGCAAACCACGACCACGGAGGCGAATAATCCGACGAAGAAAAACTCTACGGTATGGGCAACGCGACGGACGTTCGTGCCCACCCACATGCGAATGGAAGCAAGTCGGCCAGACCGGACATTCGAGGCAGCCGAATCGGTGCCCCCGGTCATTCCGTTCTCCGCCTGAGCTTCACCCGTGGCATCGACAGCCTGAACGCCCGTAGCCTGGCCCTCCACCACACGCGCGGTAGACTCGCTCAGCAACGACGTCTCCACCGCATTTTGCTCCGTCAGCACCCAGATGCCCGCCAGCGTTGCAACGAACAGAACAATTGCGGTCCATCCGATTATTTGTTTTACGCGCGCCAAGGGCCAACCTCCTTTTTTGAATATCAGCGAGTGTAGCCCCAAATGGCATCGTCACCGTATCAAAATTTGAATCGCAACAGGAAGCGACAAAGCGACGCAAACCCCTACCCCGCCTCGCGCATCCAGCGATCGAACGTCCCCACGCACACGCCCAGGCACTTTGCTGCCTGGCTGCGGGTAATATCGCCTGCCTCATAGCTATCGCGCACCAGCTCAAACTGAGGAGGGCACGGCTTGCGAGGTCGACCGAAACGAACCCCTCGCGCCCGCGCCGCTGCAATTCCCTCCGCCTGGCGCCGATGGATATTCTCGCGCTCCACCTGCGCCACGTAGCTCAGCAGTTGCAGCACAATATCGGCAATCAGGGTGTTGGTCACATCCGGCGCGCCGCTGGCCCTAGCGCGCGTGTCAAGCAATGGCATGTCCAACACCACAATGGCAACCCCGAGCTCCTTGGTAATGCGTCGCCATTCCTCAAGAATCTCGGAGTAATTACGACCAAGTCGGTCGATAGAAAGCACCACCAGCACGTCCCCGTCTCCCAGGACGTGCAACAGCTCGCGATAATGCGGTCGATCGAAGTCCTTGCCGCTCGCATGGTCGGCATAAATATTCGCTGAGCCCACGCCATAGGCGCCCAGCGCATCCAGCTGCCGATTCAGATTCTGATCGCGCGAACTCACCCGCGCATACCCGTACACCGTCGCCATCTCATCCCCGCTTTCTTGTAAACCTGCCAAAAGGGACAGGTTTATTTTGGTAGGTTTTACCTCTCAAATAGCAGGTAAGCGGGCGGCCGAGCAGACGACAAGGTAGTCACGATTCAAATGCGAAGGGCGGTCCCGAAAGACCGCCCTCCGCTCTCTCGCCACGAGTCGGGATTTAGCTAATGGATAAGCTTAAAGTCCAAGTGCCCACGCGTGGTATTGACGCGCGAGACCTCGATGATCACGCGCTGCCCCAGCTCGTAACGGGTGCCCGTGTCGGCACCCGTCAGCGTAAGCGCGTCCTCGTCGAACTCGAGCCACTCGTTGCCCAGGCTCTTAATTGAAACCAGGCCCTCGACCTGTGTTAGGTCCAAGCGCACAAAGAGGCCCATGCTGCTAACCCAAGAGATGGTTCCGGCATAGCGCTCGCCCAGACGATCCTCATAGTACTGAGCGATCTTGATCTTTTGCGTCGCATGGCTGGCAGCGTCGGCCGCGCGCTCGGCATCGCTGCAGGCACGACAAATCTGGGGCAGAATGCGCGGCAGCGACTCGCGCCCCTTACCGATCAGGCGCGGCGTGCGGACCAGGGCGTCCTTGCCGCCCAGCCGCTCGTATGCCAGCTGCAGCTTGAGCACGCGGTGCACCACCAGATCGGGGTAGCGACGGATGGGGCTCGTAAAGTGACAGTAGCACGGCGCGGCGAGCGCAAAGTGGCCCTCGTTGCGCGGCTTGTACAGCGCGCGCTGCATGCTGCGCAGAAGCAGCGTGTTAACGAGCGGTGCGTTGGCCGTACCGGCGGCAGCATCGACTGCAGCCTGCAGCTCATCGGGGCTCCCTAGGGCAATACCGGCAGCACGGCGATCGTCGATGATGCCTAGCTGCGCCAGCGCAACGGCGGCACCGTGCAGGCTATCGGGGCTCGGATCCTCATGCACGCGATAGCAGGCCTCGATATCACGGTCTGCCAGCCACTCTGCAACGCACTCGTTGGCGAGCAGCATGGCTTCCTCGATAAGCGACGTGGCGCACGAACGCTCACGCGCCACAATCTGCACGGGTACTCCGTCCTCATCCAACAGAGCACGAATCTCGGCCGTGTCAAAATCGACTGAGCCGCGGGCGCGACGGATACGACGGCGGAGTTCGGCGAGTTCGTTGGCGGCGACAAGGAAATCGCCGAGGTCGACGTTGTAGCCGCGGGCGGCCTCCTCGCACGCAAGACCGCGCTCAAGCGCTTCCTCGCGCGAGGTCTCGGCAGCCGCAACATCCTCGGCCGCACCCTCCAGCACCGAATACTCAACCGCGCCGGCACGCACCAGCAGCGCCTCGGCGCCGTCATAGTCCATACGCACACGCGAGCGAATCACGCTGGGGTACGGATCGTAATGCCGCACGCGACCCTGCGCATCGAGCTCGATATCGACAGTAAACGCAAGACGGTCCTCATCAGGGCGAAGCGAGCACAGGTCATTGGACAGGCGTTCGGGCAGCATGGGAAGCACGCGATCGGCCAGATACACCGATGTCGTACGATGGCGAGCCTCAAGATCGATATGCCCGTCCCAAGCCACATAGTGCGAGACGTCGGCGATATGCACACCCAGCTTGTAGCCACCCTCGGGCGTGCGCTCCAACGAAATGGCATCGTCAAAGTCGCGCGCGTCGACCGGGTCGATCGTGATGACAAAGCGGTCGCGCAGATCGCGGCGGAGCGGGTCCTTAAGCGCCGCGGACACATCGAGCGAAAGCCCCTCGGCCTCGTCTAGCGCGGCCTCGGGATAGCTATCGGTATAGCCGTAACGCGCCATCACATATTGAACGCCCAAATCGGGCGCGTCATCTCCGCCAATGCGGCGTTCGATCGTCACAGTGCCCGATTCCAGGCGCGTCGGGTAGGTCAAAATGCGCGCGACAACAGCATCACCCGGGTGGACGCCCAGACGATCCGCCGAGGTATCCTCGGGCAGAATGAAGAAGTCGGCCTTCAGGCGCGAATCGAGCGGCTCAATCACACCGAGCGGACCGGCGGTCTGGTACGTGCCCACCACGCTTATAGCTGCGCGCTCAACCACGCCCTCGATCACGGCGCGACGCTCGCCATGCGGGCTGTTCTTAATGCTCGCGGCAACGGTATCGCCGTCCATGATCTCACGCTTGCCGCGACCCATGACCTTGTAGTCGCCATTCTCGGTTATGACATAGGCACTGTGCTCATGGAGCTGCACGCGCCCGGTCAGGCTCGGACGGCGTTCGCTGCGCACCGGCCCGCGCTTATTGCGAGCTCCACGCTTATGCTTGTTATTGCGCCCCATGGCGCCTCCTAACTATCGATTGCGAACTCCAAAGAGTCTACCCAAATGATTCGCTTTCCTGCCGTCCCCTAGGGATCAAAAAACGGGCCGCCCCATAAGAGACGACCCGTTGGAAGGGATGAATTCCAGGCATGCCTACACGCGCAGGTAGCGACGCATGGCGATGGCAGAACCAAAGAGGCCGATAATCACGCCGACCAGAATCAGCGCAGCATAGGTCACCAGGTAGTACTGCATCGGCAGGGCAAACGACATCCAGCCGATGCTCTCCTGCAGACGCGGAATCATCAGATTGCGCAGCAGCTCCAGAACGCCGATGGAAAGCAGCGAGCCCAAAATGGCCTGCAGCACGCCCTCGGTGATAAACGGGCCACGAATGAAGCCGTTGCTGGCGCCGACCAGACGCATAATCGCAATCTCACGACGACGCGCCGTGATGGACAGGCGAATCGTGTTGTTGATGAAGATGAATGCAATAAAGGTCAGAAGGCCAACGAGCACCACGGCGGCGATGCGGATGTAGTTGGTCACCTGGAACAGGCGGCTCACTTCCTCCTGGCCGTACAGCACGCTCGCGTTGACGTCGCCGTCATCCGCGATCTTCTGGAAATCGGCATCCTTCTTGAGCTTCTTTGCCGTGCTCTCGACCTTGGACGGATCGTCCATCTCAATAGCGAAGGAAGCCGGCAGCGGGTTCTGGCCATCGAGCGCGCTCATGGTGGCGTCGGCGTTGCCCGACATCTTGCTCGTATACTCGGCCAGCGCGTCGTCCTTGTCCTTATAGGTCACGGACTTGACGTTATTCCACGTCTTAAGCTCGGCCTCAAAAGCCTGAACATCGGCCTGATCGGCGTCATCACTAATGAACGCGTTGATGACAACCTGATCCTCGACGGTGCCGATCACGGAGTTCAGCATCGCAGAGCCCATGATGAACAGGCCGATGATAAACAGCGAAAGGAAGATCGTGATGACGGCGCCGAGCGAGGTAGTCCAGTTACGGAAGAAGTGGCTGATTGCCTCTTTGAAGGAGTAGCCCACGTTAGTTGGTGCCATAGTTGCCGTAACCTCCCCTCTCCTGGTCGCGGATAACGTGGCCGCCCTCGAGGGCGATCACGCGACGGTGCATGCTATCGACCATCTCGCGGTCGTGCGTGGCGACGATCACGGTGGTGCCGGTGCGGTTAATACGCTCGAGCAGCTTCATGATGCCCAGCGAGATCGCCGGGTCGAGGTTACCCGTGGGCTCGTCGCAGATCAGCAGCGGCGGACGGTTGACCATAGCGCGGGCGACGGCAACGCGCTGCTGCTCGCCACCGGAAAGCTGGTCGGGCAGCGAGTCCATCTGATCGGCCAGGCCGACCAGACGCAGCACCTCGGGCACCTGGCTGCGAATGACGCCCTTGGGCTTGCCGATGCACTGCAGGGCAAACGCCACGTTTTCGTAGGCGGTCTTCTGCGGCAGAAGCTTAAAGTCCTGGAACACGGCGCCAATCTGGCGGCGCAGGAACGGAACCTTGCGGTTCTTGATCTTCATGAGGTCCTGACCGGCAACCAGGATGCGGCCGCTCGTCGGCTTGACGTCGCGGTTGAGCGTCGACAGCAGCGTGGTCTTACCCGAGCCGGAGTGACCGACCAGGAAGACGAACTCGCCCGGATAGATCTCGATGTTGATGTCGTCGAGTGCAGGCTTGTTGGGCTGTGCCGGATAGATCTTGGTGACATGCTCCATAAGGATGACGGGCTCGACACCGGCCTGCTTGGCCATCTTCTTGCGGCTGGCCTGCGGATCGATGGGCGCAAACACCGACGTAAAATCGGGGTTGTTGAGCGCGTTATCGAGGCTTGCGACCTCGGCTGCCTGATCGCTCTCGACCACCGGGGCAGCAGGCTGCGTGGGGTCGGGAATAGCGGCAAAGAGACCGGACTGCGCAGGCCGAGGAGCCGGCGTCGCAGGGGCCAAGGGGTCGGGAATGCCGGCCATGGTAGGCTGCGGCGTGGCGGCACCAGCCTGAGGCTGCTCCACGCGAGCGGTCACGGCCTGAACGGGCTCAAAACCCGCCGTGCCGGAAAGCGCGACATCGCTGGTTGGATTGTAGGCAAAGGGATCGGATGCCGGCTGTGCCTGATCTGCCGGCTGAGCGGGGGCCTGAGCAACAGGCTGGCCCTCTGAATCCGGAGTGGCGAAACGACTGCCCTGGACGCCTGCCTGCGTCTTGGGGGCATCATCGCCCGCACCGGAGGTACGGAAGTGGTTACCCACTGGTGCTCCTTATCGTCGTGCGTTTAAACTACATGAGCGCTTTGTATTTTAGCAGCATTAGCTTTGCTGCACATAAGAAGCATGGCGTGGTTAGGGATCCCGTCGGCCGGACACAGGGTTACTCTCCAAATCGTCCTCGGACATGTCGGAGCCCCCGCTGCGCGCTTCGCGCGGCGGGGGCTCCTCCGTCCTGCGGAAAGATTTGGAGAGTAACCCTGTGCCCGGCCTGCGATAACTAAGGGGTCGCCGCGTTTATCTTGAGGTGCTGCATATACAAAGCTGGAAGGGTCTGAATTGCGCTTTGTCGATATATGCCCTTTTTCCTGATGGGACCGTGCTTGAGGGGCGTCTTCATAAGTTGCGGTGAAATAGGGACTGTTTTACCAGTTAAAAGGTCTAATCAGTCCTTATTTCACCGCAACTGAAACAGGGGCGCTCTCCAAGAGAGCGCCCCTGCCGGGTTTCCATAGTTCTGGCGAAGCAGTCCTTGAGATCCGCCTTGCCTTATGCCAAGAACTCCTTGGTGGTCGCCACGATGTTGGCGGCGTCCAGGCCATACTTGTGCAAGAGCTCGGCACCCGGGCCGGACTCGCCAAAGGTGTCGTTGACGCCGATCTTCTTGAGGGGCGTCGGGCACTGCTCGCACAGGACGTCGGCAACGGCGCTGCCCAGGCCACCGATTACAGAATGCTCCTCGACGGTCACGACGTGGCCGGTCTTGGTGGCGCTCTTGACGATCAGGTCGGCATCGATGGGCTTGATGGTGTGCATGTTGATGACCTCGGCGTCGATGCCCTCGGCAGCGAGCTGCTCGGCGGCCTCGAGAGCCTCGCCGACCATCAGGCCGCAGGCGATGATGGTGACGTCGGCGCCCTCGCGCATGACAATGCCCTTACCCAACTCGAAGTTGTAGGTCTCGGGGTCGTTGATAACCGGCGAGGCCAAACGAGCGAAGCGCATGTACACCGGACCGTCGCACTCGTAGGCGGCGCGCGTTACGGCGCGGGCCTCGACGTCGTCGGCAGGAACGATCACAGTCATGCCGGGGATGACGCGCATGAGGGCAATATCCTCGCAGCACTGGTGCGTGGCGCCATCCTCGCCCACCGAGATACCGGCATGCGTGGCACCGATCTTAACGTTGAGATGCGGGTAGCCGATGGAGTTACGGACCTGCTCAAAGGCGCGGCCGGCGGCAAACATGGCAAAGGTGCTCGCGAAGGCAACGCGGCCGGTGGTCGCGATACCGGCGGCGACGCCCATCAGGTTGCTCTCGGCAATGCCCACATCGAAGAAACGATCGGGGCAGGCGGCCTTGAACTTGCCGGTCTGCGTGGCGGCGGCCAGGTCGGCGTCGAGGACCACAAAGTCATCGTGCTCGTTGGCGAGCTCGACGAGGGCCTCGCCGTAGCTTACGCGCGTGGCGATTTTTTTGACGTCTGCCATCCTAGAGCTCCTCTCCGGCGGCCGTGAGCTCTGCCATGGCCTGCTCAAACTGTTCATCGTTGGGGGCCTTGCCGTGCCAACCAACCTGGTTCTCCATAAAGGAAACGCCCTTGCCCTTCATGGTCTCGGCGATGATGGCGGTCGGCTGACCCTTGGTGGCGCGGGCCTCGGCAAAGGCGGCGCGGATCTGATCGAAATCGTTGCCGTCGGCAAGCTCCACCACGTGGAACTTAAAGGCGCGGAACTTGTCGGCGAGCGGCATGGGGTCGTTGACCTCCTCGACGGGGCCGTCGATCTGCAGGCCGTTGTGGTCGACGATCACGCAGAGGTTATCGAGCTGCTGGTTGCCTGCAAACATGGCGGCCTCCCAGACCTGGCCCTCCTCGCTCTCGCCATCGCCCAGCAGGGCGTACGTGCGGTAAGTATCGCCCCAGTGCTTGGCGGCAACGGCCATACCCACGGCGGCGGAGATACCCTGGCCGAGCGAGCCGGTGGACATATCGACGCCCGGGGTGTCGTTCATGTTGGGATGACCTTGCAGGTGGCTGCCGATATGGCGCAGCGTCTCGAGATCCTCCTTGGGGAAGAACCCACGCTCGGCGAGCACGGCGTACAGGCCCGGAGCGCAATGGCCCTTGGAGAGCACAAAACGGTCGCGATCGGCCTTGCGGGGATCGGCCGGGTCGACGTTCATTTCCTCAAAGTACAGATAGGTCATGATGTCGGCAGCGCCGAGCGAACCGCCCGGATGGCCGGACTTGGCAGCGTGCACGCCGGTGACGATGCCCTTCCTTACCTCGTTGGCAACCTTTTTGAGCTCTTCGTCGCTCATTGTGCCTTCCTTTCATCCTCATTAGACAAAATGCGCACGGCACGGAAAGGTAATCCCAACACAGCCGCAATGCACGTACGTCATTCATTATGCTGGAAACTGATGGCTTTACCAGAGTTTTTATCATTATTTGAACAATTTAGCAGGCAGAACCGCTGATGAAACGGTTTATCAATGTGAACGTCTTTTGGATGGAACGCGATCGACCCTACGCGCTAATGTCCTTGAATCCCTCGCCGAAGGCTTCCGTAACGTCGGCAACCGTCACGATGGCATGAGGATCGCGCTCGCGCACGATCGTCTTGAGGGTATTGAGCTCTCGACGGCTCACGATGACCATAATCACTGGCTTCTCGGCACCCGAATACATGCCAGTCGCCTTAAACTTGGTACAACCACGACCCAGGCCATACATGATATCGGCAGCGACATCAGGGAACTTGTCCGAGATGATGAGTACCATACGGCGTTTGTTGCCACCATCGACCACGGCATCGATCACGTAGCCGCTAATGACCATCGAAAGGCCTGCATACAGTGCGTTTTCGATTGAAAAGACCGGAGCCGATAGCGCGCATACGGCAACATCGATCGCCATGACGGTCGAGCCCACCGGCAGCGAGGTGTTACGCGAGATGATTTGGCCAATCGTGTCCGAGCCGCCGGTGTTGGCGCCGGCGCGCAACACCATGCCGTAACCGATGCCCGTAATAATGCCGCCCCACATGGCAGGGAGCATCAGGTCCGCATCCGCCAGAGGTGCTACAAACGGGGCGAACAGATCGGTAAAGAAGCCCAGCAGCACAAAGCCCGTCGCGGTCTGCACCACGTAGAACATGCCGCCCTCGCGCATAACGACCAACAACAGCAAGGCGTTCATCACGATCGTCTGAATACCAACGGGAAGCGATAGGCCGCGCGCCGCGCCGACCGCCTGGATAATGGTGGCAAGGCCCGTAACGCCACCGGCGGCAAGACCGTTGGGAATCAAAAACAAGTCGGTCGCGATGGCGGCCAAGGCACACCCCAACATGATCTGGGGCAGGTCGTGAAAGAAGTTCATCGAAAGAATGCGCTTGATGTCCAGACGATATGCCATGCTGCCTCCCTCAAAAAAGCGCACGCAAACGGATGCGCTTTGAACTTCTTCTTGTATTCGATTCTACCGATTCGCCGGACAAAAACCACCCCTGCGCAGGGTTTGCTCTGGATACAAAACCACCCTGCTGGGAGGGTTTTAATCCATCTCCACATAAACCGGGCGGTTTATGCAGACGGGGTCTCCGCGTCGGCGTTGCCGGTGGCCCAGCGATGGTAGCCAATAACAAACGGGTCCAGGTCGCCATCGTCAAGAACGGCCTCGACATTGCTGGTCTCCACGCCCGTGCGTAGGTCCTTGACCATCTGGTACGGGTAGAGCACGTAGCTGCGAATCTGGTTGCCAAAACCAATCGTGGTCTTGGGTCCGCGGATCTCATCCAGGGCCTCGGCGCGCTTCTCGAGCTCAATCTCGTACAGGCGGGCCTTGAGGATCTGCATGCACGCAGCCTTGTTCTGAATCTGGCTGCGCTCGTTTTGACAGGTAACCACAATGCCGCTGGGGAAATGCGTCACGCGCACGGCGGAGTCGGTGGTGTTGACGCCCTGACCGCCCGGGCCGCTCGCGTGGTACACGTCCACGCGGATGTCATCGGGGCTGATCTCGATGTCGATATCATCGGGTAGCACGGGGATGACCTCGACGCCGGCAAACGTGGTCTGGCGGCGCTTCTTGTCGTCGGTGGGGCTAATGCGAACCAAGCGGTGGACACCGGCCTCGGCGCGCAGCATGCCAAATGCGTCCTTGCCCTCGACGGTAAAGGTCGCGCGGTCGATGCCGATGACCTCGGCCGCGGGACAGTCGTTGATGGTGACCTTCCAGCCGCGACGCTGGCAGTACTTCATGTACATCTTAAAGAGCATGAAGGTCCAGTCCTGGGCCTCCAGACCACCCTGTCCGGGCTTGATGGTCACAATAGCATCGCCGTGATCGAACTCACCGGTAAACCAGCTCGAAAGCTCAAGCTCGTCGATAGCGCGGGCCAGGCGTTCTGCCGTAGCGGCAGCCTCCTCGCGCAATGCGGCGGCGTCGGGGTCATCCCCCATCTCTTCGGCAAGCTCCAGCGCGGCGCGGGCATCGGAAAGCTCGCCGCGCGCGGTGTCCACGGCAGCGATATCTTCCTTGGTGCGAGCAATCTCCTCCATGGTGGCACGGGCGGCGTCGGCGTCATCCCAAAAGCCAGGGGCAACACTTTTGGCCTCGAGCTCGGTCACGCGGGTACGCTTCTCGTCCAAGTGGAGATACGACTCGACCTCGCCGAGCCGGTCCGCAAACGCGTCCAGCTCGGCGGGCGTTACCTCTAAAGCCTCAGCCATTAACGATTCCTGCCGTGGCAGTACTTAAACTTCTTGCCGCTACCGCAGGGGCACGGGTCGTTGCGGCCCACGTTGACGTACGGATCGTCGCTCTCGGACTTGCGATAGGTGGTCACCTTGCCACCGTTGTTGACGGCAGCCGGACCACCCTGGACAGCCGTGCGGGCCTGCACCTGCGCCTGCTTGCGCAGCACCGAGTCGCCGTTGTCACCATCGACCTCGGCAGGACCGGAGAAGTGCGCGCCCTCGAGCGCGGGCTTCTCCTTGTGCTCCACGGCACGCGGGGCAGCCTTGATCTCGATGCGCAGAACCGTGCGCAGGTAATCCTCATACATGGTATCGACGAGTATCTGGAACGCGCCGTAGGCCTCGGTCTTGTACTCAACCAGCGGGTCGCGCTGGCCAAAGCCGCGCAGGCCGATGCCGGTCTTGAGGTAGTCCATCTCCTGCAGGTAGTTCATCCAGCGGGTATCGATGACGCGCAGCATGACCTGGGTATTGAGCTCGCGCATCAGGTCCTCGCCCAAGCGCTCGGCCTTCATGTTGTAGCACTTCTCTACGTAAGCCAGGACATCGGCAGCAAGGGCTTCAAAGTCCTCGTCGGGGAACTGAGGGGTATCGATATGCCCGGTCAGCTCGACGACCCACTTACGCAGACCCTCAAGGTCGCGCTCGCCATCGTGACTGTCCTTGGTGCAGAACTCCTGCACGCAGCGGTACACGGTGTCGTGCATGACCTCGGTGATGTGGTCGGTCAGGTCCTTGCCGTCCAGAATCTTATTGCGCTCGGCGTAGATGACCTGGCGCTGCTTGTTCATGACGTCGTCGTACTCAAGGACGCTCTTACGCATGGAGAAGTTGATGCTCTCGACCTTGTGCTGGGCGCTCTCGACGGCCTTGGAGATGATCTTGTGCTGGATGGGCATGTCGTCGCCCATGTCGGCCGTGACCATCATCTTGGAGACGCGGTCCATCTTGTCGCCGCCGAACAAGCGCATGAGGTCGTCCTCGAGCGACAGGTAGAACTGGGTCTCGCCCGGATCGCCTTGACGGCCGGAGCGGCCGCGCAGCTGGTTGTCGATACGACGGGACTCGTGGCGCTCGGTGCCGATAACGGTCAGGCCGCCGGCGGCAAGCACGCGCTCACGCTCGGCCTTGCAGGTCTCCTTGGCCTCGGCGTTAAACTGCTCGAGCTGCTCGGGCGTCACGTCCTCCATGGTCAGGCCCTCGTACTCCAGGCGCTCGCGCACCAGCTCGTCGGGGTTGCCGCCCAGCAAGATGTCGGTACCACGACCGGCCATGTTGGTGGCGATGGTCACGGCGCCGTAGCGTCCGGCCTGGGCAACGATGTGGGCCTCGCGTTCATGGTGTTTGGCGTTGAGGACCTCGTGTGCGATGCCGCGCTTGGTAAGGGCGGCGGACAGCTTCTCGGAGCTCTCGATGGATACGGTGCCCACCAGGACCGGCTGGCCCTTGGCATGACGCTGCTCGACATCGTCGGCGACGGCATTGTACTTGGCCTGGATGGTGCGGTACACCAGGTCCTCGTGGTCCACGCGCTGCACAGGCTTGTTGGAGGGGATGACCTCGACGGGCAGCTTGTAGATCTCGCGGAACTCGGCATCCTCGGTAAGTGCCGTGCCGGTCATGCCGGAGAGCTTGTCATACAGACGGAAGTAGTTCTGCAGGGTGATGGTGGCCAGGGTCTGGTTCTCCTCGCGTACGAGCACGCCCTCTTTGGCCTCGATGGCCTGGTGCAGGCCCTCAGAATAGCGGCGACCTTCCATAATGCGGCCGGTGAACTCGTCGACGATCTTGACCTCGCCGTTGGTGACCACATACTGCTTGTCGCGGTGGAACATGTACTGGGCCTTCAGCGCCTGTTGCAGGTGGTTGACCAGCTGACCCGAAAGGTCGGCGTAGATGTCATCGATACCCAGGCGGCGCTCGATTTTCTTAAGGCCGCGCTCGGTGGCGGCAATGGCGTGCTTGGCCTCGTCCATGACGTAGTCGCCCGTGGGTTCAACGTCCTCGGTGGCGGTGAGCATGTCGTGCGACACGTCCTCGCCGCGCTCAAGGCCACGCACGGCACGCGCGAAGTCCTTGTAGGTACTGGCGGACTTGGTGCCAGCGCCCGAGATGATCAGCGGGGTGCGGGCCTCATCGATCAGGATGGAGTCAACCTCGTCGACGATGGCGTAGTTGTGGCCGCGCTGCACGCGCTGCTCGGGACGGGTAACCATGTTGTCGCGCAGGTAATCAAAGCCGAACTCGGAGTTGGTGCCGTAGGTGACGTCTGCCTGGTAGGCCGGGCGCTTGAGCTCGAGCGGCATGTTGTTCTGGAGCAGACCGACGGTCATACCCAGGTACTTATAGATGCGGCCCATCCACTCGGAGTCACGCTTGGCAAGGTAATCATTGACAGTAACGACGTGCACGCCCTTGCCAGCAATAGCGTTGAGATAGCCGGCCAACGTGGAGACGAGGGTCTTACCTTCGCCAGTCTTCATCTCGGCGATGTGGCCCTCGTGCAGTGCCATGGCGCCAATGAGCTGCACGTCAAAGTGGCGCATACCCATGGTGCGCTTGGAAGCCTCACGCACGGTGGCAAAGGCCTCGGGGAGCATGTCGTCGAGCGACTCGCCGTTGGCGTAACGCTCGCGGAACTTATCGGTCTGGCCGCGGAGCTCCTCCTCGGTCATCTTCTCAAACTGGGGCTCAAGACCGTTGATCTGGTCGACGATCTTGTAGTAGCGCTTAAGGTCCTTATCGGATCCAAAGGACAGCAGCTTTGACATGAATCCCATGTGGTTTTCCTTTTTGGCCATCGCCCACGCCGTGCAGCTGCGGGCGAGTTAAACACAGATGATTGTACTTTAGCCAAACAAGGCGCGGCCTATACGGTCGACCTCGACCGCCACGTAATAACTACGACCAACCTGCCACAATGGGACAGGTTAATTTTGGCAGGTTTTATCTGGGCAAACGCTGCCTCTCTGCCATTTGGTGCAATGGGGACAGGTTGGTTTGCACCAATAAAATGAAAAGGGCCGCGCACCCAAACGGATGCGCGGCCCTCATGCCATGAATGCGAGTGTTTCCGCGGCGAGCTATTTACTCAGCAGCCTCGGTGGTCTCGGCCTCGGCAGCGGCCTCCTCGACGGGAGCCTCTGCGGGAGCCTCGGCGGCCTGCTTGGCAGCCTCCTCGGCAAACTTAGCAGCACGCTTGGCCTTCTCGGCAGCCTTAGCCTCAGCGGCGGCCTTGCGAGCGGCCTCGGCCTCAGCAGCCTTGGCGGCCTTGGCAGCCTTGGCCTCCTCGGCCTTCTTGAGCTGGGCGGCAGCGGCGCCACCGAACTTGTCGGCGAAGCGCTGGACGCGTCCACCGGTGTCGACGAACTTCTGCTGGCCGGTGTAGAACGGGTGGCACTCGTTGCAAAGCTCGACCTTCATCTCGGACACGGTAGCGTGCGTCTTGAAGGTGTTGCCGCAGGAGCACGTCACCGTGCACTCGACATACTGGGGATGGATACCCTGCTTCATGGTAGGACTCCTTATTGGTCAGGCGCTGGTTACCGATCAGCGCATAAGGCGTCTTGGTTTCCGACCAAGACAACAAACTTGGCTATGGTACCACGGCGCCGCGTGTCCCACAAAAGGTTCACGGTCTTTTCGGAACGACACGAATCTGACCCACCGAAACACATCTCCACCGTTCCTTCAACTGGGAAAATGCCGTCCCCGGGGCCTGAGAAGGGCCCCGGGGACGTTCGACTGACTGCGGGAACGGCCTTTCCGCTCAATGTGTTCGGCTGAGATCGGAAATCAACCAAACTGAACTAGGTTCAGTTGACATGGTTAAAAACGAGGGGCGACGCTTTTGCGTCACCCCTCGTCCCGGCCGGTTGCTTTAGTTGTACACACGGTAGTTACACTTGAACTGGGTTATGTGTCCATAGTTGGAGCGGTACCAACCCGACGTATAGCTGATTGCCTCTGCGCCTAGATAGTCGTAGCCCTTGTTGTAGCGAAGCTGACGGTAGGTCGTGTCGTACTCTGCTACGTAAAACGTGTCTCCAGAGAAGGCTTTGTACCGGTCCTTAACCGTCGAAGCCATGTACGCGGGCTCGACATCGCCTTTCTCCCCGTTGAGCGCATAGACGGGTGCCGCGATTCCGCATAAAGCCGTTGCCACGAGGATGGCGTAGACAGCCATGCGCGACGCATTGGACTTCAGCTGTTCAAATAGTTTCATGTCATTCACCTCCCTCGTATGTATCGAGGTATTCCTGCTTGAGCGTCTGCGAGGACGACTCGATCTTTTCCAC
>NZ_JBCOIQ010000025.1:0-34797 GCF_040926185.1 Collinsella aerofaciens
TGTCGGCACGGTGGGCCGTCACCCCGCCGTCTACCTGATGGGCCGCGGAGCCATCCCCTCCCGTCGGGGCTTTAGCCGGGGTGCCATGCGGCACCCCGGGGTATCCGGTATTACCCGTCCTTTCGGGCGGCTATCCCGGGGGAGGGGGCAGGTTCTCCACGTGTTACTCAGCCGTTCGCCACTCGCTTCCCTCCGGAGAGGGGTGCCGTTCGACTTGCATGTGTTAGGCGCGCCGCCAGCGTTCATCCTGAGCCAGGATCGAACTCTCCGTCCAAAATATTTGGGCTTCGAGCCCGTCCGGTCCTCTCAGTTCATCGCTGATCGGTTCCGTTCGATTCATATGGTTCTAGTATAGGAAAAGGAATTTCTCGGGGCCGCCTCTCGGCGGCCTTGCGAAAAACAAATCCAAGTTAGACCATTTCAAATGGTTCGATGTCTGCCCGGATGCGACACTGAAGTAAGTGTCCATCCTCGCAGTATCCGGTTCTCAAGGTGCACGCCTGCGCGGCTGATCCGGTCCGACCGGGCCGCGCGGCAAGGAGATATATTGCCAGACCGGAGGGGCCCCGGGGGCGGGAATCTGGGCGTACACATTTCCTACACATTTTGTGATCCGACTAACGTTTGCCAGCCGTTAACTACCGCTCGCCGAGCATCTCTTTATATAAGGCAGTCTCATGGTTAAAGCGGATACGTCCCCCTAGCTAAAGCACAGCCAGCATCGAGCAACTCATCGCGTTCTTCCACCGAGAACCCCTCGGCGTAGACGCGCACCACTGGTTCGGTCCCACTAGGACGGACCAGCAGCCACGTGTCATCCTCGAATGCCAAACGCAAGCCATCCATATGACTAACGTTTTGCGGCACCTTGCCACAAATCGACTTGGGGTTTGCGCCCGGCAGCAGGGTTCGTAACGTTTCGGCATCTTCGGCCTCAAGGCGTAAATCGCGTCGACCGTAACTCGTCTTACCAAAACTGTCCTCGAGTTGGTCGACCAGAACGCCCAAAGGCGCGTCCGTCTTTGCCATAAGCTCACACAGAATCAGACAGGCGAGGATTCCATCGCGCTCGGGCATATGTGCGGCGATGCCGATACCACCGGCTTCTTCGCCGCCTATGAGGACGCCGCCCTTCTTCATCTCCGCCGCTATATATTTGAAACCGACTGGTTTGACGGTCACGCGGCAGCCAAGCGCCTCGGCAATGCGACGCACGAGCGTCGAGCACGAAAGATTGACGACGACGCGCCCCTCCAAATTACGAAATTGAACCAAGTCGCCCAAAACGAGCGCCATGATCTGATGCGGATGTATATATCTGCCGCGCTCGTCAACCGCGCCGATGCGGTCGGCGTCGCCGTCGGTCACCAGGCCAGCGCAAGCTCCGTCCTCGATAACCGTGCGCTCGCAAGCGTCCACCCACGGCTCAACGGGGTCGGGGCAGATATCTTCTTGGTCAGACGCCTGCCCGGCGTGAATCTCGTGCACCTCAACGCCAAGCTCGCGCAGCAAGTCGGCTAGATAGCCCTGGGCTGCGCCGCCCATGGGATCGACAACCACGCGCAGGTGCGCGGCGCGGATGGCTTCGGCATCGACAAACGATGCCACCGCCTGCATATAGTCAGGAATGATATCCGCGGTGCGATATTGCCCCTCGATCCCCATTGGCTCGGGAGCCATAGTCTCTTCGAGCTCTTCGATGACATCCTGGTTGGCGGTCGAGCCGTCACCCATGCGAATCTTGAGGCACAGATAGCCCTGCGGATGATGGGACCCCGTCACCATGAGCGCGCCGCACGCTTCACCGTCATAAGCCGCCGCCCACGTAAGGGCAGGGGTCGGGACAGGTCGCGAAGCGAGCACGGCGTCTAGCCCGTGCGCTGCTAGCACGCCCGCCGCAAGCTCAGCGAACTCGCGCGCCAGGGGCCGGGTGTCGAACCCTATATATACCGTTTTGCCCGGATTGATCTTTTGCCACAACTCGCCGACGGCATCGGCGATACGGGCAACGTTATCGGCAGTGAAGTCCTCATCGACGCGAGCGCGCCAACCGTCAGTTCCAAAATGAATTATCGCGCACACGCGCAGACACCTCACAGTGTTTGGATCATGGTACGCATGGGGTATACCCGCAACATGCACTCGGCAACCTGCCGGCACCAGCATTCACCATTTGGGCAAATGCTGCCGAGGACATGCAAGCAATAAAAAAAACCGCCCCGTATGGAGCGGTTTGCCCTTTATATATCGAGCGCCTCGGCCATCGCGGCCGTAGTGATTGCCGTGGTTCCACAGCAACTGCCCACCATTGCGGCACCGGCATGTCTCCATTCGATGCATGCGCGCGCGAAAGCTTCGGGGTTCTCGTGCCATACGGGGCCATCCTGAGTCTGGACCGGATCGCCTACGTTGGGACGCACCGTGACGGGAGTAGTCGCCGATGCAACCATCCTGGGCACCGCCGCGTTCGCGGCCGCAAGCGAACAGCAATTAACACCAACCGAATTTGCGCCGTGTTTTTCGGCGTACAAAACGGCTGCCTCGATGTTGAGGCCATCGCCCAGCAGGTCGCCTTTATCGTCAACGACAAAACTCACCAGAACAGGCATGCCGTCGGCGGCATCTCGGGCGCCGGCAAGCATGGGCTGCAGATTACGGATAGACGTCACCGTCTCGATCAGCAGACCGTCAACACCAGCATTGAGCAAGGCGTGCGCCTGTTCGCGCGCAATGCCGCGGATTTCACGATACTCGACAGAGTCCTCGGCAAACCACTCAATACCGATCGGGCCCATTGAGCCCAGCAGTAGCTGAGGGTGCGCCTGGCGGGCATCGTCGACGGCCCCGCGATTGACCTCCGCCACGGACGGCGCAATCTGGTCGTGCTTGAGGGCATAGCTCGATGCCTGAAAGGTATTGGTAATGAGCACCTGCGCGCCGGCGGCGACATACAAGCGATGGATACGAGAAACGGTCTGCGGCTCTGCCAGATTCCAAAACGCCGGTGGAATGTCGGCGGCATCGTACTCACTCAACAGAACACTGCCCATGGGGCCCTGCGCCAACAAGGTCTCGCTCGACAAGCGGCGCGTAAGTTCCTCGGCACCAAAGCGGTTGTAATAACTCGTATCCATATATATCCCGCTATTCCTCGACGCTGATTCCCTGCTTTTGGAGATAGGCGAGCCAGCGGCTCATCGTGTCCTCGGATAGCGCATGCTCCATCATGCAGGCCTCGGAATCGGCTCGCTCAAATTCGACACCGAGCTCCTGAACCAAAAACGTGCGGATGAGGCGATGACGGTACCAGATAGCCGTGCCAACCTCGCGGCCGCGATCGGTCAGGATTACCTTGCCGTAGTGCGATTGCTCGACAAGCTCGGATGCCTTGAGCGCCGAAACCGCTTTATTGACCGATGCCTTGGAGACGCCAAGGCGCTGCGCGATGTCGACCGATCGCACACCGTTGGTTTCCCCCTCTTCGCTTTCAATGCGAACCATGCACTCCAAGTAGTCTTCGTTCGCCACCGTCAGATGCAGTTCGCGCGAGCTATTTGTCGTATCCATGATCTTCCGTCCCTTCTGCATTCAATGGCTGATTCTACCCCATCCAAGCGTCGTGGCATGCCGTGGCATACCGTGCTAGAGTTCTTGTTGCACACGACGACCAAGATTGGAGCGTTCTTTATGGAAAACACCACCACGAGCCCCGATGTCCTCGAGCGCTTTTTGCGCTACGTCCAGATCAACACGCAGTCCGAGGATGCAAACTGTGACCAGGTACCCTCGAGCGCCGTTCAGTTTGACCTTGCCAACGTGCTGGCTGAAGAGCTGCGCGAGCTTGGTGCGGAAGATGCCCACGTGACCGAGCACGCCTATGTCTGCGCGCATATCCCCGCAAGTGCGGGCGCTGAGGACAAGCCCGCCCTGGGCCTGATCGCCCATCTCGACACCACCGAAGTTGCACCGGGTGCCGGCGTGAAGCCGCACATCGTACACTACGAAGGCGGCGACCTGGTCTGCGGCACGGTTGACGGTAAGCCCGTTGCCATGAGCACCGCCAAGCTTCCCGCCCTGAACGACCTCGCGGGTGAGGACCTGGTCTGCAGCGATGGCACCACGCTGCTGGGCGCGGACGACAAGGCAGGCGTCGCCGAGATCATGTCGCTTGTCGCGCGTATCGCTCAGGATCCCTCCCTGCCCCATCCCGCACTCGGCATTTGCTTCTGCCCTGACGAGGAGATCGGCCACGGAGCCGAGCTGTTGGATATCGATACCTTTGGCTGCAAGTACGCCTACACGGTCGACGGCGGCCCCATCGGCGAGCTGGAGTGGGAGTGCTTCAATGCCGCCGAGGTGACCGTCCGCTTTGAGGGCCAGTCCATCCACCCGGGCGACGCCAAAGGCCGTATGGTCAACGCAGGCAATCTGTTCTGCGACTTCAACGCATTGCTCCCCTACGTGCAGCGCCCGGAGTATACGGAAGGCTACGAGGGCTTTTATCACCTTGAGGGCGTATCTGCGACCGTCGATCACGCCACAGCGCGCTATATCGTCCGCGACCATGACGCCGCCAAGTTCCAGCAGAAACTCGACCTTATTGATGCCGCCGCCTCGATGCTCAACCAGCGTCTGGGTGAGGAGCGTGTGACGGTCGAGATTAAGCAGCAGTATCGAAATATGGCCGAGATCGTTCGTGACTATCCCGAGCTTATTGATGTTGCCAAGGAAGCCTACCTTGCCTGCGGCGTTGAACCCCAAGTGCTGCCGATTCGCGGCGGCACCGACGGCGCGCAGCTGTCGTTCCGCGGTCTGCCCTGCCCCAACCTTTCCACCGGCGGCTATTGCTACCACGGCGTCAACGAGTTTGTCCCGGTCAGTTCGCTCGTCAAGATGACCGACGTGCTCCAGGAGCTCGTCGCCCGCTTTGCATAAGGAACTCGAACAATCTAGGTAAGCAAAACCGCCCCGTCCTCAAAAACCGAGAACGGGGCGGTTTTTGGTGGCAAGGGGAGTAGTCAGCACCGCAGGTTGAGCCAACGTCAGCGAGCGACGTCCAAGGTGAACAAGTTGGCATGAAAAAGGCAGGGCATTGACCTTCTGGTCATGCCCTGCCTTTTGAATGACAAATTGTCACCTTGGGCGGCGCGCAGCGTCGAGCCGTTACGGCGTTTGGTAAAACGCCGTAACTTTTTTTGATCATGCCGCCGAAGTTGAAAGGCAGGTTGCCGCTCTGGCGGGTTTGCAGCGTCAAGCGGTTACGCGGTTTGGTAAAACCGCGTAACTCTAGTAATTGGCCTCGTAGCCGTTGCCGTCGCCGGTCGGCTCTTCGTAGTAGTCCGAATCGCTCGAATCGCTTGAGTCATCGGGATCGTCAGAGCTGACCGATGAGGTTGCGGTACCGTTTGCGTAGTCGTCAGACGTGTTGTTGTTCAGGTCGCCGATCGTAGAGCTGGAACCGTCGGAAAGACCCATGGTGTTGGGACCCTTGGGATCCTTGCCGGCATCGACGCGCTCCATCATTTCCTTGAGCTCGTCCTCGTAGACAAAGACGTAGCTCACACCGTCGATCATGGTGCTGTCGTCGGCGTACGAGGGCAGGTTGGCCGAGTAGATACCGTCGACATCCATACCGCGCATGGCGTTGACCGTAGCCACGATATCCTGAACGCTCATATCGGTTACGAGCATATCGGACAGCGAATTAACCAGGCCAAAAATCTTCGTGGCATCGAAGTTATTGAGAATCTGGTTGGCAAGGGCGCCAAGCACCTGACGCTGGTGGCGCATGCGCGTGTAATCGCCGTCGGCATAGGTGTAGCGGCAGCGGGCATAGGTAAGGGCGGTGGCACCGTCCATATGCTGCTGGCCAGCGGTAATCTTAATATCCAGGTGCTCGGGGTCGTCAACATCATCGGTTGCGTTAATGTCGATACCGCCAACCGAATCAATCAGTGCCTGCATACCGTCGAAGCTGACCTCGGCATAGTGGGAAATCTGAACACCGCACAGCTCGTTGACCGCCTCGACCATGGCCTCGGCGCCGCCCACGGTATGGCAGGCGTTGATTTTCATGGTCTCGCCCTTGTACTCGACCTTGGTGTCGCGCGGAACGGAAATGAGCGTCGCCTGCTTTTGCGTGGGGTCGATGCGTGCCAGGATAATCGAGTCGGCGCGATACGTATCCTCGCCCGGACGGCCGTCGGTGCCAAGAAGCAGCACGTAGAACGGATCCTTTGCCTCATCGGTGTCAACCAGAACCCGACGCAGATTGTCGGTAATGACATTAGAATCGCCGAGCTTGCCCATAATGGTGGCAAACCACAGGCCGGCAGCGGTAGTAGCACTCAGCAGCACGCCAAGCACGACAATGAGCGCGACGTGACGAATCGTGTGGCTACGACGACGTTGGCGAGCGCGCTCGGAATAGCGAGCCACGTTATCGCGACTGTAGATCTTGGCCTGTGCACCAGTTGAGGGTCTTCGGGCGGTGGTATCCGCGAGGGGCTTTTTATTAAACATAGGCAACCTGTATTAGTAGATGACGGGATCGGGGACGGAAGCATGCTCGACATGCGCGCCGAGCGCCTGCAGCTTTTCGACAAACTGCTCGTAGCCGCGCTTGATGTGATGGATGGCCGAAACCTCGGTCGTCCCGTCGGCGATCAAGCCCGCTACGACGAGGGCCGCTCCGCCACGCAGATCGGGCGAGGTAACCTGTGCACCCGAGAAGCCCTTGACGCCATGAATCATGGCATGATGGCTCTCGATACGAATGTCGGCACCCATGCGCACCAGCTCAGAGGCAAACATAAAGCGATTCTCGAAGATGTTCTCGGTAATAACGGAACTGCCGTCGGCAAGGGCGGAGAGCACCATAATCTGCGCCTGCATGTCGGTCGGGAAGCCGGGGAACGGAAGCGTCTGGATGTCGACCGGCTTGATACGCTCGGCACGATTTACATGGACGCCATCCTCGACGCGCTCGCAGTCGATACCCATGAGCTCCATCTTCTTGAGCACCATGCCCAAGTGAATGGGGCAAAAGCCCGTGACATCGACACCGCGATCGTCGGCCATCAACGCACCGGCAACGATAAAGGTACCGGCCTCGATGCGGTCGCCCACCACGCGATGGGTAACGGGATGGAGCTCTTCCACGCCTTCGATAGTCACGACGGGCGTACCGGCGCCAACAATCTTGGCGCCCATCTCGTTGAGCATGTTGGCGAGATCAACGATCTCGGGCTCGCGGGCGGCATTGTCGATAACCGTGGTACCCTGCGCGCGCACGGATGCCATAATGAGGTTCTCGGTCGCACCGACACTGGCGAACTCGAGCGTGACGGTGGTACCGCGCAGACCTTGGGGCGCATTAGCGTTGATGTAACCGTGGGCGGTATCGAACTCAACGCCCAGGGCCTCGAGACCCAGAATGTGCATATCGATCTTGCGAGCACCCAGGTTGCAGCCGCCCGGCATGGCAATCTTGGCGCGATGGAAGCGGCCCAGCAGGGGTCCCATGACGGCGGTGGAAGCACGCATCTTGGCAACGAGCTCGTAGGGAGCCTCCCAAGAATCGACCTGAGAGGTATCGATCTCGAGCGTGTGCTCGTCGAGAACATCGATCGTAGCGCCCATGCCCTTGAGCACCTTGCCCATCACGTGAACATCGGAAATATCGGGCACGTTCTGCAGCGTCGTCTTGCCCGGCGCCAGAAGCGTTGCCGCCATGAGTTTGAGCGCGGAGTTCTTGGCGCCCGAAACGGGCACAGAGCCTCCGATGGCGTGGCCACCCTCAACGCGGATAATATCCAAGGTCTACCCTTTCAAAAAGCATGCCCGGGATGGCTGAGCCATCCCGGGCATGATGTGTTCGCAAATGGTCGAACGCTAAATCGTTTGACTATTGGGCAAGCTTGAGCTTACACCATGCGATTTCATTATAGAGGTAGGCGCGGCGTGCATCATCCTCCGACAAATTACCCAGCTTCTCTTCAAAACCTTGAATATCAGCTTTAAGCTTGTCGGTATCGACGGTCGCCAAATCGCAAGCGCGCTCGGCGAGAACGGTCACGACATCGTCCGCAACCTGGGCATAGCCGCCGGCCACGGCAAACGTGTGGTCGACAGTGCCCATGGCCTTATCGGAAACGCGAACGTAACCGCGGTCGATCGTGCAGATCTCGCTGGAGTGAGCAGGCAGGACGCCAAACTCGCCATCCGTGGACGGAATCGACACAAACGCAGCGTCGCCCTCATAGGCGCAGCTCACGGGGCACACGATGCGGATACGCATAACCTACTTCTCCCCCATCTTGCGGGCGCGCTCGCGCACGTCCTCAATCGTGGAAGCATAGCGGAAAGCCTGCTCGGGCAGGTCATCGGCCTTGCCGTCGACAATCTCGGCGAAAGAGCGGACGGTATCCTCGACGCGGACGTAGACACCGGGGTTGCCGGTGAACTTCTCGGCGACGTGGAAGGACTGCGAGAGGAACTGCTGAATCTTACGGGCACGGTTGACCGTAAGGCGCTGCTCCTCGGACAGCTCGTCCATACCCAGAATGGCGATGATGTCCTGAAGGTCGGAGTACTCCTGCAGGAGCTCCTGGACCTTGACGGCGACACGGTAGTGCTCCTCGCCGACGATCGAGGGATCGAGAGCGTCGGAGGAAGACGCGAGCGGGTCGATAGCCGGGAACAGGCCGAGCGACGAAATGCTACGCGAAAGAACCGTGGTGGCGTCGAGGTGCGTAAACGTCGTGGCAGGCGCCGGGTCGGTCAGGTCGTCTGCGGGGACGTAGACAGCCTGGACGGAGGTAATGGAGCCCGTCTTGGTCGAGGTAATGCGCTCCTGGAGGTCGCCCATCTCGGTTGCCAGCGTGGGCTGGTAACCAACGGCGGACGGCATACGGCCCAGCAGTGCGGAAACCTCGGAACCTGCCTGGGAAAAGCGGAAGATGTTGTCGATGAACAGCAGAACGTCCTGGCCACGATCACGGAAATACTCAGCGGTGGTAAGGCCGGCCAGACCGATGCGCAGACGCGCTCCGGGCGGCTCGTTCATCTGACCATAGACCAAGCAGGTCTTGTCGATAACGCCAGACTCGCTCATCTCGAGGAACAGGTCGGTGCCCTCGCGGGTACGCTCGCCGACGCCGGTGAACACCGAGGTACCGCCGTGCTCCTGGGCGAGGTTGTTGATGAGCTCCTGAATCAGAACGGTCTTGCCGACGCCGGCGCCGCCGAACAGGCCCGTCTTGCCGCCACGGATGTAGGGCTCGAGCAGGTCAACGGCCTTGATGCCGGTCTCGAAGATCTCGGTCTTGGTGGTGAGCTCGTCGAAACGGGGCGCTGCATGGTGGATGGGGTAGAACTCCTCCACCTCGGGCATGGGCTTGCCGTCGACAGGCTTGCCCATGACGTTCCAAATGCGACCGAGCGTCTTGGGACCAACGGGCATCTTCATGGGCTCACCGGTATCGGTGGCGATGAGGCCGCGCTGCAGGCCGTCGGTCGAGGACATGGCGACCGTGCGGACGACGCCGCCCGGAAGCTGGCTCTCGACCTCGAGGATCGTGCTCAGATGACCGATCGGGGTCTCGGCCTCGACCGTGAGCGCGTTGTAGATCGGGGGCACCGCGCCGTCAAACTTGACGTCGACGACAGGGCCGATGATTCGCACGATGCGACCATCACCGGCAGTCGTCTTCTTGGTGGCTTCCTCGACCGCAAGCTTTACGGTGTTATTAGCCATTACTGTTCCTCCAATGCTGAGGCTCCGCCGACGATCTCATTAATCTCGGTCGTGATCGAAGCCTGGCGCACGCGACTATACGTGCGGGTAAGGGTCGAGATGATCGCGGTGGCGTTTTCCGTCGCGGAGTGCATGGCCTTGCGGCGTGCACCCTGCTCGGCAGCCGCCGAATCGATCAGGGCCTGGTAGATGACCGTCAGGATATAAGACGGCACAAGCTTGCCGAGAACATGCTCGGGAGAGGGCACGAACTCGAACGTGGACGAGATGCGCTTAGGGGCGTCGGTCTCGTTCTTACGCGGACCGTGGGCCATAGCGATCATCTCGGGGTCGAGCGGCAACAGATGCTCGACGCGAAGCTCCTGATCCACGCGGTTCTTGGCGTGGTGGTAGACAAGCTCGACACGGTCAAGCTCACCGGCACGATACGCATCGCAGATATGAGAGGAGATCATGCGGGCCTGATTGAAATCGGGCTCAGAGGAGTTGCCCTCAAAGTGCATGACGACGTTTGCGCGGTCACGGAAATACGTGGCCGGCTTACGCCCGCACGCGATAATCTCGCACTCGATGCCGTCGTTCGCCCAAGAAGCGGCGAGCTTTTCGGACGTGCGCTCCACCGTCGTATTGAAACCGCCGGCAAGGCCGCGGTCCGAAGCAATAACGACAATCAGGCCATGCTTGACGCTCTCATGCTTCTGCAGCATGGGATCGGTGCCCGAACAGGAGGCGTCGCCGGCGACCGTCAACATGACGTCGGTCAGCGCCTCCTTATAGGGCTCGGCCTGCTTGGAGCGATCGAGGGCACGACGGATCTTGGCCGTAGAGACCATCTCCATCGTGCGCGTGATCTGCTTGGTCGTGGTAACCGAGGAGATTCGCTTCTTAATGTCGCGAAGGTTGGCCATGGGGCTTAGTTCTCCTCTGATCCAGAAACATCCGAATGGTGCTTGGCCATGAACTGCTGCTTGAAGTCGCCGATGACGCGCAAGAGCTCAGCCTTGGTGTCATCATCGATCTTCTTGGCGCGAACCTTGTCGAGCAGCGAGCCAAAGCCATTGTCCATGTACTCGATGAGCTCGGCACGGAAAGGCAGCACGTCGGCGATCTCCAGGTCATCCAGGAAGCCCTCGTTGCCAGCGAACAGCGTAACGATCTGCTCGCCAACCTCAAACGGCTTGTAACGCGGCTGCTTCAGGAGCTCGGTCATGCGGGCACCATGGGTCAGCTGCTTCTGAGTAGCCTCGTCGAGGTCGGAGCCGAACTGCGTAAAGCCGGCGAGCTCCTGGTACGAAGCGAGGTCCAGACGGAGGTTGCCGGCGACCTGCTTCATAGCCTTGGTCTGCGCGTCGCCACCGACGCGGGACACGGAAATGCCCACGTCGACTGCCGGGCGCTGGCCCTGGAAGAAGAGCTCGGACTGCAGGTAGATCTGACCATCGGTAATGGAAATGACGTTGGTCGGAATGTAGGCCGAAACGTCGCCGTCCTGGGTCTCGATGATCGGCAGAGCCGTCATGGAGCCGTAACCGTTCTTCTTGGACATCTTGACTGCACGCTCGAGCAGACGAGAGTGCAGGTAGAAGATGTCGCCAGGATAGGCCTCGCGTCCGGGCGGACGATGCAGCGTCAGCGACATCTGACGGTAGGCCACGGCCTGCTTGGACAGGTCGTCGTAGATGACGAGCACGTGGCCACCGGGGTTGGTCTCGCTGGCGGGCTTGCCGTCCTCACCGTTGTACATGAAGAACTCGCCGATAGCGGCACCGGCCATAGGCGCGATGTACTGCATAGGGGCGGAATCGGCAGCGGTGGCCGAAACGATAATGGTGTAGTCGAGCGCACCGTGCTGAGCGAGGGTCTCGCGGATGTTGGCAACCGTGGAGGCCTTCTGGCCGATGGCGACATAGATGCAGACCATGCCCTTACCGCGCTGGTTGAGGATAGCGTCGATGGCGATGGCGGTCTTACCGGTCTTACGGTCGCCGATGATGAGCTCACGCTGACCGCGGCCAATAGGCACCATGGAGTCGATAGCGAGCAGACCGGTCTGAACCGGCTCACACACCGGGGTACGGTCGATGACGCCGGGGGCCTTGAACTCGATGGGGCGACGGTGCGTGGCGACGATGTCGCCCAGGCCGTCGATGGGCTGGCCGAGCGGATTGACGACGCGGCCGAGCATGGCGCGGCTCACAGGGATATCCATAATGCGGCCAGTGGTGCGGCACTCGTCGCCTTCCTTGATGGAGTCGACGGCACCAAACAGAACGGCGCCGACCTCGTCACGGTCAAGGTTCTGGGCAAGGCCGAAGACGGTCTCACCGGTATCGGAGCTCTTGAACTCCAGAAGCTCGCCTGCCATGGCGCTCTTGAGGCCGGAGACGCGCGCGATGCCGTCGCCTACCTCGTCGACCGTTGAAACCTCATGCGTATCGACCGTCGCGGAGAGGCTCGTGAGCTGCTCCTGCAGTTTCTTGGCGATATCCTGGGCATTGAGGGTTTCGGACATTAGGCTTCACCTCCGTACGAATTAGCAGAGTTTGCGAGGGTCTCCTGCGCGATGCGCAGCTGCGTCTTGACGGAAATGTCACGACGCTCGCCGCGGGCCTCGAGCACCAGGCCGCCCACGATAGACGGGTCGACCTGCTCGATAAGGAATACCTTGCGGCCGAAGTCCTGCTCGCATTTCTTAGTGATGGTTTGACGCAGCTCGTCGTCGAGCGGGATCGCCGTGGTGACGGTCACGCCCACTACATCCTCGTCTTCCTCGGCAACATACTTAAAGGCAGCTGCCACCTTGGGAAGAAGGTCGAGCTGGTCGCGCTTGGACATGGTGTCGAGCACGGCGATGATCTCGGGGCTGGCGCTAGCCAGACGCTCGATCATCTCGAGGTCCTCGAACACATGGTTCTCGGCCTTAGCGGCTTCCAGAAGGGAGCGCGCGTAGGTCTCGAGCACCTTGTCCTGATAGCGGCTAGTCGGCATTCAGGCTACCTGCTTCCTGGATGTAGCGCTCGATGAGCTTCTTCTGCTCGGCATCGTCCTCGAGTGCCTCGCCCACGATCTTGGTGGCGACGGCAACGGACAGGTCGGCGATGGAGCTCGCGGCACCGGCGTAGATGGACTTGCGCTCGTCCTCGACGGTCGTATGAGCCTTGGCGATGATCTCCTCGGCCTCCTTGTGAGCAGCCTCGATAATGCGGGCGCGCTCGGACTCGGCGTCCTTACGGGCCTCGAGAACAATGTCGGCAGCCTGACGACGGGCGTCGGTGACGATCGAGTCGGACTCAGCGCGCTTGGCGATAGCCTCCTGCTTGGTCTTCTCGGCCTCGTCGAGGCTCTCCTCGATCTTCTTGCCGCGCTCCTCCATGGTTTTCATGATGCCCGGCAGGGCGACCTTGGCCAGCACGATCCAGATAATCAGGAAGGCGATAAGCGCCGGGATGAACTCCGCCATCTTAGGGATGAGGATGTCCGCACCGGCAGCGCCGTCCTCAGCGAACGCGGAAACCGGCATGAGCAGCGCGGCCGCGGACGCGGAGAGTGCGATCGCGCTCTTCTGGGATGAAAGATTCATACTTGACGCTCCGTGCTATTTAACGATCAGCGCGACAACGAAGCCGATCAGAGCCAGAGCCTCGCCGAAGGCGGAGCCCATGATGAAGACGGTGAACACGCGGCCCTGGACCTCAGGCTGACGGGCCATAGCACCCGTAGCACCCAGAGCAGACAGGCCGATAGCAAGACCAGCGCCGATAACACCGAGACCGTAACCGATAACTCCCACGATTCCTCCTTTGTCGTGCGTGTCTTATTTCACGCAGGATAACCTTTTTATAACTGCCGGGCTCCATGGGTACGGGCACCGGCGGTTTAACGAATTGCCTTACCTTTAAGGCGCGAACGGAAGACTACTCCTCCTCCGCGACCTCCTCTGCCTCGGAGACATACACGGCGGTAAGGACCGTGAAGACGTAAGCCTGGATGGCGCCGACCACAAGCTCGATCGCATAGATCAGGATGAGGATGGCAAGCCAGGCCAGCGAAGGCAGGGCGCCGACGGCGTGGGCCGCGGAAACCTGCTGAAGCAGCGGCTGCATGAACATGCTCGCCATGATGGCGAACGAGCCCATGACCACGTGTCCTGCAAACATGTTGCAGAACAGACGGACGGCGAGCGTGATGAGGCGCAGGAAGGTCGAGAAGAGCTCGACGACCCACACGAGCACGTTCATCGGGAAGCTCACGCCCTGCGGGGCGAGGCTCTTGATGTAGCCGATCACGCCGTGAGCCTTGCATCCGTAGTAGATGAAGTACACGAAGGCGAAGATGGCGAGCGCGGCGGTGGAGCCGATTGCGCCGGTGCCGGGCTTCATTCCCGGGATCAGGCCGATCATGTTGTTGATCAGAATGAACAGGAAAAGCGAGCACAGGAACGGGAAGTGCTTCTTCCAGTTCTCACCCACGACGCCCTTGCCGATATCGTTCTCGACGTACTCGATGATGTACTCGAAACCGTTGACGAAGAAGCCCTTGGGAACCAGGGTCTGCTTCTTCTTGAACACGGCCAGGACGATCAGGAGCACGATCGTGGAGACGATCAGCCAAAACGAGTACTGCGTGATGCCGCAGCTCAGATCGCCCACGACAGGGGTGGAGCTGAACTCGCTGACCAGATGATTAATCTCATCAGGCAGCTTTTCAAAAATTTCCACGACTTACCTTTCGACCTCATGAGGATCTCGCAGCGCCTTGGCGACGCGAACCGTGCAGGCGGCCATAAAGGCCACGAAGCCGATCGCCTCGCCCAGGAGGAACATGCGAAATGCCTCTCCGAACAACACAAACACAACCAAGGTAAAGACGAGCAGGGCGATTGCCGAGACCGCCAGACTCACCATACCCTTGAGCATGTCCGCATTCTGTTTATCGTCAAGAACCGGCTTGAGCGTAAAGACAAAGGGAAGGAAGGCAATTGCGCCCGCGATGGCGCCTGCAACGATAGCGAGCAGATCGGCTATCTGAAACACTGGCGTCCTCACTTTCCTTTTTAACGCTTCACAGAACAGTTCCCGCCAAACATTGGTGACTATTGTACGAGCCAATCGCTAAAGTACAACCGAAAAAGCATCGGTTAATACGCACCTGTTCGTTTTCTTAAGACCTTCTTTATGCCGCAGGTACGGTAATACGTTTTTCTCGAACCCTGCAGGGCAAAACGTCCGTTAACAGGAGTGCGCGCGGTCGCCTTTTGTTCGTCCGCGCGCACCGTTTCTTCGTATTTGCAGCCGCGGCCGTCTTAGCCCAGCGACTAGAGCGTGCCGTAGATGCGGTCACCGGCGTCGCCCAGGCCGGGAACGATGTAGGCAGCCTCGTTGAGATGGTCGTCGATGGCGCAGGTATAGATATGCACATCTGGGTCCTTCTCAGTCAGCGACTTGAGGCCCTCGGGGGCCGCGACGATGCACAGCATGCGGATGTCCTTGACACCGCGCTCGCGCAGGTAGCTGATGGCCATCTCGGCCGAACCGCCCGTGGCGAGCATGGGGTCGACGACCAGGCAGATGCGCTGATCGATATCCTTGGGCATCTTGCAGTAATACTCATGCGGCTCGTGGGTGACCTCGTCGCGTTCCATGCCGATGTGGCCCACGCGGGCAGAGGGTACCAGGTCGAGGATGCCGTCGACCATGCCAAGGCCTGCACGCAGGATGGGCACGATGGCGAGTTTCTTGCCGGCAAGTTGCTTAAACGTGGCGGTAGTGATGGGGGTCTCGACCTCGACGTCTTCCATAGGCAGGTCGCGCATGGCCTCGTAGCCGTCAAAAAGCGCGAGCTCGCGTACGAGCTGGCGGAACTGATTGGTGCCGGTGCTCTTGTCGCGCAGGATCGACAGCTTGTGCTGGACGAGCGGATGGTCGACAAGGGTCACACGGGACGTATCGTAGGTGACGGTCATGGGTTGAAGCCCCTTTCGTTGCGGCCGGAAGATGGCCTTGTTGACAAGACGCACGGCGACATTGTTGCCGCGCGCCGTGCATAAGTTTAACGGTTTGTTGTATCGAGTGTCCCGTCGCAACCCTACTGAGCGGTGCTGAGCGAACGCTTGACAGCATCACGCCAACCAGCGAGGTTGCTCTCACGGCGCACGGCGGACATGTGGGGAAGGAAGGTCCTAACGATCTGGGCATTTTGCTCCAGCTCTTCCAGGTCTTCCCAATAGCCGACGGCAAGACCCGCCAAGTACGCGGCACCGATTGCCGTGGTCTCCACCGTCTCGCATTGCAGCACGGGGATATCCAGCAGGTCGGCCTGAAATTGCATGATGAACTCGTTGCGCGAGGCACCGCCATCGACAGACAGGCGCTCGATCGAAAGCCCCACGTCCTGCTCCATGGCGCGCAGCACGTCGTAGCTCTGATATGCCATGGATTCGCAGGCGGCGCGCACGATGGTCGCACGGCTCGAGGCGCCGGTCAGACCGCACACGATACCGCGGGCATGCGGGTCCCACCAGGGAGCGCCCAAACCCGCAAAGGCGGGAACGAAGTAGCAGCCCTCGTTGTCGTTAATCGAAGCGGCGAGTTGTGCCGACTCGCTCACGCTCGAGATGATGCCCATGTTGTTACGAAGCCAGTTCATGGTGGAGCCGGCAGCAAAGATGGAGCCCTCGAGTGCATAGCTGATCTTCCCGTTCGCAGCGATACCGATGGTGGAGACCAGGCCGTTCTTGGATTCGACGATCTCGTCGCCGGTGTTCATGAGCATAAAGCAACCCGTGCCATAGGTGTTTTTGGTCTGGCCGGGACGGAAACAGCAGTGGCCGAACAGCGACGCCTGCTGGTCGCCCGCCACGCCCATGATGGGCGGCATGTTGGTCATGATGTCGCTCGCGACGCGGCCGTAGTCGCCCGAGCTCCAGCGAACCTCGGGCATCATGGAACGTGGAACGTCAAAGAGCGCCAGCAGGTCGTCGTCCCAATCGAGCGTATGGATATTAAAGAGTGCCGTGCGGCTGGCATTGGTGTAGTCGGTGGCAAAGACCTGGCCGCCAGTGAGGTTGTAGATGAGCCAGGTGTCGATGGTGCCAAACATGAGGTCGCCCGCCGCCGCGCTCTCGCGTGCGCCGTCGACGTTGTCGAGAATCCACTGCACCTTGGAGGCCGAGAAATACGGGTCGAGCGTGAGTCCCGTGCGGGAGCGCACCAACTCCTCGCAACCCTGTTCAACCAACGCCTCGATTACCGACGCGGTACGGCGGCACTGCCATACGATGGCGTTATAGATCGGCTGACCGCTCACGCGGTCCCAGACCACCGTGGTCTCGCGCTGGTTGGAGATGCCGATGGCGGCGATGCGGTCGGAGTGGATACCGCTCTTAAACTGGACTTCCATCATGACGGCGATCTGGCTGGCAAGCACCGCCATGGGGTCTTGCTCTACCCAACCGGGACGCGGGAAGCTGGTTTTGACGCTGCGACGTGCCTGCGCGACGATGCATCCGTACTCGTCGACGATGGTCGCAAGTACCGAGGTGGTGCCGCAGTCGAGTGCCATAATGTAGGAACCGCCAAAGTTAAACGAGGCATCTTCCATGCCCAGGCTACCCAGATTCAACGACATCGCTTACACCTTTCTATTGCATCGGGTCGGACAGGACCCGTTCGATCTCTGATGCGGGAAGTGCGCCTTGGCGCAGGATCTGGAGCCCGCCGTGCTGAAACGACACGATGGTCGAGGCGTCGCGACACGGGGTCTCACCGGCGTCGACGGCAACATCAACCCCCTCCAGGATGCGACCCTCGACGGCGGCAAAGCTTGCCGGCGAGGGCGCGCCGTGCGTGTTGGCGCTCGTACAGGCAAGTGGACTGCCGCAGACGCGAATGAGCGCCTGCACCACAGGCGAGGCCGACGCGCGAAGAGCCACCGTGTCATCGGCGGCGCGCATAAAGGTCGGCACGCAGGGGGCTGCCTTAATCACGATAGTCAGGGCTCCCGGCCAGCATCGTCGCGCGAGTACGCGGGCTTCTTCCGGGATATCCACGCCATAGCGGTCGAGTGCTTCGACGCCATCGACCAGCCAAGCGACGGTTTGCGTGAGTTCACGTTGCTTGAGAGTGAAGATACGGCGATAGCCGGTGCCGAGCGCAGGGACTGCGGCGCCGTTGACGGTGGCTTGCGGGTCGCATGACCACGACGGGAACTCGCTTGTATCTTGGGGGACGGCATCGGAGAAGGCATTGACTGCCACGGCGACGCCATAGACGGTCTCGGTCGGGATCAGTGCCAGGCCGCCGCGACCGAGCACCTCGGCCGTACGCTCGACGGCAAGCCGATGCGGCTCGCGCGCTCCCTCGTATACCCGATAGACCGTCTGCATGTGTATGCCAGCCCCTTACGCTCTGGTGCAAGTTTGTTTACTGTGGGGCATTCTCGCACGAAACGTTCAATCTATTTGCCCAGAGCGCATGTTGGTTTGGTGAGCGGCCGTAGTAGTCGGTGAAAGTGAGGGGGTTATTGCAGATTTTTAGCGAGCAAGCGTAACGGTACGATCGGGAAACTCAATGCTTGCGACAAGCTTTCCGCCGAGACTTTCTGCGTACCTGCTCAGCGTGTCGAGCCTCATTGATCCCAGCTCCCCGCGCTCGAGCTCCGATATGCGTTTTTGAGAAACACCCATCGACTGGGCCACCGAGGCCTGCGTCAGATCCTTTAGTTTGCGAATTTGAGCGAGCTTATAGGCTTCGATACGTTCACGAGTTTTCTCCTGCTCGGCGGCAATAGATTCACGCGCTATCCCGCGTGATTCCATATACTCATGCAGCTCCATCTTGATCGAGCCTCCTTACATGGCGACGGTATATTTGTTCCGCCCTGGGAATGCTGATCGCATACCAGCCGTTCCACTTTGCCTTCGACGACTCCGCCTGCGACTTATCTCCCGCCAACAGCAACACTGCCTGACGTTTGGGGTCAAAGGCAAAAAGGATACGAATCACCGACGGTCCGCACGACGTCACCCTTAGTTCCTTTAAATGATGCAATTTCGAGCCCTTCACGCGGTCAACCAGCGGACGACCAAGGCTAGGACCTTCTTTCTCAAGTACCAAAAGGTCTGCGTAAATCTGTCGCAACGTAGACTCATCCTGCTCATCGAGCCAAGGCTCGATGTAATCGAGCACAATGCGGTATCGATGCGGCTGATTTGACATACCTTTCTCCTTCTATAGTAGAAGTTTTACGGTATATTGCAAGAGCGGAAATAGGCTCGAAGGGTCTTTTTTGCAGAAGTGAAGCCCGAGATCAGTAGGCAACGAGGGGTTATTGGACTGCGACGAACTTCTTTGGCCTGCCGGCGTGGCGTTCTTGGGCGGCGTAGCGCTCGATGCTGTCGATCGTAATCATCCGACGGCCGTCGACAAGCTCAACATCGAGTTTGCCGGCTTTGACCAGCGCAGTGATTCGCGGTGCGGAAACCCTGAGGTCCGCCGCCGCGTCCTTAAACGTTCGACACGCCGCTTCCCGAGCGTCCTCGTGGTCGATTTCGACTGAAAGGGCCACGACCTCGGCCGAACGCTCGTACCCAGCCGGAGCCCGACCATTGTTAAGATCGTCGGCCAAAAACGCCATCAGCGCCTCGATGGCATGAGCTATTGCTTCTTCGCGCGTATCGCCATCGGCAAAGGCCCCGGGGACCTGCGGGAAGCTGGCACAGTAACCGTCGTCTTCTTTTATGAGAACGCAGTCATAGGTAAATCGTTGTTTCATTATGACCCCTTCGGCTACCAACCAGCTTGCCGGCGAATGCTTGCCCATGTCCCCTTCTTCGGCCGATTGCCACCAGAGCCATTTACGGTCACAACGCGATCACCAGAAACATACTTAGCATGGCTGCCGACCTGCGCGACTTTCACGAATCCATCGTGTTTGAGCAGGGCAATGATTTCCCGAAAGGTAGGAGGTTGCATGGGCCGACCTCTTTCAGCCGTCCTAATTATAAACTACTTTATAGTTTTTGATAAATCAGTTAATAAATATTACTGACGCTGTTTGGGCTCGATGACGATGGCTCGGACGATGCGGGGACGATCGGTGAGGTCGCGGACGATGCGCACATCCGACAGGCCCGCTTGGCGGCAGAGCTCGGCGGCGGCGTCGAGAGCGCCCTCGTAGAGCTCGCAGGCAAAGAGGCCACCGGCGCGCAACATGTAGGGCGCCGCGTTGAGCAAGCGGCGGAAGATGTCGAGGCCGTCGGCACCGCCTTCGAGCGCCAGGTCGGGCTCAAAATCCTTGACCTCGTGCGGCAGCGAGCGCATGACGTCGGTGGGAATGTACGGAGGGTTGGAGACGAGGACGTCGAAGGTGCCCCACTCCTCGCGGGGAATCGAGCTTACCAGGTTGGTGAGGCTGAATGCGACCTCGTCTGCCGTGAGACCTAGGGCGTCGCGGTTTTTGGTTGCCAGGTCGATGGCGCGCGGCTCGATATCGGTAGCGGTGCAGGTGACGTGGCCGCGGCGCTCCCAGGCAAGCGAGAGCGAGATACAGCCCGTGCCGCAGCCGACCTCGAGGACGCGGGCGATGCGGGGCTCCGTCGGGGCGGGCTCGACGGACTCGGCGGTCTCCTGCTCGGAGGCACTGGCGGCGTCGGAGGCAAGAGGTGCGCCCTCAGACGCGTCGCCGCTCTCGATGACGATGCCGTATTCGTCGAGCTCGGGCTCAGCGGACTGCGCGGCCTCGGCTTCTGCCGCCTGTGCGGCGGCCTCCTCGGCCTCGCGGTCAGCCAACTCCTCAGCATAGGCGCGGCTGCCCAGAACGTCGCTCCCCAGCGCCGCTTCTTCAGCAGCCGTCAGATTGGCGGCACGGCGCTCGGCGGTTGCGCGTTCGTCGGCCAATGCCGCCTCGGCCTTGCGGGCCTGCTCGACCTCATCATTCCAAGGCAACTCCACGCGCTGACGGGCGGCGGCCTCGGGGCTCAGCACCTCGGTATCCAGATAATTCAGCACTTCCTCGACGAGCATCTCGGTCTCGGGGCGCGGAATGAGCACGCCGGGGGCGCACGCGACATCGATCATGCGGAACTGCGTGCTGCCGGTGATGTACTGCAGCGGCTCGCCCTTGGCGCGACGGACCACTGCCGCATGCATGGTCTCGAGCTGCGTGGCGTCGAGCGCCTCGTCCATGCGCATATATAAGTCAATGCGCGCCAGACCCGTGGCGGCGCACAGCAGCCATTCGGCAGAAAGACGGGGATGCTCCTCGCCGCGCTCGGCCAGGTACTCCTTGGTCCACTCGAGACAACGCTTAATGGTCCAGATCTCGTTTGCCATGGGTCCTCCCCTCCTTGGCGCCGGGCGGCGCGCGAACATCGGAGCAGATTGTACGCGAGGGCGCCGCTTGGCAAGAGACGATTGGAAGCGATTATCGAGAATCAGCCCAGATTTTTGCTCGCGGCGCAATCGAAGTGTTCATTTGTCGACGTCTAGATTTGCATTCGTCAAGCTTTTGGCAAGGTTGCCCCAAAACTGACCAATATCTAACCAAACACTTGCCAAATCACTTGACGAACGACACATCGAAAAATGCGCTACGACTTCTCGGACGATTTTGGGGGCATTATTTTTGACAATCAATTGCTACTGAATGCAGGTAAATAGCTCATAAACTACCAGCTCAAGTCAAATATATTCAAAAAGCAATTTACCCGCTGCAGTCAGGGGCAGCTAATTTGGGACGGGGCTATTTTGACTACTTTCACATGCAAAGTAGTCAAAATAGCCCCGTCCCAAATTAACTGCCCAACGGCCACGCCGATGTTTTGGCAATGCCAGCGAGCGAGTCGCATTCCACCCAAGGAGTGTCCCAAACTGTCGGCAGAAAAGGAACGTCCCTAACTGCCGCATGGAGCAAGACAACGCCGCAGGTTGAGCATAAGTCAGCGAAAACGCCCCTAAGCGAGCAAGGTGACGTGAAAGAGGAGGGAAGCGTACTTTGGTACGCGACCGACGATTGAACGTCAGATTGCCGCTTAGGGGCGTTTGCAGCGTCGAGCAGTTACGGCGTTTGGTAAAACGCCGTAACCTAAACGGCCTGTGCCAGCTTCTCGGCTCGCTCGGCGGCGGCGAGGGCCTCGATGACGGTGCCGAGCTGGTCGCCCAGAAGCACGCCGTTGTAGGTGGAGTTGAAGCCGATGCGGTGATCGGTCACGCGATCCTGGGGCTGGTTGTAGGTACGAATCTTCTCGGAACGGTTGCCGTGGCCGATCTGGCTCTGACGCTCGGCGCCGAGCTCGGCCTGCTGCTTCTCGAGCTCCATCTCGTACAGACGGGCGCGCAGCATCTGCATGCAGACCTCGCGATTCTGAATCTGGGAGCGCTGCTCCTGCGACTGCACCACGGTGTTGGTGGGCAGGTGGGTGATGCGCACGGCAGAGTAGGTGGTGTTAACGCACTGACCGCCAGGGCCGGAAGCGCAGTAGGTGTCGATGCGCAGATCGGACTGGTTAATCTGGACGTCGATCTCCTCGGCCTCGGGAAGCACGGCGACGGTAGCCGTGGAAGTCTGGATACGGCCCTGGGACTCGGTCTTGGGGACACGCTGGACGCGGTGCACGCCGGACTCGTACTTCATGACGGAGTAGACGCGGTCGCCCTCGACCTTGAACTCGATGGACTTAAAGCCGCCAGCCTCGCTGGGGCTGGAATCGAGCACAGTGGTCTTCCAGCCGCGCGACTCGCAGAAGCGCTGGTACATCTTGTACAGATCGCCGGCAAAGATGGCAGCCTCGTCGCCACCGGCGGCGGAGCGGATCTCGACAATGGTGTTCTTGTCGTCGTTGGGATCGCTCGGGATGAGCATGTACTTGATATCTTCCTCGAGCTGCGGGAGCTTTTCCTCGTTCTCGGAGATGTCCATCTGGAGCATCTCCTTCTCGTCCGCATCGCTGGTGTCGCGGAGCATCTCCTTGGCGGCCTCGATGTCATCGAGCGCGCCGATGTACTCACGCGAGGCAGCGATGAGGTCGGACTGGTGTGCGTACTCCTTGTTGAGACGCGTGAACTCCTTGATGTCGGAGGCGACGGCCGGGTCGGAAAGCTTCTTCTCGAGCTCCTCGTAGGCCTTGATGATCTTTTCGAGCTTGTCGCGCATGGCGGGACTCCTTTATGTGCGTGAAGGCGAAAATCGGCAGAGTTAATGGGGCGCGCGGCGCCACTGCGGGGGTAAGCCCAGCTAGAACATGTCGATCTTCAGATACATGCGCATCCCTTCGCGTATGGGGTACATAATTGCGGTCTAACCCATATATGATAGCGTGCGCAGGCAAACCTGCATATAACCCGCACGGAATCTGACAAAGGGACAGTCCCTTTGTCAGATTCTAGAGCTTGTGGAGCAGGGCGATGAGGAAGCGAACACCCTGGAGGTAGGCGCGGCGGGTGATGCGCTCGTTGGTGCCGTGGACACCTCGGTCGCACTCGTCATCGTCGACCACAAAGGCCGAGAAGCGAATGCACTCGGAGCAAATGCGCTGGTAGTTGGCAGCGTCGGTCGCGCCGATCACGGTCGAGGGCACAATTGCCACTGGCTCGAATGATCCGTTTTCCTCCGTCCCCTTTGGATCACGGAAATAGCGGGCGGCGATGGAGCGAACCGCCTCGAGACCGGGACCACCGATGCGCGGGGACGGCGTGGGCTCAGAGCTGCCGGGGCCGAGTTCGACCTCCACACGTCCGACAAGGCCCGCCGCGGCAACCGCCTCGCGGCAGCGCGCCACAACGTCGGCCACGCTCGTGCCCTCGAGCATGCGGAAGTTGATATTGGCCCACATATCCTGCGGCATTACGTTGGCGCCGGTGCTGCCGCCCTCGATCTGCGTGGGCGCGCAGGTGGTCGTCACCAGCGGATAGAGCTTTTTGCTGGCGAGGCACTCGCGCACGATGGTGTCCTTGTTGGAGGCAATCTCGTCGGCCGTGTAGAGCTCCAACTCGACGAGTTGGACGGCAAGCAGATCGGTCACGCGAGCCGGCCATTCGATATCGCAGATTGCGGCAATGGCGCGGCTCAGCACCTCGAGCGATGTGCCGCCGTAGGGGTTGGACGAATGCCCGCCCTCGCTCTTCGTCTTGAGCACGATATCGGCATAGCCCTTCTCGGCAAGGTCGGCGTGCATGAGCCAGTCCTCGCCCGCGCTGTACTCGGCAGCCGAAACGATGCGGTAGTCGCCCTCGTCGATCAGGTACTCAAGCTCAATGCCGCGCTCCTCGAGCACGCGGCCGATGGCACCCGCACCGAACTGCGTGGTTTCCTCGTCCTGGCCAAAAGCCAGCAGCAGGGTGCGCTCGTGCTCCCAGCCGTGGGCCAGCGCATACTCAACCGCCTCGAGAATGCCTGCGACTTGGTCTTTCATGTCGATGGCGCCGCGGCCCCAAATGTAGGCATCGTCCACATGTCCGCTAAAGGGGGCGTGAGTCCAATCGTCCTCGGTGCCCGGCACCACAGGAACCACGTCCATGTGACCCATGAGCATGACGGGTTTGAGGGCAGGGTCGAAACCGCCAAGCGTCACCAATAGCGAATGATCGATAAGCTCGACCTCGCCCGCCGCAAACACGCGCGGCCAAGCCTGCTGCATATACGCGCGCAGGTCGTCGAACGGCTGCCAGTCCACCGCCTCGGCATCCATGCTCGAAATGGTCGGAAACGACAGCACGCGGCCCAAGCGCTCGCATGCGCCGGCCTCGTCTATACCGGCAAAATCATCCTCATGCGCAAAGAAGCGCCAAACCTCGGCCATGACATCCTTTCGATTGTGATGACGAGGGCCGCCCCACCGGAGCGGCCCTGCCACGTAAGCGTTTGCGGTCGGCTATTTATCCTCGAGATAACGCGAGAGGAACTCGCGGGTGCGCTGGTGTTTGGGGTTGCCGAAGAGCTCGGCCGGCGCGGCGTCCTCGAGCACCACGCCCTTGTCCATAAAGACCACGCGGTCGGACACGGTTCGGGCAAAGGCCATCTCGTGCGTGACGACGACCATGGTCATGCCGTCGGCAGCAAGCTTGCGCATGACCTCGAGCACCTCTCCCACGATCTCGGGGTCGAGTGCGGAAGTCGGCTCGTCGAACAGCATGATCTGCGGATTCATGCATAGGGCACGAGCGATGGCAACGCGCTGCTTTTGGCCGCCGGACAGGCGACCCACGGCGGCGTGCGCGAACTTCTCGAGCCCCACGCTCGTCAGATGCTCCATCGCGACCTTCTCGGCCTCGGCCTTGCTCGTCTTTTTGAGCGTGACGGGCGCGAGCGTGCAGTTGTCGAGCACATCCATGTTGTTGAACAGGTTAAAGCCCTGGAACACCATGCCGATGTCCTCGCGCAGCTTGTTGATGTTGCAGCGCTCGGCCGTGAGGTCCTGGCCGTGGAACCAGATGTGGCCCGCGTCCGGGGTCTCGAGCAGGTTGAGGCAGCGCAGGAAGGTCGACTTGCCCGAACCCGAGGCGCCGATAATGGTGACGACCTCGCCGGGGTTAACGGACAGGTCGATGCCCTTGAGCACCTCGAGCGAGCCGAAGCTCTTGCGCAGACCCTCGACGCGGATGAGCGGCTCATTGATCTGTGCGGCGGCCGCGGTGCCGGTAATGGCGGTATCTGCCATGATGATTCTCCTCGTCTTAAGCCTAGTTGGAGCTGGGCAGCGTGGCAGGAGCCTCGGCGCCGAGCTTTTTGCCAAAGGCCTCGAGCAGGCGGCTCGCCACGAGCGTCAGGATCAGGTAGACCACGAGCGCCACGCAGTAGACCTCCATCTGGCGGTAGTACACGCCGGCGACCGTGGTAGTAGCGTACATAAGGTCGAACACGCCGATGACCGAGAGCACCGACGAATCCTTGATGTTGATGATGAGCTCGTTGGTGAGCGCCGGAATCGCGTTTTTAATGCCCTGGGGGAACACGACCTTGCGCATAGCCTGCCACTGCGACAGGCCCAGCGAGCGTGCTGCCTCGGCCTGGCCGGGATCGATGGACTCGATGCCGCCGCGCAGGACCTCCATCATGTAGGCGGTGGAGTTGAGCGAGATGGTGACGAGGCCAGCGGTGAAGGTGCTCCAAATCTGGTTGGCCTGAGCGGTCTCGAAGCCCATGCCGCGCAAAACGGTGAAGCCCGCGTAATAGATGAGCAGACCCTGGACCATCATGGGCGTGCCGCGCACGATGGTGGAGTAGACGGTCGCAAAGCCGCGGCCGATACTCTTAAAGAAGCGCACCAGGTCGTTGTCCACGCGATCGAAGGTCTGAATGCGCAGGAACACGAAGAGCAGCGCCAGGAAGAATGCGATGACGGTGCCGAAGGTGGCAAGCGCGATGGTGATCTCGATACCGCGAATGAAGAAGTCGCCGCTCTTGTAGGTCATGTAGACCAGGCTCGACAAAAAGTCGCTGGGGTTGGAATCCGAGACAATGCTCACCTGCACCAGGTCGATAAACGACATGACGCAGCGGTCCACGAAAAAGATCGCCGCGATGGCGACCACGACGTAGCTGCCCAGGCGTGCGCCACGGCGGCAACGCTCGGAGGCGAACGGCGACTTTTCGCGATAGTCGTTCCAGTGCATGAGCTTGGTGACGAGCGCCGCCGCTGACACGACGAGCCAGGCCCAAAGAATCGCCCAAAGGCAATCTTGGAACACGCCCGTGGGAGCCAGGAAGCTCAGTGGTGTGGGGTTGCGCTGGCTAAACGCCAGGCCGAGCGCCGCGATAACGCTCGTGCCCAGGTATACATAACGGTGGTCGGCCTTGATAAAGGAGGCCAGACGATTAATGGCTTTCATGCTGCCTCCCTATGCCGGCTGACGGTCGAGGCACGCGTCCCACATTTGGTCGCGCTCCTCTTGGCTAATGCCCTTGAGTGTCTTGTCGATGAGCTTAAGCAGCTTGTCCGAGCCCTTGCGGCAGCCGACATTTGCCGTGACCTCCTGCTTAAAGCCCTCGCCCTCGGAAAATTGAATCGGCACGATACCCGGGTTTTGGGCCATATAGCCCTTCTCGTTCTCGGTGTTGTACGTCACGGCGTCGCAGGTGCCCTGCAGCAGGTTCGAGAACACCGTAGGGACGGAATCGACCGGGTTTTTGTGCACGACGCCCGGGATCTCGTCGATGACGGTATCGAGCATGGTGCCTTTTTGGCCCAGGACCGTGGCGCCGCTAAAATCGCTGAGCTTGGTGGCGTTTTGGTAGGGCGAGCCCTCTTTTACGAACAGGCCAAAGTAGCCGATGAAGTAGGGGTCGGAAAAGCCGACCGACTCCTCGCGCTCGGGCGTGGCGCTCATGCCGGCGATGATGAGGTCGATCTGGCCGTTGTTGAGCGAATCGATAAGACCCGAGAAGCTCTGCTTAACGGCGACGGGCTCGCCGCCGAGGGCCTTGCAGACGACCTTGGCGATCTGCACGTCGTAGCCGTCGGCATAGGCGCCCTGCACGTTATCGATGGGGATGGTGAACTCGCTGGCATCGGAAACCTGCCAGTTGTACGGGGCGTAGGCAGCCTCCATGCCAATGCGGATCTTGTCCTTGCCGATCACGGAATCGGACAGATCGTCGCGACCGCCGCCCGTCGTGGGCTGGACCACCTTAAGCGTGGACGGACGCTGGCAGCCGGCAAGCGCGCCGGCGACGACGGAAGCGCTCGCAGCAAACGCACTGCCTAAGAAGATACGACGGCTGCACACCGGCTGTGGATGCGCGTCGCGTTGATGGGGAGAATGCATAATCTGCCTTCCCTGTTGAATCGTATGCTGACGACTTAACAGGATATACGCCAGCAACTAGCAGCGCAGCACAAGCTCGAAAAAATAATAGACACGCGGTAGTCATTGGGGACGCCGATGTTTTGGCAATGCCGGCGAGCGACGTCCAGAGCGAACAAGTGGCATGAAAAAGGCAAGGCATGACCAGAAGGTCTATGCCTTGCCTTTTGAATGACAACTTGTCGCTCTGGACGACGCGCAGCATCGACCGAGCGGCGGAACCTCTAGAGCAAGGTAACGCTAAAACTGCGCTTGTCCGTCTCGCCCGGGGCCAGGGTGATGGTGTTGACCTTATGCTCAAAGACATCGTCCTCGGTGTCCATGGTGGTATGACCGGTCCAGGGCTCGAGCGCCACAAACGGAGCGTCGTTGGCGGCAGACCACACGCCAATGTACTTAAAGCCCTCAAAGTCGATCTTGACGCCGTGGCCCGACTTGCGGCCGCGCAGTGTGAGCGTGGAGCCCGGAGTATCGGTGAACATGATGGCATCGTTATCGAAGCTGCGGTGCGTGATGGGCAGCACGTCCGAGTTATCGGGAGCCTTGTAGCCACCCTCGAACGTCATAAGACCGTCGGGCGTGATGATGGGAGCCTCGTTGGTCCAAGCCTCGGTAAACGCCAACTCGTAATCCTCGAACGCCTCGTCCTCGGCACCGGGGGCCGGTACGTTAAATGCGGGGTGGCCGCCCACCGAGAACGGCAGGTCCACGTCGCCGGTGTTGGTGACGGCGAAGGTCTGCGTGAGGGTGGCGTCGCCGGTCAAGGCATAGGTCATGTTGAGCTTAAAGTGGAACGGGAACGCCTTGAGCGACTCGGGCGTATCGGTGATCTCGTACGTTACCGAGGAGCCGTCCTCCGAAACCTCGACCAGCTCGTGCTCGACAATGCGCGCGAGTCCGTGGCGCGGCATCTCGCAGGTGCCGGCCGCAGACGTTGCCGTGTTGTTGCGCAGCGAGCCCACAATGGGGAACAGGATGGGCGCGTGCTTGCCCCAAAAGGCGGGGTCGCCCTGCCACAGATACTCGTTGCCGTTGAGGGCAAGGCTCGTGAGCTGGGCGCCCATGGAATCGATGGCCGCGGTGAGGCCGCCGCGCTTGATGGTAGTGACGGTGGACATGCTACTTCCTCCAAAAGTAAACAATAGTGTCGAGGGCTATTGTCCCACTCTTGGCGGCGGGGTTGAGCGACAGGCGCAGTTATTGAGCAATAGCGTAAAGGTCAAACCCGCCCTGCGGAGTGCTATCGACCGTATCGGGCGCCTGCGAGTTAAAGCTCACGGGAACCATGCGCTTTGAGGCGCGGAAGCGCGTGCCGTCGGTGGCGACGGGCGGTTCGTCGACGGTGAGCTCGTAGTCGCCGGGCTTGAGCTCGATGCCGTCACCAGCGGAATTGACGTATTGATACTCGTCAATCGTCTGCCCTTTGAGCGTACGCCCCACGATGTGGATGAGCATTTGGCTGTCGCCACGCGCGGTGTCCCACATCGCGCCGTCCTTGGCCTCGACCGACACATGCACCGAGCGCGTGCGGCTGAGCGATTGCTCGACAGACATCTCGACCTTGGCGGCATCTTTGCGCTGTTGTTCCACATGGCTCCAGACATTTCCGATCGCCGAGCAAGCGATGACGCCGGCCATGAAGGCGATGAGGATGGGACCGAGTGGTGAGCGGCGGCCAGCATCTTCCTCGCGAGCCAAGTCGGGGCGATGCGTGGGCGCAGGCGCCTGAGCACCCTGCGCGGGCACGTCGAGTATGCTGAAGGATGCCGTGCTGCCGGGGTCGATGTTATGGCGCGGCTGCGGGGTCTTAGCCGGCGAGATGGACATGTCCGCCGGCTCACCGAGTGTGGCCGTGGCATCGGCCTTGGCCTCATCGGCCTCGGCTTGGGCCCAAGCCTGCTCAAAGGTCAGGGGCTCGGCGGCATCGGAGGCGGCGTCAGGCTCGACAGCGGCATCGTTGCCGGTCTCGTCCTCGTCGCTCGACACGTCACGCGGCGCGGGCTCGTCCCACTCCTCGTCCGGAGCCTCACCCTCGCTATACCACCATTCAAAGTTATCGATATCCATACGGGGCGCCCCTTAGGCCTCGCAAATAAACACTTGCTAGCCTTATACCCCCAGACGGCGCTGGAGCTCGCCCGCGCCGAACACGAAAACCGTCACAACATTCGACGATTTTCCTCGAATTCGAGATTTTCATCGAATGTTGTGACGGTTTAAGCGACTGGCCGGCAGCGCAATGTGACAAAGGGACTGCCCCTTTGTCACATTCTGTTAGAGTTGCAGGGATTGAATCCCGCTTATTAATGCGACATTGGAGTGACAGCCTTGACCACTGCAACCTCGTCCACAACAACATCAACCGCCGCCGCGCTTTCACCCGCGCGCACCAATCTTTGCCTGGTGCTGCTCGTGTTGTTAGGCTTCTCGCTCGGCTGCTCGGAGTTCGTGGTCATCGGCATCGAGAGCGACCTGGCGACGGAGCTCGGCATCTCGCTTGCCACCGCAGGCCAACTCATCAGTGTGTTCGCGCTGGTTTACGCCATCGCGACGCCGGTGCTTGCGCTCAGCACGGGACGTTTCCGCCGCTACCAGCTGCTCGTGTGCTACAGCATTGTCTTTGTACTCGGTAATCTTGTCATGGCGTTGGCGCCCAACTTCCAAGTGCTGTTTGCCTCGCGCATCATCTTGGGCTCCGTCTCGGGCGCACTGCTCGCCGTGGGCGTGACGTATATCCCCGAGCTGCTGTCCCCGCAGCAGACCTCACTCGCTATCTCGGTGGTGTACGGCGCATTCTCCGTGGCGATGGTCTTTGTGACCTCGATCGGCAAGTTTGTGGCCGACACGCTCGACTGGCACGTTGCCATGTACGGCACGCTGACCTTCGCCGTTCTGATCTGCGCCGCGCTCGTGGCGTTTATGCCGCGCGCCGGACAAACCGACGAGCCTGCCACCTTCCGCGAGCAGGCGGGGCTTCTGCGCGAGCCAAGCATCATCACCGGCATGCTCATCTTCTTGTTTGGCGTGGGCTCGGTCTATGTGTTCTACGGCTACGTGACGCCCTATCTGGAGCAGGTGCTGGGCATGGGCACCGTTCAGGCGAGCACCACCCTTATGGCCTACGGCGTGTTCTGCCTGATCTCGAACATCCTGGGCGGATGGATCGATGCGCGCTTTGGCATGAGGGCGCTGCTCGTGACGTTTGTGCTCCAGGCCGCGGCTCTGTTTGGGCTGTTTGCCGTTGGCGGCACCATGCCCCTCGCGCTTGCCTTTGTCTTTAGTCTGGCGATGCTCATGTATCTGTTCTCGGTCTCGTGCATCACGCACTTTATGGACGTGGCCCGCAGCCGCCACCCCAAATCGATGGTGCTCGCGAGCTCGGTGGAGCCCATGGCGTTTAACGTCGGCATCTCGTTTGGCACCGCGGTGGGCGGCGCCGTGGTAAGCGGGATTGGCATTGCCTACGTGGGCGCGGTTGGCGCCGCATTCTCGCTCGTAGCCTGGATACTCACGCTAGTGACGATCAAGCTGGCACGCTGGGAGCGCAAGCGGGCAGCACAATCTTCGATGCAGGCATAGGGGTGGGATCGAGGCAGGCGCAAGTACAGCTCAGCGCGGCGGGCGTCCGATGAAAACCACACCATACGAGCAGTGTTTATCCGCCCGCAGGCTCCAGCGGTTCAATTTCGTGTACTTGAAATACACGTTTTTCCACGATTTCGTGTATTTCAAGTACACGAAATCGTACTAAACTATGTATTTGAAGTACATGAAATTGGAAAGGCAGCCCCATGCGCAGATCAATCGAATCCGTTATCGAATCATGGGCGACAAAGGACGCCTCGCGCCCCCTCCTCATCCGTGGCGCACGACGCGTGGGCAAAACGTACGCTGCCGAGGAAATCGGCAGACGAATCGCCGGCGATGCGTTTGTCAAACTCGACTTTCAGACCGATCTTGAGCTGATTGCCCCGCTGTTCGACTGCCCCACCGACGACGTTGACACCATCGTGGCACGAATCTCAGACTATAAACGCACCCCCATTCGCAAAGAAACCGCATTCATCCTGTTTGACGAGGTTCAGCTCTGTGAACGGGCGCTCAACTCGCTTCGCTTTTTCTCGGGTTCGGGCTGGCGCATATGCGCGACCGGCAGTCAGCTCGGCGTCGCCACGCGCAAGCGCAAGCTGCCTTTTCCCAGCGGCGTCCGCCAAGAGACCATGCATCCCATGTCGTTCGAGGAGTTTCTCTGGGCGCTCGGCGAGGAGCAGATGGCCGATGCCGTTCGTACCCACGCCGACACGCTCGAGACCTACGCCGCACACCAAGCCGCGCTCAACCTGTTTCATCGATACCAAATCGTGGGCGGCATGCCCGCCGCCGTCAACGCATATCGCAAGACGCTTTCCATCGAAGACGCGCGCGTCGAGCAGCGCGAAATCGACGAGACCTACACCGCCGATATGACCGACCCCGAAAACGGGATCAGCGGCGTAGCAGCGCGCAAGGTCTGGCGCTCCATTCCATCCCAGCTGCTACGATCCTCAACCAAGAAATTCAAGTACTCCGAGGTCGAACGCGGAGGCCGACGCTCAAAGCTCATCGAGCCACTCGACTGGCTCGAGGGCGCCGGCATCATATCGGTCAACAACCTGACCGAAGGCATCGAACCTCCCCTCGTCCCCTTCGACGACGAAGACGGGAGCTTCTTTAAGGTCTATCTTCTCGATACGGGCCTCATGTTCTACAAACTCGGTATCAACCCGCGACTCTGGCTCGACCTCAAAGAGGATTCCGCCATTGCGCTGTCTTCCGACTTTCGAGGTGCCTTGGCGGAGAACTCGGTCATGCAGGCATTTTCGGGCAATGGTTTGCAGACGTATTACTGGATGCCACCGTCGTCTTGGAAGACGAACGGCGAGCTCGATTTTCTACTTCAGACCGACCGTATGGAGATCGTTCCCGTCGAGGTAAAATCCGCACGCAACGTGCGCGCGAGAACGCTCGGGTCGTTTATGGAAAAAGCCCGGTCGCCGTATGCCTACATATTGTCCGAGAACAATTTTGCCCGCAGCGAAACCGATGACGGACGCGAGCTGCGCCATCTCCCCTTGTACGCAGCGGGCTTTATCGGTGCAAACTGCCTCAAGGGCAGTCTGTAACCCCCGCGCGACCGCCCAGAAAGGAACCATCATATGCAGCACGTACTGTTTATTTGCCACGGGAATATCTGTCGCTCGACGATGGCTGAGTCGGTGTTTGCCGAGCTGGTGCGCCGTGCTGGGCGCGAGGCGGAGTTCGTCATTGATTCTGCCGCGACCTCGACCGAGGAGATTGGCAACCCTCCGCATCATGGCACCGTCGCCAAGCTGCGCGAGGTCGGGATTCCCGTCGTTGCGCACCGCGCGCGCCAGGTTCGTCGCGCGGAGTATGGTGACTGGGACCACATCGTCTATATGGATGCCGAGAACGCGCGCGGCCTGCGTCGCATCTTCGGCGACGATGCCGACGGCAAGATTTCGCGGCTGCTGGATTGGACCGATCGCCCCGGCGACGTCGCCGATCCCTGGTACACCGGCAACTTCGATGCCACCTACCGCGATGTGCTCGCCGGCTGCGCCGCTATGCTCGAGCAGCTGTAGGAAAGCGAGGTCGCAGGCCACGCCTTCGGCGCGAAACGAGCGTGGATAATCTCCCGCATGAAAAATGAGCGTGGATTTTCTCCCACTTTGAGCATTCAAGTGCGCTCTAAACGGGAGAAAATCCACGCTCGATTACTCGTCGACGATCTCGGCGAGCCAGACGTTCAGTGAATCGACCTCGGGACAGCAGAACTTTGCCGTGCCGGGCTCGTTGCCGGGCACGGTGCCGCCGTAGCGCAGGATGTCGATATAGGGAAAGCCCACGTGGCAGGCCATGGAGCACATCTTGCCGCGGTCGCGGTCGAAGTCAAAGACGTCGCCGGGCTTGTGCCCGTGATGGCAACGACACGTGCCCAGCTGATCAACGCAGCTAATGCGAATACGCGGGCGCTTGCCACGCGGCACGCCCAGCGGCTTGTTTTCGCTCGCGGGCTCGTCGGCGCTACTCATGGTCGATCACATCCAGGCAGGCCTCGATGGGCAGGCCGGCAGACTTGTCCTCCTGGTCGGCGTTGCGCTCGATAAGCTCTGCCACCACGCGCATGGCATCGGCCGTCGCACGCTGCAGGCTCCAGCCGGCCATAACGCGGCCGACGAGCACCGCCGAGAACGTGTCACCCGTGCCCGGGAAGTAGACCGGGATCAGGTCGAAGGGAATCGTGAAGTACTTCCCCGCCACATGGTCGTAACCGATGACAACATTCGCACCGTCGACCACAGCGCTCGTAATGACCACCGACTTGGCACCCAGCTCGCGCACGGCGTCCACAAGGGCGCGGGCCTCATCGGGCGTAATTTGCTCGGCGATAGGCCTATCGGCAAGCAGGCACGCCTCGGTATAGTTGGGCACCGCGTAGTCTGCGCACTCCAGCAGGTGCCGCATAAGGCCAATCGTGGACTCGGGCACGCCCGCATAGAGCTTGCCGTTGTCGCCCATGATGGGGTCAACGAACACCTTGGTGCCCTTTTGCGCACGGCGGTGGCAAAAGTCCGAGATGATGCGCGTCTCTTCCTCGGTCACGATAAAGCCGGTCGAGATGGCGTCGAACTCAAAGCCGAGCTCCTCCCAGATGGCGAGGCTCTGGCGGACATACTCCGTGGTGTCGTGGATGTAGAACTTGGGATAGTTGAGCGTATCGGACACAAGTGCCGTCGGCAGGTTATGGATACGGTAACCCATGTGCGACAGCACCGGCAGCATGGCGGAAAGCGCGACCTTGCCGTATCCGCACATATCGTTGATCAGCAGCAGCTGAGTGTTCTTCATGAGTGTCCCCCTTGGTTCGGGCGCGGCGCAGCAGCGCCACAGTGCGACTAAGTGTAGCGCAGGGAACGCTACGGACGAAAGCTTGCGCCGTGGAGGACAGTTTGTTGCGGAAAGGTTTCGGAAACGAGGGGCTAGCCTGCTTCATTGCGGCCCATTCGCCACCACTCATTCAGTGCCATTTCAAAACTACACCGGATTACGGGGCTGAACCTGAATGAGTCAACCACACCCTCTATTTTCAAATCATAGCAAGCCTTCTACCTGCACTGATAATTGTCCTTGGGGGAAGCGGGCACTGCGGGGGCGCGTCAACAGCGCGCGATTTCCGCGTCG
>NZ_JBCOIQ010000026.1:0-13029 GCF_040926185.1 Collinsella aerofaciens
AAATCGCGCGCTGTTGACGCGCCCCCGCAGTGCCCGCTTCCCCCAAGGACAATTATCAGTGCAGGTAGAAGGCTTGCCGATTTTCAAAAAAGAGCCGCATGGTCGACCCATGTGGGTTAAACGTAGTAGATGGGCCGTTTTCGTGGCAGAGCGTCAGCGGGATGTGACAAAGGGACTGTCCCTTTGTCACATTGGCTAGTCTAGGCGGGCTGGATCGTGGGGGTAGGCGTTGAGGATCTCGACGCCGGTCTCGGTCACCAGAGCTAGGTCCTCGATGCGGACGCCGGTGCGGCCGGGTAGGTAGATGCCCGGCTCGATGGAGAAGGTCATGCCCGGCTCGATAACCTGCTCGTTGACGAGTGAGACGTCGCCCGGCTCGTGGTCCTGTAAGCCGATCGAGTGGCCCAGACGATGCGTGAAGTACTTGCCGTAGCCTGCGTCCTCAATCACGTCGCGTGCGGCACGGTCCAGGTCGCACATGCGCACGCCCGGCGCGATGAGCGCCTCGGCGGCCTCGTTGGCACGGCGCACAATGTCGTAGATGCGTGCCGTCTCCTCGTCCGGCTTGCCCCAAAAGAACGTGCGTGTCATGTCCGAGCAGTAGTTGCGATGGCGTCCGCCAATGTCGAACAGCACAACGTCGCCGCGCTTGAGTACGGTGTCGTCGGGCTCGTGGTGCGGATCGCCGGCATTGGCGCCAAAACTCACGATGGGCGGGAAGCTAAATCCTTCGCAGCCGTGCTTGCGATACAGGCCGAGCATCTGGTCGGCAATCTCGCGCTCTGTCACGCTCTCGTGGACGAGCTTGATGGCGTCGGTCATCACGGCGTCGTTGGCGGCCGAGGATACGCGCATGAGCTCCTGCTCGGCAGCGTCCTTGTACGTGCGCGCTGCCGTTACGGCAAAGTCGCCCAGGAAGAACTCGCTCGCGGCATGGCGATCCATGAGGGGCATCAAAAAGCCGGAGCGCATGACGGTGTCGATGCCGAGTGGCTTGGCCGGATCGATCTCGCGCGCGATGGCGTCGGCCACGACGTCGGTATCGGTGTGGTAGGCCACGCGGGCATTGTCGTAATCGGGCAGCTGATGCAGCGCGTTGACGAGAATCACCGGCTCAGCATCGCGCGCGAGCAGCACGCCGCAAAAACGCTCGAACATATCGGCATAAAAGCCGGTCAGGTAATAAATCGACCACGGGTCATTCACAAGCAGCTGCGCGCCGGGGTGCTGAGCCTCGAGTGCATCGAGCACGTGCGCCACACGCTGGTCATCGACATGTGCCATGAAACATCCTTTCGCTAGGGTGCCACCATGGTATCCCATGCCTGGCAGCTAGGGACGTTCCTTTTCTGCCGGCACCTGGGGACACTCCTTGCAAAAGCAGCTAAAAGAGCCCGTCCCAAATTTGTTGCTTAGGCTGGGTCGATGTCCATGCTGGCGACTAGGTCAATGTTGGTGCCGAGAAGATCTTCCAGCACGACGTCGCCCATGCGGATGGGGGCGTTGACGACTAGACCTCGGATGAGGGCCATGGCCTGGGCGTGGAGTTCTAGCGGGATGGCTTCCGCGGTGCGCACGGGGAGCAGGGCTTCGTTGCCGCCGGAGACGGCCACGGTCGTCGTGAGCACGCGCATGGGGCAGGTGAGCTCCTGATGTGCGAACTTATCGCCGCGCGGGCAGTTGTTGCCGACCACGGATCGCACTTCCACCACGGCGCCATTGGCGTCGCGCTCCACCTCTACGGCCAGAAGGCACTCGGATGGGCAGGTCGTGCAGTTGAACTGCAGCGTTTCGCTCACGTTATCGCTCATAGTTTATGCCTCCTCGACGGGATCGACGGATAGGACAATCTCGCTGGCACCCAGGTCGAGCGCTTGTTGGATGACCTTTGCCGGCAGAGGGAAGCTTTCCATAACGCTCGGCTTAAACGCGCGGACCTTGCCGGCGAACAGTTCCTCGCCGTTTGCCAAGATCCTCACGCGGGCGGCATCGACTGGTCGGCGCACGCGGAAGTTCAGCTTGGTGAGCGCCACGGCCGTAATGCGTCCTGGCAGCGCGTAGCCCGCGATGCCGGCGGGGGAGACCGTGAACTCGCAGCCTGTGCCCGCAGCGCACGCCTCGGCGCCGCCCAACGCCCACGCCGCCGCTGCCACACCGGCGCGCTCGGACTCGGTCGTCACATTGTCGGCCAGGTCGTGCACGTGCAGCACGTTTCCGCAGGCAAAGATGCCCGGCACGCCCGTCTGCAGGCTCTGATCAACCACGGCGCCGCGCGTGCGCGGGTCAAGCTCTACGCCCGCGGCAACCGAAAGCTCGTTCTCGGGAATCAATCCCACCGAAAGCAGCAGTGTGTCGCACGGAACAATGCGCTCGGTCCCCGGAATGGGCGCCAGGTGCTCGTCGACCTGGCTTACCTCGACGGCTTCCACGCGCTCGTGCCCAATCACGCGCGTGACGGTGGACAGATGTAGCGGAATGCCAAAATCGTCCAGGCAGTTCTTGACGTTGCGGCGCAGGCCGTTGGCGTACGGCATGAGCTCGTACACGCCCTCGACGGAAATCCCCTCGAGCGTGCAGCGACGTGCCATGATCAGCCCGATGTCGCCCGAGCCCAAGATGACAGCGCGCGAGCCGGGCTTGAGGTTCTCGATATTGATGTATCGCTGCGCCAGGCCCGCCGTAAACACGCCGGCGGGTCGGCTGCCGGGGATCTTGATCTCGCTGCGGGTGCGCTCACGGCACCCCATGGCAAGGACGATCGCGCGCCCGGTGAGCTGCAGCATGCCGGCAGGGCTCATGAGCGTGACGGTATGGACTGTGGCGGTTCCCGCGGCCTCGCCCGTGCTCAGGTCGCCTGCGCTCGCGCTCTCGCCTGAATCAATCCCAAGCACCATGCTGTTCAGGAACAGCGCAATGTCGGTCGCGCGCACCTGGTCGATAAAGCGCTGCGCGTACTCGGGACCGGTGAGTTCCTGTTTAAAGTGCGACAGGCCAAAGCCGGGGTGGATGCACTGGCGGAGGATTCCGCCCAGGTGCTGCTCGCGCTCCACGATGGCCACGTGGGCGCCGGCACTATGTGCGGCAAGCGCAGCCGCCATGCCAGCGGGTCCGCCGCCGATGACGACCACGTCGAAGGCCTGCGTCGACACCGACGCTACAGCTCCGGCCTCCGCGCGTCCGTCGCGCATATCAAACGTCGCCATCCTAGCGCACCCCCTTTAGCGGTCCCTCAACCAACCAAGATCCGGTATCCTCCAACAGCACCTCGCTGGGGTCGCAGCCCAGCTCTCGGGCAAGAATCGCCACCACGCGGCTCTGGCAAAAACCACTCTGGCATCGACCCATGCCGGCACGGCAGCGGCGCTTGACGCCCTCGACCGAGACCGCGCCCGGCTGGCGTCGGATCGCGGCCACGATCTCGGCCTCGGGTACTGTCTCGCAGCGGCAGACAATCTGACCCCACGTGGGATTGGACTCAATGAGCTCCTCCTTGTGCGCCAACGGTGCGCGGTCAAAGTCGTCCGGCGCGCGGCGAATTGGGTTCCAGTCTGCCCGCTCGTGCAGCTCCACGCCCGCCTCACGCATCACAAGCTCCATACGCTCGGCAATGGCCGGCGCGCTCGCCACACCCGGCGACTGAATGCCCGCCGCCTGGAAAAGCCCCGGCACCACGGCCGACTGTCCAATAAAGAAGTCGTTCGTTCCCTGAATGACCGGACGCCCGCCGGCAAACGCGCGCACCACACGTCGTGTATCCAGATCGGGCACCAGCTTGCGCGCGCCGGCTAGCAGCGCGTTCACGTCGCTCGCATAGGTTTGCGTGTCACCCGGCTCGCGCACGGCGACCGTAGCGGTGATCACGGTGTTGCCATGCACGGTGCCCGTCACAATGACGCCCTTCGACACCGGCGTCGGCACCGGGTAGAGCGGCATCAGCGTGCGCGGCTCCTTGTCCAGCACCACGATGTTGCCTTGGCGCCAGACCATCTGGAACTCCTCGGCGCCCGTCATATGCGAGATGTCGGCGGCGCCGTTGCCCGCGGCGTTGATGAGGTAGCGGCAACGCACATCGCCGGTGGGCGTCACTAGCGTAAAGCGCGCAGCACTATCGTCCTCGCCGTCAGCAACCTCAATCGCCTCCACCGGCGCGGACCGCATAAACGTTACCCCGTTGGCCAGGGCGTTCTCCAACGCGGCGATAGCCACTTCAAATGGGTCGACAAACCCGGTCGAGGGGCACCACAGCGCGCACGTGGCGTCGGCACTGGCGCGAGGCTCCAGCTCGCGGATGCGCTCGGGACCAATAATCGACAGCTCGGGCACGCCGTTGGCCAGGCCGTTCTGGCGCAGCTGCTCCAAGTGCGCACGGTCCTCGTCGTTAAAGCCCAGCACCATCGACCCGGTGCGGTGGAACAGAAAGCCCAGCTCCTGGGCCCACGTGCTATATAGCTCGCAACCGCGGGCGTTGACCTGCGCCTTTACCGTGCCCGGAGCCGGATCGTAGCCTGCGTGCACCAGGCCGCCGTTGGCTTTCGACGCTCCCAGTGCGATGTCGTTGCCCGCCTCGACCACGCAAATGGACAAGTCATAGCGCGCGAGCTGCCGCGCGATGGCGCACCCGGTGATGCCCGCGCCCACAATCGCGATATCAAACGTTTCTGCCACGGTGCCTCCCAGACGAGTTGACAGGATGTCAATAGGACTATCCTACGGTCTGCACACCCCCAGTGCAGCGGCAATGCGGCGAACAGCCCCGCTGTATCCGCCAACGGCAGTCGAAGGTGCTCCGTGTTGACGATGGCCTCGTCTGTCACCTTCGGTTTCGGAAGTTTGTCTCGTTCTGTAACAGTAAGCAGAAGAACTGGGTTCTAGATGTTACAGATCGAGATGATTGCCAGACGGCCCCTCCGTTTGTCTTGATTTGTAACAGTAAGAGGAAAAAATCGGTCCTATGTGTTACAGATTTAGATGAACCTATCAGTCGGTTTCGAATGTCTAAATCTGTAACGGTTAGACCTGTTTTTGCCGAGTTGTTGTTACGGATCGAGATTTAAGTCGGGGAAAGAATAGTTTGTCTAAATCTGTAACATCTGGGACTGTCTTTGCCGAGTAACTGTTACAGATTGAGACATTCGGCCTGGACGTTTTCTTTTGTCTCAATCTGTAACAGTTAGCCGATGATTTGGGTTGCAGATGTTACAGATCAAGACAAATCTTCCGACGGATTATGAATGTCTCGATCTGTAACAGTAAGAGGGGTTTTGGGGCCCATGATGTTACAGATCGAGATTGAAGTCGGGGAGGGATCCCTGTGTCTCAATCTGTAACAGCAAGATGGGAAATTTGGTCTCGGTCGTTATAGATCGAGACGTTTGCTCGGCGGCCTCCCTTTCGTCTCGATCTGTAACATCTAGACCCGAATTCCGCTCCTAACTGTTACAGATTGAGATGTTTGTGTCCGCGCCAGCCCCGTACCTAGCCGTAGTCCCATATAAACAAACCCCGTGGTAAACTTGACCGAACTGTTAATATTCCGAAAGGTACCCGTAATGTCCAAGTACATCTCCGAGCTCATGTCGCCGCAGCTTATGGGCGTCATCTATGCCTTCGTGGGCTTTATCATCGCCCTGTACGTGCTGTCGGTCGTCTATGTGTTTATCGACGCTCGCCGCCGCGGCGCCAGCGCCTACGTGGCATGGGGCATCATCGCCCTCATCCCGTTTGTGGGTCTCATCGCCTACCTGGTTCTGCGCCCGCATTCCTACGCGGCCGACCGCGAGGAGCAGGAGCTGGACATGGCCCTGCGCGAGCGCCAGCTTGCCCAGTACGGCACCTGCCCACAGTGCGGCGCCCCCATCGAGAAGGACTTTGTCGTCTGCCCCGTGTGCGACACCCAGGTTCGCAACGTGTGCCCCAGCTGCCATCGCCCGCTCGACGCGCACTGGAAGGTCTGTCCCTACTGCCGAACTCGCATTCAGTAACGCATCCATCGCCGGGCCGGCCGTAAGCCACGGGCAACGCGCGCCACGCGCAAGCCGCACGCGCGCTCCGCACTCCGCCCCCACACGATGAAGCATGCGTAGAAAATCGCCCGCCGTGCCATTAAGGTGCGGCGGGCGCTTGTATACCAAGGCAACCTGCCTATAATGATGCAAGTCAAAAACGCCGATCGCATCGCACGCACTTGCAACAGGCATCCGAGAGGAGAAAACATACCCATGAAGGCACTCTACAATGACGGTTCGGTGGCCGAGCTCCCGCAGGACGAGGTCACGCACGTCATCCGTCACTCCGCCGCGCACATCATGGCGCAGGCCATCAAGCGTCTCTATCCCGAGGCCGACTTTGCCTACGGCCCCGCGACCGACAACGGTTTTTACTACGATGTCGACCTGCCCGAGGGCGTCAAGATCAGCGAGGACGACTTCCCCGCGATCGAGGCCGAGATGAAGAAGATCGTCAAGGAGAACCTCAAGTTCACCGTGTACGAGAAGCCCCGCGCCGAGGCCATCGCCCTTATGGAGGAGCGCGGCGAGAAGTACAAGGTCGAGCACATCGGTGACCTGGACGACGACGCCCGCATCACCTTCTACCAGCAGGGCGACTACATTGACATGTGCGTCGGCCCGCACATCTGCTACACCAAGGCCCTGAAGGCCTTTAAGCTCACCGGCGTCTCGGGCGCCTACTGGAAGGGCGACAAGGACAACAAGATGCTCACCCGCATCAACGGCGTCGCCTTTGCCACCAAGGAAGAGCTCGACGAGCACATGCATATGCTGGAGGAGGCCAAGAAGCGCGACCACCGCAAGATCGGCCGCGAGATGGACCTCTTTATGATGCGCGACGAGGCCCCCGGCTTCCCGTTCTTCCTGCCCAACGGCATGATCCTTAAGAACACGCTGCTGGACTACTGGCGCGAGATCCACCACAAGGCCGGCTACGTGGAGATCTCCACGCCGCTCATCATGAACAAGCAGCTGTGGAAGACCAGTGGCCACTGGGACCACTACAAGGACAACATGTACTCCACCGTCATCGACGACGAAGAGTACTGCATTAAGCCCATGAACTGCCCGGGTGGCGTGCTGGTGTACGCCTCCAAGCCGCACTCCTATCGCGAGCTGCCCATTCGCGCCGGCGAGATTGGCCTGGTGCACCGCCACGAGCTGCGCGGCGCCCTGCACGGCCTGTTCCGCGTGCGCTGCTTTAACCAGGACGACGCCCACCTGTTTGTGCGTCCCGACCAGCTGACCGACGAGATCGTGGGTGTGGTCAACCTCATCGACTCCGTGTATCAGAAGTTTGGCTTTAAGTACCACGTTGAGCTTTCCACCCGCCCCGAGGACTCCATGGGTTCGGACGAGGACTGGGCTCGCGCCGAGGAGGGCCTGCGCACCGCTCTGGAGCAGCTGCACATGGACTACGAGGTCAACGAGGGCGACGGCGCCTTCTACGGCCCCAAGATCGACTTCCACCTGGAGGACTCGCTCGGCCGTACCTGGCAGTGCGGCACCGTCCAGCTCGACTTCCAGATGCCGCTCAACTTTGACCTGGAGTACGTGGACGCCGACGGCACCAAGAAGCGCCCCATCATGCTGCATCGCGTGTGCTTTGGCTCCATCGAGCGCTTCATCGGTATTCTGATTGAGCACTTTGCGGGCAAGTTCCCCACCTGGCTGGCCCCCGTGCAGGTCAAGGCACTTCCCGTCTCTGAGAAGAGCCGCGACTACGCCCACGAGGTGTGCGCCAAGCTGGAGGACGCCGGCATTCGCGTGGTCTGCGACGACCGCGACGAGAAGATCGGTTACAAGATCCGCGAGGCCCGCTCCATTGACCGTGTGCCCTACATGCTCATCCTGGGCGAGAAGGAGGTCGAGGCCGGCAACATCTCCGTCCGCGATCGTTCCAACGAGACCGTTCAGATGAGCGTTGACGAGTTTGTGGCCAAGGTGCTCGAGGAGATCAAGACTCGCGCCTAGCACAAACAATACAAGAATTTACAAAGGCGATCGTCCTATATGGCGGTCGCCTTTTTTGTTGTCTATAGAAGAAAAGCCGCAGGTTAGAGCGGCTTTTTTGTTGTGCAAAAAGGTACAGGTTTTTGTAGAGGCGTATGGAGATTCACCCATTCGCGGCGCATTTTGTGCAATCTGGGAAAACGCGAGCAGTTTGCTCGTATAATGAACTCCGTCGAAAGATACAAAAACCTGTACTTTTGCGTCTGCGCCTAGCTGCGAGCGGGAAGCCTGTTCTTAACGCCTCTGCATCCGTGTGCGTCGCGGAGACAAGAAAAGGGGGCGAGAGATGGAACAGACAATGCGGCGCCAAGAGCAGCTGCCCGGTGCCTTTAGTGGCGCTACTACTAACAGCCAGCATGGCCGTGTTCGCTGGTATCTGGTCCACACCCCCAACGGTAAAGAGCGCGAGACCTGCGAAAAGGTCCGCCGCATTATCCCGCACGAGCTGATGCAGGACGCTTTTGTGATGCAAAAGGAGTTCTGGTTTAAGCGGGACGGCGCCTGGTCGCTCCGAACCAAACCCATGTACAAGGAATACTTCTTCGTCGCCACGCGCGATGCCGCCCTGCTCGATAAGGCTTTGGCCCAGTTGAGCTTTGGCTGCCGCATTGCCGGCAACAGGGAGCGGGCCTATGCGCCCATGCCGGACGATGCGCAGGACTGGTACCGCAGCGTGCTCGACGACGACGGCGTGGTGCGCAACAGCGTAGCCCGCATAGAAGACGGCGTGCTGCACATAGAGCAGGGGCCCTTGGTGGGACAAGAGGCCCGCGTAAAGAAGATCGACCGTCATAAGCGCTGGTGCCTGGTAGACGTGGGCGAAGGCGACTCCGCATTTAGGGAGCTGCTGCCGCTCGACGTTCCCAGCAAAACGTAAGGGAGACGTTGCACCAGCTATTCGTTCGCATTTTTGAATTTACCGATTGGGGTATCCCTGGGGAACGAGGACGTAGGTTTGACTGTGGCTGCTAAGGAAATGACAGAGAGCTGTGCATCAATGGGGGATGCACTAGCTATTAAAGAGATTAAGCCGAGCGGTACGCTTGGTTACCGCTTTATTAAGAGGCTGTTTGATCTGGTGTTCAGTCTTTTGATGAGCGTACTGCTGCTTATTCCTATCGCCATCGTGTGCGTGCTCATTAGTCTCGAATCGCCCGGCAGCCCCATGTATACGCAAGAGCGCGTCGGCAGAGGCGGAAGGACTATCAAGATTTTTAAGCTTCGTAGTATGGTCGCCGATGCTGGCGATGTACAGAAGTATCTGAGTCCCGAGCAGCTACATCAGTGGGAAGTCGAACGCAAGGTTGACGATGACCCTCGTATTACCAAGATTGGTCAGTTTATTCGTAAGTGCTCTATCGACGAGATGCCTCAGTTCCTGAACGTGCTTAACGGCGATCTTTCCGTTATTGGACCGCGTCCCATTACAAGGGATGAGCTTGAACAGCACTTTTCCGACGAGGAAAAGGCTGAGCTGCTCTCTGTTCAGCCCGGTATTACTGGTCTGTGGCAGGCAACCGATCGTAACGAGGCAACCTTCGAGAGCGGCCTGCGCCAGAAGATTGAGCTTCGCTATGTCCAAAACCGTTGTTTTGCGATGGATTGGAAGTGCTTTACTGGCACTTTTGGTGCCATGTTTGGAAAGAAGAGAACGGGACGATAGATGCAGACAAACTTTTCTTCTTCTTACAGTGTGTTGATGAGCATTTACAAAAAAGAAAATCCTGCCTTTTTAATTCAAGCTTTAGACAGTATGCTGAATCAAACGGTTTCTCCTGCCGAGATCGTCATGGTCAAGGATGGTCCGCTTACGCATGAGCTTGAAGACGTGCTCCAAGATTATGACTTCCTGCATCCCGGACTGTTCAATTTTGTTTCGTATGAAAAAAACCATGGACTTGGGTATGCACTGCGCCAAGGCATCCTTGCTTGCTCTAACGAAATTGTTGCACGCATGGACACTGATGATATAGCTCGTCCGGATCGTATGGAGAAACAGCTTGCTGCTATTGATAGTGGTCTCGATATGGTCGGAAGCGATGTTATCGAATTCGTCACGACTCCCAATGAACCTGTTGCGGCCACAGATCTTCCCAAGGGCATCGACGCTATACGTTCTTATTCCAAAAGGCGAAATCCCTTTCGTCATCCTCCTATGACGTTTAGAAAGTCGAAAGTCATGGAGGCTGGTAACTACAGTTCCGATTTTCTCTACTTTGAGGATTGGGACCTTTTTAACAGGATGCTCGCATGTGGCTGCAAGGCGGATAACCTGAAGGAACCGCTTGTTGCGATGCGCGTTAGTGGGGATTTCTATGCTCGCAGGGGGGGCTCGCAGTATCTTAAGTACGCTAAAGCATTTAAGCGTGCTCAAGTTGAGCGTGGCTATTTCACAAAATGCGATTATATCTGTTCTTATTTACCGCATGCCGTCGTCTGTCTGATGCCAAATTCCGTTAGAGCGTTGATATATCGTTTTGTTCTCAGGAGGTCTTAGATATATGGCTTCTGATGTTTCTAAGCCTCTGGTTAGTGTCATTGTCCCCATGTACAACGTGGGTATGTTCGCGCTTCCTTGCGTAAACTCATTGCTTGGTCAGACTTATTCGAATATCGAATATATTATTGTGGATGATGGATGTACTGATAATACTATTGATCTTATTGAAGATGCCGTTGGATCAGACACGCGATTTAAGATTTTGCATAAGGAAAACGGCGGTCTTTCTTCTGCTCGTAACTTTGGTACTCAAAGGTGCCACGGCGATTATGTCATGTATGTTGATGGGGACGATTTGATTGATTCGCGAACTGTTGAGTTGATGGTCGAAGCGGCTGACAAGTATCAAGTTTCGCTCGTTATCGGCTCCTTTGCGAAGACGCCTGTTCTTGATAACTATAAGATGGGGCAGAATGTAGAATTCCATGTTGAATCTGGAATTGAGCATTTACGAAAATTACTTTTATTAAGCGGTGAGAGCGGCTCTGCGTGCGGAAAGCTCTTTGAACGATCTCTTATTAACGACCTTGTCTTTCCTGAGGGGCAGCTCTTCGAAGACATGGGCGTAATTGCTAAAATTTGTTCCAAAATTCAAAAGGTTGCATTCTCTGATGCGTGCTTTTATGCATACGTGACGAGACCTGGTTCCATTACAACGCTCAGAAAGCAGGGTTCCAAGCATGCTAAAGACATGGACAGGACTATTGAGACTGTTCGACGATTTGCCGGGTCTGAATTTCAGGGCGAGTTTGAGTGTTTTCAATCATTCTGTACGCTCCGCGTTGCAATGAGGGTTGATCCGGACGGATTTGATAGTAAGGCTGACGCCCAGAAATATTTGAGGAATGCTCGAGGGCTTGCCTGGAGGGCGTCGAGGAACCCATATGCTTGTTCAAAATGGAGGTTACGCTGTGCTCTCTTTTCTATCTCTCCTAGGGTTCATAACGCTTTCTATGCGTTATATGCTGCAATTTCTGGTAAGGCTATCGGGTAACTCCCGTGATAAAAGGTTGATAAGGTGAGTTTTTCTATTAGCGCGCATCTGTTTAACGTTACTGAATGCCATGGCAGCTTTTTGTATAACATCTATTTTCAAGATGTGTTTAACTGCTGTGTTGGTGTTTTCGACGTGGTTTCGACCGGAGGTAAATCGACGGTTTACAAACGATATGCAAAGCAGGTGTAGAGATGCCAATCTATTTCATTGCCTTTGTGTCCCATATTGCATTGCTATATTTTTCGGTAAAGATACCTAATAAGCGCGTCAGTTTTCTTCTAGCGGTTATCGCGGTTCTCCCCCTTTGTTTGGTGGCGGGGCTGCGCGATGCATCTGTCGGTACCGATACCTCGGCATATCCTCTCAGGTGTTTTTACGCCTCGCAGTATTATTCGCTCACAGGTGCTATGGGTGCTTGCTCAGATCAAGAGCCGCTATTCGTAATTCTCTTCTGGATCCTGGGGAGACTGACTGGTGATTTCCACGCTGTTCTTTTTCTTTGTGAAGCCATCGTTCTCCTTCCCTATATTTTAGTTGTTAGGAAGTTGTATCCTCGCGGGTATCCTGTCGTAGGTTTCTTTCTTTGTTTCGTTGTGTTCGGTTATACGTTAAACATAATTAGGCAATGTCTTGCTACTAGCATGCTCGTCATGATGCTCTATGAGCTGTTCCGTGAGAAGCGCGTCCCCGCTATTGTTTATTTGGCTCTTGCAGTTGGCTTTCACAAAATGTCTATCATAGGACTTTTAATTTGGATTATTTATATTTCATGCTTCAACCGCAGACACGAACGTTCATACAAGACCGTTGCACTTCTTGCATGCGTTGGCGTTATCATTTTTGCTATTTGTGTGATTATGATTGGACCGGATGTAATGGAGCTCGTGTCTCTATTTACGTCGTCATATAGCTTTCAGATCAAACACGCTGGAATGGGCTCATTTAATATCACAATGCTTATTTATTTTCTATTTTGCCTTGCTATATGGATGTTGGGTAGTAAGGGTTTGACCACGAGCATTGATCGATGGACACTTAATTTTTATACGAGCTGTGGCATAATTTCTTCCTTATTCGCTCAATTTGCGAGCATCAGTCCTGAGCTAATTCGACTCAGTTTCCCTTTTCTTTTCATTTCAGGTTTGGTTTACCCCTTTTTATCTGAAAACCTTGGTAGAGAGCGGTTTCTAACTGGAACTCTGGGCTTTTTATTTTTCGTGTTTTATTTTGTCATTACGTTTGTATATGGCGGCAGCTGCGATCTTTTTCCGTATTCGTCGGCGCTATTAGGAGTTATTTATGCATGACGAAACGCCTGACATCAGTATTGTTGTACCGGTATATAACACCGAGCGTTTTCTTCCCGCTTGTCTGGAATCTATTGATATTCAAGGGACCGGCTCTTTTGAGGTGATTCTTGTGGATGATGGTTCCACCGATGGATCTCCCGAGATTTGCGATGCTTATTGCGATAAGCGTGAGAGAGCCTTCGTTATTCATAAGGCCAACGA
>NZ_JBCOIQ010000026.1:13039-30535 GCF_040926185.1 Collinsella aerofaciens
CGAGACGGTCTTCGTAAGGCGAGTGGGCGTTATATTCTTTCGCTCGACTCCGATGACGCTCTTCTTGAAGGCTGCATCAAAAAGGTATGCGATGTAATTGCCTCGACTGGTGCTGATATCATTTCATTTGACTTTACCATGGGATTGATGCCTATTAAACCCTCGTTAAAAGTTGATATCTGTTCTGGTATGCATACGGGCGAATCTTTTGATGCTGTTAAAAACCTGTTGTGCGGATGCGATTTCAATAGCGTTTGGAATAAGGTCATTCGGAGAGATTTGTTTGCCAGTGATGAGTGGTACTCGAAACGAGTTGGCCTTATGCACGGTGAGGATCTTTGTCAACTTCTTCCTGTTTTCGATATTGCAAAGAGTTTATTTCACATTGACGAGCCGCTTTACTACTATCGTCAGCATGGCGCTAATAGTACGAAGCAGTTTAAAGAGGATCAGATAACTGATTGGAGCTTTGTAAGCGACGAGTTGATTCGTTATGCGAGTGAATGGTCGAGCGATTCAGTAAAAAATGCCAAAAGGGGTATCTGTCGACACTATTGTGATCTTGATGAAGTTCTTTGGCATTGTGAAGTGGATAAAGAGGTGAAAAGGCAATTTGATAAAACAATTAAAAGCGAGTATCAGAGTCGAATCAGCAATTGTCCGGACTTAGTTCATAGTCTTGTTTTGTCAAATTGCAGTATCGTTTCTTTTTCTGCTCGGCACTTACTAAGCTGCTTTAAATGTCTCCGTCGTCTATTTGTATAATGCAGGTCATTATTGCTTTTTTCTAATATATTTAGTTGGAGCATTATTAGTCTTGACCGAGCTTGTCCTTAGCTTTCAATTAAGTGACAAGAATTTACGATTGAACCGATATCAAAGGTTCAGTCTTGTCGTGCGGTGTATTCATTCCTTGGGCTTTAGTTATTTCGGTCGATGCTTAGAAGCTGGTCTTTGCACGTTTTTTCAAAGAAGTTCTTCAACGCCCCCATGGTCTGGGTGAGTCAATAGACGCTTTCGTTTGTGATTTATTGTTTGTAGTCTATTCCTCTATGGGGTGCCGTCTGCGATTGGTCTTGTTGATTGCATGTTGGGGCATCATAACTTAAATGTCCGAATTGATGGAAGCGCATATTTATTCGACTTTGAAGATGGGAGGAGTCAGTTGTTGCATATTCTTAATTTAATTAAGAAGGCTATAAAACTTCTACTTTCTAGCCCTATTTATGATGGCTTACTTAGGTTATGTCGTCGTTCCGATGCTATATCCTATGCGTCTAAGGCGAAGCTTAGCATGGTTTCCAAGAGACCATCCAATATGTTCATGCCTATTGTTCTTAAGGAAGGCATATCTTACGACATTTCTATTATTGTGCCTGTATACAACGTTGAAAAATACCTCAAACCTTGCCTTGATTCCATTGTGACACAGGAGTTTTCTGGCAAGTTTGAGGTTATTATTGTAGATGACGGGTCTAAAGATGATTCTGGCGTTATAGCCGATTCGTATGGACTAATGCCTAATGTTCTTGTAATTCACCAAATAAACGGCGGCCTTTCCGCAGCACGTAATGCGGGTCTTAGAGTTTCTCGCGGTAAGTACATCATGTTCGTGGATTCTGATGACATGATCGGGCCAGGGTATCTTGAGGATATGCGGAGCAGACTCGATGAAACATCTGCGGATTTCGTTACATCGACTTTTAGATATATGTCTGATGATGGTTTGCTTGGCGAGATAGAGAACGATAGAGCTAGTTGGATGGTGCCGTGGGGCAGGCTATATCGTCGTGAAGTCTGGAATCGACTAGGTTTTCCCGTTGGTGCATGGTACGAAGATCTGATTCATCCGGTATGGATAGATTGTCGCTTTAACGATGAACCTTGTTATGATTTGAGTGGCTATTATTACCGAATCCGTCCTGGATCCATAATGCAGTCTACCCCTACGAATGTTAAAGGGCTTGATTCGTATTGGGTTCTTGATGAGTTGATTTCTTTACGTGCAGAGCTGGGGATTAATTATAGTCAGGAAGACTTCAATCGCATTTTTCCTTTGTTCGGACCGCTCTTGCTTGGGAGAACTGTCGCTCTGGACAACTGCGCTCGTAAGATTTTATTTGCTTGTTGTTGTGACACGTTCAATTCAATTGATGAGTTCAGCAGGGTGAGTACTTCGATGAATGGTAGATGGAAGGATATTGAGAAGGCTCTGCGCACTTCGGATTACAGCCGCTATCTTCTCGCATCGCTTTCTCTAGCTGCTGATGGGGTAACTGGACTCAGCCTTTCAGATGCTATTCATATTTGGGTGAACAGGAACAGATAAATAATGAAGATTGGAACGATTACTTTCCACGGTGCTTTAAATTTCGGGTCTGCACTTCAGTCTTATGCGCTTCAAGAAGTCTTGAAAGGCATGGGGCATGAGGTGCGAATAATTGACTATCGTTCTCGTGACTATGAGCAATATAGGTTTTTCCAACCTCGCCACCCGAAGATGACGCTGCGCGCAATGCGCTGTTGGCGTAAGCAGTCGTCTAGAAAGGCTGCATTCGCGGAATTTTCTAAAAAGTATTTCAGGCTTACAAAGAGACCGTATTTCTGGAAAAAAGAAAGTGATATGTACGAACTCGCTGAGCAGTTTGATTGTTTTATTTGCGGAAGCGATCAAATTTGGAATCTCGATTGCACACAAGGTGTTGTTGGCCCCTATTTCCTTTCATTTGCCGGAGATAGTCGACGAGTTGCTTACGCTCCCAGTCTTGCTCACACTTTCTTTAGACCGGAGAATTTTGATGAGCAACTTGTATCCGATTTACTTTCAAGGTTTGATTTTTTGTCTGTTCGCGAGGAGGAGACGGTTCCGCTATTTCAGCCACTTGTCGATACGCCTATCGACGTTGTTTTAGATCCCACACTTTTGTTGGAATCCGATGACTATACCGACATGGCATCTAAAGATGTCTTGCAAGGTGAATATATTTTCATGTATCTTTTGCGTGAATGTCCTGAGCTTATCGAGAGCACCGTCGCGATGACGGAGGCAACAGGCATGAAGGTGGCTTATATATCTGAGAATAATCTAGATATCCCAAATTCAATTAACCTGTTTGGCGTTGGCCCTGAAGAGTTCGTTTCTCTTATCGCACACGCAGACCTCATCGTTACCAATTCCTTTCATGCAACTGTATTCTCTGTTCTCTTCCATAAGCCCTTCCGCGTATATGCAACAGATAAGTCTGGTGCGCGTATGCGCGACTTGTTGGGCAATATCGGGCTGTCTGACCGTTGCGTCAACGTTATGTGTGCCGACGATGTTCCCCCTTGTGACTGGGGTGATGTGGACTCTCTTCTTGATTCTCTGCGTGAGCATTCGTGGGCTTATCTTAGAAAGGCGCTTTCGTAATGGGAGAGACAAGTCGACTTATCAAAAATACCGGCATTATCGCAGTTGGCGGCATGGCAACAAAGCTCGTGTCGTTTCTTCTGCTTCCGCTCTATACATCGGTTCTTTCCACTGCTGATTACGGCACCGTAGACTACATCAATACTATTGCTTTATTTTGCGTTCCTGCGGTTTCGCTGCTTATGGATGAAGCGCTGTTTCGGTTTCTCATTGACTGCCGTACCGATGAGGATCGGTCTACAGCCGTGACAGCGTCATGCGCTGTACTTCTTGCCGGATGCGTATGCTTTGCAGTCATGGCGATTCTGGTATGGTTGCTTTTTGAGCCTGAAAATCTTGGCTGGGTCGTGGGACTTGTTGTTGCTGGCGCGCTTCTGCAGATGGCTTCTGCTGTCCTTCGTGGTTTTGGGGATACCGTGGGATATTCCGTCATGAACTTTGCCGCGAGTGCTTTTACCATTTTGCTCAATGTTCTCTTTATCGCCGTTCTTCGCTGGGGCGTTGTGGGTATGCTATCTGCAACGGTCATTGCGCAGGGCGGTGTTGCTCTCGTGTTCATGGTAATGCGGAGGCTCTGGCGTTATATCGATCCGTCGGCTCTCTCTATCTCCTATGCTTTAAACCTTCTACGGTATTCATTTCCGCTCATCCCTAATAAGGTTTCCTGGACTATTAATAACTTGCTGGACAGGCTCATTATCATGAGTACGCTTGGGCCTTCTGCTGCCGGCGTGTATGCAGTGTCGTACAAGTTCCCCGGTATCATGGATCAGGTGTATGGCTTTTTCTATCAGTCTTGGAAGGAGAGTTCAGCTCGAGCCCTAAACTCTGATGAGGATGAGTCGGCTTTCTATAACTCTGTGTATCGGGCGCTAAGGCGTTTCATGATGAGCGTCGTTCTGCTTATGTCCGCGCTTATGCCTCTTGTGTATGGCGTCCTGATTAAGGGTTCATTCGGCGAGGGCATGTTGTATGTACCGATATTGCTCTTGGCGACGTACTTCAGCAATATTTCCGGTTTTTATGGCGGTATCTTCACCGCACATAAAGAGACTGGAATTATGGGAACCACTACTGCGGTGTCTGCTGCTCTTTGCGCCCTGCTGTGTGTCTTGTTGATTCCACGCTTTGGTCTATATGGAGCGTCTTTTGCAACCCTCTTGGCGATGATCGTGGTGAATGAGTACCGCAGGATTAAAGTCGCTAAGTTTGCGAAGCTTGTCGAAGACCGGGCTGAGCAGATTCTGACTTTGGTTTCAATTCTTGGAGTGTTCGCCTTTTATTATCTGTCAGTCTACGGTGCTGGCTTTTTGAGCGCTATTGCCTGTCTTGCAATTGCGCTGGCTTTTTTCGGTTATATGAATGCGGACATTCTGCGCAAGTTGCTTTCGGTTCATAAATAGGGGGGGGGGTAACTGCATGTCTACTGTGAAAAGGGGAGAAATTCCCACGCTGTTTGAGTCGCCATCGCATTGCTGCGGCTGTGGAGCGTGCGCCGCTAGTTGCCCTAGAGGCGCCGTTACCATGTCCGAGGGTAAGGATGGGTTCGTTCTTCCTGTAATTGATGGTGATCTTTGCATTGGCTGCGGCGCGTGCATTAAGGCGTGCGGTCTTAACCGAGGGATAGGCTCTAATTCCGCCGGACCGTTCTTTGCCGCCGCCGGTAGGGACGATGTCTCGGAGTCCGCCTCCGGTGGCGTTTTTGGTGCATTTGCGCGTGAGCTTATTGCTTCTGGTGGGGTCGCATATGGCGCTGCCTATGAGCGCGAGGGGAGCATCCTTCGGGTGCGGCACCGTCGCGCGGCGAGCGTTGACGGGCTTCGTCCACTGCTTAACTCAAAATATGTGCAGAGTGATGCAGGAGCTTGTTTTGCCGACGTGAAGGCGGACCTTCGCGAGGGGAGGCGGGTTCTTTTCTGCGGTACGCCTTGCCAAGTCGCCGGCCTTAGGGGCTTTCTCGGAGGCGATTATGAGAACCTGACAACCGTTGACCTGGTCTGCCACGGCGTCCCTTCCGGCCGCATGTTCGCGGATTGCGTTGAGGGCTATGGCAGACAGCTTGGGTCTCCCGTGGTTGATTTCCGGTTTAGGTGCAAGCGCGAGGGGTGGGACAACTCTCTTCTTCTATTTCTTCTTCTTGAGGACGGAAGAGAGGTCACCATTCCTGCGGCGAAATCCCCCTACTACGACATGTTCCTGAACCTCAAGACTCTTCGCGATAGCTGCTATAGGTGCCCCTATGCAGGGAGATTTCGCGCCGGCGATCTTACCATCGGTGATTTTTGGGGCGTCGACGTTAATAGGCCCGACGTTTTGAAAGATGCTGAGAAGTTTAATCAGATGAAAGGTGTCTCCTGCTTGCTGGTGAATAACGACCGCGGCAGGGAGTTTATTGAATCCAGCAACGCTCTGGACTTGTACCCTGTCGAATTTGACGATATCGCTAAAGGCAACGATCAGCTCCGACGCCCGAGCACCCTTCCAACAGACAGACAGCTCTATATTGACGCATTTGTCGAAGGTGGTTGGCATGCCATTGAGTGTATGTATAAAAGGCGTGAGCGGGGAATATTTTTTTATACTAAGAAAATAGCACGAAGGCTTCTCCCTGAATCATTTCGGGAGATTGTCAAAAAGTATTTGAAAGATCTTGCAGACTAGGTAAGGATCCACGCCTGGGCGGGCCCCCCGTTGGGCTCGTAGAGCCATACCGTGTTGCCCTCCGAGGTCCGCTGCCCCCGGTCGTCCAGCGCCAGCCCGGAGGCGGACGTGAATGAGCAGCGGCCTCCGCCCAGGGCCGAGACGCGCCACAGCTGCGAGGCGGAGCCGTCCGCCTCGGCCAGCACCGCCCGGTTGCCCGACTCGGTCAGCATCAGGCCGCCCGAGGAGACCCTGTAGAGGCCCGTCGCCCCGTCGCGCTCGAGGGAGAGGGCGCCCGCGCCCGAGGACAGCGAGCAGCCCGATGCGGAGGCCGACACGGCCATCCGGGCGTCGAGGGCGGCCGCGAGGCGGTAGGAGCCGTCGTCGACCGTGCGGGGGATCGCGGGGCCCGCGAGCAGCCACGCCTGGGCGGGCCCCCGTTGGGCTCGTAGAGCCATACCGTGTTGCCCTCCGAGGTCCGCTGCCCCCGGTCGTCCAGCGCCAGCCCGGAGGCGGACGTGAATGAGCAGCGGCCTCCGCCCAGGGCCGAGACGCGCCACAGCTGCGAGGCGGAGCCGTCCGCCTCGGCCAGCACCGCCCGGTTGCCCGACTCGGTCAGCATCAGGCCGCCCGAGGAGACCCTGTAGAGGCCCGTCGCCCCGTCGCGCTCGAGGGAGAGGGCGCCCGCGCCCGAGGACAGCGAGCAGCCCGATGCGGAGGCCGACACGGCCATCCGGGCGTCGAGGGCGGCCGCGAGGCGGTAGGAGCCGTCGTCTATAACTTTCTCTAATGTTGCGATTCGGTATTTTGCTGCCAGGTCGTACCTAGCGCTCCATTTGCTGTTCGATTCCTTGGTGACGTTTGATGCCGCAGTAAGCTCAACCTTGGCGCCTTGAACTTTCCATTCCCTCTGGTTCATCGCGTACGCAACAGTCCCGTTCTGAATCCCCGAGATGTTCGGCGGGAAGGACTGGTTGTCGGCATCGATGGAAAAGCTCTCTTCCTTGGCATCCAAGTGCTGCTGAATGCGGTCGGCATACTTCTCTGCCCATTCATCGGCCTTTCCGTTTCGTACAAAGTAATTGTTGGATAGGTCGGTCGAGCGGTAGGCGTAGTCGTCCTTTTGGTAGTTTGCCGTGTGGTCGGAGTGGGCGATTGCCATGAGCTCGTCGGTCAGGCCAAAGTACAGATGACGCTGGTCCAGGTCTCCGTACCAGTTGTCACTGGTGTCGTCCCAGGTTAGGTCCATCTGGCACCATTTGCCGTCGATCTTTACGGCGTTCCAGGTGTGGCCGTTGCCGGTGATGCGCCCGTTGGCGATGCCTGCTGCGTTAAGGAGCTTGGAGTAGATTCGCTGGTAGCTCTCGCAGGTGCCCTGGTGGCGCGTGAGGCCGCTTTCGGCCGAGCACCAGTTGAGGCTATGGTCGTACTCCAGCTGGTCGAGCGTCCAGTCGTGGAGCCAAAGCGCCATGTCGTATTCCGAGCCGTTTGTTTCTTGCCTGCACTGGGCCACGGCGTTGTTGACGATCTGCGTGACGCTTGGGCGGGCGGCATCGTTTACGGACACCTCCGCCGTGGTGCGCAGATAGTAGATTCCCTTGTCGTTTTGGGGGTCGTATCTGTCGTTGTCCATAAAGTAGAAGTAGATGCGGTACGTGCCCGATGCTGTGAAGTCAAAGATAAAGTCGTGGCCCGTGGTGCCCAGGTTGTAGTAGCTGCCCCATGCCGGGCGCGACGGGTCACAGACGCTTTCCTGGCTGCCGCCGTCCCAATAGGTGGGCACGTCCATGCGCGCCTTGGCCTGGGACGAGCCGCTGGTCTGGGTTACGTGGAAGGTCGTCGCGGTGCCCGCTGGGGCGTCGTTCCACGAGACGGTGAAGGTGACGCCGTTTTGGGCTGCCGTGGCGGAGTGGGCGTAGCCGGTTTGTGACGTGGCGGAGATTGCGGCGGGCGTGGGGCTGGATTGGGCTCGGAGGGATGGGGTGGGGGCTGTGGTGGCCGTGCCGGTTGCGGCGGTGGTGCCGTCAGCGCTTTCCGTATTGGCTGCGCCGGTGCCGGTGGATGCTGCGGTGCTGTCCTCTACGGTATCTGCTGTCGCATTTGTGTTGGTGCCGTCTTCGGCCTTGCCTGTGTCGCTGCTCGTGGCGTCGGCTTGCGCCTGCTGCCCTGCGGCTGCCTGAGGCTGGATGGCTTCTGCGATGGCTGCCATGGGCATCGTCGCGCCGACCATGGACATGCACGCGATCGCGCAGAGCAGGTAGTAAAGGGGTCGTTTCATAGCGGAGCCTCTCGGTGAGCAGCCAACAGGGTCCGAAGGCAGCTCCAGGCCAGCACTCCGCACATATTTTGTTGGGACTTATTTTACGGGAACAAGCCTGCGGATAGGGGGTCCTGTTAATAAAAGGGGCACGGAATTTGTTCCGCACCCCTCAAATCAAATGCTGTGCCGTATCGTTGGCAAGCAGCAGTTATTCAGGATGGTTCCTACGCTTCCGTCGGCTCCACGTCCAGCTCTTTGCGGACGAGTTCGAAGGCCGCGGCGATGGCCTTGTCCATGTCGTAGTACTTGTAGCCGCCCAGGCGACCGGCGAAGACCACGTCGCCCTCCTGCGCCGCCAGCTCCTCGTACTGCTTGTAGAGGGCCTCGTTCTTGGCGTCGTTGATGGGGTAGTAGGGCTCGTCACCGGGTTTCCAGTCGGCCGGGTACTCGCGCGTGACGACGGTCTTGGCCTGCGTGCCGAACTCGAAGTGCTTGTGCTCGATGATGCGCGTGTAGGGGATCTCGCGCTCGGTGTAGTTGACCACGGCCACGCCCTGGTGGTCGGCCTCGTCGAGCGTCTCGGTCTCGAAGCGCAGGCTGCGGTACTCGAGCGTGCCCAGCTTGAAGTCGTAGAACGCGTCGATGGGGCCGCAGTAGATCGTCTTGGCGGCGATGTCGGGCTGGGCGGCGGCCAGCTCCTTGTACTCCACGCCGCAGCGCACCTCGACGCCCTCGAGCATGTTGGCGACCATCTTGGTGTAGCCGCCCATGGGGATGCCCTGGTAGCGGTCGTTGAAGTAGTTGTTGTCGTAGGTGAAGCGGCAGGGGAGGCGCTTGATGATGCTCGCGGGCAGGTCCTTGCAGTCGCGGCCCCACTGCTTCTCGGTGTAGCCCTTCACGAGCGTTTCGAAGATGTCGCGGCCGACGAGCGACAGCGCCTGCTCCTCGAGGTTTGCCGGCTCGCCGATGTTCTCGGCGGCCACCTGCTCGGCGATCTTGGCCTTGGCGTCGGCCGGCGCGACGACGCCCGGCCACATCTTGGCGAAGGTGTTCATGTTGAAGGGCATGTTGTACATGCTGCCGCGGAAGTTGGCGACCGGCGAGTTGACGTAGTTGTTGAACTCGGCGAAGCGGTTGACGTAGTCCCAGACGTCCCTCATGGAGGTGTGGAAGATGTGCGCGCCGTAGCGGTGGACCTGGATGCCCTCCACGTCCTCGGTGTAGATGTTGCCGGCGATGTGGTCGCGGCGGTCGATGACCAGGACCGACTTGCCGGCGCGCTTGGCGACAGCGAGCAGCCCGACGCCGAGGCCGACACGGCCATGGAGCCGTCGAGGGCGGTCGCGAGGCGGTAGGGGCCGTCGTCAATGACCCTTTCCATGCAGGTTGTAGACGAGTTTGGCGTGTTTCAAGGGCGCGGTAAGCATTTGCCGTTCCAAGCGATGTTGCGAACGCAGACTGGTGATTGCTTGCTGGCTTGTGGTGGTGTTTGGGTTGCTAAGCGGGGGCTGCTTGTTGCGTGGGTTGGTTTTATTGGTGTGGGTTTGGACACTGTATGGAGATGACGATGGCTGGAGCGGGGTAGGGAGTTGTGGTGCGGATTGGGGATGCTGGGTGGCTGGCCGATTGCGTGCAACGGCCTAACGCGTTGTTTGCGGTGCACGGCCAATAGATCTCTGTAGGGGGCCTACCCAACGTAAGGCGTCTGAAGGCATTTCCCTGGAAGCTCGGGCTTCCTGGATATCTTGGCGATTAAGATGCGCCCCATGCTCAGCCGGCATATAGAATGGACTGTGGACGTGACGATTGCCTGCTGCTGACATGTTGGTTAATCGACGATGATGGCAGCGACGGAGATTGATTGGGGCAGTCGGCATGTTCGCGAGCGAAAAGGCGGCCCTGCTCGGCGATGTGCCGACTTTTATTGTAGCGAAGGCGTTGGTGACGCCGAGAGGCGGCAAGGCCGACAAAACTATTGCGAAGGCAAGGGATCAACATGGCATTTGAAGCACGTCAGAGTACGGTTGGAAAGCTGCTTAATGACTCAATCTATAGAATCCCTCGCAATCAGCGCGCTTACGTGTGGGATGAGCATAACTGGAAAGATCTATTCGAAGACATCAAGCTTGTGACAGAGGAAGTTGCTACGTCGCATTTCATCGGTTCGATAGTGCTGATGGAGGAAGAAGAAGAAGACAGCCGGGGTTTTTACAATAATTGATGGTCAACAAAGAGTTATTACCCTAACGCTCTTGCTGTCTAGCCTCATGTTCGCTTTCAAGAAAAGGAATATGATTAACCACGCTAATGGCACAAAAAAATATCTAGTGGCGATAGATACTAAGGATGTTGAGCACGCGATCGTCGCTCCGGAGAATCATTTATCATTAACGAGGATCGTCGAAGGAGTAATTGCTATCTCTCCTGAAGATGCGGCTGCCATGTCTGCTGTGGCTTTCTCGAAGAGCAAACGCGCGTCCGGATCAAAAGACGAACTGATCGTTAAAGCCTTCCAATATTTCAGTGCAAGTTTCGCCAAGATGAAGGATGAGGAGTTGCTGGCCTTCAGGGATGCGGTCATTTCTGTCGCATATGTAAACATCAAATCATCGTCTGAGGAAGATTCGTACACAATATTCGAAATATTGAATGCGCGAGGTATCGAGCTTGAGGACCATGAGCTTCTGAAGAACTATATTATGCGCTATATCCATCCTATAGAAAAGCGCGATGATGCAAAACAGGTATGGTCGGAAATTGAAGCAACAGTCGGCTCGAACATGAAAGCTTTTTTGCGTCACTACGCAATTCAAAAATATCGCCTAGGTCAAGGCGACAAGGATGGAGCATATAAGAAAATAAGGGATTTTACGGATCCAAAGAAGGCTGCTGATCTTCTCTATGATTTAAGGCTAAAAGCCGGATATTATGCAGAGATTGTCGAGCCAACCAGCGATGACAGAAATGCGGAAATCTTGAGTTTCTTAAGAACACACAATGTCCGCGTCTTCAGGCCGCTTCTTATGAGTTTAATGCACGCTCGCGAAATAGAGCAGCTAACGAGCGAGCAGTATGATGATGCGATTGGATTTATTTACCGGTTCTATATTTGCTATAAGATAATCGGGGGAATGGAGTCGAACCACCTATCGGATTCGATCGTGAAACACTCATACGCAATCGAGTTGAACTGCACCCAGCAAGTGTTAGATGAGTGGAAAAATAGTTTTAACGAAAAACTGCCTTCAGAAGAAACATTTCGAATTAATCTCCTTTCGCTTGGATGGTCTCATTCGTGGCCGTTGTATAGCGAAACAAAGTTGAAGGATCGCTGCAAGTTGGTCCTTGCCTTGCTCGAGGAGCTTAAGTCTGGTGTTAGGGTTTCTGAGGCATTCACAATAGAGCACATTCTTCCGGATTCGCAGGCTCAGGAAAACTCGATTATTGGGAACTTGCTCATGCTAGAAGAGCGACTTAACGCGAAATGTAAAGACAAATCGCTTAAGGAAAAGCTGCCCATATACGCTGAATCGCGTTATGCCACTACAAGAGCTTTTGCTAAACGCTATGCGAATGGTTGTTTTGACGTTAAGAAGCGCGTTGATTTTATCGCGAAAGATTTGTTTGAAATGGTCATCCACTAGCTTGCACCGCGCGGCCGCGGCGCTTGAGCTCGTCAAGAAGTGCATCGACCCGGCGATAAGGCGGCAGGCCGAAGGGTTCGAATGGGATCCGAAAGCGCTGGAGTAGGCTCTCGCGTGGCCATAGGAAAGGTAAGGGTGGAAACCGATGGCGGACAAGGAGCGACCAAGGTGAACGAGGATGACATCATCGGCGTCGTGAGGGAGTACCTCGAGGACAAGGAGAACTCGTACGCCCTCATGCTTACCGGGGAATGGGGATGCGGGAAAACCTACTTTGTCGAGCACGCACTGACCGAGAAGCTGGAGGAGGATGAGAGCCGGCATCCCGTCGTGGTGGCGTCCGCCTACGGCGCCAAGGACTTAGCGGAGCTCTGCGGGGCGATTGAGTCTGGTTTCATCTCGAAATACGCCATAGGGTGCGCGGCCGGCGGGGAGAGGGGCAGGTGGGATTCACTCGTCGGGTTCGCCAAGGACACGGGAATATCGTTCCTCGGGAAAAAGATCAGGGAGCTGGAGAAGAAGGCGGGCGTCGATCTCAAGATGGCGCCGCTGAATGCCGTGAACCTCATCATCGGCCCCGAGACCCTCCTCGTCATAGACGACGTGGAGAGGTGCGACATGGGCATTCGCGAGCTGCTCGGGGCGGTCGACCACCTCGTCGTCGGCTGCAGGAAGAAGGTCCTCCTCGTCTGCAACGAGGATGAGTGGAGGAAAGGGCTAGGACCGAAGGGGGAGAAGGGGACGACCAGGGAGTACGAGAGCCTCATCGAGAAGACCGTCTGGCGGAAGTGCCGGTTCAGGCCCTCGGTCGGCTCGGTTGTGGAACGCGTTCTGGGAGGCGTGCTGGGCGGCATCTACCCAGGCGCGCTCGAGGACGCCGTTTCGGCGATTGAAGGAAGCGAATCGCCGAACTTGCGATCCCTCAGCAAGATGCGCCCCGTGCTGGTCGGGATGAAGGAATCCGGGTTCTTCGCTGAACCCACCGACCCGGAGTCTGCCAGGGCAGTTTTCAAAGAGGCTTTCGGCTTTGCAGCGGGGGCGGCGAAGGGGATGCGCATCGGGCCTCCGTCAAGCCGGGAGGATTCCATCCTTAGGGGTGGCATTTTCGAGTCGCGCCGGCTCAAATACGCCGCTCTGGACTTCATCCCCCGCTTTTTCGAGAGGTGTGAGGGGGTCGATTCCAAGCATGTTCGTTCCTGCCTGGAAGATTACCTTGCGACCTTTCATCCCGACGGGCCGGCCGCGCGGAAAGCTATTGAATGTATCGACGGCATCAGACACGCCACTTTCCGCGATGCCGATGTCCCTGGCATGGTGGAGACTATAGTCGCCGGGATTGTCCCCGGGGACGGGAGCCGCGGCTTGTCGTTCGACGTCTATCCCGACGTCCTGCGTGCCGTCAAAGGCATTGCGGGGGAATTTGCTGACGCCTTTCCCGAAGGGGTCGCGCCGCTCGTCAAGGCGATGGAATCCTCCATTGGACGGGATCCCGAGTCTGCAGTGAGGTCAATCGGAAAGAATCGAGTCGAATGGCAGGAGATCCCTTTCGACTCGAGCGAAGCGCATGAGATTCCGGCTTTGGAGGAGGTCGACAGGCTGAGGGAGCTCGCCTTGACGACGCTACGCGAACGGGAGTCGGAGTCTCTTGGCAACGTCCTGAAAAACGCCCCCGACCAATTCGCGACGAAGCTCTATCTGGCTTTCTCGAAATCAGATGACTGGTCGGAACCCATCCTGTCGCTCATTTCCCTCGACACTTCCCTCCTCGCGAGGGCGATGGAGAAGATGCCTCCCGAAGATATTCGGCTTGTGCACAGTGTCCTTTTTCCGGGCGACCACATGAGGTCGTGCACGGCCTCGCTCGAGGGCGAGGACAGGAAGGCCCTCGTAGCTTGGGCCAAGAGGCTCGGATCGGAGATCGGCAAGGTCGAGACCATGGAGTATTACCAAAGGATCTATTTCGACGCCATATCCAAGAGTCTCGAATGTCTTGCCGATATCTAGGATCCGCAGCTTTTGCCAAGTTGAAACGTGGCTTAGGATTTGCAGAAGATCTTCTAATGGCAGTCTTACGACAAGGACGAGGATGCCCTAATGCCTTGCCCAGGCTCCATCCAGCTCCGCCGCGCAGCTCTCGAACACGCACCTAACGGCGGCCATTTCCGACGGGGTCACGCGCCCTCCGCTCGCCTTATCCGAGGGCCTATGCGGCGGGGCTTGACTTCGAGGACGTCGTCGACTCGTCCCTCGAGCTTGTAAGGCTTGCTGAGGTAGGCGGACTAGAGTAAGAAAAGAGAAATCAAAAGGCGAATTTATCGCGAGGAGCAAAATGTCCCAAATAAATCAGATCCAAGAAGAGCTAAGGCAGATCGAAGGCGGGCGTTTTCAAACACTAGCAAATCAGTATCTATATAGGAGATATTCGCTTAACAACATCATTGAATTAGGATCCCAATGCGGCACGGATAAAACCACGACCGGAGTGCCAGACATGTACTCCGTAGGAGAGAATGGACACTACCTCTTCGCGGCATACACAACCTCTAATTCCGACATCCGCAATAAGCTGCTAAATGATGCTAAAGACTGCCTCGACAGGAGCAAAACCGGAATCAATCCGCAACTCATAGATCGAATCATCCTGTGCCACACATACTTTCGCCTTTCACCTCTGGTACTCGAGGAGGTCCGTGCCATCGATCCACGGATAGAAATAATCGGGCCAGAGACAATTGCGAGCGACCTTGATGGAAAATACCCTGCGCTAGCGCATACGGTATTGGGCGTTCCACTCGGAAAGGGATCATTCATCGCCCCAGACCGCTTCATCGAGCGAAGCCTGAACGACCGTTTCTCAACCGACCTGTCGAAGCTCCTCATGCACAGGGATTCCGAGTTTTCAGTCATCGTCGAATCGATAGAGCAAAACAAGGCAGTGGTGATTCAGGGGCAGTCTGGATCGGGGAAAACCAAGATCGCCCTCGACGCATGCCTCTCATTCAGCAAACGGCATCACTGGGATCTTCTTATCTTGGACTCTAGGTATTCATCGCATCTCGACGATGATATCGAGCTGATTTTGTCGGAGTCGGAAAACATTATCCTTCTAGTCGATGATGCAAACGGCAACCTGTCACTTGAGCACTTGCTGGGAATCTGTTTGGAAAACAAAAAGCTAAAGATTGTCCTCACCTGCAGGAAGATGCACCGAAGCGAGTTGACCGCAAAAATCGGCAGTTATCTAAATTTCAGAGAAATAGAGCTGGAGCCTCTAACCGCGGAAAATATAGAAGCGATACTCGAGACCGAATACAACATAAAAAACATAGCACTGAGGGAGAGAGTATCGGCAATCGCAAACGGAAACCTGCGCTTGGCTATCATGGCAGCAAGCCCCATAGCAGACGGCAATTTCGAAGCCATCCAAGAGCCATACGATCTTCTGAACATCTATATGAATTCCGCCTTAGCTGGGTACTCCAGCAGAGAGCAACGTCTCGCAGAGATCCTTGCAATCTACGACTGCTGCGATCTTATTGAAGGAGACCCTTGTTATGAGGATCTCTTGGGCTTGGGGTACGACGACGCCGAGATTCGGGATTTTGCATCCAGATTGAACGACCAGGAAATCGTCACGATCCTTACCTCAGCCGGTGGCGTGCTAGCCATAAGGATGGAAGAGCAGAATCTTCGCGACTTCTTGATATGCCGCCACTTCGCAAAAGAAGGGAACGGCAGTTTTGCAGATTTCATTCTGCATACCGCAGAAATGCCGAACGCGCCGTATCTCAAAGCCGCCAAGTCAATGGCTGAAGTATGCGGAAGTGCGAGCGTGTACGACTATCTTCGAAGGGAATGCGAGAAAGCTTGGGATGAAATAAAGAATCGGGATGAGCGAATTGCCGATCAGTTCATAATCACATTCAATCAACTCCTCCCCGTACAGGCGCTCGCCTTTGCCTCAAACCGCATCGAAAGTGCTGCTTGCGCTGACGTATCGGAAGAAATTCTCGGCATGAATTCGACATCGGACGGATCTATGCCCCTGCATATTTCCGTATCCCTGATGAACTCGAGCGAGTATTCGCAAACAGCCTCCGAGTTGTTCGTGAAGTGTGTAGAAAGAGGCACAGAGCGGGCGGCCGAGTACAACTGGGCATGCGGGCAAGACGGCGCTTTCGCTTACGATTTCGATCGTACGGGATTCGATTTGGAAAACAGCAAACTCGATGCCCTCGCTCAAAAATATCAACAATCGCATTCCCGCAATGTTGCAGCATGTCTGATCGTCTTGACGAGTTCATACCTCTCTTCAAGGGTCCAGCGCGTTCGGCAAAACGGCATAACGTACACATACAACACCCTGATCTTTAATTTCACATCAGAGCTGGCCGAGCTCCACGCCCATTGCTTCCGGGCGCTCTCCGTTCTAGTCGAAACCGAATTCAGCAGGCAAGTTAGATCCACCTTTCGGCAGCACTTCTCGTTCTATGGCAAAGAACCTGAAGCGGAGCATGCAGAAAACATGCATTCGGTGCTCTCAATGATCGAAGATCTATTCCCCAAATATATAAGCGAAGACTCGACAATCGATCTCTCATGCAGCTTAAGCATCAACCAGATTTACGAAACATGCGCGCAGAATCCCCCTCTGAGCCTCGATGGGTTCCGCCAGAGCACATTCGACGCACTTGGCCTGGAGAACTCCGAGTCTCTCGTAGAGAAAGAACCGAGGATATCCGCGGAAGAGTTACCGCTAGAACGACTGACCGAAGCCCTGGGAAAGCTAGCCGAAGATTATGAGATTTCCGATAAAGAGTGGGAGTCGGGCAGGGCTATCGGAAAAGTCCTTCTGGAAATCGCCAAAAGGACCCCAGATACTGCCTCAAGCATAATCGCACGCAATATCGCTTCGTCGCCCTCGACGATCCCCGTCCCGTACGAAGCACTTGACCATCTTGCTGAAACCATCGGCAGGAAGGTCCTTAGAAACGAGCTGGGCGCGGTGATCGACGTGAGTGACCATCCGGCCCTGTTTGACTATCTTGATTTGCTAGCAATAAAGAACGGGCCCGACAAGGAGGAGCTCGACGAGATCCTCGCAAGACTCGATGACGGCAGAACGCATCTCTGCTTGGAAGATTTGGAGATAGTCGAGCCAAAGCATCCTGGCTATATCCTCAAATATGCTTCTAGGTTTTCCGAACGCACTCACAATGATGGGGTTTGGCGGTTTTTCGGCAACTGCGGAGACGAAAAGCGCGTCTCCGCTCTAGATTCGTACTTCGGATCCAATCCCTTACCGGCTATCAACCTGTATTTTCTCGCACTTGAAGGACGCCCTTCTTTCGACTATAACCTCGCTTTCCTACGCTGCCTTTTACGCCTTGACAGTTCAATGATTGACCGTTTTTTGGAATACGCTGCCAGCCTCGACTACCGACAAAGGCACGATCTCCTGCGAAGTGAGTCCTAGGCCCTTTCGACACCACCTATATTGCGAATCAGCACCGCCGCCCACCCGACCGAATATTGCCGTTCGG
>NZ_JBCOIQ010000027.1:0-26053 GCF_040926185.1 Collinsella aerofaciens
GGTGCGGCGTATAGGATTCGAACCTATGACGTTCTGATTCGTAGTCAGACCCTCTATCCAGCTGAGGTAACGCCGCAGCGCAAAACATATAAAACCACTTTAGCTTATTGGAGTCAAGCACAATCTCAAACTTTTTTTGTGGAACGCAGTTTTGTCATGCTGCTCCGCATATACCGTCGTTCCCCGTACGATCGATTGGCTTTTCGATCACGTCAAACTTAGCATCAAGTTCCCTCAGGAGCGATCTCACCCGCTGGGCACAATCATAATCGGCAAACGAGATACTCAACATGCGAGCAACCTGGTTAGATGTCCGGACCCCATAGAAATGCTCCAGGGCCACAAGCCCCTCGTGCGCCACAAACGTCTCAACCACATGCGGCGACTCCTCGTAGCACCATTGGGTCAACGGACCCTCGCTCGTCTGTCGAACCACCAGGCCACCCATGCCAGACGGCTCACACGTCACAAGCAGGTACTCCCCGCCCTCGTCGCTCTCAAACAAAACCACCCGATCATCAAACAGCTCCATCGCGTCCCCTTTCTCTCGCTCTTATTTAGCAAAAGCATAGCAGGTAGATGGCTGTATACAGAACAGTTGTTCGTGTGTTTTCTATAGAGCTGTCCGCATGGCATGGTATGGCCGTGCGCAAAAAGGGCGCCCCGAAAGGAGCGCCCTTGCAAATCGCTTATGCAGCCAAGCTACGCGACCGGCTCGATCTTCTCGAGGCCGCCCATGTAGGGGCGCAGAACCTCGGGGATCGTGATGGTGCCGTCAGCGTTCTGGTAGTTCTCCAGAATGGCTGCCATGGTACGGCCAGCCGGCAGACCGGAACCGTTGAGGGTGTGCAGATAGCGCGAACCCTTGAAGTTCTCGGGGTCGCGATACTTGATGTTGGCGCGACGGGCCTGGAAGTCACCGCAGTTGGAGCAGGAGCTGATCTCCTTGTAGGCGTTGTAGCTCGGCAGCCAGACCTCGACGTCGTAGGTCTGACGGGCAGAGAAGCCCAGGTCGCCGGTGCACAGGCTAATCACGCGATACGGAAGACCCAGCTGCTGCAGCAGGAACTCGGCCTCGGCGGTCATGCTCTCGAGCTCCTCGTCGGACTCCTCCGGCTTGGCAAACTTGACCATCTCGACCTTGTCGAACTCGTGCTGGCGAATGATGCCGCGGGTATCGCGACCAGCGGAGCCGGCCTCCTCGCGGAAGCAGGGGGTGAAGGCGGTGTAGCGGCGCGGCAGGGTATCGGCGTCGAGGACCTCACCGGCGTGCAGGTTGGTGAGCACGACCTCGGCGGTGGGGATCAGGAAGTTGTCGCCCGAGACGTGATAGGCGTCGTCCTCGAACTTGGGCAGCTGGCCCGTGCCGAACATGGTCTGACGCTTGACGACGATGGGCGGCCACCACTCCTTAAAACCACGGCTGGTGTGCGTATCGAGGAAGAAGTTGATGAGGGCGCGCTCAAGACGGGCGCCGGCGCCACCGAGAACGGTGAAGCGGCTGCCGGAGAGCTTGTTGCCGCGCTCGAAGTCAAGGATGTCGAGGTCGGTGCCCAGATCCCAGTGCGGCTTAAAGTCGAAGTCGAACTCGCGCGGGGTGCCCCAACGACGGCGCTCGATGTTCTCGTCCTCGTCCTTGCCGTACGGCGTGGCCTCGCAAGGAATGTTGGGCAGGTGAGCCATGAAGTCGTACTGCTCCTGCTCGAGGGCGGTGCGGCGCTCGGCCAGACCGTCAATCTTCTCGTTGACGGCGCGCACGGCCTCTTTGGCGGCCTCGGCCTCGTCCTTCTTGCCCTCCTTCATCAGGGCGCCGATCTTCTTGGACTCGGCATTGCGCGTGGCTTGAAGTTCCTCGACCTCGGTGATGACGGCACGACGCTCGTCGTCGAGCTCAAAGAACTTCTCGCGATCCCAAGACGTCTGGCGGTTAGCCATGGCGACATCGATGGCATCGGGGTTCTCGCGAACAAACTTGATATCAAGCATTAGATCCTCCGGCGATATACATTCCATTTAGGTTGCAACCTTGTACATGTATGGGCAAGTATATACTTATGAGCGTTTACGACCCAACTCAACTACGCAAGAAGGCACCCAATGGACGCAGTTTTTTCCTTTTTGTTTGGCACCCGCACCGGTTTTGCCATCCTTTTCGCCGGCGGCATCCTGTTATTTGCGATTCTTGCCTTTGTAATGGAGAAGCGTACCCATAAGATGTACGTCGACCGCGGACCCAAGTCCGAGGATGAGGAAGACAGCTTCTGGGACTAACCTGCCAAAAAGGGACAGGTTTATTTTGGTCGGTTTTATCTGGGCAAACGCAAGCGCCCCGCAACCGGTAACGATCCGGTTGCGGGGCGCTTTTCGCATATACGACAAAACCGCAGGAAAAACCTGCCAAAATAAACCTGTCCCTAAATGGCAGGTTTTACTGGAGAGTTGCGTCGATGGCCTTGACCAGGGCGCTGCGCATGCCGGCGTCCTCGAGCGCAACGACGCCCTTGATGGTGGCACCACCGGGCGAGCATACGGCATCCTTCATCGCCGCAGGATGCTGGCCAGTTGCAAGCTGCAGCTTTGCCGTACCCAGCACCATCTGGCTCACAATGCGATAAGCATCCGCACGCGGGATACCGTGCTTGACCGCCGCATCGCCCAGGGCCTCGATTGCCATGGCGACAAACGCCGGAGCGCAACCACCCACCGTGCCGCCCACAAACAGCAGGCTTGTGTCGAGCTCGACGACAGCGCCAAGCTTACCGAGCAGGTCGAGCACCACAGCACGCTGCTCGTCGTTAAGCGTCGAAGCCTTCTCGCAGGCGATGACGCCCTCGCCCACCGAAACCGGCGTGTTGGGCACCGTCGAGATATGCGCGACGCCCGGCAGGACCTGCTCCCACTTGGCACTGTCCCAGGTCCAGGCAACCGACAGAACGACCTTTTTGGCAAGAGCGTCCTTGAGCGGGGCGAATACCTTCTCGATCATGTACGGTTTGACCGCAGCGACCACGATATCGGATGCGGCGACAACCTCGGCGGCATCGTGGCAGGCGACCATGCCGCGCGCCTCGCAGCGCTCAACCAGTGCGTCGTAGCGACCCGCGCAGGCGCACATGTCGCTCGCAGCTACACCGGCAGCGATCCAGCCATCGGCCATAGCGCTCGCCATATTGCCAAAACCGACAAATCCAATCTTCATATCGCATAGTCCTTTCAGACACATTCCTCAAAACGAAAGGTATTGTCCCACGCCATTGTTTCGTATTGCCGACCTATTTGTGATACGGCTCGCCACGACTGATCTTGCAGGCACGGTAAATCTGCTCCAGCAGCACCACACGCGCCAGGTTATGCGGCAAGGTAATGCGTCCAAAGCTGAGCATCTCGTCGGCTCGTGCGCGCACGTCATCGCTCACGCCATCCGAACCGCCGATTACAAAGGCAATGTCGCTGCTGCCTCGCAGCATAAGATCGTCGAGCCTCGCCGAAAACTCCTCGCTCGAGCGCTCCTTGCCCTCGATAGCCAGCAGGATCACATGCGCCCGAGATGGCAAGGCGGCAAGAATCGCCGCCCCCTCCTTGTCGCGCGCGGCATCCACGCCGCCCGCCTTAGCCGGGTCGATATCGGCCACCTCGCGGATATCCACCTTGGCATAGGCACCTAGGCGCTTGGTGTACTCAGCGCACGCGTCCTTCCAAAAGCGCTCCTTGAGCTTACCGACGCAAACGACGGTGTATTTCACGCGCGTCTACTCCTTCGAATCGTTTTGAACTTTGCCGGCGGCCAGCATCTGCTCGAACATCGAGGCCGACTGCGAAAAGTCGCTCGGCAGCACGACCGTCGAGGTTTTACCCGTGCGAGCGAACTCCGTCATCATCTCGGACCACTGCGTAAACATGAACAGTTGGTTGGCCTCGTCATTGCCGACACCCGTCTCCTGGATGATCTCGAGCGAATCTTTGATACCCAGCGCGATGGCCTTGCGCTGGTTGGCGATGCCCTCGCCCGCCTTTTCCATAGCCTCGGCCTCGGCGGTCGCCTCGGTGACGCGCTTGATGCGGTCGGCCTCGGCGAGCTCCTGCGCGGCAGCGCGCTTGCGCTGGGCAGCGTTGATGTCGTTCATGGAGTTCTCAACCTCGGTCGGCAGTGCGATTTTGGTGATGAGCGTCGACACGAGGGTGAAGCCGTAGGCGGCCATCTGCTCGGAAACAGTAGCGTTGACATCCTTGGCGATGTCATCCTTCTTGGCAAAGACCTCATCGAGCGTGTAGACGGGGATGGAGGAGCGCAGGGCGTCGGTGATGAAGTCGCGCATCTGGTCGACGGGCTCCTGCAGCATGTAGTAGCTCTTGTAGATGCCCGAATCCGCCGGGCCAGCACCCATGTCATAGCTCACGTGGTACTGAGCGGAGACCTCAAGGCCAATGGTCACGTTGTCCTGAGTCTTAACGTCGATGCCAAAACCATTTTTCATGGTGCGCAGACTCACCGTGGCGGCCTTGCGGTCAATCACGGGCACCTTCATGTGGAAGCCTGCGCTAACAATGCGGTTGAACTTACCCAAGCGCTCGATGATTACGGCGTGCTGCTGTTCAACGACATAGCAGGCGTTGGGGAGCAGGAGCAACAAAATGATGATGGGAAACAAGAGGCTCGTAAGGGCAGCGATGATACCGGAAAACAGCATGGTCTCTCCTCTGATAGGCACACGTTGGCATTAGGATACCCGTCCAAGGAGATCGTGCATAACAAAAAAGCTCCCATTGCTGGGAGCTCTTTCATTTAATGGTGCGGGCGAAAGGACGTCCGCGTATCCGCTTCGCGGATCCGCACCGGCACCGGCCGCCTGCCGGCGTCCTCGCCAGCTCGCTAAAAACGCTCCGCGTTTTCTTGACGCTCGCTCCTTCGCAGGTTCAAGTCCCTGCGATGGGCACATAACAAAAAAGCTCCCATTGCTGGGAGCTCTTTCATTTAATGGTGCGGGCGAAAGGACTTGAACCTTCATGGGGTTGCCCCCATACGGACCTGAACCGTACGCGTCTGCCAATTCCGCCACGCCCGCGTGCAGGAATTAGAATAACGGAGCGCCACCGCGAACGCAAGAACTATTTTTGAAAAAGTTTGCAGGCATTTTCCCAAGCGGCATGCGCGATTGTTTCGGCGTCCTCACCAGTGCGATCGACACGGTCGTTAACCAGCGCGTTTGCCGTAATGGAGATCATTGCGGGCTCGCATTCAAGACCGCGGATGGGCTCCGGAGCCATATACGGGCAATCCGTCTCGAACAAAATTCGATCGAGTGGGGTTGCCGCAAATGCCTCGCGCACGTCTTCGTTGCGCTTAAAGGTGGCCGCACCACCATAGGCGATATAGCAGCCCAGCTCCACAAAGCGCTCCATCGTGGCGCGGTCCTCGCCAAAACAGTGCAGCACACAACCGGCCTGGGGCACGCCCACCTCACGAAGCACGTTGTAGGCGTCCACGTGCGAGGTACGCTCCTGGTCCATGTCCTCGTGACGCAGATGCAGCTCCACCGGCACGTTACGGCACACGGCAAGCTCGAGCTGGCGCGCCATGCAGTCAATCTGCACGTTATGGGGTGCCGGCGCGATATCGTCGTCATAGTCCATGTGGTAGTCCAGACCGATTTCGCCAATACCGGCGCATAAGGGATCATCGAGTGCGGCAACGACCTGTGCGTGAACGTCGTCGGCATAGTCCGGCGCGCCATACGGATGCACGCCGGCAAGATACTTGATCTGCGGGATATCCTGCATCGGCAGAATCTCGCGCGTCAGCCAGTCGCTATAGTCCTTCACGCTGCGCTTGTCGGCGATGGGGTCGAGCATCGTCACCAACAGGTCGACGCCCGCGGCTTTGGCACGCAGGAGCGTCTCGGGCACATCCTTGCCCCAGAACGAAAGCAGATGTGCATGCGTGTCGGCAAGCGGCGCCAAGGGCACGGGACAAGCAACCGTCTTCTTTTTCTTGGTAAACGTCACGCGTTCGGCATTAAGCGTCATGGATTAGCTCCTGGGCCAGACGGACAAAGTCAGCAACATCAAGCGTCTCGGCGCGCGTGGTGGGTGCAATACCGCAAGCCTCAAAGGCAGCATCGAGCACGTCCTTGGCAAAGCCGTTGGCGCTCATGGAATTGCGGATGGTCTTGCGACGCTGAGCAAATGCAGCATCAATCACGCGGGCCACAAATTCGCGATCGAGCCCCTCGGGCACCACGCCGTCAACGCGATCGATGCGTACTACGGCAGAATCCACATGCGGCGCCGGCATAAAGCAGCGCGGCGGTACCTCAAAACGACCCGTCACCTGCGCATACAGGCCGAGCTTTGCCGTATAGCCGCCATAGGTCTTGTTGCCCGGCACTGCGGCAATGCGATCGGCAACCTCCTTTTGCACCATGACGACGGCACGCTTGAGCGCCGGCATCGTCTGGAAAAATTGCAAAATGATCGTCGCCGCCACGTTATAGGGCAAGTTCGCGACAAATACCGTGGGCTCGCCGCCGGCAGCCTGCTCAATCTGCTCCGGGCCCACCTTAAGCGCGTCGCCCATGATAAAGCGGAAGTTGGCATAGTCGGCGGCGTGGGCGTCGAGCACCGGTTCGAGCTCAGGATCGGCCTCAATGGACGTAACGCACGCCGCCTCCTGCAGCAACGCAAGTGTCAACGTACCGCAACCCGGACCCACCTCGAGTACGCGCTCGTCACCTGCAAGCTCGGCAAGCTCGCAGATACGCTCGATCACATGATTGTCGATTAGAAAGTTCTGGCCCAGGCGATGCTTGGTCGCAAGGCCAAACTCCTCTAGCAGCTCCCTGGTGGCCGTGGGGTTTGCCAAAGGCGAAGTTGTCATGGTTGCCTCCTTAGCATGATGGCGGCGTCTTGAAACAAAAGGGCATGGACCGTTGCGGCCATGCCCTTACATCTAAACAGTAAATTGCCGATATGGCGCGCGGCGTCTTAGCCCAGACGCGGGAACAGCGGCTCGCCCTTCTCGACGGGCTGACCACCAGCAAGCAGGCCCCAAGCGCAAATGCCCTTGAGGTCGTCGCTCGCGGCCTCGTCTTCGCAGGACAGGCGGCGCAGAGCCTCGGCAGAAGTCTGGGGCATGAGCGGCATCAGCAGGTGAGCGGCAATGCGGATGGCCTCGAGCAAGTTGTAGATCACAAATGCCAGTTCGTCAGCCTTGGCCTCGTCCTTGGCAAGTGCCCAAGGCTCGGAGTCCTCGATGTAGTGGTTGGCAGCGTGGATGAGCTCCATGACCTCGTCCTTGGCTCCACCGTAATCGAGCACGTCCATCTTGGCCATGTAGCGCTCGACCAGACCATCGGCGATCTTTGCCAGCGGGTTGTCGAACGCATCGAACGATGCGGGCTTGGCGGGCGCGCAACCGTCAAAATACTTGCCGCTCATGTTGAGCGAACGCGAGATGAGGTTGCCCCAGCTGTTGGCCAGGTCGGCGTTGTAGACCTGCTCCATGCGGTCGAAGCTGATGGCACCGTCGGTGCCGGGGACGACGTCGGTCATAAAGTAGTAGCGATAGCCCTCGACGCCCAGCATGTCGATAACGTCCTGCGGAGCGATGGCGTTGCCGCGGCTCTTGGACATCTTCTCGGCCTTGCCGGTCTCGGCATTGCGCACGGTCAGGAAGCCGTGGGCAAAGACGTGCTCGGGCAGGGCCTCGCCGATGGCCATGAGCATGGCGGGCCAAATGACGCAGTGGAAGCGGATGATGTCCTTACCCACGATGTGGAACTGCGCGGGCCAGCGATAGGCCAGCTCGGCACGCGCCTCGTCGGTGTCGACACCGTAGCCGACGGCCGTCATATAGTTGAGCAGCGCATCGAACCACACGTAGGTCACGTGACCCTCGTCAAACGGGACCTGAATGCCCCAGTCAAAGCTCGTACGGCTCACGGAAAGGTCGTTAAGGCCGCCCTCGACAAAGCTGCGAACCTCGTTCATGCGGAACGCAGGCTCGACAAAGTCGGGATGCTCGTCATAGAGCTTAAGCAGCTTGTCCTGGAAGGCGGAAAGCTTAAAGAAGTAGGACTCCTCCTGCACGCGCTCAAGCGGACGGTGGCAGTCGGGGCACAGGTGCTGGCCGACGCTGCCGTACTCCTCGTCGCCCTTCTGGACCTGCGTATCGGTGAAGTAGGTCTCGTCAGGCACGCAATACCAGCCGTCGTAGCTGCCCTTATACAGGTAGCCGGACTCCTTCATGCGCTCCCACAGGTACTGCACGGCATGATGCTGGCGCGGCTCGGTGGTGCGAATGAAATCATCATTGGAAATCTCGAGCTTGCTCCAAAGCTCCTTGAAGTGCGGAGCCTGGCTATCGGTCCACTCCTGCGGCGTCATGTTGTGCTTGGCTGCGGCCTCGGCGACCTTCTCGCCGTGCTCGTCCATGCCGGTCAGGAATTTGACGTTATAGCCGGCGGAACGGCGATAGCGAGCCTGAACGTCGGCGATGATGGTGGAATAAGCCGTGCCCAGGTGCGGATCGGCGTTGACGTAGTAGATGGGCGTCGTGATAAAGAACGAAGGCTTGCTTTGATCCATGGGGTTTGTCCTCCAGAAAAACGTTGCATACAGAGGATGATTCTAGCGCAAGGGCTGGATATCCTCCATCTATTGCATATCGAGCACCATGGCATAGACATCGCGCTTGCGGCGCGAATACTTCTGAGACAGGCGCTTGGCCACCGCAGAGGCGGGCTCCCCCTCCTCGAGCGCGGTGCGGATATCCTCGCGCAGGGCCTCGTCGGGATCCGCTACCGCAGCGCCAACCGGCGCGATGCCGGCCTCCTCATCCTCGCTCGGCGGCGCGATGACCAGCGCAATCTCGCCCTTTACCTCGCCGCGAGCACGCAGCTCCTCGGCAAGCTGGTCAGCGGGCCCGCGCAAGACCTCCTCGTGCAGCTTGGTGAGTTCGCGGCAGACGGCAACCTCACGCTGGGGAAAGACCTCCGCCACGGCCTCGAGCGTCGCCACGATGCGATGTGGAGACTCGTAGAAGATGAGTGCGCCGGGCACCACGGCAAGGCGCTGCAAACGGCGCACACGGTCGCCGTGCTTTCGGCCCAAAAAGCCCTCGAAGAAAAAATGCTCGCAGGGAATGCCGGACGAAACAAGCGCCGTGACGCAAGCAGAGGGCCCGGGAATAACTTCGACGGGCAAATCGGCCTCACGCGCCGCCTCGACCAGCGCCTGGCCGGGATCGGACACGCTCGGCATGCCGGCGTCCGAGGCAAAGGCGAGGGTCTCCCCCGCCAGCAGACGGTCGACCAGGCCGGTGGCGCGGCTGGCGATCACATTCTCGTCGCAACGGACAAGCGGCTTGGAAATGCCCAGGTGCATCAGCAGCTTTGACGTCACGCGCGTGTCCTCGCAGCAGATGGCATCGGCGGCGGCAAACGCCTCGCCAACGCGCGGGGACAGGTCGCCCAGGTTGCCGATGGGCGTGCCGACCACATAGAGTTTGCCCGTATGGGCGCTGTTTTGCGTCATATCAACCTATTCAATCATGCCGCGCTCGAGCGTACCGAGCGCCGCGCGGGCGTCCCATGCTGCAATGCGCTTCTCGGTCTTCCACGTTTGGAAGAACCAACCGGCAGCCGGCGCAAACGAAGCCAGCTGGTTGGCGATAAACACGCGCTCGTAGGCATTGCGGCCCTCGGGCGTAACCGACGAGTTGGCAAAGATCGCCGCACCCGACCATTCGCCCACCAGCACGGGGAACCCTGTCGAAATCGCTTCTTTAAGCTCGCGCTTGTTACGCGAAATCGCCGTCGTCAGCCCGCGGGGGCTCGTGATGTCGAGCGCATACTCGTCGCGGTAATGGTACAGGTGAAGGTCCATGTAGACGTTCTTGTACTTGGCGCCGCGCATAAAATGCTTCCACTCGCTGGGATGCCCCGACGACGAGAAGACGACGATTTTATCCTCGGGCATATACGAACGGACGAGCTCGTAGGCATCGCGATAGAAATTGCGCAGGTAGTGAGCAGGAATGCCATCCGTCATGGTGAAGAGGCTCTTGCGAACGCTCATCTGCGGCGTGTCCAGCAGCTCAATGCCCAGCAGGCTCTCGGCCTCGCCATAGCGATCGGCCAAGCGCTCGAGCACGTCGAGTGCGACATGACGGCCGTTGGTGGACGAATGCCACTCGGCGACAGCCTCCGGCGTGGTGGGTGAATCGTTGGAATCGCCCTGGCCACCGGGCACAGTTGCCAGATCGAGCAGCACGCGGATGTCGTACTTGGCAGCCCACTCAATCGCGCGGTCGATGTAATCGACAACCGATATGTAGGAGGCATCGGACTCCTGTGAGCCAAAGGCATACCAGGGCACCGGCAGACGCACGGCATTGAGACCGATCTGCGCCATGCGGCGAAAATCGTCCTCGCTCACAAACGTCTCGTAATGGCGGCGCATGCGCTCGTTATAGGCGGCGGTACCCATGGCCTCCTGTAGCTCGGCCGCGTTGGATGCACCGGTCGCCGCGTACAGCGACGGGGTCACCCAAGGCTCGGGAATAAACCAGCCAGAGAGATTAACGCCGAGTATCCTCTCCATCACTGCCCCCTTCGGATCATGCAGGTCGAACCCGCATCGTATTGCATAGGATAAGTATCGTTTTGAGTATACCCGCGTGTGCGGACAGGCGACCGAACGGTCTGTAAAGTGACGCGAAAGTGGGAGGAATGTCTGGGGCGGGCGGACTCGGAATGGTGCGACGAGGTGTGTACGCGCGCCGGAGGCAGGCACCGGAAAGCGCGTCCCGTTCTATCGCTCAATAATGGGGCGCATTTTCCGCAGAACCCTACATAAAAGAAAAGGACCCCTTTGCAGAGGTCCTAGTCAATTCAAGGTGGCGGGGAAGGGAATCGAACCCCTGACACGAGGATTTTCAGTCCTCTGCTCTACCAACTGAGCTACCCAGCCATTTGAGGTGTGCCTTGTTTCAAGGCTTGATTAGTATAACCAAGGACGCGTTCCGGTCAACCGAGAATTTCAAAAAAGTTTTTGAGCACAGCCTCGGTTCTTTAAATCGGCACGTCAGAGGCATCAGCCGGCAGCAAGAAGTTTTTCGCTCAGAGCCGCACGGGCAAACTCACTTGGCGTCATCCCCTCGGCAGCCGCCCGTCGACGAATGGCCTCCTTCATTCCCAGAGGAATCTTGACCGACAGCGTTGCCGTCCCCTCACCTGAGAGTGGGGGCCGTCCATGCACGATCCCACCAACGGTGTGTTCGCCATCCGGAAACTCTCCGCGCTCGTACGACTCGCACCACGCGTCAATCATTTCATCCGTTACAACCTGACCATTAGCGGCCGTATACGTCTTGCCCATCATCGACCCCTTTGCCGAGCCCGTTCAATCTCCTGCCAAAATTTCTTCTGGACTGGAGACAAGGCATGAATGATAAGCCACCCACGGACAAGCTCGACCGCGACAAGCTCCACGCTTCGTCCGTCTGGGAGCCATCCAATCGCAAGCCATCTCGGCGGCTCGTCCTTCGACTCGCGACGAATGCACTCAGTAACCGCAAGCCAAGCGCTAAGCACCTGCTTTTCCGTCAGGTGCTTTTTAGCGTTGGGATGGATCTCAACATCCGTGCATCTTCTCCTCCATCTTACCCAATTTCGTATGACAAAAGTCCGCTATCGCCAATTCTTAAGCCGGCACGCGTTGGAGAGCAGGGGTCGAAACAATGATTGAAGGGCGCTCTAGTGCGGCCCAGGCGCCGGGGCAGGAGCACATACGCCAGGGACGTACGTTTTCGTAGCGCGCGAGGATATTGCCGTCGCGATCGATGAAGGCGATGTCGATGGGATAGGCCATAAAACACGTATGGACCGAAGAGCAGCGTGGAAATGCCATGACGAGCGGCAGACCGTTGGCGGCAACCGGGCACCGTCCCAGCATGCCGCGCAGGCGCACGGCAAACGACTCCGCCACCGCAAACTCGGCCGGCGTCCAGCCCAGCCTATTGAGTGCCCGCGCGTAGGCGATGTAGGACGAGACCGCGGTCACATGACCACCCCCGGACGCCATGGATCGACCGTCACCGCGCGCTCGTGTGACAACTTTGCCGGTGCCCCCAGCGAAACGCCGGCGATGCTGAGCGAGCTCGGCCACGGCTCATAGCGCATGGTGCAGGTGTAGGTCCTAAACGTGCCGGAAAGCGAAAGCAAACCGCCATCCGATGTCGTCGCACCCTGTTCGCTCGAGACCTCGATCAGCAAGTCATAGCCTTCCATGGCATGTTGGATCTGAGCCTGAACGGTCGCGGAAGCATCGATGGAGCTGCCATCGCCCTCCCCGCTCGGCGCCACGGCATGTGCTAGCACGATATCGGGCACCACGCGATCGAAGCGTGCGACCGCACCGGCAAAGACCATGACGTTGTACACGATAAGCGCCAGAACCAGCAGGACGGGCGTGACCACGGCCATCTCGACCGTCGCCTGGGCGCGCTCCTCGCAAAGGCGCGTGCGGATGCCCATTACGACCCACCGCCCAGGGCACCCGCCAGTGTGGTGACATCGACGGTAAGTGGGATGGAACCGCCGCCGGGCAGCGGAATCTCCGCAAGCGTGAACGTCGTGCCGCTGATGGTGCGCTCGACTTGATATTCCAGCGCTTCGCAAAGCGCCTTGGGGTCGGTCACGCCCAACGGAATACTTCGTAGCTCGTCCTGCGCATTAGAAAGAGCCGTGATGTCAGACCCCGGGCTCTTGATGACATTGGCGGTGTCGGTCAGCACCGGCTTTCGCAGGCGCAAGTCGCACGGCTCCAAGCCCAGCGCCGCCACGGACGCCGAAACGGTATCGCCAAGCCACGACGCAATGGAGCCCAACGCGCCGTTGCCCCCTCCTAGGCCCTTAATCATCTCGTCCATAAGTTCGTCGGCCGAACCTTGGATGTCTCCGTATCCCACAAGCAGCCGTCCCCAGACATCCATGACGCCATCGAGTACGCCGGCAACGCCACCCGAGCGTCCCTTCAATGTCGAGAAAAATCGCGAAAGCACGTTGTTTTGCGCCGTCGCCTCATCGGGCGCCAGCACCGCGGCAGAGATGGCACCGCGATCGCCAAGCCTGACTGCCGTGTTAAACGAAGAGTTGAGCTCATCGGGGCTCGAGATGGCACCCGAAACCGCAAAGGCAGCCACGCCGTTGCGACCGGGCGGAGCGATACGCGGACGTTCGCCCGAAAGCGTTTTAATGGCCTGGTCAAACGCATTGCTCGCACGGTCGGCCTCATCCTCGGTCTGACGCATGAGCTCAAGCTCTTTGTTCCGACATTTGACGTATTCCTCCAAGGCCTTTTTGAACTCGTCGAAGTGATATTCGAAGCCGTTTTCGATAGAGGTTGAAGGCGCCGCAACAGCACCAAGCGACAAAACGCCAAAATGGCATTTGCTGCATTTATCCTGTCCATCGTAATCGGCAACCGAAGCAAATCCGCTCGGCGTCCCTTTCTTATAGTTAGGGCAGGTCGTCCCGTAATGCAGATACGCCTTGTCATCGTTCACGCTCGTCGGCCACACCGCATCGGTATAGAGCTCCGTCGCCCGAACCTCATCAGAGTTGCGCGGCAGCAGCGGAATATAGGAGGAAACCCTGTCTCCGTTCTCGGTTATATGTGCCCGATCGACCTCCGCGCTCGCATAGGTATAAAACGCCTTACGCGCCGCAGACTCTGCCTTCATCTCGACACTCGAGCCGTGGGGCTTCTCATTTGTCAGACGCCAGTGGTAGTAGTCCTTCGCGCGATCAAGGGCAACTTGGGGCTCCCACGTAACGCTCGATGAGTAATGCGGATTTTGAACACCGGGGAGATCCGTTAGGCTTTTCGCACGCTCCCACATGCAAGAACAGCTGCCGACCGAGCCCTTGTCAGACCCACCACAATCCGCCAGCCAAGCACGCTCTTTAGCCTTCGCCGTGTCCTCAGAAGCCTTCCGCAGCTCCTCGGCCGCACACTCTAAATCATCTGATGTGTCTTTAATGGTATCGGTCGAGATCTCTGATCCTTTGAGCGCAGCGAAGTCAGACTCGGATGTCCTGGGCACGGCAAGCGCCGTACCGGTATAGGTCACACTATCGGTATCCTGCGCCGACACCGCCTGCGTGGCACGCGCGGCGATCAGATACGGCAGAGCCGTCTCGATTTTCTGTAAGCCTTCCGATGCGCTTTTGGCAAACTTGTTGCGCGTTTTAATGATCTCAATCCCAGTGTCGACCATATTGCCGGCAACCGGCTCGGCACCCGGGATGAGGATGGCGACCAGGCCCGTCCCGATCGTGGCAAACCCCGCCAGCCCCAGACTCAAGATGCTCGCATCAACCACCGTGGCAGCCGTGTGATAGGACGACACTACGTTGGCACCCGCCAGCGCGCCGCTATCAGCCGCCACCTGGGTATCCCCGGCACGCGACATGCTCCATATCGCCGCGGTCGACGAAAACAACAATGTGAGCACCACTAGGATGACCACGGCAGAAGAAAGCGTGGTATAGGCGCCGTCTTCGATAAACAGATCGACACCGGCTCGACCCATAAAGCCGCCTCGCTTGCGATGGCAGCTCGGACGGTGCGTCAAAACGCGTCTAGACCAGAAACACTTAATCCCATGCAGCAATCCACGAATCATAATCTCCCTCCAGCCATTCGGGACGCGATTGATACGAGACATCGACCTTGAGCTCAACGTAGCCGCCCTCGGCGGTACCACCCATAGCCTGCGCAAACGCACCGATCACAGGCAACGGCTTGACCTCGCCGGAAACGGACACGGACGAGACGCCACCCGCACCGGCCCGGCCAAGCTCGATATCCCACGACAACGGCCCGCCGGCATGAAAGATCGAAACGTTGGGCACTGCGGCAAGTCGGCGGCGGGTGAACTCCTTAAGATCGTCGTCCTCCGCCGTCGTCGTGGTCATGAGCCGCGCGGTCTCGGCGGCGGCAGACTCCATGACCGCGCGCGTATAGAGCAGACACACCGGTTGCAGCGCGAGAAGGATGAGTGTCAGAAACGTCGGCAGCAAAAAAGCGGCCTCGACCGTAGACTGCGCCCGGTCCTCGCGCGCGGCATCAATACAACGCGATGTCCTTAGCGGCCGCAGCGGCGTCGATAACCGACGTCGAGGCAACGCTATGGGATGCCGCCCGCTCAACCAGCGCCGCCAAGCGCCCATCGGTGCCGGCACGCCAAAGTCCCGCGATCGCCAGCACGATCGATAACAGCGCCACCGTGACAATGGCGTATTCGACCGTCGCCTGGGCAGATTCCTCACGCAGGACATCATGCATTTCACGATCCCTCCTTTGAGTCCGTTGCCTGCGGGCTCAGGCGCACGGCGCGCAGACGACACGAAGCATCGCCAGCATCCGCGGCAATTGTCACCATATCGACCCAGCCGCGTCCGTCGCGCACGATGGCGCCCCACACGTTTCCCTTGATGTCGAGATAGCCGCTCAGAGCAAGTTGCGCCGTGGGTACCTCGCGATAGGCACGCAGCATATCCGCCGCCGCTTCGGTCATCGGTCGGTCCTCGGACCATGCAAGCCGGACCGCAATCGCGTTGCCCTCAGGCGAATCCGTCGCAGTGCCAGACCGCTTGTCGAGCGTCCGCAGAAAGGTTTGCGCCGTGACAGCGACATCCGAATCGTCCGCATCTCGCATCTCATCTTTTTGAGACGCCACCGCCGAATCTGAGCCCAAATCGGAGGCGGTCCCAGGACGCTGCTGCCGCGCGGCGTTAAGCCCCCAAAGCACCGCCGCTATCGCCACGGTCAGGCAAGCAAACACCAGCAGCACCCCGATGGGGCGCTCGCCCTCTACAGGCTGTTGATGCCCTCGCTGATAGCGTTCCATAGATCTTGGACCTTGCCCTTAAATGCGACGATGGCGATAATCGCGATCACCACGAGCACGCCGACCAAGATGGCATACTCGGTGGTACCCTGTGCACTCTCCTCCTGCAGTAGCTCCTTGGCGCGTTGACGAACATGTGCCGCCCGGCAAAACGCCCAGCCCTGGACCTTGCCAGCAGCGTCAGTCATCGTGTTCATGTATTCCTCCCTACATCATCCCGCCTGCTCCCAGCAGCGGGCCCAATATGGACAGAAGCAACGCCGGCAAGATGAGCGTGCCGGTGGGAATCAGCAGCTTGACGGGCGCACGCTCGATCTCGCGCTCGACCGCAGCGCGATGAGCCGCACGGATCTCGCGACTTTGAGCGGCCAGCGTCTCGGCAAGTGGGGCACCCAGGGCGAGCGCCTGCCCCACCGTGATGGCAAAGGTCTCGAGCGCTCGCACGTCCAGGTCGCGCGCGGCGGCCAACAACTCGTCCTCACGCGTGCCCACGCCCACCTGCCACGCCATGCAGGCCCGCTCAAGGCGAAGAGCCAGCACTGACCGGCGGTTGGCGCAGAAAATCTCAAGCGCCGCATCAAACGAAAGACCGGCCGAAAGGCCCAAGCGCACAACATCGATCATCTCGGACACTTCGCCGAGCGACACTCGCGCCGGGCCGCCCGCTCCAACCGCGCCCTTCACTCGCGCGGTCAGGGCATCGACCACCGAGCGACCCGCGGCAGCGACCAGCACCGTCTCGCGCTTGCAGGCCCCTGCGATCTTGCGCGCATCCGCCCGATCCAAACCCGTCGCGACAAATACACTCAGGGCACACAGGCAAGCCGCAACTGCAACCGGGGCGCTCATAGCTCTACCCTCATAATGCGCCGGATAACCACCAGGGCAACGGCGTTGAGGGCAAGACCCAGCACCACAGCGCCCGCGCCGGCAGGCGTCGCAAGACCGCGACGAAAATCTGCCGAAAGCAGCGCCAACACCGCGCACATGCCCGCCGGCATCGCCGCGACCATATGCGCCGACATGCGAGCCTGCGACGTCTTGACATCCAGGCGGCGCTTGAGCTCAATGCGCTCCCCTACCATGCTCGACGCCTCGGACAGTAAGTCGGCAGGCGGAGCGCCAGTGCGCTGTGACACCTTAAGCGCCAAGGTCACAAGCGAAAGGCCGGGGGCGTCGATGCGCGCGAGCAAGTCATCGAGCGCGTCGGTCGCCGAGATGCCGCAATCGATCGCCGCCGCCACCCGCAAAAACTCGGTATGCACCGGCTCTTGCGCATGAGCGCCCACAAAGCGCATGCCCTGGGCCAGCGAATGTCCCGAGGCAAGCGACATGGAAAGTGCGGTAAACGCCTCGGGCATGGCCTCTTCTGCATCGTGTTGCTCGCGCCGGCTCTCAAAGCCATCCCGAGCGGCGCCAACGGCAATCGGAGCAACAAGTCCCAAGGCAAATCCGAGGGGCGATAACGACACCGTCGTTAGTAAAACGCAGCAGACACCGCTCGATAGCAGCAGAAACGCCAAACGCCCCGAAGCATCCTCGATCACGAGGCCAAGGCGATGCGCCGGAGCCAGCGATGCCCACGAACGGGCAATCTTTTTCAGCAGATCGTTTTCCACCAGCTCACGCGGCAGCTTCTCTGCCACCGTCTCGAGCACCTGACGCGCCAGCTCCGCCGGCGGTATCTGCGGCACACGAGGTTCCGCCCCGCACGCCGTCGCGACAGAAAACGCTGCTAAACCCCCTACGACGAGGGGCACAGCGACCTCCATTCGTCCACCTCCTCTTGTGTGAGCGTCCCCGACCGCAGGCCTTCTGCGATAAACGGCGGCTCGCGGTCAAGCGTCCAGGTGCGCTCGGCGGCATCGAAAGTCACATAGCGCTCGAGCTCTACGCCGCCCGACGCGGCGCGACGCACTCCCGAATACGAGGAGACGAAACGCCTGCCATCGGCGTGGCGCTCAGACATCACGATGCCGTCGAGCGCCATGGCAATCTGCTCCTCGATGAGCTCGCTCGGCAGATCGATGCCATAACGTGCAAGCAACGTCAGACGCACCACGGTCTCCTGTTCTGAGCCCGCATGAAGTGTGGTGAGCGACCCGTCGTGGCCCGTGTTCATGGCCTGCAACATGTCGCAGCACTCCGCACCGCGCACCTCGCCCACCACGATGCGGTCGGGGCGCATGCGCAGGGCATTGGTCACCAGGTCGCGGATCGTCACCGCGCCCTCGCCCTCAATTGAAGCCTCGCGCGCCTCTAGACGCACCACGTGCGGATGATGCGCAAACTTGAGCTCGGCAGAGTCCTCGATCGTCACGATGCGCTCGCCGGTGGAAATCTCGCATGACAACGCGTTGAGCAGGGTGGTCTTACCAGATCCCGTGCCTCCCGCAACCGCCAGGTCCTGTCGCAGCGACACCGCGCACGACAGCAGCTGCGCATACCAAAGCGGCAGCGACCCCAGCCCCACAAGCTCGTCCAGCGAGCAGATGCGGTCCGAGAACTTTCGGATGGTGAGAATCGGTCCGTCAATCGCCACAGGCGGAATCACCGCGTTGACGCGATAGCCCGTTTTGAGGCGGGCGTTGACGATGGGACTGCGCTCGTCGATACGGCGGCCAAGTGGCGAGATGATGCGGTCGATAAGCACACGGATCTGCCCATCATCCTCAAACGCATGCTCGATGGGGTACAAGACGCCACCACGTTCAAAGAAAGCCGAGCGGCAGCCGTTGATCATGATCTCGGTAACGGTGTCGTCCTCGATGAGCGGCTGCAACGGCCCCAAGCCCACCACGTCATCCAAAATCTCGTCGATGATGGTCTCGCGCTCGGGCGTCGCGAGATCGGTCGGTTCCTCAACATTGAGCGCCGCCTCCACCGCGGGACGCAATTCCGAGCGGGCAAGTGCCGGGTCGATATAGGCGCTGATACGCGCCACTTCGTCGTAACCCATGCGGTCCATCACGGCGCGCTTGGTGCGTCGTTTCACCGCGCGGCGACGCCCCGCATCTACAGGCGCTGCCGCCGCTGCAGCGCCGGCAGCCTTAATCCTCGTTTGCAGACTCATCGCTGATCACCCTCGCGCGACCAGGGAAGGCGGATACGCGGGCGCTCGGTACGCGTTGCACGGTCGGCGACCATATCGCTCCAAGGGCCGACGGCGCACCCCAGTTCCACGAGCATCTCGCGCGTAGCCTCGCGCACGCTGGTCGCAAAAGCGCTGGTCTGCCCCATTGCCTCGTCAGCGCGTCCAAACGCCATGAGCGCGGCGAGATCCTGCCCGCCATCGGCGATATGAATCTTGGAGCTCAACGCACAGGCAATCTCAAAGCGCATGGCGACGTCCTCGTCTGCCCCGCGCGCACCGAACCGGTTGAACACGGCGCTCATGCGCGTGCGCGGCACACCCACTCGACTTGCCAGTTCAATGACGCGCGACGCCGATGTCGCGGACGACACCGCCGCATCGCCAACGACCAGGCAGCGGTCGCTCGCCGCCACCGCAGCCGCCACGGCATCACCCCAAAAGACCGAGGTGTCGACAAAGACCACGTCGGATTCGCGACGCAGAACATCAAGCAGTAGCTCCACCGGACGTGCCATGAGCTCGGCTTGCTCGGGCGCCGCGACGGGACCCCAGAGCGTAACGCCCGGCGCCACGCGCATCGATGCGGCTACGATATCTGGCTCGGCGAGCGCGCCCGCCGCCGACGGCTCGATAAGTGCCGCCATATCGCGCGGAGCATCGACGCCTAACAAGTCGTAAAGGTTTCCAAACATCAGGTCCAGGTCGAGCACGGCGGCACGCAAGCCCAACAGCGACGATGTGTGTGCCATGGTGGCAACGATCGTCGACTTGCCGCAACCGCCCGAACCCGAAATGGCGCAGATGACCGGAGCTCGGTGCGGCGAAGCGGCAGCGTCTGCCGGCGGCATCGGAGGCGGCGGGGCGGGCGTCGGCGGCAGCGTCCCCGTCTCCCCCGCCGCAACCACACGCTGCGTCCAAGCCGGCATGGCAGCTTGTTCGGTCTGCGAGGCAGGCTCGTTCTGCACAATCTGCTCATGCTGCATCAGCGACAACTCGCCGCACCCGGCAAAGCCCTCAACTTCGTCGAGTTCATCCGCCAGATTCACGCCGTGCACGTATCCCAAATCTACAGCCGGGGAGTCGCCAGCATGCTGCGCCGGCCCTCCAGCGTCATCGTATACAAGGGGGTTCCGGGGGCGCCGACCATGCTCGGCTTCCGCTTTTCCATAATCATCAACACGCGGGCCTCTTGTAGCGCGAGGCGCCCCGGGTTCCCTATCAACAAAAGCATCGGGCTCAATCGTCATGCGCCGATCGGAATCAACCGCTCCCTCGCCCGCGCGCCCGTTGCCGCATATACTGTGCGCAGCGATGACCTCGGTCGCCCCTGCGCGAAACAGCCCCTCGATATCCGACGGATCGAGTGCTTCTATCAACACGACCACGCGACTCACGCGGCCTTCGGCCGTCAGGCGCGCAACAGTCTTGCGCACATCTTCGGTATCGAACAGAGACGCCGCGATGATGGCAGCCCCGCGGCGCGACGGAAACGCCCGCGCCATGGAAATCAGCCCGTCCAGGTCACCCACGCGAAGCACCTGTGCACCCGCATCACGGCCCTCGACTTCCCGCTGCAACAGCCCGTAATCGCCGCACGCGCAGCACGCAAGCCAGATCGCCTTCATCACTCGTCGCCTCCGCTCTTTTTGCCGCGCGCCGTGGCGGGAATCGTCAAGCTGACCGTTCCCTTGCCCGATGCCCCCAGCAGTTCCTTGACGTCTTCGGGGTCAGCCGCCAGCGTCACCCATTCGATCTTGCCCTCGCGCGTGGCACCGGAATTCTCACTGGTATCGATCACGTGCGCGCCGCACAGTCGATCGGTTACGCCATCTTTTTGCACGTACACGTCCACATAGCTGCCCACGCCCGTGGCACCGCCGACCGAGTGCTCGGCATCGACCGCCACCGAAACGGCGACCTTGCCCTTAGGCACCTCGAGCTTGTGGCTCTCGGCCTTGGTGTAGACATTGCAGATCACGGCGTTTTTGGGAATACGCGAAGTCGTCACGTCGCCGCGCACCTGGCGCAGCTCGGTCGCCGCGTCACGCGGCAGCAGGCTCGTCAGCCATTCCTGGGTTATGACATTGGTCTCATCGAGGGTCTCGCCCACATCGATATCGCGCGCCGCGACGCATACCTCGACGCGATCGCCACCGTACTTGGCCAAGGTCTCAGCCTGGACCTGTTCGGCTTGCGAGCGGATCGACGAGCCGTAAACCATGCAGAGCAGAGCAGCGAGCACGCCCGCGACCAGACTGATGGCGATGCGTTTGCTCTTGTTCACGGCCGCTCCTCTCATGGCAGTGCCGGGCGAATGCCCGTACCACCATTGTCTGGGCGGTCAGAGTGCAAAGCGGCGCAATCGCGATCTTGATTTTCGATGTCAAACCAATCGCTGACCAAAAGCTGACCAGTCCGTCAAGCTCGTGGCAAGGTTTTGGTCAGCACGTCAGCAAACTGCATGTTTCGAGGCTTTTCCGCAGCAAAAAAGCCGTCTCCCAAACAGTTGGGAGACGGCTGTCATAGGAAAAATCAATTACAGATGAACATCGGGATCGAGTATTTGAGCGCTCACGCGCATGGATGACGCCAGGTTTTGGAACGTTTCCAGCCGCAGGCTGTCGATCTGCCCGGCGTCCTCGGCCTCGCGAACGGCGCAGCCCGGCTCATGGGTATGTGCGCAATCGCCAAACCGGCACGCACGCGATGCCTCGACAATCTCGGGGAAGGCGCGCGCCAGACCCCGCTCGTGACCCACGAGCGGTAGACTGCGCAGGCCCGGGGCATCGGCGATCACGCCGGCGTCGCCCGGCAGCGCCACCATCACGCGCGCGACGGTTGTGTGACGGCCCTGGTCGTCGCGTTCGCGCACACCGCCGGTCGCCAACGTATCGTGGCCCAGCAGTGCATTGAGCAGCGTCGACTTGCCGGCACCCGACTCGCCCAGAATCATGGCGCAGCTCCCGGCAGGCACGCAGGCACGGACCTCGTCCAGGCCGCGGCCCTCGGCAGAGGACGTCACGATCACGCGCACGTCCGGACCCACCAGGCGGCGCACGCGGTCCAGATCGCGCTCGAGCTCCTCGGCATCGCAGCGGTCAGCTTTGGTAAGCACCACCACCGGCTCGGCATCGCAGTCAAGCGCCAACACCAGCGAGCGCGCCACGCGGTCGAGCAGCACCTCACCGGCACCGAGCGCCTGCACGATTAGCACGCTATCCACGTTGGAGCAGAGCACCTGGCGCTCTCCACGGGCACGGCCGCGCCAACGCTCAAAGCTCGTACGGCGCGGCAGCACGCACTCAATCACGCCCATATCGTGCCCGGGAGCGCGGCGCACCGCCACACGGTCGCCCACGGCAGGCAGCAGGACCTCGTCCTCGCCGCGCGACTTGGCAAACCCCACGGCATGCTCGGCGCGAAAGGTGTCGTCGGCAGTCGCCACCAGCGGAAACCCGCGATCCAAGCGCACCACGGCGCCAAGCTGCATCTGCTCGGGCTCCTCGGCATGTGCGCAAAAGTCGTCAAATGCCGCCTGCTGAGCTTCATCGACCGGCAGGTCATCGAACGCCGGAACATCCTGCAGCGCGTCGAGTCCCGGCACGTTTGCCAGCAGCTCCTCGGCAGATGCGGGGGCCTCGGTCGCAAGCTTCCGACGACGATCGCGCTTAGCCCGCGCCCCCGTCGTCTTTTTCTTCGCCTTCGCCTTAGCCTTGCCCACAAACGCCTCCCAGCACCACAAATCACAACTGAGCAGGTATTTTACCCACAAAAAAGAGTCGGTCGAGCAATTGCTCGACCGACTCACACACTTTCCCTCAGCTTATGGTCCCGAGAGGTTATCCGAAGGCCCGACCGCCGGGAGGGATTTCTTCTGAGCGATCCCGCAGCGCGAAGCGCGAGGACCAGCGAAGAAGAAACCCCGCAGGCGGTCGGGCCGGTGGGAAGGATGGCCTTTCGACCTACTCTTTCTCGACCGCGCGCATGATCGCCTTGTAGATCTCCATCAGCGGGATGATCAGGAAGGCTAGACCCAGCGCGGCAAGAACGCCCTTGAGCTCAAGCGTCACGGGGCCAAAGAACATCTCGGCAAGCGTCGGCTGAACGGTCACGATAACCGTCAGTACCAGCGCCAGCGCGGCGGAAGCCCACAGCCACTTGTTCTGCTTCTTCATGGTGAACAGCGACGCACGACGGCTGCGCATATTGAAGCAGTGGAAAATCTCGACCATGTTGAGCGTGATGAACGCCATCATCACGCCTTCCTCGTCGGCATTGCCGGCGATCATATCGGAGATGTGGATGTAGCCCATGTCAAAGTACACGCCCACAAAGAAGCTCGCCAGCACCAGCGCGGTGATGATCAGGCCCTGGACCACGCAGTCCAGGCCCATATTGCCGGCAAAGACGCCGTCCTTGGCGTTGCGCGGCTTGCGCTTCATGATGTCGCCCTCGGCATCCTCCATGCCCAGCGCGAGCGCGGGGAAACAGTCGGTGACCAGGTTCACCCACAGCAGCTGCACCGGCTGGAAGATGGTAAAGCCAATGAGCGTGGCGATGAACACCGAGAACACCTCGGCAAGATTGGCCGAAAGCAGGAACTGGATGACCTTGCGGATGTTGTCGTAGATGCGACGGCCCTCTTCGCAGGCACCGATGATGGTGGCGAAGTTGTCATCGGCAAGCACCATGTCGGCGACGTTCTTGGTGACGTCGGTACCGGTGATGCCCATGCCAACGCCGATGTCGGCGCGCTTGATGGACGGGGCGTCGTTGACGCCGTCGCCCGTCATGGCCACGATCTGGTCGCGCGACTTCCAAGCCTCGACGATGCGTGTCTTGTGCTCGGGCTGGACGCGGGCGTACACGCCGTAGTCCTCGATGTGCGCGTCGAGCTCCTCGTCGCTCATGCGGTCGAGGTCGGCGCCCGTGATGGCCTGACCGCGATCGGTGACGATGCCCAGCTGCTTGGCGATGGCCACGGCGGTGTCGATGTGGTCGCCCGTGATCATGACGGTGCGGATACCGGCGTCGTGGGCCTCGCGGATGGCGTCGGCGACCTCGGGGCGGACCGGGTCAATCATGCCGGACAGGCCGCAGAAGACCAGGTCATGCTCGAGCGCGGCGGGGCTGCAATCGCCCGGGACCTCGGTGTAGGTGCGGCTTGCCAGCGCCAGTACGCGCAGGGCCTCGTCGGCCATGGCCTTGTTAGCGGCCACGAGCTCGGCGCGACGCTCCTCGGTCAGCGGAACGACCTTGTCGCCCTCGTAGATATGGGTGCACAGGCCGATCACCACGTCGGGCGCGCCCTTGGTGTACTGCTCATACTCGCCGTCCAGGGTCTCGACGACCACGGACATCATCTTGCGACCAGAGTCGAACGGGGCCTCACCCACACGCGGATGCTCGGCAGTCAGGCCAGTGAGACCAGCCTTGCCGGCATCGTTGACGAGCGCGCACTCGGTCGGCTCGCCCACGGCCTCGCCCAGCTCCTCGTCCCACTGGGCGTCGGAGCACAGCGCCATGCCGGCCAGGAACTTCTCCTTAGGCGCAGCGAGCTCGTGCTTGACGACGGTCATCTTGTTTTGGGTGAGGGTACCGGTCTTGTCGGAGCAGATGGTCTGCGTGCAGCCAAGGGTCTCGACGGCAGAGAGCTTGCGGATAATCGCCTGGCGCTTGGCCATCTTGGTCACGCCAAGCGACAGCACGATAGTCACGACGGCAACTAGGCCCTCGGGGATGGCGGCGACGGCAAGCGAGACAGCGACCATAAAGGTATCGAGCAGGGCGGTCGGATCGGTAAGGACGTTGCCCACGCCGTGGCGGATGATGTCGACGCCAAAGATGACGACGCAGATGACGATAACCATGATGGTGAGGATGCGGCTGAGCTCGGCGAGCTTCACCTGCAGCGGCGTGAGCTCTTCCTTGGCCTCGGCCAGGGCGCCGGCGATCTTGCCCATCTCGGTGTTCATACCGGTGCCGACCACGACGGCGCGACCGCGGCCGTATACCACGGTGGAACCCATGTAGCACATGTTCTTGCGGTCGCCGAGCGGCACGTCGTCGGTGCCGGCGGCGAGCTCAATGACGTTGGCATGCTTCTCGACGGGCACAGACTCGCCGGTAAGGGCGGCCTCCTCGATCTTCATCGTGGCGCTCTCGAGCACGCGGCAGTCGGCCGGGACGGAGTCGCCCGCCTCGAGCATGATCACGTCACCGGGCACGAGCTCGGCGCTCGGCAGGTGCACGAGCTTGCCGTCGCGCAGCACCTTGGACTGCGCCGCACTCATCTCCTGCAGGGCCTCGAGGGCCTCCTCGCTCTTGGCTTCCTGGACCACGCCCAGCACCGAGTTGACGATAACGACGAACATGATGATCGCAACATCGGCAAAGTCGGGCTCGCCCTTGACCATGCCCGTGAGCGCACTGATGACGGCGGCAACGATCAGCATGATGACCATGGGGTCGGCCATCTGCTCAAAGAAACGCTTCCACAGCGGCGTCTTCTCGGCTTCCTCGAGCTTGTTAGGGCCTGTCTTGGCGAGGCGCGAAGACGCCTCGTCGTTGCTCAGGCCGAGGTTCTCATCGACACCTTGGTCGCTGAGCACCTCCGCCGCGGCGGACAGGTATTCCTTTTGCATATAGAGTCCCCTCCTGGGATTCGGGCCACTCAGCAGATTGATGCCCGATCATAATTCCCAGGAGAAGGGCAAGGGCTCATCAAGGCTGCCGTGCTGAGCGGCAGTTGATAGTGGAGCTATGGTACCCCAAAGAGACGCGTCTAGCCAAAACAATCGGTTTGGAAATATGGTCCGCACGCAACGGTGCAGACCGTGTGATGCTCAACATTGGTAAAACGTTTTTTCTTCGACACATCGCCAAACTGACATATCGCCCAGATAGCAGCGGTTGGAGTGGTTGGTAAAGATTTTTCATATACCGTTTTTCCCGCAAAAAATGAACTTCCAGGTTGATTTCCGATCTCAGCCGAACACATTGAGCAAATAGGCCATTCCCGCAGTTAGCTGAACGCCCCCGCGGCC
>NZ_JBCOIQ010000028.1:0-25873 GCF_040926185.1 Collinsella aerofaciens
GTGGAAAAGATCGAGTCGTCCTCGCAGACGCTCAAGCAGGAATACCTCGATACATACGAGGGAGGTGAATGACATGATAGGCAAGAGCTATGCAAAGATAGCGATTGTTGGCTTTGTACTTTGTCTTGCAATGGTGCTATGTGCATCATTTGCGAGGTATAGGTCCGAGCAGTCGTTCATCGATGGCGCTGAAAATGGGTTTGGCATAGACGGGATGTATGTCAGCGATGGCGCGACCAGGCCGTCTATGGCGATTCTTGCAGGCGAAGACATGGAATGGCAAATCTGTAATGACGATGGCTCTTGTCTGAGTGGTCGTTTGGCCGCAACGAGCGACCCGAATTCGTTCGATCTTCTCGACAATGATGGATCGGATTGCGGTTCAGTTCACCTGTCGTATGCATCACGAGATGGGATGGACGGCATTCTCTATGTCTCCCACGAGATTGGCGATTTCAAGATGCGCAGGACTAACCGAGTGCCGGCTTTTATCGAGGAGTGAGAATTCCCGGCGGCCTGCCGATCAGGCCGCCGGGGTATCGAATCCCGCATTCATCCGTATGCACACGGATGAATGCGGGAAATGCCCGGATGAAGTTGATAATCAAGGAAACAATGCCGTTCTGCCTGGGACGGCTTTGGTCTGGACTTTAACTACAACATCGCAATCGACACTTATCAGCTCGCGCGACGCGCATGGCCAAATCTCGGACGCTGGTGCATGGAGGACCTTCGAGATTTACTGTACATCCAAAACGACGACGCACACCGCGTGCTCGCCGACTGCGAAGACGAGATGGCTGTCTACAATGCGATCAGAAACGGCGTGAAGTCCGGAGAGCTTTCTGTCGAACCGCCGCGCCGTCGCGCGAGCCGACCGGGCAATCTGGTCCCGGCTCTCCCGGTCGTATTCCTACGATACCGCCCCTAGATCATCAATGTGTCAGATAAAGAATGAGGCAATGGCTATGATCACGCCTACGGCAGATGCAACGACTGCGCCTTTTTTCCTCTCCTTTAGTCCGACGAACAGGGTTGCCGTAAAGTAAAGGGCGGAAATGCAGGCTATGGCAAGCGAAACGAGTTCCTTGGGCGGTTTCAGCAAAAGGTCGCTAGCAAAGAGTAATGCAAGCAGGGCAAAGCCGATTGTGTTCAAGTATCTCGATTGATTTTGCGACAACATGGCAACTTCCTTTCAGAACATGCAAATGAAAAGTCGGTACGATGTCATTGCGGTTGCAAAAAAGCCGCCGCTAGGACCGGTTGTCACGAGACCGGCGATAACTTCAGCGGTGCCAACAAGCTAGAGATCGCGCAGGCAAGCCTCCTCCTTCGCGTTCAGCTTGACCTTGTGAGGGACGGTGCGGTTATTTGCAGATCCGTGAGAATCGCACCACGCCTTGGAATATGAATCCGTGCAGCGCCCGCGCTCAAAAAAAGGTATATATCGTAATTATCGTCGTAATTGTCTCCGACGTAGATCTCGCTGCTCTCGGCGGGAGATCCCTCGTCGGCATAGGCTGCCGCAACGGGCACAAATGGTGTCATGACAAGGGAGTGGCAAAGAGCTGCTGAGATGATGGAGGGCAGGCATTTCTTCATGGCTGGCTCCTTAAACTGGCCTTTGATAGTTACTCGATGTCGCCTCCTTCCGCTTTATATCCGTTGTATTCGGCGTATTTCTTTAATAAGGCAAGAGGTTCTTCCTCTCCTTCGGATGAGCCGATGATGTTTCCTTGGTCATCCAGTATGAATACGGACGGAATATGCTTAAGTTCATATTGGTCATTCACGACCTTATCTAAATCTATGTAAATGGGAAAGTCTCCTTCATGGACCGAGGCTTCTTCAATCGTGCTGTCCTCAGAAACATTGAAAAGGTTCTTCCTTATGGCTGCGAAATTATCAAGTTGTGGCATATCCTCTATGAGAGATTCGCAGTGCGGACACCACGATGCCCGGATACCGCATCATCGGTATCAACCATGACAACCTCGCCGACGGTAGCGGCAAGGCGGGGCTGACGTTTGAGACGACCAACGATGTCCTATACAAACACATCTGGAACGACACAAAGACCAATGTCGGCGGTTGGAGGTCCTCTAAGCTCCGCGCCCGCCTGAACTCCGGTGACCTCTGGGCGCTCCTGCCGGCCGAGCTCCAGTCCAAGGCGAAGGCCGTCACGAAGATGACGGACAACGAGGGCGGCGGTAGCGCCGGCACTCCGACGGCAACGAATGACAAGGTCTTCATCCTCTCGACGACCGAGATTTACGGAGACCTCCAGTCTGACGGCGCCCAGTACGAGTACTATGCGACGTCGAGGTATTCTGGACCTGAGATTGTGTGCTATTTCAGCACTCGTTCCGTGTCTCCGAGTGACTCAACGGACTTTATCTATGTTGACCCTTTCGGTCGCTGGAGCAGCGGTAGTGCCAACAGTGCCGGCAACGTGTTTCCCGCTTGGTGCTTCTAGCTTTTCTAGTGCAAGGCCCGCGCGACTCCGCGCGGGCCTATCTTTTGGCAAGTGTACGAACGGTTTAGGTTCGCGGCACAGGTATTCGGGTTGAGGAGAAATGGGGTCATATGGCGGCTCTCAGAGCGCCTGCTGCACTCCCCCGCCATTACCCCTGCGGCGTCCTCGTATGGAGCCCATCCTGGTTGGCATATCGTTGCAATCGCTCACTTGTCCACCGGTCAAGTGAGCTACTGGAATAAATACAGCGACACGCTTGTTCGTTACAGTCGCTATATCTGTGTAAATCGCCGCGATAAATACAGTCTGTACTCGACTGTATACCAGCTACGCGTATGTAGATTCATATCGCGTTAATAAATCGGCCCAAGCGTGTGCAAAACGCGCAAGTAGCCGCAAAAGGCGATTATCGCGCAGGGTGATTTTTGGCACCCTGTTGATTAATCAAAATTAAGCAATTGCTTAAAACAAAAAAGGTCAGGCACTAAGTACCTGACCTGCAAACTTCTGGTCGGGACGACTGGATTCGAACCAGCGACCCCTTGACCCCCAGTCAAGTGCGCTACCAAGCTGCGCCACGTCCCGAAGCTTTTGTTTGTTGCTCTGCTCTCGCTCGCAACAGGGAGTATATTAACCCGAAACTTTGGCCTTGCGCAAGAACTTTTTTAAATATTTTTGAGCAAGTCCAAAATTGTATCCGCGAGCTGGGGTTTTGTTAGTACGGGAAGTTCCTGTGTACCCGCTGTGCTCACAATCCAGGCCTTGTTGGTATCGGTTCCAAAGCCCGAATCGGCGCGCGAGACATCGTTGGCGATGATTGCATCGCAGCCCTTGCGGGCAAGTTTGCGCTCAGCGTACTCCACGACGTTATCGGTCTCGGCTGCAAATCCGATCACACGGCGCTCGCCCTTCTGGCGCGAGAGCTCAGCCAAAATATCGACCGTCTCGACTAGTTCGATGCGATCCAGGCGTTCGTTGGCCTTTTTGAGCTTATGGTCGGCAGGGGATGCGGGGGTGTAGTCGGCGACGGCCGCCGCGCAAATGGCCGCATCGGCCGTCTGAAAGGCGCCCAGTGCCGCCTGCAACATCTCTGCGGCGGTCTGTACGCGCAAACACTCCACACCGCGAGGAACATCGAGCGATGTCGGCCCCAGCACAAGCGTGACCGCAGCACCGCGGCGAGCGGCCTCCCCCGCCAGAGCGATGCCCATCTTGCCCGACGACCGGTTGCCAATAAAGCGCACGGGGTCGATCGGCTCGTGCGTGGGGCCGGCGGTGATCACGATGCACTTGCCCGCAAGATCCTGAGGTGCGGAGTTGAGCACCTGGCAGACGGCCTCGACGATGTCCTCGGGCTCGCTCATGCGTCCCGTGTCCACGTCGCCGCAGGCAAGGTAGCCGCTGCCGGGCCCCACCACATGGACGCGACGGTCGCGCAGCGTGGCCATGTTGGCCTGCGTCGCCGGCGCTTTCCACATGCCATTGTTCATGGCCGGCGCGATCACAATGGGTCGTGGCGTTGCCAGCAGCGTGGTGGAGATGAGGTCGTCGGCGATGCCGTTGGCCATCTTGGCGATGATATTGGCCGTCGCGGGCGCCACGACCACCAGATCGGGCTCCTGCGCCAGCGAAATGTGGTGGATGGGGTCGGAGGGGTCGTCGAATAGGCCCACGGCAACGGGCTCGTTGGTGAGCGCACGAAAGGTGAGCGGGCCCACAAACTCGGTGGCATGCTCGCTCATAGCGACCTTGACGCGCGCGCCACGCTTTTGCAACAGGCGCACGATGTTGCACGACTTATAGGCGGCGATCCCGCCGGTAATGCCCAGCAGGATCGTTTTTCCCTCAAGTTGCATTGAATTGTTGGATGCCGTCATCGTTTAAGCTTCCTTGCTCGGGAGTACCAGGAGGCGGTGGCAGTACGGGCAGTGCGTAATTGACCTACCGTCGTGGTTGAGGTCGCTCATGGACGATGCCTGCAGCGCGGTGTGGCAGACTGTGGGGATGTTGCCCTGGATGGTCTCGACGGCCAGGCCGCGGAACTGCTTGAGCAGACGCTCGTAGTCGGTGAGCACGTCGGCCGGCAGCGTGGCGGCAAGCGCGGTGCGTTCCTTAGTGGCGGCGTCAATCTGAGCCTGCAGGTCGGCAGCCTTAGCGCGGGCGGCCTTGGTATCGGCCTTCACGCCCTCCTCGAACTTGGCGATAATTGCCTGTGCGCGGGCCTCGCGGTCGAGCGCCTCCTTATGGGAGACAACGACGTCCTTGCGGGTGTGCTCAATCTTGTCCAGACGCTTGGCCAGGGTTGCGAGTTCATTCTCCAGGTCCTGAACCTCACGGTAGTCGGAACCGTCGACGTGGCGCTTCTTGGCAGCCTCAATGGCGTTGTTGGTCTGAATCTCGGTGGTGTTGAGATCGTCGAGCTCAATGTCCAGGTCCTTGCGCTGGGCGTAGAGCTTGGTCATCTCGGCTTTAAGCTTAACGTAGGTCTTACGCTTGGAAGCGAGCTCCTTGAGCTCCGGCATATTGGCAAGTTCGCTCTTGTTGCGGGCGAGCTCCAAATCGATCTGTTGCAGCTTGAGTAGCGTAGCGCCGGCGCTCATAAGTTCTCTCCTTTTGTCACAGTCCACCATTGGCAAGGGTTCAGTATTTTAATCGCATGACGGGGGTCGACCCCGGCGTCAACTGCAGAGTTCATCAATATATCAACGAACGGCTCCTCGGAGCGGTCGTGGCCGAGCAAGATGACGCCCAGACCGCGCAAGGCAAGGTCTTGCGCCACGTGGTAGCCCGCCTCGCCCGTCACGACGACATCCGCACCCGCGGCGATGGCGAGCTCGCCAAAGTCGCCCAGGGAGCCGCCCAAAATGGCGATGGTGTTGCAAGTGTGCTTGGCATTGCCCCACACGCGCGGGTCGCTGCCAAATGCCTTTGCGGCGCGGGCGGCGAGCTCGCGCAGGCTACAGGGGTCGTTGAGCGTTGTAAGCGCGCCCAGGCCGGTGGTCTCGGGGTCGTCCACGTGCTCCAGTGAGCTCACGGGTGCGGCACCCAGCAGCTCGCTCAGGCAGATGCGGGCTTCGTGCGAGCGGTCCAGGTTGGTGTGGAGCGAGATAATGCTCACGCCGCAACGCGCTGCCTCGTAGAGCGCCGCACTGCATTGGGGGCGTGCGGCATCCGCCGGACAAAACGCCTCGGGTGCCTTGATATAGATGGGGTGATGCGTCAGCAGCACGTTGGCGCCGGCCTCCTGGGCGCGGTGCACATTGGCTTCGGTCGCATCGAGTGCGCAGGCAACACCGGTAATCTCCGCGGCAGGGTCGCCGACGGAGAGTCCTACATGGTCCCAACTCTCGGCATCGCTCTTGGGATAGCGTGCCAGCAGAGCGCGCTCGAACTCGGCGACAATCATGCGGCGCCTACGATCGAGAGCAGCGTCTGGGCAAACTCGTCCAGATCGCCCGGATTCACGCGGTCATCGAAGGAGATGCGCAGTGCACCCAGGGCCTGTTCGCGGCCAATACCCATGGCGCTGAGAACATGGCTCGGGTCCATGCTGCCGCTCGAGCAGGCGGAACCGGCCGATACCTCAAAGCCGGCGGCGTCGAGCTTGACGATGAGCTCCTCGGAGTCCATGCCATCAATGTAGATCGATACCATGCCGGGCAGACGGTCGGCATGCGCATAGTCGCCCATGGTGGCGTGAATGCGAGGGTGGGCCGTAAGCGTGGCGTAGAGCTTGTCGGAAAGGGTTTGCAGCGTCGCACGCTCCTGGGCTACATGGGGCGCCAGCGTTCGGGCGGCAGCGGCAAAAGCCAGCTGCGTGCGCAGGTCCTGCGTGCCCGCGCGACGTCCGGCTTCCTGTCCGCCGCCAAAAATGCGCGGGCGCAGCGGCGTGCGGCTCTTAAGGTAGAGCGCGCCAGATGCCACGGGGCCACCGATCTTGTGCGCGGCAACGGTCATGGTGTCAACTCCCAGCTCGGTGACATCGAGCGGGATATGCAGATAGCCCTGGATGGCATCGGTGTGGAACAGGGCGCCGGCAGCATGTGCGGCGGCGGCAAGCTCGCGGATGGGCTGCACCACACCGGTCTCGTTATTGGCGACCATGATGCTTACGAGCGCCACGTCGTCGCCAAGCAGCTCGACAAGCGCGGCAGGCTCAATGTAGCCCGCGCGGCATGGCTGCACCAGGTCGACGGTAAAGCCGGCGGCACGCAGCAGCGGCAGGTTGTCCAGAATCGAATCGTGCTCGATGGCCGAAACGATTACGCGATCGCGTTTGCGATCGCGCTGACGGGCGCCCTCGGCAAGACCGAGCAGCGCCAGCTGGTTGGCTTCGGTGCCGCCGTTGGTCAGAACAATCTCGGACGGGCGGACGCGCGCGCCAAAGCTACGGGCGATCTCGCGACGGGCGACTTCCAGGCGCGCGGCGGCCTTGCGGCCGAGCGAATGCAGCGAGTTGGGGTTGACGCCGGCAAGCTCGCTGTCGTCGTACTCGCGCTGCGCAAGGAGCGCCTCGGCGCGCATGGGCGTCGAGGCGGCATAGTCAAGATTCACGGGTATGCGGTTTTGACCTGCGGTCATAAGGGTTTATGCCTCCTGTGCGGCTTCGTTGCCCAGCTTCTGCAGTAGCGCAACCTCGGCAGCGGGATCTTCGGACTTAAATACGGCAGAACCGGCCACGAGCACGTTGGCGCCGGCCTTGACGACCTCGGCAATGTTCTTGGAAGAAATGCCGCCGTCGACCTCGATCATGGGCGACACGCCGTGGCGCTCGCACATGGCTTTGAGCTCGTGGAGCTTTGCGATGGTGCCCGGGATAAAGCTCTGACCGCCAAAGCCCGGGTTCACGCTCATGAGCAGCACCATATCGACGACATCGATGATGCTCTCGAGCACGCACACGGGGGTGGCGGGGTTGAGCACCACGCCGGCCTTGACGCCGCGCTGCTGCAGATGCGTGAGCGTGCGGTGCAGGTGCGTGGAAGCCTCGTAGTGCACGGTGATCATATCGGCACCGGCGTCGGCGTACCAATCAACGGTCTCGTCGGGGTTCGACACCATCAGGTGCGCGTCGACCGGCACGCCGGTGGAGCGCTTGACGGCCTTGAGGATGTCAACGCCAAAGGTGAGGTTGCCGGTAAAGTGACCGTCCATAACGTCAAAGTGAACGTAGTCGGCGCCGGCGATCTTGTCGAGGTCGCCCTTGAGGTTGGCCATATCGGCCGAAAGAATCGAAGGAGCGATTTTAATGGAACCCATGGTAGAAGCCTTTCTGCGCTAGTCGGTGATTCCGTAGAACTCTTGAGAGGGGACGCGGTCGGTAAGGATCTCGAGCGCCCTATCCAAAGTAACACCGTTGTAGAGCGTTTGCTCCACGGCAAAGGTGAGCGGAATGTCTACGCCCAGTGAACGGGCAAGCTCGCTCACGCTGCGGGCCGCGACGGCGCCCTCGACTACCATGTGCGTGCGTGTCTGGTACTCGTCGAGCGAGACGCCGTGGGCAAACTCGTAGCCAAAGGTGCGGTTGCGCGAATGCTCCGAGGTGCAGGTGGCAATGAGGTCACCCATGCCGGCAAGTCCCATGCAGGTCATAGCTTGACCGCCGCGGGCGTGCACCAGACGGCTGATCTCGGCCAGGCCGCGTGTCATGATGAGAGCGAGCGTGTTGTCGCCCGCACCGGTGCCGGCGGAGATGCCGCACACGATGGCGATAACGTTCTTCATGGCGCCGCAGACCTCGACACCGGTCATGTCTTGCGACAGATAGATGCGAAAGGCCGTGGACAGGAGCAGGTCCTTAAAGGTCTCCCCTATCTGCGGGTCTTCGCTGGCGATGACGGCGGCAGAAAGTCCGCCGCGGCAGATTTCCTCAGCATGGTTGGGGCCCGAGAGCGCCGCGACACGCGACTCGTTGCCGATCTCGCTGGCGATGACCTCGCTCATGAGCAGGCCGGATTCGGGCTCAATGCCCTTGGTGAGGCAGAGCACCGGGGTATCGGCGGCGATAAAGGGCGCGGCCTGGTGGCACACGCTGCGAAGGTGCGTCGAAGGAACGGCAAAGATGATGGCCTCGGCGCCGTCGAGTGCCTGGGTCAGATCCGTCGTGGCGAAGACGTTGCCGGGCAGCTCGTAGCCCACAAGGTAGCGGGGGTTGCGGTGCTCGCCATTGATGCCGGCGGCCGTCTGATCGCTGTGGGCCCACATAGTCACGCGCTCGGCTCGCGCGGCAGCAAGGCCGGCGACGGCGGTTCCCCAGGAGCCAGAGCCAATCAGCGCAACATTCATGACTCTCTCCTACTTATCGTCGGGCTCGGTGACGCGCTTGGTAAACGAGAGCTTGGACTCCTTACCCGTCATGAGCTTTTTGATGTTCGCACGATGGGCCCACACCACGGTGATGCCGATCAGCGCCATGCAAAACTTGAGTCCCAGGCTGCTGTACGGAAAGACCGTGCAGGCGGCGATGGGAAGGCCGATGGCGGCGGCAAGCGAGCCCACCGACACAAACTTGGTGATGGCGACGGCCACGATAAACATGCCCAGCAGCGAAAGCCCGATGGGCCAGTACCAGGCAAGAATCACGCCCAGGCCCACGGCGATACCCTTACCGCCGTGGAAGTTAAGGTAGGGCGAGAAGATGTGTCCCCACACGGCAGCCAGGCAAATGACGCCGAGCATCCAGTCGCCTGCGGCACCGGGTGCCATGATGCTCACAGGGAAGCCATAGCCAACGCTCGCGATAAGCGGACGGGCGATAAGGACGCAGATGGCGCCCTTCAGGCAGTCGAGTAGCAGCGTGAGCGCGGCCACCTTGGGGCCGGCTACGCGCAGGGCGTTGGTGGTGCCGATGTTGCCGGAGCCCGCCTTGCGAATGTCCGTGTGATTGAACACGCGGCCCAGGATCAGGCCAAACGGAATCGCTCCGATAAAGAACGAAACAACGGCGCAGATGGCGGTCAGCAGAATCGGATTAAGCATCCTTTTGCTCCTTCTTCCTAAAGAAGAGTCGAATGGGCGTGCCGGCAAAGTCGAAGGTCGAGCGCATGCGGTTCTCTATGTAGCGCTGGTAGGTGTCGTTGACCAGGTCGCTGTGGTTGACGAAGAACGTGAACGTCGGCGGGTTGACGCCCGTCTGGGTCACGTAGTGCATACGCAGGCGGCGCTTGCCGTCCACCACGGTATGACCGAACTCGCGCAGGTCGGTGAGGAACGTGTTGAGGCGCGAGGTGCTGATCTTTTGCGAGCGCGTCTTTTCGGCGGCGTCGACCATCGCCCAGATCTTCTCGACGCTGCGGCCAGTGAGGGCAGAGATGCGCAGGTACTGGGCCCAGGGAGCCATGACGCCCAGACGGCGGTCGATGGTCTCCATGCAGGCCTCGCGCTTACGGTCGTCATCGAGCAGGTCCCACTTGTTGAGCAGCACCACGATGGCGCAGCCGCGCTCGATGGCAAGACCCATGACCTTCTGGTCCTGCTCAGTGACGCCCACGGAGGCATCGACGACGAGCAGCGCCACGTCGGCGCGGTCGATGGCACGCAGGCCGCGGACCATGGAGTAGTACTCGATGTTCTCGTACACGGTGCTCTTCTTACGAATGCCCGCGGTGTCGACCATGCGGTAGTGCTTGCCGTTGCGCTCGACGACCGTGTCGATGGCGTCGCGCGTGGTGCCGGCAATGTTGGACACGATGGAGCGGTCGGCGCCCAGGATGCGGTTGAACAGCGAGGACTTACCGGCGTTGGGGCGGCCGATGATGGCGACGTTCAGCGCGTCGGGGAACTCATCGGCGACCTCGTCCTCTTCCTCCGGAAGCAGGGCCACGATATCGTCGAGCAGGTCGCCCGTGCCGTGGCCGTGCAGGGCCGAGAGCGGCGTGGGCTCGCCGATGCCGAGGGAATAGAACTCCCAGATGCTGTCGTTTTCGCGATCGGGGTTGTCGAGCTTGTTCACCAGCAGAAAGACCGGCTTGTCGCAGCGCTTGAGCATGCGGGCGACCGACTCGTCCTCCTCGGTGACACCGGTGCGGCCGTCGACCACAAACAGGATGACAGCGGCTTCCTCGGCGGCGGCGAGGGCCTGGTCGCGGATGGACGTGGCAAAGACGTCATCGCTCTTGAGCGGCTCGATGCCACCCGTGTCGACGATGGTGAACTCGCGGCCGTTCCAATCGGCCGTGTGGTATGAGCGGTCGCGCGTGACGCCGCGGGACTCGTGGACGATGGCGTCCGAGGTCTGGGCCAGGCGGTTAACGAGCGTGGACTTGCCCACGTTGGGGCGTCCGACGACGGCGACGATAGGTTTCATCTGCTCTCCTTTAATGGGTAGGGTCAGTGGAAGTGTTAGAGTCTGCGGGCACAATGCCAAGGATGCGCTCCAGGGTATCGAGCAGCTCATGCGGCATGGTCGACACCACATGAACCTCGGCGCCACGGTGGTTAAGGCTTGCGAGTAAATCGTCACGATGATACTCGTCAAGCGTCATGCCGTCAGCGTTGAACATGAGCTTAGGCACAAAGAGCATAACCCCAGAGAGATCCTGCGGCAGCTGCTCCAGAATGTCACAGGCGACGATGAGGCCGGTCACGTCCACGTTGCCGCCAAAGTAGCGGTTCTTGATGGCTGTGACAGTGCCGGCGAGTCCCTTGGGCGATTCCACAAAGCGGGCTACCGTGTCGCGTGCGCTGGCGCCCGAGAGGCACAGCAGGTGCTGGCCTCGGACGGCGATGGCCTCGCGGACGCGAGCCAGTCGCTCGGCATCGGCGGCAAGCACATCGTCCGTCTCGTCTAGGTATGAGCGGATCATGCCGATACCGTCGTAGTACTGCGGACAGCCGTCGTAAAAGTCCGCCTCGGGCGGATCGATGCCGGCGTCCAGGTAGAACTCGTCGCTCATCTGGAAGGTGTGGCGGCCAAAACGCTCGAAGGCGCGGTCCTGGTAGGGACGGATCATGCCAATGGTCTCGCGCGCCAGGTCGGGCTTGTCGCTGTATGACCAGCTAAAGCGGTTCTGATGCTTGGTAAAACCGAGCGGCACGATGCCCAGGCTTGTGATTTGCTCGTGCTCCTCGCAAAAGCGCAGGGTCTTTTTCAGCTCCTCGCCGTCGTTCATGCCGGGGCACAACACGATCTGCGCGTGAATCTCGATGCCGGCGGCCATGATGGTCTCGAGTACGTCCATGCCTCGCTGGGCGTTGCGGCCCATCATACGACGGCGGACGTCGGGGCTCACGGCGTGGACCGATACGTTCATGGGACTCATGTTGCGTTGGATGACGTTTTGCACGTCCTCGTCGGTGAGGTTGGTGAGCGTGACAAAGTTGCCCTGCAAAAAGCTTAGGCGATAGTCGTCGTCGCGAATATAAAGCGTGGAGCGGCCGCCCTTGGGGAGCATCGTCATAAAGCAGAATACGCAGGCGTTCACACAGGTGCGCATGCCATCGAAGATAGGGCCATCGAATTCAAGGCCCCAGTCCTCTCCCGGGAAGCGGTCGAGCTCGACGGGGGTGACGCTGTTGTCGCGCGGGTCGAAAACCTCGAGGTCGACGGTGTCGTCGTCGGCCTCCCAGAGCCATACGATCATGTCGGTGAGCACCTCACCGTTGACCGTGAGCACGCGCATGCCCGGCTCGATACCCACATCCCACGCGGGCGATTCGGGACGCACGTTCTTTACGAGCGCGCCCTCACCCGGCTCGGGGTCGCGGCTGCGCCCGTAATCGGCCACCTCGGCGGCGTATGCGGGTACGGTCTGGTCCATGATTAGCGGCAAAGCTCCTTGATGCGCGCAACGGCGCGTTCGATGTGTTCTTGCGGGGTTGAGGCTCCGGCGGTGATGCCGATGTGGTGAGCGTCGGTAAACCACGCGGCCTGGAGCTCGGAAGCTTCCTCGATGTGATATGTGCGATCGCAGGCGTCCGCGCAAATCTGTGCCAGGCGACGGGTGTTGCCCGAGTTCTTGCCGCCCACGACGACCATGCAATCACAGCGTTTGGCAAGTGATGCGGCTGCCTGCTGGCGCTCGCTCGTGGCGGCGCAGATGGTGTTGATCACACGTAGCTCCTGCACGCGCGGCGTGATGGCAGCTACGACCTCGGCCAAGTTCTGTGCGGTCTGGGTGGTCTGCACGACGAGGCCTACCTTGCCCTTGAGCGACAAGGCGTTGGCGTCCGCGGCACAGCTCACGACCTGCGCATCATTGCCGGCGTGGCCCAGGATGCCCTCCACCTCGGGGTGACCTGGCTCGCCTACGACCACCACGCGGTAGCCCTCGCGCACCAGGCGCTCGGCTGCAACATGGACTTTCTTTACGTAGGGGCAGGTGGCGTCTATGACGTTAAGGCCACGCTCGCGAGCGGCATCGATCACCTGCGGCACCACGCCGTGGGCGCGGATGATCACGGTGCCGGTTGTGGCATTATCCAAGTTCTCGGCCAGGCCAACGCCTGCCTCATCAAGCTCGCGCACCACGATGGGGTTATGGATGAGCGGACCCAAGGTATGGAGCTGAGCGCACTCCCCTGCCTGCGGCGCGGCGGCCAGCGCCATATCGAGCGCACGCTGTACGCCGTAGCAAGTGCCGGCGTGGGCGGCGATCTCGATGGTAGGCGCGGTTGACTGGTCGGACGCAGTCGCGGCGGTGTTCGTCACGTTCTCGCTCATGGCTAGAACCTGCCCGGATGCTCGGCGCACAGCTCGTCTCGCATAGCGTAGACGCGGTTCATGGCCTCGGACTCAAACCATTCCAGGCGCTCCGTGCGCTTAAGCCCAGCCGGTGCGTCGGAAAGCGAGACGGCCTTGCCGGCGCGGATCCAGCACTTCTTGGGACGCATGAGCTTTTTGCCTGCGGGCGTGATGTCGGACCAGCCGCAGATGGCGAGCGGGTTGACGGGCGCCTTGCCCATCTGGGCGATGAGCGCAAAGCCGCCGTGGACCTCGGGCTTGATCTCGCGCGAGCGGATGCGCGTGCCCTCGGGGAAGATCAGGACGTCCTCGCCGCGCTGCAGCGCATGCTGGGCGGCGCGCAGGCACTTCATATCGGCAGTACCACGCTCGACGGGGATGCCGCCAACGCGGCTAAAGGCCCAGCGCACAATCTTGCTCTTGGCGAACTCGGACTTAAAGATGGGACGAATGCGGCGGCCCCCAAAGAACAGCGCCGTCTCCACGGCCAAGAGCTCGGCCATCGAGGTGTGGTTGCAGATGACCACGCTGCCGCGGCCTTCCTGGCGCTCAAACAGAAGATCGGCGTCCTCGACCTTCCAGCGCCACATGAGCTTGGAGAAGGCCCAAAGGATGGCCATGACTACGACGACGGTGCCGCGGATGAGCGCTGGAAACTCGGCGTAGGGGGCGTTGTAATAGTCCTCGGGCGTCTGCTGAAACAGGCGCATGGGCTACCTCCTTTGGTTGATGAGGTCCTCGATGATACGAACGACCTCGTCGATGGTGTGAGCGGTGGAGTCGACGTGCACGGCGTCCTCGGCGGGCACGAGCGGGGCGACCTCGCGGCTGCTGTCGAGCTTGTCGCGCTGCTTAAGGGCGTCGAGGGTCTCGTCGACCTCGGCCTCGAGCTGCTCGGACGTGAGCGGCTGGGCATCGTTTTGGTGGCGCTGCAGCACACGGCGACGGGCGCGCTCGCGCGGGTCGGCGGTCAGGAAGACCTTGACCTGCGCGTTAGGGAACACGACGGTTCCGATGTCGCGACCCTCGGCCACGATATCGCGGTCCTCGGCTGCGCGGCGCTGGTGGATGAGCATGGCGGCGCGCACGCCCGGGTAGGCCGAGACCTTGGACACGTTGGCGTCGACCTGCGGGGTGCGAATGGCGGCCGAAGCGTCCTGGCCGTCGATGGTCAGGCGCGTATCCTCACCGGTGCCGTTGGTAAAGCGAATTTCGATCTGCTGGGCGAGGGCGTCGATGGCCGCCTCGTTATCCAGGTCGATGCCGCGATCGAGCGCGGCGAAGGTGACGGCGCGATACATGGCGCCCGTGTCGAGCTTGTTAAAGCCCAGCTGGCGGGCGATCTCCTTGGCGATGGTGGACTTGCCGGAACCGGCGGGGCCGTCGATAGCGACGATCATGCAATGCTTCCTTTCGATGGTTGACGCGCTGGTATGGTTCGCGGGCGTTGAGGCGCGGCGGGTTGCCTAGCCCGTGTAGCGCTCGCGGTAGGTGTTGCGCTTGGGTGCGGAGCCGTGGCTGCCGTGGTGACGCGTGCGGCTGGCGGGCGTGTCTTGGGGCCTGCCGCCGTTGCGCTTGGCGCTCGCCTGCTTGGGCGGGATGCCGCCGGCCTTGAGGATCTGCACCTCGCGGTCGGTGAGCTCGCGCCACGAGCCCTTGGCCACGCCCTCGAGCTCAAGGCCCGCAAAGTTGCAGCGATGCAGACGGATTACCGGATGGTGAATCTTGCTCAGCATGCGCTTGACCTGGTTTTTACGACCTTCGCGGATGATGATCTCCACGGCGGTGGTACCTGGCTTGACGCCCTGGGGAGCCACGGCCTCGGCCTCGCGTGCGGTGATGACGCGGCAGATTGCCGGCTGGCATAGGCCGTCGTCGAGCTCGATGCCACGGCGAAGCGGCGTGAGGTCGCGGTCGGACAGTTCGCCGTCAACGAGTGCCTGGTAGGTCTTGTAGACGTGCTTGCTCGGGTGCAGCAGGTCCTGAGACAGGTCGCCGTCGGTGGTAAAGAGCAAGAGGCCCGTTGTATCGCGGTCCAGGCGACCCACCGGGAACAGGCCCGGAAAGCAGTCTCGGGGAACCAGGTCGGCCACGCAAGGGCGCTCCTGCGGGTCGCTCATGGTGGTGAGGTAGCCGGTCGGCTTGTAGAGCATCAGGTACACAGCGCCCTGGTTGAGCTTGACGGACATGCCATCGACCTCGATGTGGTCGCGGTCGACATCGACCTTGGTGCCCAGCTCGGTCGCAACCTCGCCGTTAACCGTCACGCGGCCGGCGGTCATCAGGTCCTCCGACCCGCGGCGGCTCGCTACGCCCGCGCGCGCCAAAAAGCGCTGCAGGCGCATGGTGTGAGGGTAGACGGGCTGGGCGTCGCCTGCGGGCGTCGTGGCGCCCGTGGCACTTGCGGTGCACGTCTCCCCTACTTCGTTAGTCCTCATCATGCGTGTCCTCCGCAGTGTCGTCGGTGGCCAGGAATTCCTCGCCACCGACCGCCTCGACATCATCAATATCGGTATCGAGCAGCTCGCGCTCTTCGTCCAGGTCCTCGGCTTGCTCCTCGAGCGTGGACTGAATACTGCGGCCGCTCAGGCGCTCGCGGATAAACTGGCGCGACTGCTCGTCGGGGGCAAACTGCTCCAGATCGGGTAGGTCGCGGGTGGAGCGCAGGCCGAACTTTTCCAAGAAGGCGTTGGTCGTGCCGTAAATGATGGCCTGACCGCGCTCGGGGTCACGGCCGAGCTCGCGCACCAGACCCTTGTCCACGAGCGACGCGATGACGCCGTCTGAGTTGACGCCGCGGATGCCCTTGACCACCTCGCGCGTTACGGGCTGGTGGTATGCGATCACGGCCAGGGTTTCGAGCGCCGCCTGCGACAGCTTTTGCGTGTCCCAGCTCAACACATAGGCCTCGACCACGTCGTGGTAGGCGGGATGCGTAAACAGGCGCCAACCGCCGGCGACCTCGCGCAGCTGAAAGCCGCGGTTGGCCTCCTCGTACTCAACCTTGAGCTCGGCGAGCAGCGATGCGCACTCGCCGGGGGCGATATCCAGCGCACCAGCCAGCGCGGGCGCACTCACCGGGTCGCTCGACACCAGCAGCAGCGCCTCGAGGGCACCTTTGAGGCTGTATGCCTCTAGCGTGGAAAGGGTTGACATGGTTGCGGCTCCTATTCGGTGAGCTCGGGGCCCTCGCCGGGCACATAGGCCTCGGCGCCCTCGACGCGGTTGATTTGAATGGTTCCAAAGATCTCGTCCTGGCTCAGCGTGAGCGAGCCGCGCTTGGCGAGCTCAAGCATGGCAAGGAAGGTGACGACGAGCTGCTCGGTGGTGGCATCGCCGTCCAGCAGCTCGCGGAAAGTGCAGGTTTGGTGCGCCATGGTAAAGCGGTCGACTGAGGCCACGGTCAGGTCGAGCGGCACGCGATGCGGAGCTACGTGCTCGGCCTCCAGCAGGAAGGTCTGTCGCTTGCCGTCCAGGTCGGCGCAGATGACGGCGAGGCCGCGCAGAGTAATGCCGGCCAGGTAGTCGGGCATAAGGCCTAAAAACTCGGGGTCGGGGCCGGCTACGCGCGGATGCATGCGGCTTTCGGCCTGCATGCGGGCACCGAGGGCCGCAGCCGCGCCTTTAAACTGCTTGTAGGCAATCAGGCGCTGGATCAGGACCTCGCGCAGGGCGTCGCCGTCGAGCGCGCTGAGCTCCTCGAGGTCTTCGTCAAACTCGTCATCGTCGTCATCGACTTTGCGCGGGGCCTCCTGCGGCACCAAGGAGGCGGCCTTGATGTCCAAAAGTGTTGCCGCGACCAGCAAAAAGTCGCTCGCCACGTCCAGGTCCAGCGCCTCGATGCGCTCGGCCTCGGCAAGGTATTGCTCGGCCACCTCGCTGATGGAGATGGCGCCGATATCTACTTTTTGGCGGGTTACCAGCTGCAGCAGCAGGTCGAACGGTCCGCTGTAGACCTGCGTCGACACGCGATACGACATCTTCGACCTCCTTTGACGGCGCCTTCGCGGCGCGGTTTGGGTGCATGTTGCGACCGTTTTGCACGGTCGACCTGTAAGTTTACCTTAGATGCCGGCGATTGCGAAGTTGAGCAGCTGCTCAGCAAGCGGATACACGGTAACGTCGAAATAGCGGCCGATCACGTCGATGCCGGTCCACATGGGCAGCAGGTACAGCACTAGGATGAGGATGGGCATAGCGTATTGCTGCAGACGATAATAGTTGTTGAGAGCCTTGCCTTTAAGGAACGGCACAATGATCGAAGAGCCGTCGAGCGGTGGGATCGGGATGAGGTTGAAGAACGCGAGTGACAGGTTGACTACGATAAACGTGGCGCCGAAGTTCATGATCTGTGACGCCAGGGCAAAGGACATGTGGGTGTAGAGGTTGCCGTATGCCGTGTGCATGAGGGCGGCCGCAAGGCACGCGAGGGCGATGTTCGATGCGGGGCCGGCTGCGCTAACCAGGACCTCATCGCGCTTGGGGTGCTTGAGGTTGTTGAGGTAGACGGGCACGGGCTTGGCGAAGGCGAACACCGGGCCGCCGGCGGCAAGCATGAGCAGCGGCAAGATGATGGTGCCAAACGGGTCGATATGGTTGAGCGGGTTGAGCGAGACACGACCGCGCGAACGGGCCGTCTTATCGCCGAGTGCCCAGGCCGCGGCGGCGTGCGCACTCTCGTGGATCACGATGCCGACGATGACGGCGACCGCGCTGGCGAGCAGGTTCATGAAGTAGCTGCTGGACATAACAATCCCCTAGCGGACGCGGCGCGAGGCGCGCGTGAGCAGGTAGTCGGCCACAAACAGGATGACGGCCACGATGGCGTAATCTAAGCGGAACACTCCGCCAAAGGGCGAGGTGATGACGCCGTAGCCGGCGATGGCACTCGGCAGTGCGCGCGAAAGCTCAACGACAAAGCCGACGATCTGCAGCTTGGCGGTCAGGCCGCTAAAGCACAGCAGCACGGTCATCGCGCTCATAAAAATGCCGCAGATGCGACAGGCGATGGCGATGATGCTCATCGCCACGGCAGCGGCCTTACGAGAGTTCACGCGCGGTCTCCTCTTCGATCTGGGTGGAAAGCTCCAGCCATTCGTCCTCGAGCTTGGGCAGCTCTTGCTTAAGGCCGTTATATTCCCCCAGCGCGGCGTTGAACTTGTCCTGATCGGCATAAAGCTCTTCGCTGGCCATCAATTCCATAAGCTCGTCATAGCGGGCGCGTTTTTTGTCGAGCTCAGCCTCGATCTTCTTGAGCTGGTTGCGCACGCCCTTGAGCTTTTTGTTGAGCGCAGCGCGGGCCTGGGCCTCGGCGCGCTTTTGTTCCTTGGTCTTTTTGCCCTCGGCAGGCTTGGAAGCAGCGGCGGGCGTATCGGGCTGGGCTGCGGTGACCTTAGCGGACTTGGTCGCGGCCGGCGTACTCTCCCCTGCTGCTTCGGCGGCGGCGCGGGCTGCGAGGTCCTCGCGCTTGTAGAGGTAGTAGTCGTAGTCGCCGTCGTAGACCGTGACCTTACCATCGCGGATGTCGATCACTCGGTTGGCAACGGCGCGCACCAGGTGCTCGTCGTGGCTGATCAGCACGATGGTGCCGGGGAAGTTTTGCAGGGCGTTTTCGAGCATGTCCACCGAGTCGATGTCCAGGTGGTTGGTGGGCTCGTCCAGGCACAGGAGCGCCTCGGGGGCCACGAGCATCTTGGCCAGTGCCAGACGCGCTTTTTCGCCGCCAGAGAGGACGCGGACCTGCTTTTCGATGGAATCGTTGTCGCTAAATAGGAAGGCGCCCAGCAGGCTGCGCTGCTGCGGCACGGTCCACTTGGGCGTGACGGTGTCGATCTCTTGCAGGACGGTGTTGGACTCGGTCATGCCTTCGAGCGCGTGCTGGGCATAGTAGGCGACGCCGACGTTGGTGCCCAGGTCGCGCGTGCCGGTAGTGGGCGGCTCCAGGCCGGCGAGAATCTTCATGAGCGTGGACTTGCCGGCGCCGTTGGGGCCGACGAGTGCCACGTGCTCGCCGCGGTAGAGCTTGAGGTCGATGTCGCTGTAGATGTGCTTTTTGCCGTAGGACTTGGAGACGCCCTCCAGGCCCACGACCATGTCGCCGGAGCGCGGCGGATCGGGGAACTTAAAGTCGATGTGCTTGTGGCCCTCGGGGAGGATGACGAGCTCCTTTTTGATCTGCTCGATCTTGCGGATGCGTTCCTGCGCCTGGGCGGCCTTGGTGGGCTTGTAGCGGAACTTATCGACGAAGACCTGCATGTGGGCGATGTCGCGCTCCTGAGCGGCACGCTTGGCGCGCATCTGCTCCAGGTTGTCCTCGCGCTGCTTGAGGTAGCTGCTGTAGTTGCCGGTGTAGGTGGTCACGCGACGGTTTTCGAGCGCGGCGACGTGGTCGACGCAGGCGTCCATGAAGGCGCGGTCGTGGCTGACGATGAGCACGGCGCCGTCGTAGTTGGCGATAAAGCCGCGCAACCACTGGACGCTTTCGAGATCCAGGTGGTTGGTGGGCTCGTCCAGAAGCAGCAGGTCGGGGTGGCGCAGGAAGAGCTTGGCGAGCGCGATGCGCATCTGCCAGCCGCCCGAGAATTCGGAGCACGGGCGATCAAAGTCGGTGACCTTAAAGCCCAAGCCGGACAGGATTTTGCGGGCGTTGCTCTCGAGCTCGTAGCCGCCCAGGTGCTCAAAGCGGTCCTGGACCTGGCCATACTCGTTAAGGAGTGCGTCGACGTCCTTCCCTTGTTCGGAGAGCTCGGTGATCTGGGCCTGCAGCTCGTTGGCGCGCTCGCCCATGCGGCGGATTTCCTTGGCAGCGGCCATGACCTCGGCGAGGATGGTGGTGTCCTTTTGCTCCAGGTTGGTTTCCTGCTCTAGGTAGCCCACCTGGCAGTCCTTGGCGTACTGGACCTGGCCGGCGTCGGGGCTGTCGATGCCCATGATGATCTTGAGCATGGTAGTTTTGCCGGCGCCGTTGGGTCCCACGAGCGCGAAGCGCTCGCCGGGGTTGATCTGGAAGGACGCGCCGCTAAAGAGGACGCGCGCGCCGAAGCTTTTTTCGATCTTGTCGACCAGGAGGATCATGGTGCCGCCTTTGACCTTGTGTGCCTATATGAAAAAAGGCCCCAACTTGCGTTGGAGCCTCATTCAATGCTCGGGTGGAGACGAGGGGGATCGAACCCCTGACCTCTTGACTGCCAGTCAAGCGCTCTCCCAGCTGAGCTACGCCCCCGTGCGAAGAAGTACTATACGGGAACTCCCCCGCCGATGCAAGGACAATTTTGGAAAATTTCGCAGTCGCGGCGCGGGCCGCCATCCGCCCAACGGCCGTCCTGCCGGCGCCAGGCCCGTTACCGGGGCCGATCGCGCTCCCGCCGACCCGGCGATTTCAAAACCATGCCGGTTTACGGGGCCGGGCCGGGAACCCCCCGAGCATGCCGTCATCGGTAAAATCAAAACCGCAGTTAGACGGCTTGCGCATTCCGTGAAATGCAGGGCATGGACGGCCGGTCCGGGTCCAGCCCCGTAATCCGACATAGTTTTGAAATGGTTCTTGTCAACCAGCATTAACAATTACGTGGATTTGAACCGCAAACGTTTATCAAAGCAATTTGGCAGGCATATGGAGTGGGAACTATGGCAAAAAGAAGCCGGGCTATTTGCCCGGCTTCTCGATTCTTTGGTGGGCCCTCCGGGATTCGAACCCAGAACCCAGGGATTATGAGTCCCCTGCGCTAACCGTTGCGCCAAGAGCCCTTATAAAATGGCGTGTGCGATAGAGGCCAGCAAAACAGGTCCCTATCTTGAACCACGTCGTGAAATAGTACCATGCACGTGGCGCCCGTTCAACGCACGATCTTGTCGACCAGGAGGATCATGGTGCCGCCTTTGACCTTGTGTGCCTATATGAAAAAAGGCCCCAACTTGCGTTGGAGCCTCATTCAATGCTCGGGTGGAGACGAGGGGGATCGAACCCCTGACCTCTTGACTGCCAGTCAAGCGCTCTCCCAGCTGAGCTACGCCCCCGTGCGAAGAAGTACTATACGGGAACTCCCCCGCCGATGCAAGGACAATTTTGGAAAATTTCGCAGTCGCGGCGCGGGCCGCCATCCGCCCAACGGCCGTCCTGCCGGCGCCAGGCCCGTTACCGGGGCCGATCGCGCTCCCGCCGACCCGGCGATTTCAAAACCATGCCGGTTTACGGGGCCGGGCCGGGAACCCCCCGAGCATGCCGTCATCGGTAAAATCAAAACCGCAGTTAGACGGCTTGCGCATTCCGTGAAATGCAGGGCATGGACGGCCGGTCCGGGTCCAGCCCCGTAATCCGACATAGTTTTGAAATGACATTAATTCACTAACAGGCAAACTAGGTAGTTCTAGCGCCTTGTCGCCGGCTAATTCCGATTTCCAACCAGTTGCACAAAACATTTGCTCGCAGTCGCGTCTCGGCGGATTTCATTGCTTCAGTTTTGGCTTTATAGCGAATCCCTAAACGGTCGCAGACACTTCTGACTATGGTGTCTAGCTGCTTTGAATCGTTGAGCATATCGTGAGTCACCAGGAATACATCGAAACCCATGCTCTGGAGCGCAGTCATGCGCTCCGCATCGTGATCAAGTACCGCGCCTGAGCCATGGATGACTTCACCTTGGATCTCGATAATTACTGCCTTCATTAGGATTGGGTTTACGATCACGATGTCGCCGTAGCAGACCTTTTGGCCTGCGATGCTTTGGGCCGCCATGGATAGAGGGGTTAAATCGTTGAGGTACACGTATCTGAATCCTGCACCACCTAGACGTCGAGAACGACTTAGAAGCAGGACCCCAGCGACCTCGAGCGGAGACGCAGCAATGCCGATAACCTGCTGAGCGGCATCATAAAACTGCTTTCCCCACATTTGACTTTTGACCTTGTCGGCGAAACGATGCAGGTCGCTCAGTTCGATGAGCGGCTTTCTCATCCAAAGAGAAGTACCTTTGAGTTTCGTAACCTCTCTTCCATCTTCACGCTTGCTCGTTTGGCTATCATTTTCTGGGTCCTTAACGGTTGCGCGGGCATAAACTCGTTTCCAAGGAACCTCGTCTTCGCCCTCTCCAAGTTCGAACAAATTTTGCGTGCTGGAATTGCGATTCTCCTCTACCGCCATTTTTAGCTGCATTTCGGCAGCGGGAGCCGGCTCGAAAACAGAAAACCAGCCGCTAAGTTCGTACATAGCCAGTACGAGATCTATTTGGGACACAAAGCGTGTCATAGTAAATAACGTGTTAAGCGGATTGGTGACACTAAAGCCTAAATTAGTGTCGATTGTTGTGCCGGCATCCGATGCTCCTTCCCAGCGAATAGTAGAGCGCAATCCCGAGTGGTGATTACAACCTGGCGAAGCAACAGCGATAATCGGGGTCTTGAGGACGTCGGTTACGAAAGGGGCTTGGGATAGAGCTCGCCAGCCGTCTTCGGAGTTGGGCAGGCGCGGGTAGAGGTCGCGCACCTGCGGTGGGCAGCGCCAGTAGCGAAATGCGGTGTTTGCGCAGACGATTTCGTCCATTTGCGCCTCCCCTGGTATCGGCCGTAGACCGTGCGGTTGTGGTCGTGGACGATTATCTACCGGGGCATCATGCGGGTAAGTACCGGAAGCTGACCAAACGCTGACCAAATATTGGATGGGATGTATTGAAAGGTTGATCGAGCCATGAATGTGCTGGTACGAGCTGTGCGCCAGTGGTCTCTGTCTCCACAATTGCACATAGATTACGCAGGGAATTCAATGAATGAACGCAGACGCATTTTGCAAAACGCGCAATGACGACACCTAAGGTGAACTGCGTAACATATAACGCCCTTAGGTAACTTCTCTTCAATTTTGGTGTCAAAAAGAAAAAGGCCAGAGGCTTAACACCTCTGACCTGCTCTTTTGATGGTGGGCGATACAAGATTCGAACTTGTGACCCCATCCGTGTGAAGGATATGCTCTACCCCTGAGCCAATCGCCCGTCGCCTTTCGGCAAAAGAGATACTAACATAGCCGTGCGCGGTTTACCAAGAACTTTTTGCCCTCGATTGTAAATTCCTGGGCGTCGGCCGCACCATGGCAAGCGCCGTAACCAGCAAACCCGCAGCTCAACCACCCTTTACCGCTTGATCCACGAGGTCTCGGGACGACAGATAAGTCGCGCGTTGTTGTACGCCATGTCGAGCGTGAGGCACGTGCGTGCGGCATAGAAGCCATCCTCGCGCTGGATGGTCAGCGCCAGCTCAGGCTTGTCGCCGGTTAGGCACAGCGGCAGCAGCAGTTGGATTCGGCTGCCGTAGAACTGCGGCACCGCGAGCGTGTAGTTGGCGGCGGCGCGACGGGCAGCCTCGACGACGGCGCCCTCAAAGGCACGGCGCAGCAGCAGCGAGTTGCCCTCCCCCATCAGGCTGGCGGGAATGCGCGTAAGGTTTTCCTCGTCGCCCAGAATGTGGTCGATGTTGGAGCGGATGGGAAGGCGGTAGTCAAAGACCAGCTCGGAGGGGTCCTCGGCAAAGCGCACGCGGCACGGCAGGTACTCAAATGAGACCAGCATGGGGTCGCTCTCCTTAAAGAAGCCCTTCAAAAACCAGCGCTGGCGCGCGTCGGGCTTGGTGTTGGGCTCAAACAGGCCGTAGATGGTCTCGTAGCGACGCGTGTAAAGGCCGGTGTTGAATAGGCAGCGGTCGTCGTCGAACACCAGCGGCAAGTTGGACGGGGCAGTCTGGTCCACGTCGCGCTCGGTCAGGAACACCGCGCGGCTAAACGAAAACGGCAGATAGTTTTTGAGGATGCGGTTGCCGGGGCCCCAGTCCTCGGGATCGGCGAGGTCGGTCAAGCGTTCGTAGCAGGGCTCGGGGCAAAACGCGAAGTCGTACACATTGCTGCACAGGGTGCTAGGGAGTTCCATGTGGCGTCCATTCCATTTCATAGTTAGAGTTTGGATGCTTAGATTTTATACGTGCGACGCACCGTCGAGACACACAACGCAATTGCGGCGCAGCTCGTCGGCGAGTTCTGCTCGCGTGTGGTTTCCGGAAACAAGGTCCTGGATCCAGGCGTAGTGCTGGTTGTCTTTGGGTTCCGAGCTATCGGAAAGTACGATTGGAGCACTAACGGCGTAACAGGAAGGTCCCGCCCGTCAACATCGGCAATCATGAGTTGACAAGCGTAATCATGGCTCAATTGCGGTTTAGCAATAGAATGTCAGGGAATCATCACCAAAGGTTTCGCGCCACTTGTCACAAATGTATCGATGGTTCATGGTGATTAGTTTTGAAAGATCCCTGAGATCCTTAGCCGGAATCTTGCTCTCGTTGTTCGCAAGTGTGCATCCACCATTTTTAGTGAGCCAAAACTTAGTCGAGTTAGCAGCCGCCCTCTTTACCCCTACATGGATGTGAACGGGTTCTCCGTTTTCCGCGATCCAAAAGAACAGAACATACTGTCCAAAAACAAGAATTCGAGGCATTATGCCACCGCCGGTCCAGCTTTTTGCCGTTCTGCAAGCTCGAAGATAAACGGAGCGTTTGATCTAACGAACTCGGTCAAAAAATCCAGATCGTCAGTAGAAAATCCTTCGACGTTAAACCATTTGACCGCAGGTAGAAAGCATTCTGCATGGTCAAAACCAAAATCAACCGGGCGCTCGACGGCTACGCGAACGGTCCCGTCGTCTCGTGTTTCTGAGTAGGCAAACTGAGTGCCGTCATCTAGCTGAACATAGCTCCAAAGCATTGCTGCCTCCTTAGTGTTTATATCCAAGTATAAACAGCCGCTTAGATGCAACGTGATGCGAATCGAATTATTCCCATAAGACCTGAACTGCTGATTATTTGATTTGTTGAGTTTTGAGCTATCTCACACTTCAGTGTCTTTTTGGCATGGAAAACCGTCATTGTGCGATGGTCGGACTTTATGTCAAGGATCGTATTCAGATTCAAGCGCTCGCATGCTTAACTACTTGCAGGCGCTTGAATCCTATAGATTACCCAAATGCTGCTCAACAGCCTCCATGCCAACCTCCGCATATTTTAGGAGGCCTTGTATATCGTTGTAGTTCTTGGGCAATCGATCTTTTTCAATACCAGTAATTTTGGCGAATAATTCGATTGTTAGATCGAGTGCGAAGTCGATTAGTTTTTGAATTTCGCTGAAAGTTAAAGGAAGTCGCCTAACAAGCTCATCATAATTCAGTGCTTCTATGTCGCTATGGGCGAATACTTTATTTCGCTGATCGCGAAGCATGTCAGTTAGTTTACTGAGACCGTTGAGTCGTTTTTTCCACAAATTGGAAAGGTCATGAGTGGTTATACACACGGTAACCATTTCGTAATGATCTCCGAACAGTTTTTCATATGAGCGTTGAGACTCAACTTCTTTGGGGTAAAAACGCTCCTCGTCCTCTGCCAATGGGTGAACGATTGGATTAAGCCTGTCAAAGTTTGGTCGATCACTGAATATAGAGATTGCAAGTGCGTCGATTTCAGCAGAATGAGACGAGACTTCTTCTATCAAGTTCCCAATACTGATGTCGCTTTTGGCATCAAATAACCGCGCGCAATTCATGAAACAGGATTCGGTTAATGCAAGTTGTGTAAAGCTGAAGAAGCAGCCAGCGCAAATTACTTCATTCTCATTGAGTCCTAGGCCCTTTCGACACCACCTATATTGCGAATCAGCACCGCCGCCCACCCGACCGAATATTGCCGTTCGG
>NZ_JBCOIQ010000029.1:0-17678 GCF_040926185.1 Collinsella aerofaciens
GCTGCGACGCGGAAATCGCGCGCCGTTGCCGCGCCCCGCAGTGCCCGCTTCCCCCGAGAACAATTATCAGTGCAGGTAGATGCCTTGCGCTTTTTGCGAAAAGCCAGCGTGGTTGGAATTCCTCAATTCATCGTAGTAAACCGGCATAGTTTCGTATTTCCAGCAGTTCCAAATTCGTCAATACGTCGGCGTTTGCGAAAAAAGCCCGACCTCCGTGGGAGATCGGGCTTATAGGGCTCAGTTAAACCAAACCTACACGGTCAAATGACCCGCAGATTACATCTGCTCGGGCGCGGAAACGCCAACGAGGGTAAGCACCAGGGCGAGCGTCACGCGGACAGCGTCGCAAGCTGCCAGACGGGCGCGCGAAAGCTCGGGGTCGACGGGACGGCCCTCGCTCGGCAGAACCTGGCAGGCAGCGTAGAAGCTGTGGAAGTCGCCGGCGAGCTCCTCGGCAAAGTGGGTCAGACGGAACGGGGCGCGATCGCGAGCGCAGCTGGCGATCAGGTCGGTGAGCTCATTGAGCTTGCGCGAAAGGGCGAGCTCGGTCGGGTCGGTCAGCAGCGAGTAATCGACGTTCTCACCGATGGCCTTGGCGGCAACGGCCTTCATACCCATCTCGTCGGCCTGCTCGGCGGTAACGTCGGCGGCACGGCGCAGGATGGAGCACACGCGGGCGTGAGCATACTGCACGTAATAGACCGGGTTGGAGTTGTCGCGCTTCTTAACGGCCTCAATGTCGAAGTCGACCATCTGGTTGGAGCTCTTGGAGATGAGCGTGTAGCGAGCGGCATCGGAGCCGACCTCGTCGACGAGCTCCTGCAGGGTCACCATGGTGCCCTTGCGCTTGGACATACGGACGGGCTTGCCGTTACGCAGCAGGTTGACGAGCTGGCCCAGCAGAACCTCAAACTTGCCGGGATAGCCAAGGGCGTCGCAGACGCAGCGGACGCGCTCGATGTAACCGTGGTGGTCGGCGCCCCAGATGTCGATGACGTGATCGACGCGCTGGAACTTATCCCAGTGATAGGCGACGTCGGAGGCGAAGTAGGTGTACTCGCCGTCGGACTTGATCAGGACGCGGTCCTTGTCGTCGCCCAGATCGGTGGAGCGGAACCACAGGGCGCCGTCCTTGGTGTAGAGGTAGCCCATCTTGTCGAGCTTCTCAAAAGCGCGGTCGACGGCGGAGGTGCCGGCGGTCTCGCCCTCGGTGTCCTTCACGTACAGCGAGCGCTCGGAGTACCAACGATCGAAGTCGCAGTTGACGGCGTGGCAGAGGTCGCGCATGTTATCGACCATCTTTACATAGCCGCGCTCGCGGAAGCTCTCCATACGCTCCTGCGGATCGGCGTCGACCCACTTGTCGCCGTCGGTGCGCCAGAACTCGGCGGCCTCGTCGATAATGTAGTCGCCGCCGTAGGAGTCCTTGCCCAGAGTCTCGGCAAAGTTGTCCTGATACGGATGGGTCTCGGGATGCTCGTCGTTCTCGTCGGCAACGAAGGCGTCACGGTCGGCGATCAGCAGCTTGTGAGCCTCGTCGATATCAACGCCCTGCTTGGCGATGATGTCGGCAAGCTGCATATAGCGTGTGCTGATGGAGTTGCCGAAGGTGTTCATCTGAGAGCCGTGGTCATTGATGTAGAACTCACGCTGGATTTCGTAACCGGCGTGGTCCATGACGCGGCAGAGCGAGTCGCCCAGCGCGGCCCAGCGGCCATGACCGATGTGCATGGGGCCGACGGGATTGGCGGAAACGAACTCGACCTGGGTCTTCAGGCCACCACCGACGTTGGACTTAGCGAAGTCCATGCCCTTCTCGCGAGCCTCGCCAAAGATGGCATTCTTGACGGCAACGGAGAGGTAGAAGTTGATGAAACCGGGGCCTGCGATCTCAACCTTCTCGATCGCGGGATCCTCGGGCATATGGGCAACGATGGCCTCGGCGATCTTGCGCGGGGCGCAGTGAGCCAGCTTGGCGGACTTCAGAGCCATGGTAGAGGTCCACTCGCCATGAGAAGTGTCAGCCGGTCGCTCGATAGCGCAATCGTCAAGTTCAAATGCGGAAAGGTCGCCGGCCTCCTGGGCCGCAGCAAGCGCAGCGCGTACCAGCTCTTCAATCTTCTCGGGCATAGATCCTCCTTGTGTTAAAGCCCCCGAGCTCTTGGTCACTCGTAGGGCAAAAGCCAGAGTTTGTAGCACTCTATCACAAGCGACGGGCACTGTCGCAGGGTAAAGCTAATAGATATTGCATATGCACAAAAATGACTACAGCTTGTATGGAGTCACTCAAAGATGCCGGTCTGCCTGCAGATTATGCAGGCGTTGAAAATGCATAAAGGTGTGAATGAGCTGCGTCTGTTATCGAATACTCTTACCTATCGGAGTTGTGTGCTTTTCCTGCATAAAGTACGGGTTTGCGCACGTCAGCGTGTTATTCTAGACATACGTAAATTCGTATAAGTTGGAGGTAGCATGTTCTCAATCGGTCAACACGTCATTCATCCGGGCCAGGGAGTCTGCACCGTCGTCGGTTTTAGGGACGACACACCGCAGCCCATGCTGCTGCTCGAGACCAAGCAGGGACATGCGCAGACGATCCTCATGTACCCCGTGGCGCAGGCCGACCGTCTGCACGCCGCCATCTCTCAGCAAGATGCCGAGCACCTGCTGAGCCACTATGACGAGCTGGAGTGCGACACCTTTACCGAGCGCAACAGCTCGCTTGAGGAGACACACTTTAAGCAGCAGCTCAAGCTGGGCGCGCCCGAGACGGTCCGCGTGGCAAAGACCATGATGCACCGCATTCGCCAGGCCGAGGAAGCTGATAAAAAACCCAGCTCCTACTACATGCGCGTACTCAAGGAGGCCAAACGCCGCTCCATCGAGGAGTTCGCCGTGGCCCTTGGTGTCACCGAGGAGGCCGCCGAAGCCCGCCTAGCCCAAGCCGCCCTCAACTAACCCATCCGCGCCAAAAACCACCACAAAGGGAACAGGCACCTTTGTGGTGGTTTTCTTGTTCTAGTAGTATTCATTCTTATCGATACCCACGAGCACAAGGAGTCTCTTATGGCAGAGCCGCTTACCGCCGGAATCACCCGCGACCGCGCGTTCGAACTGCTCAATGAGCACAACAAGGACCCGTTCCATATCACCCATGGCGAGACGGTCGAGGGCACCATGCGCTACTTTGCGCGCGAGTTCGACCCCGAAAACGAGGAGTTTTGGGGCATCGTCGGTCTGCTGCACGACCTGGATTGGGAGGAGCATGAGGACGACCCCATGAACCACACCATCTATGCTGCCAAGATTCTTAAGGATGAAGGTGCGTCTCCCGAGCTCATTCGCGCCATCCAGACGCACACGTCGGACTTCAATACCTCGCTGCCCAAACCCGAGCTGCAGATGGAAAAGATACTGTTTGCCTGCGATGAGCTCACCGGCCTGATCGGCGCTGCAGTTATCATGCGCCCGAGCAAGAGCGTTATGGACTTTACGACCAAGTCGCTCAAGAAGAAGTTCAAGGACAAACGCTTTGCCGCCGGCTGCTCGCGCGACGTGATTTCGCAGGGCGCCGAGATGTTGGGCTGGGAGCTCCCCGAGCTCTTTGACCGCACCATCGCGGCCATGCAGTCCTTCGCCCCCGACCGAGATACCTTCCAGGCCTAACCGTCAACGCCACCTAAAACCACCACAAAGGGGACAGGCACCTTTGTGGTGGTTTTTGTTTGCGCGGGCGTTAGGGACGGACCTGGCCGGTGCCGCGGAGCTTGTATTTGTAGGTGGTGAGGGCCTCGGCGGCAAAGGGGCCACGGGCGTGGAGTTTTTGGGTCGAGATGCCGATCTCGGCACCCAGGCCAAACTCGCCGCCGTCAGTGAAGCGAGTGCTGGCGTTGGAGTACACGGCCGAGGCATCGACAGCATCGAGGAAGCGCTCGCAAGCATCCGTATCCTCGGCAACGATGGCCTCGGAGTGCATCGTGCCGTAGCGGTTGATGTGTGCGATGGCCTCGTCCTCGTTTGCCACGACCTTCACGCTCATCTCGAGCGCCAGGTACTCGCGACCCCAGTCCTCCTCAGTCGCGGCGACGTAGTCATCGCCCTCCACAAGCCCGGCGTCGGCGCATGCGGCGCAGGTTGCCTCGTCGCCGTGAATGAGCACGCCGTGGTCATGCAGCACGGTCACGACCGCAGGCAAAAACGCATCGGCCACAGCACGGTCGACCAGCAGCGACTCGGCGGCATTGCACACGCCTACGCGCTGGGTCTTGGCATTAACGATAATGTTGAGCGCCTTATCAAAGTCGGCGGATTCATGCACGTAGATGTGGCAGTTGCCCGTGCCCGTCTCGATCACCGGCACAAGCGACTCGCGCACGCAGCGCTGGATCAGGCCTGCGCCGCCGCGCGGAATGAGTACGTCGACAATACCGCGGAGCTTCATGAGCTCGCCAGTGGCCTCGCGGTCGGTGGACTCGATCATCGACACGGCCTCGCGCGGGAAGCCCTTGGCCTCGAGCGCATCGGCCAGCAGCTCCGCGATCATGGCACACGAGTGATAGGCCAGCGAGCCGCCGCGCAGAATGCAGGCGTTGCCGGTACGGATGCAGATGCCTGCGGCGTCGGCCGTCACGTTGGGGCGCGCCTCGTAGACCATAGCGACCAGGCCCAGCGGCACACTCACACGGGTCAGGTCCACGCCACTTGCAAGCACGCGGTGATCGAGCACGCGGCCCACGGGATCGGGCAGCTCGGCGAGCTTTTCCAGGCCGGCGGCCATGCCCTCGACGCGCTCGGGCGTCAGCAGCAGGCGATCGAGCAGTCCGGCCGAGGTGCCCGCATCGCGCGCGGCGGACATATCGAGCTCGTTGGCGGCGACGATGGAGTCGACACCGTTGCGCAGTGCTGCGGCCATGGCGCGCACGGCCTCCTGGCGCTGCTCATCGCTCGCCGTGGCAAGCGAGGCCGACGCTGCCTTGGCGGCAACGGCAAGATCGTGGACATACGTGGCTATATCGACCGACATGGGCGGCCCTTTCTCCTAGAAGTTTGCAACCATGGTAGCCGATTTGCGCATGGCCTCGCCCGCGGCGGTAGAATTGGTCAACCCGAAACACCGCAACGAACGGAAGACTCACATGGCCCTCATCACTTCGTACCACGTCCCCGGCCTTTACGTCGAGGACCACAGCATCGACGTCCCCCTTGACTGGCGCGGCCTGGAGCCGATGCTCCTGGCCGTCGGCAGCACCATGCGCCGCGGCGCTATGCCGGCACCCATCGCCGGCGCACCCGAGAGCATCAAGCTCTTCTACCGCGTGGTTTGCGCGCCCGACCGCATCAACGACGATCTGCCACTGCTCCTGTTTTTGCAGGGCGGCCCCGGCGGCGAGAGCCCGCGTCCGCTGTCGCCCACAAGCGACGGCTGGATCGAGGAGGCCGTCAAGCACTTCCGCGTGGTCCTTCCCGACCAGCGCGGCACCGGACGCAGTAGCTGCGTGGACGGACGCACGATCAAGGCACTGGGTGATCGCGCAACGGCCACCGGCGCCGATACAGCACGCTCGCAGGCGGATTTCCTCAAGCGCCATCTTGCCAGCTCCATCGTGCGCGATTTTGAGTACCTGCGCCTAGTGGGCTTTGGCGGCAAGCCGTGGGTCACGCTCGGCCAAAGCTACGGCGGCTTTTTGACGCTGAGCTATCTGTCGCTCTTCCCCGAGGGCGTGGCGGCGAGCTTTACCTGCGGCGGCATCCCCCACGTGCCGGCGAGCGCCAGCGAGGTCTACGCGCACACCTTCCCGCGCATGGCCGCCAAGACGCAGCAGTATTACAACCGCTACCCCGCCGACATCGAGCGCGTGGCAGCCCTGGCCGATGCGCTCGAGGCACAGAAGCCCGTGCTGCCCGACGGCTCGCCGATGACGGTCGAGCGCCTACAGCTCATGGGCAGCGACTTTGGCATGAAGCCGAGCTTTGAGCGCATGCATTGGATTATCGACCACGCTTTTGTTGACGGCGACGGCACGCTGAGCTGCGGCTCCTCGGTATCCGACAGCTTTTTGATGCGCGCCTTCGAGCGCACCAACACGCGCACGAATCCGCTGTACTGGACGCTGCAGGAGTTTATCTATGCCGACGGCGATACCCTGCCGATTCGCTGGGCAGCAGCAGAGGAGAAGGCCCATCGTGCCGAGTTCGACACACTCGCGCGCCCGCTCATGTTTACCGGCGAGGCCATGTTCCCGTGGATGTTTGAGCAGATGCCCGAGCTTATGCCCTTTAAGCCCGCCATGGACCTGCTGATGGAAGACACCAGCTGGGACAAGATCTACGACCCGCAGCGCCTGGCCTGCAACGAGGTGCCGCTCCAGGCCTCGGTGTATTTCGACGACATGTACGTCGATTCGGGCCTACAGCTCGATACGCTCAGCCGCGTGGGCAACTCGCATGCCTGGGTGACCAACGAGTTCGAGCACGACGGTCTGCACGGCAGCGTGGTGTTCAAGCACCTCTTCGACGAAGCCCTCAACCGCGGAGACCTGCGCCGAATCTTCTAACAAAGGAGTGTCCCAAAGTGCCGGCACATAAGGAACGTCCCCAAGTGACGGATAAGTGCCGACAACGACAATGCCGCAGGTAGGGGACGGAAAGCGAAAACGCCCCTAAGCGAGTGGCTGTAAATCGTAGGTCGAACAAAAGAAGCGAGCGCCGCCCAGAGCGAACAAGTTGGCATGAAAAAGGCAAGGCATAGACCTGATGGTCATGCCTCACCTTTTGAATGACAAATTGTCGCTCTGGGCGGCGTGCAGCGTCGACCCGTTAGGCGAAGACGATCAAATTATCTCGGTGGATTGCCGGCTTCTCGGCCAGGTCTGCCAGCAGGCGGTTGCTGGCGATCTGGTCCTGGCGGCGACCGGCTGCAAGCTCCAGCACGTCCGAATCGGCCTCGGCGATACCGCGGGCGACGACCATACCGCTCGGATCGCACACATCGAGCACATCACCCTCGGCAAACTGGCCATCGACCTCGCGAATACCCACCGCAAGCAAGGAAGAGCCACGGCTGACCAGCGCCTTCGCGGCGCCGTCATCGACCGTTACCGAACCGTGGGCCTTGTCACCCAACGCGATCCAGAGTTTGCGCGGCGCAATGTCTAGGCGCTCCGCCGGCGGATCGAACAGGGTTCCCACGCTCTCGCCGCGGGCGAGGCGCACGAGCGCATCGGGCTCCTCGCCCGAGCAAATCACGCTCTGAATGCCCGCGGTCATGAGAATGCGGCTCGCGCGAATCTTGGTGATCATGCCGCCCGTGCCCACCGAGGTCGAAGAATCGCCCGCCGAGGCGATAATCTTGGCATCGATCTTATGCACGACCGGGACGAACTCGGCCGTAGGGTCCTCGTGCGGATTGGCGGTATAGAGGCCATCGATGTCCGAGAGCGTCACGCACAGATCGGCAGAAACCAGGCAGCTCACAAGCGCCGCCAGCGTGTCGTTGTCGCCGAACTTGATCTCATCGACGGTAACGGTATCGTTCTCGTTGACGACCGGCACCACGCCAAGCTCCACGAGGCGCAGCAGGGCGTCGCGTGCATGCAGGTAGGACGTGCGGCGGGCCGTATCATGGCGCGTGAGCAGTACGAGCGAGGTGAGCAGGTCGCGCGCATGAAACTCCTCGTCGTAGGCCGACGAGATAATGCACTGGCCGGCCGAAGCGCAGGCCTGCAGGCTCGGCAGGTCGCCGACCGGCTTACGGTCGAAGCCCAGCACGGGATAGCCGCAGGCGATAGCGCCCGAGCTCACCACGACCAAGCGCCAGCCGAGCTTGCGCAGGGCCGCGGCCTGATCGGCCAGGCCACCGATAAACGCACGGTTGACCTTACCGTCGGCACCCACCACCGTGGACGAGCCGATCTTTACCACCATCGTTTTATAAGAAGTCGTCATACGTCAAACCAATCGAATGTTGAGCGAACGGACGAACGGGCAAGCGAGAAAAATGATCCGTTTTCCTCCGTCGCATGCGGATCATTTTGCCCAGGGAAAGGCAGAGGCCGCGGCCATGTTCTTGCGCACGAGTTCGTCGCGCACCTGAGCCAGGCCCTGCTCCATGCCCACCACATAGGTCTGCGGGTACAGGAAGCGCTTGAAAGCTGCGTCCAGATGATCGAGCGCCCAAGCACAGCGCTCGCGCGCGTCCTGGATGCTCTCACGCGAAGCCACCGCACTGCCATCGCGCACGATCGGCACCAGCAGCTCGCGATACTCAAGTTCGGACACGTCGGTCACCAGGGCAGCATCATTCACGGCCACGAGAGTATTGCCGCGCGCGGAGCCCTCCCCCGCCAGATGGTCCTCGTCGTAGATCATGTCGCAGACCGGGCCGCCAAAGCCGTCGTAATAACGGCGCACGCGTTGCACACCCGGGATCGTGCGCTTGTAGGGCTGCTCGGAGAGCTTGACCACCGGCGTCCATGGATCTGCCTCGCTCGCACGGCGGGCGGAAAGCTTGTACACGCCGCCCAGCGCCGGCTGGTCATAGCAGGTCGCAAGCTTGGTACCCACGCCAAAGCTGTCGATGGGCGCGCCCTGGTCGAGCAGCGACTGAATCGTGTACTCATCCAGATCGTTGGAAACCGAGATCCCCACATAGGGCAGGCCCTCGGCATCAAAACGACCGCGAACATACTTGGAGAGCTTGGCGAGGTCGCCGGAGTCAATGCGAATGGCCGACAGGCGCTCGCCCACCGCCTCCATCTCCTTGGCAACCGTAATGGCATGTTCGCAGCCCTCGCGCACGTCATAGGTGTCGATGAGCAGCGTGCAGTTCTTGGGGCTCGACTTGGCAAAGGCACGGAAGGCCTCGAGCTCGGAATCGAAGCTCATCACCCAGCTGTGAGCATGCGTGCCAAAGACGGGAATACCGTAGCGGCGGCCGGCGAGCACATTGGACGTAGAGGAGCAGCCGGCAACGTAGCTCGCGCGCGCAACGGCCAGGCCGCCATCGGGACCCTGGGCTCGGCGCAGGCCAAACTCCGCCACGGGGCGACCGTCGGCGGCGAGCACCACGCGCGCCGTCTTGGTGGCGACAAGCGTCTGGAACCCGACGATGTTGAGCAGCGCCGTCTCGAGCAGCTGGCACTCCAGCGCGGGGCCGGTGACGCGTACCATGGGCTCGCGCGGAAAGACGAGCTCGCCCTCGGGCACGGCGTCGATGTTTACATGCGCACGAAAAACGCGCAGGTAGTCGAGGAATCCAGGCTTGAACATCGCGCCGCCGGCAGGGGCCTGGAGCGAGGCGAGGTAGTCGATGTCCTCGGGCGTAAAGCGCAGATTCTCGACCAGCTCGGGCAGCTCGGCGGTGCCGCACATGACGGCATAGGCGCTGCCAAAAGGATGGTCGCGGTAAAACGCGGTAAAACAACCCTGCTCATTGGCCTTGCCGCTCTCCCACAGGCCCTGGGCCATAGTGAGCTCGTACAGATCGGTGAGCATTGCGATGTCGGTGGGATGAGAGATGTCGGTCAAAGCCATGGGGCGACCTTTCGGATGTGTGGTGCAGAATTTGAGGGTTGGACGAGAGCAGAGCATGCGGACGTGACGCCCGATGCAAATCGGTTAGAACAGGCCCATGCTGGTCAGGATCGTGTAGCCCATAAAGATGACAAACGCGATGAGGGCAAGGACAATGATGATTTTTTGAGCCGGCGCCATGCCAGGGATCTCGTTCTCGCCCGTAGGCTCCTTGGAGGTAACCATGCGCTGGGCAAAGGTCATCTCGTCACGGCTCGGCTTGGGCTCGACGGACTTGGGACGAGCGGCCTTTTTAGGCTGAGGTTTGGGCGCGGCAGGTGCAGGCTTCGCGGCAGCGGGCTTGGGCGCGGGCGCGGGCGCCGGCGCGGATGCGACGTTCGCGGCGACCTCCTCGGCCTTCGCACGCTCGGCACGCAGGGCGGCCAGCTCCTCACGCTCGCGACGGGCCTCTTCCCGAGCCTCGCGGCGGGCCTTCTCGGCGCGGAGCTCTTCCAACTCAGCGCGCTCCTCGTCGGACAATGGTTGGGACTCAAGCTCGGCCATGGTACAGCCCTTTCTTTTAAAAAAAGCCGCCGACACAATGTCAGCGGCTTATCAAATCCAAGGGTGGAGACGAAGGGAGTCGAACCCTCGGCCTCTGCCATGCGACGGCAGCGCTCTCCCAACTGAGCTACGTCCCCAGGACAAGTCGATATTTTACCTACGGCTCGCCAACTGTCAACGCCCAATAACCAGTCTTTTTGGGGCGCGGCTATTTTGACAACTTTTCGAGCAGGCGATCCTCTCGATGATTTTTTAATCCCCGTCCCAGAAAAATCATCGACGAACGCACTACTTTGCGCTGGTAAGAACACCGGTGGTGTCGAAGGCCGGGGTGAAGCTCTCGTCTACCGCGCCGCCCTCTTGCCAAAACATCGTCGTAAAGCCCAGGTCGTCGGCATGGTCGAGCACCTGCTCGTACTCCTCGCGCGTCACGGCGCGTGCCAGGTCGCCGCCTTGTTCGCGCATAAGCGCATTGGGCGTGTACTGGTTCATGACCGAGATCGGCACGTCGCCCACCGTCTGCCACACCAGGTCCAGCACGCGGCATGAATCGTCTGCATGTCCCGGCAGTACCAGATGGCGCACAATGATGCCGCGCTTCATGAGCCCGTCCTCGTCCACCAGCTCTCCCCCGCGGCGCTCGATCTCGCACGCCATCTGAGCCAGGCCTGACACAGCCACACGTGGGTAGTCCTTTATATGAGAGAGTGACTGCGCAAGCCCGGCATCGGCATATTTAAAGTCGGTGAGCCACACATCGACCAGGTCGCCCAGCGCCGCCACGGCACTCGCACGCTCGTAACCACTCGTGTTGTAGACGATCGGGATGACCAGCCCGCGCATCCGTGCCGCGGCAATCGCGGCAGGCAACAGGTGCGCATAGTGCGTCGCCGTCACCAAATTGATGTTGTTGGCACCCTGGTCCTGCAGTTCCAGCATAATCTCGACCAGGCGCTCAAGCGAAATCTCAAGGCCAAAATTGCCGGTCGAGATCTCGTGGTTCTGGCAGTAGATGCATTTGAGCGAGCAGCCGCTAAAGAAAATCGTGCCCGAACCGGCCTCGCCCGAGATAGGCGGCTCCTCCCACATATGAAGCGCCGCGCGGGCCACCCTGAGCGTGTCGTTAGCACCGCATACACCGCGCGCGCCCTCATCGCGTGCCGCACCGCAACGGCGCGGACACAAATGGCAGGCGGGCGAAAAAAGTTCGGTCAACGACGTCGGCATAAAAACATGCTCCAAAACAACGATTCAGCAGCTCAAACATAAAGGGCCAGACCGCGTAGACGGCTCCGTCCCTAAGGCGCCGTAATCGTCCGACACGATTTTTGTAATGTCAAGACTGGAATCGATAAAGTGCCGCTTTATGATGTAGGTATTCCGCCCCCCGCGGAGCAACTGGGTGAACCGTCGCGTTTATTTAGGGAGCCCACACAGTCGTACCTAGTACAGGTATCCTTCGTTGTTAAGGACGCTGGAACAGTCGATGAGGGCACCCACCTGTTTTAGGTGGGTTCATTTTCGTAACGTGGGGGGTGGTTTTCTTTTGCCGAAAATCACCATACAGTCCATATGGATCCCCGCCGGCATCCCGACAAGCCATCGACAACATTCCAATATCTGGTATGCGCGTGATAATCGCACGGTGCAAACCTCCGCACCCCCCTCGGTCGAGTATCATGGGACAGCTATGCCATTTCCGCGTAGCAACCTTTGACCTTTTCCTTCGACGCTTGGCGGTTTTTAGATTCATGGCTTCATCCCCGAGCTACATACCGTACCTATGCGTGGCAGCGGCGGCCTTTATCACGACCTTCCTCGCGGTGCCCCTGGTCAAGCGCTTGGCAATTAAGCTCGATGCCGTCGACTATCCTTCTAAGCGCCGCATCAACACCAGGCCCATCCCACGTTTGGGCGGAGCGGCGGTGTTTTTGGGCCTGGTCGTTGCTTGCATTGTGCAAATCCTAGGCACCTGGCACCTAGGCTGGCCGCCCGTTTTGGTGCCGCACCCGCGCCTTCACATTAGCTATCCCATGCTGGCGCTCTCCTTTACCGTCATCTTTGCGACCGGCGCTATCGACGACGTCTTCCAGCTCAAGCCCAAGCAAAAGCTGGCCGGACAGGTCCTCGCCGCGCTTATCGCCTGTATCGGCGGCCTAAAAATCGGCGTCATCGTCAACCCGTTTGCCCCCGGCGAGATCATGCTCGGATGGCTCGCCTACCCCATCACCGTGATCTATCTGGTGGCATTCACCAACATCATTAACCTCATCGACGGCCTCGACGGCTTGGCCACGGGCATCTGCGGCATCGCGTCGTTCACCATGTTTTCGATGGCCGTGCTCTCGGGCCGCATCGACGCCGCCGCGCTCTCTATTGCGCTCTTTGGCGCCTGTCTGGCCTTTTTGCACTACAACTTCAACCCCGCAAGCATCTTCTTGGGCGACTCGGGGTCGCTGCTTCTGGGCTTTGCGCTGGGCTCCATCTCGCTGCTCAACGTGAGCCGCACCGCCGCACTCACCTCGCTTATCATCCCGCTCATCGTTGCCGGCGTGCCCATCATCGACACGTTTAGCGCCATTGTGCGCCGCAAGCGCGCCCACATTAGCATCGGACAGGCCGACAAGGGCCACATCCACCACCGCCTGATCCAAGAAGGCTACAACCAAAAACAGGCCGTGCTGCTCATCTATGCCTGGTGCATCATGCTTTCGGCCGGCGCCGCCGCGATTAACCAGGTCGAGGTGCCCATGCGCGTGCTCATCTTTACCGTGCTCGCCATTGGCTCGGCGGCCTTTGCCAAGCATCTACATCTGTTTGAGCCCGTGCTGCGCCACCATTACAACAAGCGCACGCACGAGGACGAGCTCGTCACCCCCGACGACCCCGCCTTTAAGCAGGAGGAGCAGGCAGCCGAGGAGCGCAAAGAAGAGCGCCACCACAAGCTCTAGGGCAAGCTGCCGAGGATGTGCCAAGGCACCGTTGGCCAAGCGCGGCCGCGCCGCGCCCATCGCACAAGCCACCCCTCTCCCGCCCCTCGCGTACTTACGCCCCGCCCCTCCAATAAACGCGTTATCATCTTGACCCATGAACATACGTTAGGAGCAATCATGCCAAACGAGAACAGCTACGAAGTCGCGCTGCAAAAGAGCAACGCCATTCGCGAGGGCTTGGCCAATACGCCCGAGAAGTTCACCATGCTCACCGGTGATCGCCCCACCGGCCGTCTGCACCTGGGCCACTACTTCGGCACCCTCAAGGGCCGCGTTGAGCTGCAGAACATGGGCGCCAAGACCAACGTGCTCATCGCCGACTACCAGGTCATCACCGACCGCGACACGACCGAGCACATCCAAGACAACGTGTACAACATGGTCATGGACTACCTTGCCTGCGGTATCGATCCCGACAAGACCATGATCTACGCGCACTCCGCCGTGCCCGCCGCCAACCAGCTCATGCTGCCGTTCCTGTCGCTGGTGTCCGAGGCCGAGCTGGCGCGCAACCCCACCGTCAAGGCCGAGATGGAGGCCTCGGGCCATGAGCTTACCGGCCTTCTGCTCACATACCCGGTGCATCAAGCCTGCGACATCCTGTTCTGCAAGGGCAACGTGGTGCCCGTCGGTCGTGACCAGCTGCCGCACATCGAGCTCACCCGCACCATCGCCCGCCGCTTTAACAACCGCTACGGCAAGGTGTTCCCCGAGGTCGACGCGCTGCTGTCCGAGACCCCGCTGCTGCCGGGCCTGGACGGTCGCAAGATGAGCAAGAGCTACGGCAACGCCATCAACATCTCGATGACCGCCGAGGAGACGGCCAAACGCATCAAGAAGAGCCAGACCGACTCCGAGCGCATGATCACGTTCGACCCCGAAAACCGCCCCGGCGTGTCCGGCCTGCTTTCGACAGCCGCCATCTGCACCGGTCGCTCCGAGGTCGAGATTGCCGAGGAGATCGGCATGGGCGGCTCCGGCCAGCTCAAGAAGTACGTGACCGAGGCCGTCAACGAGTACTTCGCACCGATCCGCGAGCGTCGCCAGCGCTACGAGAACGATCTGGACTATGTGAAGGACGTCCTGCACGAGGGCAACCGTCGCGCCAACGAGATCGCCGATCAGACCCTGGCAGAGGTTCAGGACGCCATGGGCATGGTGTACTAGACCGATCTGCTGGCTTGAGCTTTCGATTGCTTTAGGGCGGGCGCTACGGCGTCCGCCTTTTTTGGAGCCGGACCGCTTCGGCTCCGTCCATCGCACCCCCTCGACAAACAGGAACAGGCCCGCCGGCAGTTAGCTGCCAGCGGGCCTGTTCCCGAAGTACACCGTTGAATCGCACAGAGGGGAGGGATGCGAATCAAACTCAACAGGGCAGGCTTTTTCATCGCCTATTGCCTGCTGCGTTGCTGAAACCAATATAGTTCACCGTGGTTTACTTTCTGACGGCAAAGTACGCCGCCACACCTTCTCCATAAGTTAGCTCTGGTAAACCTACAGCGTAAAACCACCACAAAGGGGACAGGCGCCTTTGTGGTGGTTTTCGCCACGGCAGAACCGCTAGAGCCCGGCAGGCCAGCGACAGGCGGCCAAGTCGACGTGCATGTCGTCCTTAAACGCCACACCTTCCCCTAGCAAAAGCTCACGTTGAGCATCGGGACCGCCAAAAGCGAAGCCCTCGCATATGTGCCCGTCGGCAAACACCACGCGGTGACAGGGAATCTCGCCGGGGCGCGGATTACTATGCAGGGCATACCCCACGTACCGCGCACTTCGTGGAAGACCGGCAAGCAGCGCCACCTGGCCATACGTGGCGACCATCCCCTCGGGGATCTGCTCGACCACCTCGTACACCCGTTCAAAAAAGCCCTCAGACGCCATTGCTCGCTCCCTTCCACCCGGAAAAGCATAAACCACCACAAAGGTGCCTGTCCCCTTTGTGGTGGTTTATGGCAGGTCGGTTAGTTGGCGGGCTGGAAGAAGGCTACGGCGACGGCGCCGGGGCCTACGTGGGTGCCGATGGTGGCGCCGATGGTGTGAACGGGCAACTCGCCCTCGGTGTGGCCAGCCCACAGTGCCGCGCTGTCCTCGACATACTTCTTGAGCACCGCATCCGAAAGGCCCGTATAGCCCAGCGCCAGCGGCATGGAAAAGTCGATGCCGCCTGACTTTTCGACCTTTTGGTTGAGCAGGTTGCGGCCGTTCTTGGAACCGCGCGCCTTGCCCAACTGCACGATAAGGCCGTCCTCGACAGCCACCACGGGCTTCACGTTGAGCAGCGTGCCCACGGCGCCGGCCGCAGCAGATAGACGACCGCCGCGAACCAGGTACTCCAGCGTCTCGAGCAGGCCGATGACGACCACGCGGTCACGGACGGCCTCGACGGCCGCCGCGACCTGGGCCGCACTACGGCCCTCGTCCACCAGGCGCAGGGCATACTCGACCAGGACACGCTCACCCAGAGTGACGTTGTTGCTATCCACCACGTACACGTCGCCGCCCGGCGCCTCGGCAAGTGCGGTACGGGCACTCTGATTGGTGCCCGAAAGCTTAGCGCCCACGGTAATAATCACAGCCTCATCGCCGGCATCACGCGCCTCGGCAATAGCCTGCGAAAACGCGTACGGGTTGACCTGGCCGGTCTTGGGCAGCTCATCGCGCTCCACGAGCATCTCGTAAAAGCGCTGGTGATCGATGTCGACGCCATCCATGTACACATCGGTGCCAAAGGTGACGGACAGCGGCAGAACACGCAGAGCGGGGTGCTCAGCCGGCGACATATCGCTCGCGGAATCGGTAATAATACGAATGGACATAGCGAATCCTTTCTTTCGCGGACCTCTCGCGGGGAATTTTGACAGCAATGCCCCGGCACGGCATACGCACTCAAACGGGACTATGCAGTTGTTAATTGGAAGCAAATGCCTTGGCGGCCTTAGATCTCGCGCAGGGTGTTGAGAATCGTGCGCAGCGACGCATACATCTGCTCGCGCTGCTCCACACCCATAGCCTTACCGGTGGTATCGAGCACCTCGCGAATGATGCGGTCCGCCTCGCTCATGCTCTCGCCGCCCAGAGCGGTCAGGCGCACCGGAGCACGATACTTAACGGCGGCATCGCCCGAATCATCGACCTCGACGTAGCCACCCTCCTCCAGATGCGCCAGCGTACGCGAGACGGCGGCGCGGGTCACGCCTGCCATGCGAGCCAGGTCGGCGCCAGTCAGGCCGTCCTTGCTGCGCTCAAGATAGTACAGGCACATAACGTCGGAGCCCTTGAGACCCAGCCTTGCGCCCTCAGACGTCTTAATGCGCTGGATCTCCTTGTAGAGTCCGCTGATCAGTCCGACAAAGTCCTCGAAACGTGTCTCGTCGCTCTGCTGCATGGGAGACGACCGCCTTTCGCTTGCATAATGCTAACGGGTAAACATCTTAGTCGCATAAGGCGACACCCGTACCCAAATACCCCATTTGTTAACCCATCAACATAAAAACCACCACAAAGGGGACAGGCACCTTTGTGGTGGTTTGGGGCATCAATAGGTTCTAGGCGCCGCTACAGTTCCACGCAAGGATTGCCGCGGGTCACAAGCGTCTTAATGACAACCGTCGCTCCCAGATAGCGCTCAAGCAGCTCGGCTAAGCGATCGATCGCAGCCTGGCAATCCCCCATCCGCTCGGGCTCCACGCACTCAATCGCCAGGAACGCATCGGCCGAATCATCGGACAGCGCCGTGCGAACGCCGTCGCGCCAGTTCCAGCAGCGGCACACAGCGCCCGCATCGTCGATGTAGGCGAGCTCGCCGGGCAGCGTCGGATCGTCCGCCTCCTCGCCAAGCGGCAAGAACGCATCGCCACCGTCGGTCACCTTCAGGCGAAGGTCCCCCTCGATCGCATGCAGATCCTCGCCTCCCACGGGCAGCGCGTAGGTCAGCGACACCGTGTTGTTAATATCCACCGCGGGCGTAATGTGGCCCACCGGCTTGCCTTTGAGCACGCGTTTGAGCAAGTTCTCGATCGAGCAGCGCGCGCCTTTCTTGGTCTTGAACAGACGATAGGCCTCGCGCCATGCCTTGACCGGTGCGTTCTCGCTGATAGTGTCGCTGGTCAGATGACGCTCCGCATCGATATTGGCGCGGTCGAGCAACGCCGCAATCGCATCCACGTCCTCTTGAGGAATCTGAGCCGTGGGCTTCATGCCCTCCACGACCACAACACCGACCGCTGCCTGCGGAAACAGCTCCCAGAATGAATCCTCGGCAATAAAGCTCTTCATACGCTCTCCCTTCATTGTGCGCGCCCGAGTGAGGGCGCCTAAACAAAAAGCGCCCTTACAACGGCCACCTTCAAAGTCCTACGGTGCCGTCACAAGAACGCTTGCGCTGTCCCCATCCGGAGAAGGGAACGATATGTCAGGCGTATTGTAACCCGAGTCATCCACACGAGCAAAACCACCACAAAGGTGCCTGTCCCCTTTGTGGTGGCCTTGATTATCGACTTCATCCGAACACCTCCCACATTCATCCGCACATGTACGGATGAATGTGGGAACCCGATACCCTGAGGGCCGGACCGGCCGGCCCCGGAAGATCGGAGGACGGCATGTCCGGAA